>CAYURD010000001.1:0-1827 GCA_964446865.1 uncultured Glaciecola sp.
TACGACCCCCTGGACCCAAACCAGGTGCGCTACCAAGCTGCGCCACTCACCGACTGATACACGAGCAATTTGCTCTTGCATACTTTTTGTACCGTTTATTGCAAAATAACTTCTAAATTGCTCAACGCTACGGGGGGCGCATATTACCGACTCTGCCCTATATGGTCAAACACTTTTTGCCCTAAACATCGGATTTTTTTAGCTTGTATAAAAAGCAGCCAATAACACATCGTATTTATTCGCTAATTATCTAAAGCTAATGGTTTTTTAATGGGCATTTACGTAAACTACCCCACATATACCTCATCGACGATACAATTCATTTTTATGACAGCACAATTAATTGACGGTAAAAAAATTGCCAAACAGGTGCGCGACACCGTTTCCTCACACATAGACATATTAAAAGAGGCGAATAAACGACTACCTGGACTGGCGGTTGTTTTGGTTGGTAGTAATCCAGCCTCACAAGTTTACGTAGCCAATAAAACAAGAGCCTGCGAAGAAGTTGGCTTAGTGTCAAAAGAGTTTAAATTACCCGCGACAACAGACCAGCAAGCGCTAATTGCCTTAGTTGACCAACTAAATAATGACCCAGAAATTGACGGTATATTAGTTCAACTACCTTTACCAGCAGGTTTACAAGCAGATGAAATTCTTGAAAGAATTACACCTAGTAAAGATGTCGATGGCTTTCACCCGTATAACATTGGCCGACTCGCGCAAAGAATGCCGGCCCTGAGACCTTGTACGCCTAAGGGCATTATGACAATGATTGAAGCGACCAAACGCAAAATCAAAGGGTTAGAAGCCGTTATTGTAGGCGCTTCGAATATCGTAGGTCGTCCAATGGGCTTAGAACTCCTATTAGCCGGCTGCACCGTCACAACTTGCCATAAATTCACTAAATCACTTAGGCCACATGTAGAGCGAGCTGATCTCCTTGTCGTCGCGGTAGGAAAGCCCCACTTTATTCCAGGTGAATGGATAAAACCCGGCGCCATTGTGATTGATGTAGGCATTAATCGACAAGACGATGGTAGCCTTACCGGTGACGTCGAATTTGAAACTGCCAAAACGCGAGCAGACTGGATAACGCCTGTACCTGGTGGTGTTGGTCCAATGACTGTCGCCAGTCTAATAGAAAACACGCTTGAAGCTTATGTTCAACGTGATGCCGTTAGGCAAGGAAACCCTCAAAATAGTTAAATGATTAGGTAAGTGATTTAGCGACTGATTTAGCGACTGATTTAGCGAGTAATATTCAATGAACGATAAACGAGTCATTAATCAAAACAACGTCAGCCTAAAGGTCTGGCGCTGGCTTGATGAAGTCGTTATTGGCGAGCGATTTTGCCCATTTGCTAAACAACCTCGAATCCATGACACCATTCGCATGAGCATTTGTGACGCTAAAGACACCAAAGAAGTGCTAAGTGCTTTGGCATCTGAGTGCAAATATCTTGATGACAATAGCGACTGTGAAACAAGCTTACTAGTATTGAGTAAAGCGCTTACAAAATTTGATGATTACCTTTTTGTCCTTCAGTTAGCTAACGAGTTAATGATTGATTTAGGGTATGAAGGGGTATATCAATTAGCTAGTTTTCACCCGCAGTATTTATTTGATGGTGAACCAATAGATGAAATTAGCCATTATACAAATCGTTCACCCTACCCTATTTTTCATCTTATTCGAGAAGCAAGCGTGTCAAAAGCGCTAGAGAACGTCGCCGAACCAGAGCTGATACCACGGCGCAATATTGCCCATGCAAACACACTTGGTTTAGCGTTTTTTAAACGTTTTTTATAAGTGAGTAAATAAGT
>CAYURD010000001.1:1927-160615 GCA_964446865.1 uncultured Glaciecola sp.
GGTACCTTGCCCGATTTAGATGTTTTTTTGCCTTATGCCGGCGAAGTCGAAGCGTTTACCTATCATCGAGGTTTTAGCCATTCGCTTCTAGTGCATATTATAGTGAGTCCAATATTAGCGTGGCTATTGGCAAAAGTTCATCCTATTTCCAAGGCCACTACATTAGGTTCAAGCGACCCTTCATTAGCCAGTGAGTCTGACTTTAGGGCATCATGGTTTAGGTGGGCCATTGTCGTATTTTTGTGTTTATCAACCCACGCCTTATTAGATGCATGTACCGTCTATGGTACACAGTTAATGTGGCCCATTACTGAGTATCCAGTTGGTACTTCAAATTTATTTATTATTGACCCTTTGTATACCTTGCCATTGCTTTTTGCTTTTATTGTATTGCTTGTGCCAAAGACATCTATGCAATTCAAACAAAAAACCAACTATATCGCGCTTGGACTTAGTTCGATTTATATTGCATGGAGTTTTGCTGCAAAAGTGATCATCGACAATAAAGTTGAACAAGCACTTGTCATAAATAATATCGATAGCTCTGCATATATGAGCACCCCAGCGCCTTTAAATACCTTGCTATGGCGAATAGTCGCCGTTCAACCAGATGAACAAGGGTATTACGAAATCTACGCTTCGGTCTTTGATTCGCCAGAGCAGGTTAGTCTTACTTATTATCCTAGTCAAGCGTCACTTATCGAGAGTATTAGTGACGATTGGCGAATAAAGCGACTAAGGTGGTTCACTAAAGGTGTTTATGCTATTTCGCAAGATGACAGCAAAGTATTACTATCTGACTTACGCATGGGAATTGAGTGTGCTTACGTGTTTAACTTTGCCGTTGGACAAATAGAAGAAGAACAAGTAGTGATTGGTGATTTTGAGAAGATTAGTCAGCGTCCTGACTTATCTGGAGTCTCTTATATTTGGCAGCGAATTTGGGACCCAAGTGTTGTGTTGAGCCCGGCTAAACCTTGTGATTAATTTATAAAGGCCTAGCGCACTTTTTAATTTACTTTTTAGTGCGCTAGGCCGTCTTTCTTCGTCTTCACTTTACGCTGAATAGTTCACCTATCAGCCATGCACCGCTGCATAACCAGGCTCATTGTCAAAGTCGTAAAGGTTCTCAGTTTTAACGACATCAAAATTAGCTTCGTATAAGCGCGTTTGCAGGGCCAGTACTTTTCCAAAGTTAAGAGGGATTTCGTCAGCAACAAAACGGCAGCGCCAGTGATCAACACAAAATGTTTCTGAAAAACCTTCGGGATACACTTTTACGCCACGATTAGTGATTAATTGAAGTTCAAGACCATCAACGCTGAGCGCTTTTAAAGCATCACCAAGCTCTTTAGGGGTGCCACTGCGCCATTGTAAAAACACGTCGACACCAACCAAGTTCTTTTTACTAGGTTGTTCGCGTTCGCTTAACTCGGTGGTATACGGCAAATCAAGAGGCTGACTGTTTGAGTATGAAGCGACCGGCAACTGTTGCGGTAACTCACCTAATAAGCTTATGAGCTTATCAGTAAACTCGTCTGTGCCAAGTAATTCAATACTTTGGCCTTCTTTATAAACGTCGGCGGTATGATACCCTCGCTCTAAGGCAACAAGCCACGCATTGTGAATTTTTTCAGCCACCTCACTTTGACCAATATGTACTAACATCTGAATCGCACCGTGCAACAAACCTGAAGGATTGGCCGAATTCTGACCAGCCAAATCAGGTGCTGATCCATGGATTGCCTCAAACATTGCGCATTGCTCACCAATATTTGCCGAACCCGCCATGCCAACAGAACCCGCTATTTGAGCCGCTACATCAGAGATAATATCGCCATAAAGGTTTGGCATCACAATCACATCAAAATTCTCAGGCGTATCGGCAACGCGCGCCGCACCAATATCAACAATCATGCTGTCGTGTTGGATGTCTGGGTATTCGGCGGCTATTTCTTTAAATACTTTATGGAAAAGGCCATCGGTGATTTTCATGATATTGTCTTTGATAAAACACGTGACTCGCTTACGCCCTTGTTGCTTGGCGTACTCAAACGCATAGCGAACAATGCGCTCACATCCAGGGCGCGTAATTAGTTTAAGGCACTGAAAAACTTCTTCAGTTTGTCGATGCTCAATGCCCGCGTACAAGTCTTCTTCATTCTCTCGCACAATCACAAGATTCATATCAGGGTGCTTTGTATTGACATATGGTGCATAGCTAATACAAGGGCGAATATTTGCATAAAGGCCAAGCGCTTTTCGCATGCTCACATTTAAGCTTTTGTAGCCACCGCCTTGTGGTGTCGTAATTGGCGCCTTTAAGAATACTTTTGTGCGTCTAAGTGAGTCCCACGCGTCGGCTTCTATGCCATTTGTTTGTCCACTTAAATAAACTTTTTCACCTATCTCAATAACTTCTGGTGCTATTTGCGCGCCAGCAGCTTCTAAGATTCTCAAGGTAGCCGTCATGATAGAAGGCCCGATCCCGTCTCCGTAGGCAACGGTAATTGGCGTTTTAGATGTCTTCATGTTAATTCCTATTGTCGTTTTATCAGTATTATTTTGTGATGATAAGATTGTACAGATAATCAACATTTGTAATAATAGATTTTATATCAAATTAACATAGCCAAATGTAGATATGTCAACTTCTAGAAGATTTCACACACGTCAAACTACTTTCAGACAGCTTGAGATATTTATGTCGGTGGCTGAAAACCTAAGCGTCACAAAAGCGGCAAACGCCCTTCACATAGCTCAGCCAACGGTGTCTACGCAATTGTCACGTTTATCTGATTCACTAAAATTACAGCTGTTTGAACAAGTCGGTAAGCAACTATACTTAACCGAAATGGGCAAAGAGGTATTAAATTCGACCCGTGAACTGTTTGCTGTGATGGACAACTTAGAAATGCGCTTAGCCAAGCATGAGGGCTTGTCTTTAGGTCAATTAAAAATAAGCGTGGTTACCACCGCAAAATACCTTATTCCCAGTTTTTTAGGCGATTTTTGTCAACTATATCCCAATATCGAGCCTGAATTTCATATTGGTAACAGGGCCGACATCATCGCACGTTTGCAGCAAAACAAGGACGACGTATATGTGTTTAGTAACCCACCTAAAGAACTCGATATAGAATCGCACTACATCACCGAAAATCCACTTGTGGTCATTGCAAAACAAGACCATCCACTTGCTCAAGTCAAACAAATAGATTGGCAACAGTTAAATGGTGAGCGCATCATTATGCGCGAGACGGGCTCGGGAACTCGGTACGCAGTAGAGCGTTTTTTTGCAAAGCACCAGCTTGAGATTTCACGACCAATCACGATTGCAAGCAATGAAGCCATTAAGGAGTCGGTGATGGCGGGCTTGGGTATATCCATAGTTAGTCGCCATGCACTGCATCATATGGCAGCAGGCAACCTAACTGAGCTTGATGTGAAGCTATTTCCTATTGCCAATACATGGTATTGGGTAAGGCCCAAAGGTAAGCACAGCTCGCCTATTGTCGAAACATTTAAACAATATGTGCAAAAACAGATGTCGGCGTTTATCGAAAAAAATGAACTGAGCTAAGGCTTCATTCGATAGACGATGCAGGCTCTGATGCTCCTTCATCGCTTTGGGGAGTGTGTTTGAATCGCTGAAACAACCAACCTATTGCCACTAACGATAGCCCCAAGCCAATAAAAGACAAGGCTCGATACAAGCCGTCCAAATTAGATAAATCAATCAAAAACGCTTTTAGCACAACAAGAGCGAGTACCGCAAAACCCACTTTATTCATTGTTTCTTGTGCCCATTTTTGAGCGAGTACAATCAAGGCTGCAGCAACAATTAGCCAAACAATTGAATAAGTATATAGCTCTGTTTGTCCAATATTATGCGTGAAAAGCGAAACGCCATCGTTATAAGCAAATCGAATAATTGCGTTGACATACAAGGCTGCAAAACCTGCACTCAACACCCATAAATATCTGCGCAAAGACTGCTTTACTAACTGAAAATACAAAAAGCCTAATAAAACAATGCTTGGCACGAGCCATAAAGGGAACAGCCAATTGAGCAAAATATGGCTGCCGATAGACTGCTCTTGAATAAGTGGGTTTTTAATAATTGATGCATTAACATGCATTAGCCCTGCCCCAGCAGACAATCCGACGGCAAACCATTCGTATAGGCGATGCAAACTCGTGTGTTGCTTGCGCCACAAGTAGACACCCGCCAGAATAAGCCAATTCATACCAAGTAGTACACTCTCGTGCCAGGTAAGCGCATCGAGTGATAAATACCGACCTTGCAAAAAGTAACTGGTTTCGGTGGTCACAAATAAGGCCACTATATGCAGCATGGCGCCATCAAGCCATGCGTGCAACGCGGGCTTTTGAAATTGCTTTGCAAAATAAAAGCAGATAAATGCAATGGGATAAACCACAATGGACCAGTGCAGGCCTAATATTACTTGGTTTGAGTACTCTTCAAGCCATGGCGCAGCAGTAAAGCGAAGCAATAAAATAGCAATGGCTATTTTGAGTATCCATGAAGGTAACTCAAGGGCGTATTTTCGAGCAACAATGCTTATCATCGCGACTTGCAGACTAAGCGCAATTGATAGTGTCCCTGCGCTTAACAACATGGTTAATACCAGTGAAATGGCACCATTGCTTAGCAGCAAAAAACTTGCTTTATGCATAAGGTTTTGCGTTCTTATACTCAATACTACAAACGCGACCGCGTAAAGTGCCAGTTGGATAGACCAAACTGGGTATAAAAACTCGCTAGCTTGTATCGGGAATATGGCGTAACTCAATGCATACAATGACAATGGCGCCAGCACGAGCATGAGTAAATAGCTATGACGTTGCGCAAAAAACTTTATCATCACAAAGGCGTGAACAAGTAATACTAAGGCGGCTATTTGAATAAATAAAAGTACACCGCCAAAGGGAAATAAATTATCGCTAAAATCGTAGGTTTGCGGCGCCATCACAAGGGTAAATAAGGCCATTGCTAAACTCAAAAATGGCCAGGTATCAAATGCACTGTGACGATAAGGCGCCATCAGCAATACCACACTCATCAAAGCCACTACCACATATAAACTGTCGTCAAAACCGTGAATGATATAAAATCCAATAATACTACCCAAGGAAACTAACAATCCTAGCTGCTCTTTGCGCGGCATTAACAACATTTTAGTCGGCATAGCATCGGTGTTGTATTCAGTGCATTTCCAGCCTAAAACCGGGGCGATAACAAAAAGGTATAGCGACACAAGAATATAAGCAAAAATTATCCAAACATCGCTCATATCCCCAATAAATACAGCAAGGCCTAACCATAAAAAGTGTGCGCCAAATGCAAGCCACCACAGCCACTCGCGCTTTACAATGTGGTATACCCAAATTGCTGATGCCGAGACAAAAACAAGATAACTTAGCAATGCAAATATATTGTTTGAACCTGTCGACACAAGCGCCGGCACAATATAAGCCCCCACAAGACCTATCGCAGCTAAAATTGGCCCATAGCGAATAGATAACCAGGTTGCGCTTATAGAGATAATTGCCAATATCCCAAACGCAAATAAAGGCGATAAATACGCATAAAAATCAAAAGCCACCAAGGTCATTGCAAAACATGTTATCAAACCAGCACTGGCTAGGGCGCCGCTAATGAGCTCTGATTGAATTTGAAATTTTTTGGGATGTCTGTAAAGATATTCAGCTGCAAACACTAAAGCGATGCCAAATACTGCGCCAGCAATTATGCGGACATGCGGCGGTAATAGGCCTGCTTCGATACTATATTTGGCAAGAAAAACACCACCTAGCGATAAAATAATGGCGCCAATCCACAACAGGCCGTTGCCCGAAAGAAATGAATCTAAACTGAAACTTGCTGTTGTTTGTGTCGCCTGTGATTTTTGAGAGCCTGATGCTGTATTCGGTAAAGGCTTTTGCGACGCAGCTGCGTTGGGGCGCATACTAGGCGCGACATTATCACGCTGTGACGATGCTGACATGTTCACATTATTGCGTTGTGCTTTTTCTGATTGCTCTTTGTCTGACTGTGCGTTATCTGACTTTGTGCTTGGGGATTGCAGTTCGCGCTGCGCTTCATCAGAAATATCATCACCAGATGTAGTAGACTTATTTGATGATTTTGCGTTTTGACTGGATGTACTTGTTGAGTTGTTAGTATCTGAGAACTCTGTTTTGCTTTGATTGAGATGAGTCTCTTCAAAAGAAGTCGATAATTGATTAAGTTTACGTTCTAAATACTCTGTGTGTGATAACTGTTTCGACAATCTACGCTGCAAATCAAGGACTTGACGCTTTAAGGTGTTAATACTGCTTAAGTTTACGTAAGAAATGACACTGCCAATAAAAAACCCTAACAGCAGTATAATGCCTAGAAACGCAAAAATTTCCATATATTCATCCTTAATGATCGGCGCGCAAGGCCATGGTGACCTTGCTTGTCAAAAATTATATCAAGGTTCTGTCGGCACAGCTTGTTTTTTAGTTTCAAGAAAATCAATTCTGTCTTTCAGAAGGCCTTGCGCTCTAAACTCAGCTATTTCAAATATCCAGTTTGATAAATTCGCAATTTGCTCATCGCCAGTGGCAATGTCTGTAGTTGCTTCGTTATTGTTCGCACTTTTCACATGCACCCAGTAAGCCTCATTTTTTTTAGCAAGCCTGAGACCTAAGGTTTGTACGCGGTCATTTATTGTCGCGCGGATCAACAAGCTCGCGCTTTGCTCAGCTTCATCCCAAATCGACTGTTCGTACTCTTGAATATCCTCAAAACTCAAGTTAGCCAACGTGGAAACGTAATTGGCGACAACCATTGGGTAAGCTAGGCTTTCTTCTTCGCTAAGATCGGCTAACACAAAGTTAGTACCTTCAAAAACCAAGTCGTCGGGCTTTGCCAAAGGGTCGGTGTTATCACTAGATGATGGCACCTTTGAATTTAAGGTCCACAACACCTCTTCTTCATTTATTCGGGTAAGCGATATCAAATTGTCCGTATCTACTGGCAACATGTCTTTCACCAACCAGTCACTCTTACTGGTGGGCAGCACAAACGGCTTATCGACCAACAGCATCTGATCGTTGTCTGCAAAGCGAACAAAATGACCTTGCTGGCGTTGCGGCTTATCACCAATCAACACTTTAGTGCTTTTGCCGCCAGCGATGATTGATACCAATGTAGAGCGAGAATTGAGCTCTCCAAAATCAAGCCCCAGTCGTTCGTGGTTTTTAGGGTTCGCGCTTTTTTCATCAATAACTTTAGCGCTCGACAAATCTCGCACAAACGAAAACAAGCGACTATTGTCTACCGCTATTCCATGTGCTTGCGATAAATGATAAGCAAGCCATTGGTCATTTTGATTCACAAACTTAGCCAAGGTTTGACCATTTTTCTCAATCATAATTTCAGACACTTGTTGACCCGTTGATAAATCGGGTAACCACAAGGTGCTTGCATTGACATCAAGCGTGCTTTCATCTTGTTTTGTTTGTTGGTAAGTCGTTTGGTGGTAATAGATACCGCCACCAAGTAAGGCTAAAACAACGAGTAAAATAATGAGTTGACGAGACATCCTTATTTTTTCTCCTGAATATTTGATGAGTCATTTTTATCTTTTTCTATATCGTTAGACAGGTCATTACTATCTATTGAAAACTGCGGCTCTATTCGCTCGTTATCTATTTTATCAAGGTTTGCATCGACCTTTTGATTAGTTGCTAATGCGTCTGCGCTGTTAGTATTTTGCGCGGATGATAGTGCCGGTGATAGTGCGGGTGATAGCACGCCTGAATTGCTAAACATTTTTGGCGGACGTTTTCTGAATATAAGGGCAAGCAATAACAGTAATAGAACCAATATGATTGGCGCGGCAGCAATATTTACCAATTTCAATTGATTGCCGAGTTCATCAATATCTTTGTCTAACTGAAACTGAACGTCACGCAGCGACTTTCTGATGGCAATTCGCTGTTGCGTAAACTGGTCGATAGCCGCTTGTTGTTCTGATGTTAAGGTCAAGCTTGTCGTCTGCGTTTGAATGTCGGCAAGTTGCTGCTCGGTCTGCTCTAGCTGAGCCTGCAACAGTTTTTCCTGCTCTCTAAATTTAGCTTCAGCGACAACCTGAATTTCTTGTACTTTAGTAAAAGGCCTAGCAAATGTACCGCGACTTCTTATGCCAATAAGGTTTTCACTGCCACCAAAGTTCTCAAGTATATTGACGATAAAATCGGCATTATTCGCAAATGGTGAAAACACAGTCTGCCCAAAGAAACTGCTCTGCTGCACCCAAAAACGATCGGCTGCGATATCAGCATCTGCAATTACGACAAGGTTTACATTACCACTGCTGTTCTGGTCAAAATATGAAGGGGCACTGCCAGAATATCTGGCAGCGACGACCCGCTGAGTATTGGTATTTAAAAACTCATTTAATAAATCAGCAGGATTTTGCATTTGCGAGTATTGCAAGTTTGGCATAACACTCGTATCGCTAGAGGTCACTAATAATGGTACTTGGCTTAATTGACTATTTTCGCTTAGTGCTAGTTTGCCCATCGACGCCGCATTCACACTGTCTAAATCACCGGTCGTAATATCGTTTTTATCAATTTGCTCACGCGTTAAGCCCAAATAACCAAGGTGTCTATCTACGCCACCCTGATTATTGCGAACTTCCAGGCCAACTAAGGCATCTAACACGACTTGTTTTGTATCAACATCAACGCCGTAAGCCTCAAGTAATGGTAATGAAGACGTGTTTGCCCCCACTGACCCCATTCTAGCCATTGGGTCCGATTCAAAATGCGGATCGAGCAAGGCAAGGGTTTTTCCGCCGCTTATCATGTATTGGTCAATACTCTTGAGCAATTCTTCGTTGACGTTTTGCGGATGCCATAACATCAACAAGTCAGCGTCACCAGGCAATTCAGTATCTGAACTGCTAAGCAATGAAAGCTCAAAGAACTCGCTCAATTGCGTATACAAAGCATAAGGCGGTGTTACTTGACCATTCAAAGGGTTTTGGCCGCCAGCCACTTGTAAATCAGTCACAATGGCGAGCTTAACAGGCCTAGGATCGCTCAGCTTATAAATTAAACTACTCACATCATATTCTAAAAAAGGTTCTTTTTGCGGGTCAAAAAAGCCAATCACAACGGTATCGTCGATACTATTTGTGCCAGCTAAACCAAAATAGATTGTGTCTTGAGCAACGCCAGTTGACGCAGCGGTGAGACCAAAAGTCGCTGCGCGGTCTTCAGCCTCAGAGAATGGTTTAGGGTCAATAATTTCAAGCTTAATCATACCACCCGATAAGCGCTCATATTCTCGCAATAGGCTTTCAACGCGGTCAGCGTAATCTCTTATCACCGTCATACCCGTCGAATTGCTATCAGAAAAGAAAAAATGAAGCGTAATCGGCTCATTTAACTCTGCCGCAATGGCTTCGCTTCCCTGTGACAATGAATAAACCTTGTCATCGGTTAAATCAACGTTGTAGCCTTTTAAATACAAGTTATTAACGATGACTGCCGCTAAAAACACAGCGCCCAGTACTAAAAATAATAAAACATTTGAAAAAGTCTTTGTCATGATTAGTTCGCCTTTTTCTGTTCGATAACTAAAAAGCCAGCGTAGAGCCAAATCGCGATGCTAAGCATAAAGAACACAAGGTCGTTTAAGGCAATTACGCCTTTTGCCATGTTCTGAAAGTGCGTTAAAAAACTCAACGCGGCAATCGCATCAATAATAATATTAGGTGCCCAGCCTTGGAATAATTCAAGAACAACAGGAGAGCCCGCCAGCACAAAGATAAAGCAAATCACAATAGCTAAAATAAAGGCGACAACCTGATTGCGCGTCGTAGCAGACATACATATACCAACTGCTAAAAATGCACCCGACATTAACCAGCTACCAATGTAAGCGGCTAAAATAATGCCGTTATCAGGGTCACCTAAATAATTGACGGTTAACCACAACGGGAACGTGAGAATTAAGCAAATTGCTAATACTGCCCAAGCGGCAAAAAACTTACCAAACATTATTTGGCCTGTAGTAAGCGGTAAGGTCATCAACAATTCGATACTGCCACTTTTACGCTCTTCAGACCAAGCTCGCATCGCGATGGCCGGTACTAAAAATAAGTACAACCATGGGTGAAAGTTAAAAAAGCTAAGTAAATCGGCTTGGCCGCGCTCGTAAAATCCCCCAAACATAAAGGTAAACACGCCCGACATCACTAAAAAGATTAAAATGAATATATAAGCAACAGGCGTGGCAAAAAAGCTTGCAAATTCACGCTTAAAAATAATTAAAGAAGAAGACATCGAACTCATGCGGCACTCTCCTCTTTTACATTAGTTATCACTGAAGCATTTTTCACCTCAGTATCAGTCACATCGGTACTCGCGCTTAGTGTAATTTCTCTAAATACCTCGTCTAAACTCACTTCTTGCGGATAAATCATATCAACGGGTAGTTGCAAAGATTGAATATGCGCGGTGACTTGAGTCAAAATTTCGGCTCCCGGCTCGGCGTAAATCGTCACTTTGTTAGTGCTGCGATCGTGTTTTAAATCAGCCACACCATCAATCTCTAAAATCCCGGAAATATCGGCTAGATAACTTAATTTAAGAATAACGGCGTTATGCAAGGCCGAACGTGCTTTTAATGCTTCTGGCGTATCGTCAAAACATTTTTTACCCTGCGCAATAATAATCACGCGATTACAAACCGCACTGACTTCTTCTAAAATATGTGTCGACACGATGACGATTTTGTCTTTCGATAGATTTTTAATGAGCGAACGCACTTGATGTTTTTGATTAGGGTCTAAGCCATCGGTTGGCTCGTCCATAATCAGAATTTTAGGGTCATGTATTATGGCTTGCGCAATGCCCACTCTGCGCTTAAACCCTTTTGAAAGGTTTTCAATCTTTTTATCTAAAACAGGCATTAAAGCAACTTGCTCACACACTTTGTGGATAGCTGCTTTTCGTTCTTTACGGGCAATGCGTCTAACTTTGGCAATAAAATATAAAAATTGGTAGACCGTCATATCGGTGTAGGCGGGCGCACCCTCTGGTAAGTAACCAATTTCTTGTTTTATTTGAAGCGCTTCTTTGCTTGATGCGTTAAATGTTTTTGAGTTTATCTCGATGGTGCCTGCGCTAGCGGCTAAAAATCCAGTGAGCATTTTCATTGTGGTTGATTTTCCAGCGCCATTTGGCCCTAAAAACCCAACCACGTCACCTTCTTTAATATCAAAACTCAAGTCATCAACGGCTTTGTGCTGGTCAAACACTTTACAAAGATTGTTTACCGAAATCATACTCGTCCTTTTTTGTCTCACGTGCGGCGTTGCTTGGCGGCTTAGATTGCTTGCTTGGGAGCAGGCTACCTTTTACCTATTTTGCTGCTTATCTTTTCTAATGGTCTCACAAAAGACGCTAAAAAGCCCTGCCGCATCTACATTGCTGTTTTTATTTTTTGTTTTGTTTACAATCGTGCTTATTAAAAATCTACACCTTGCCTAAAAGCCTTGATTATATTTTTTATATTGTCGCATTCTGTGACCGAAAAGGTATGGGGTTAAAATGGTATTTCTCAAGACACAAATCGTAATATTTATTAAAAGAAACAAGGGATAATTTGGAATTTTCAATCGCACCAATAGCTTACATAAAAACGCCCTTTTCACAAAAATTTGCTATCCCTAGGCAAGGTTTATCATTAAGCATTGCAAAAGGAAAAATTACCTTTGAAGAGCATATAAATAGTGAACATGCGCTTTCGGGCATTAATGATTTTTCGCACCTGTGGGTGTTTTTTTTGTTTCACGAAAACATCGATAAGGGCTTTAAAGATAAAATCAGACCGCCGCGGTTGGGCGGCAATAAAAAAGTAGGCGTGTTTGCTAGCCGCAGTAGCTTTAGGCCTAATCATATTGGCATGACCTTGGTCGAAAACTTGGGCGTCAAAGACGGGTGCTTGCTAGTTGGCGGCGTTGATATGATGGATAACACCCCTATCATCGATATTAAACCTTACTTAGCCTATGCTGATGTCGCGCCTGATGCTAAATCAGCATATGCCGCAGATGCCCCTAAAAATGTTTTACAAGTAAGCTTTGCTGAATCGGTGCTTAGTGATATCAACATATGTGAGCAACAACATCCCGATTTTTCTGCATTGTTAAGCAGCGTGCTTGCTCAAGATCCCCGCCCAGCATATAAAAAAAATGGCATTGATAACAAACAATACGCCATTTCCCTATATGGTATTGATATAGCTTGGAAAGTCGAGAAAGACCAAGCAATAGTGACCAATGTGCGCTTTGGAGTATGAATTATCCATAAAACACGTTTTAAACAAATGCACATTCAATCACCAGCATAAATGAACGTAATCCAATCAATTTCATTTTTAGCTTTTGTATAAGGCAACACGCTGTTAAAATCCCGCCACAAAATTAATGCAACGAAAGCCAATAATATTATGCGTACCAGCCAATTTTTACTCGCCACACAAAAAGAAATCCCGAACGACGCTGAAGTCGTTAGCCATCAACTAATGCTTCGCGCAGGAATGGTAAGAAAATTAGCCTCAGGATTATATAGCTGGTTACCGACAGGCATGCGGGTATTAAATAAAGTTAGTAAAATTGTGCATGAAGAAATGAACAAGGCAGGTTCCTTAGAAATTAATATGCCCGTTGTGCAACCTGCTGACTTATGGCAAGAATCGGGTCGATGGGAAGAATATGGCCCAGAGCTTTTGCGCATTCAAGACCGCCACCAACGAGATTTTGTATTAGGGCCAACGCATGAAGAAGTGGTCACCAGCATAGTTAAAAATGAAGTAAGTAGTTATAAGCAATTGCCGCTTAACGTATATCAAGTGCAAACTAAGTTTAGAGACGAAGTTCGCCCGCGTTTTGGCATTATGCGCGGCCGTGAATTCGTGATGAAAGACGCCTACTCCTTTCATTTAGATATGTCGTGCTTAAATGATACTTATCAGCTTATGCATCAAGCTTATTGTAATATTTTTGACCGCATAGGCTTAGAATATAGACCTGTTATCGCCGACTCAGGCTCAATTGGTGGCGCTGTTTCTCATGAGTTTCACGTATTGGCAGACTCAGGAGAAGACGACATTGCCTTTAGTGACGGTTCTGACTACGCGGCTAATGTTGAGTTAGCAGAAGCCGTGGCGCTTGGTGAAAATAAACCAGGCAAACAAACAATTGCAAAAGTTGATACTGGTGACGCAAAAACGATTGCCAGTGTCGGTGAGCGACTAGGCATTGATGCTACACAATCTGTCAAAACGCTAATGGTCAAAGCGAGTGAAGATGCAGAGGCGACAATTATTGCTTTAGTGTTAAGAGGCGATCATCAACTTAACGAAATAAAAGCAGAAAAACACGCTTGGGTGGCAAGCCCTCTTGAAATGGCTGATGAACAAGATGTTAAAAATATTGTTGGTTGCGGATTTGGCACATTGGGCCCGGTTAATATGCCTGTGCCAGTCATTGTTGATAAAAGCGCCGCGACATTAAGTGACTTTGTATGTGGCGCTAACGAAGCGCAAACTCACTTTACTGGCGTAAATTGGTCAAGCGATGTAGGCGACATTGAGATAGCTGATTTGCGCAAGGTTGTAGCGGGCGATCCATCACCGTGTGGCAATGGTCAATTACTCATCCAAAAAGGTATTGAGGTTGGTCATATCTTTCAGCTAGGCGATAAATATTCAAAATCCATGGGTTGTGGCGTACTTAACGAAAATGGTAAACATGAAGTGCTACAAATGGGTTGTTATGGTATTGGTGTTACGCGGATAGTTGCCGCCGCTATCGAACAAAATCATGATAAATATGGCATCAAATGGCCTGATGCGATCGCACCATTCAAAGTCGCTATTATTCCAATGAATATGCACAAATCCCATAGAGTCAAAGAAGTCGCCGATAAAATATACCAAGATTTAGTCGGCGCTGGTGTTGAAGTTTTGTTTGACGATCGCAAAGAAAGACCGGGCGTTATGTTTGCTGATATGGAGCTAGTTGGCGTACCTCACAGCATTATTATTGGCGAAAGAAACCTTGACGAAAAGGCCGTAGAATACAAAAACAGAGCCAGTGGCGAAAAAACAATGTTAGCAATTGATAATGTTGTTGGCTTTCTTGCCGAAAAATAGGTATGACGATTTTTTAAGCAAGCTATTATTTAAAAGCTCAAGGCTATTTTGTGCAAGTAAGTTTTTACGGTGTAAGAGGTTCTATTCCGACTCCAGGTGCCGAGTATGTTCGCTATGGTGGCAATACAGCATGCGTGCATGTTGAACTGACCGATGGTACCGACATTGTACTAGACGCTGGCACAGGCATACGAATACTCGGTAAAAAGCTCATTCAAAAGCAAAGCCCTATCCACTTATTGTTGTCTCACAACCATTGGGACCATATACAGGGCTTTCCGTTTTTTGCCCCTATATACCAGCCCAAAAGAAAAATATTTGTCACGCCGGGTTTGACCGAAGAACGCAGGCCAAAGGCGTTCTTAGAGCAGATGAAAGGTAGTTTTTTCCCCGTGCCAGGTGAAGCGATTGCGTCGGATATCAAAATCAAACTATACCGCCAGCATGAATGGAAAATTGGCAATGCGACAATTACACGAATACTCATGAATCATCCAGGCGGAGGCAGTTGTTATACCATTGATGACGGGACGAGTAAGCTCGCTTACATTACCGACAACGAACTGTATCCACCTTACAAGAAAAATACCGACTTTTTGGAGTTTGTTGAACTCGCCAAAAAGGCCGACCTGCTAATTCATGACGCTCAATATGTTGTTGAAGATATGCCAGCAAAATCAGGCTGGGGTCACTCAGTAGCAGAAGAAGCCATAAAACTCGCGCTTGCGGCTGATACTAAACGTTTAGCACTATATAGCCACGATCCTGAAAGAAGCGATGACAACGTTGATGAAATCGTTGAGCATGCAAGCTTAATTATAGAGCTTGGCGGCGGTACGACAGAGTGTTTTGGCGCCTCTGAAGGTTTAAGCTTAACGATATAGGGGATATATTTTTCAGTATCTATATTACTTTCGATACAACTTTCGATACTACTCTCGATACTACTCTCGATACTACTCTCGATACTACTCTCGATACTACTCTTAATACTACGCTAGGCATTCGCTTGACGAACAAATACTTCATACAAGATATTCATATCGAAGAAGATCTTCAGATTCTTTCGTTTTAGCAAAGCCAATGCCCTCAAATGCGACTTGGCTTGCTTTGTTTACTGATTTGATGTCAGCGTCAATAAAGTGCACATGAGTGTAGACTTGCGTTAAATAGGATATTGCCCCTTGTAGGCAAGCTTTTGCAAACCCCTTCCCGCGCTGCGATGGCGCAAGGTTAATAGAAATAAGCGCTCGTTCGTTTTTAATATCAAAACGTACGACCGCTACTTTAGTGCCTTGCCCGTCTAGTTCACACATTACCAGCAGTCTATTGCTGTTTTGCAATGCAGCAATAAACCATTTGTTGTGTTCATCCCAGTTGATAGCATTTTCGCTAAGCGACATTTCTCGGGTCACCGCATCGTTTCGCCACTCAAATATGTCGAGACTATCATGCTCGTTTGCTATTCTAACGGCAATCATGCCCAGGTTTATTCCCACTCAATAGTCGCAGGAGGCTTACCCGAAATATCATAAACAACACGAGATATGCCATCGACTTCATTAATAATGCGGTTTGATACCTTGCCTAAAAACTCATAAGGTAGGTGAGCCCAACGTGCTGTCATAAAATCGATAGTCTCGACCGCTCTTAAAGACACTACCCAATCATATTTACGCATATCGCCCATTACGCCTACCGAGCGTACAGGCAAAAATACGGTAAAGGCTTGGCTAACGGTGTGGTAAAGCTCGTGATTGTGCAACTCATCAATAAATATCGCATCCGCTTTACGCAATAAATCGCAGTATTCTTTTTTGATTTCACCTAGCACTCTTACGCCAAGACCTGGACCAGGGAATGGATGTCTATAGAGCATGTTGTAAGGTAAACCAAGCTCTAGGCCGATTTTACGTACTTCGTCTTTAAATAACTCTCGAAGCGGCTCAACCAAGCCCATATTCATATCTTCTGGCAAACCGCCCACATTATGATGAGATTTGATCACATGCGCCTTGCCGGTTTTTGAGCCTGCTGATTCAATCACATCAGGATAAATAGTGCCTTGAGCTAACCATTTTGCATTAACAAGTTTGTTAGACTCTTCATCAAACACATAGACAAATTGGTTGCCAATGATTTTACGCTTTTTCTCTGGATCTTGTTCGCCCTTGAGCGCCTCTAAAAAGCGCGCTTCAGCATTCACTTTGATGATATTAAGTCCAAAATGGTCGCCAAACATATCCATAACTTGTTCGCCTTCATTTAAGCGAAGTAAGCCGTTATCAACAAAGACACAGGTTAATTTGTCACCAATCGCCTGGTGAAGCAACATCGCCGTTACCGAGGAATCAACGCCTCCCGACAGGCCTAACACCACTTCATCACTGCCTACCTGCTCTTTTATTCTTTCAACCGCATCTTCAATAATAGAGGCTGGTGTCCATAGCGCCTCGCAGCCACAAATACTTTTGACAAAGTGTTCAAGAATACGTAAGCCTTGTTTAGTATGCGTGACTTCTGGGTGAAATTGTACGCCATAAAACTGTTTTTGATGATTTACCATGCCAGCATGTGGACAGTTTGATGTTTGGGCAATGGTTTCAAAGCCATCAGGAATATTAATAACTTTATCACCGTGGCTCATCCACACATCTAACAGTGAATTACCGGCGGTATTGATTTCATCTTCAATTTTATCAAACAACTGAGTAGCTTTTAAAAGCTCAACCTGAGCATAGCCAAACTCGCGTAAATCTGAGCCCTGTACTTTTCCGCCTAACTGGTGAGCCATGGTTTGCATGCCATAACAAATGCCCAATACTGGCACCCCAGCATTAAAAACATACTGCGGGGCACGAGGCGAGTTTGCTTCGGTTACTGATTCAGGGCCACCCGACAAAATAATCCCATCTGGGGCAAACTCTCTAATTTGTTGTTCGTTAACATCCCAGGCCCACAACTCACAATATACGCCTATTTCACGTACGCGGCGCGCAATAAGCTGTGTGTATTGAGAACCAAAATCAAGAATAAGAATTTTTTGACTGTGAATATTGAGCGACATTGGGTGTCCTAAAAAGATATTTCTAAACGTTTAACTAAAAAAGCTTGAGTCGACGGTATCAATCTATATTAATCGTGAGCACCGTCACTCAAGCTGCTTATATTCTATAGTAATGCGACAAACAAGACTCGCTAACCGAGCCTGTAATTTGGCGCCTCTTTCGTAATGCTCACATCATGCACATGCGACTCGCCCATACCTGCAGACGTTACTTTGACAAACTTAGGCTTGGTGCGAAGCTCGTCTATAGTGGCGCAGCCTGTTAGGCCCATCGCAGAACGTAAGCCGCCTAATTGTTGGTGGATAATCGTCGAAATGGGGCCTTTGTATGCAACGCGGCCTTCAATGCCTTCCGGTACCAATTTCTCAGCATTGCTGCTGGTTTGGAAGTAACGGTCTGACGAACCATGGCTTTGATTCATTGCGCCTAACGAGCCCATACCGCGATAAGACTTATAATATCGTCCTTGGTACAGCTCAACTTCACCTGGCGCTTCTTCTGTTCCCGCTAACATGCTGCCTACCATCACCGAGCTTGCGCCGGCGGCTAGTGCTTTGGCGATATCTCCTGAAAACCGTATACCGCCATCAGCAATCACCGGTATGCCCATTTTGTCGATAGCCGCTACTGCATCGCCAATGGCGGTTATTTGCGGAACACCGCAACCCGTGACAATACGCGTAGTACAAATAGAACCAGGACCAATTCCCACTTTAACCGCGTCAACGCCCGCTTCTGCAAGTGCTAAAGCGCCTTCGCCGGTTGCTACGTTGCCAGCAATAATTTGTAAATTCGGATATTGCTTTCTGACTTGTTTTACACGTTCAATGACGCCTTGAGAGTGACCATGAGAAGTATCAATTAACAACACATCTACGCCAGCATCAACTAATAATTCGATACGTTGTTCGGTACCTGGTCCGACACTTACCGCAGCGCCAACGCGCAATCGCCCTTGTTCATCTTTACAAGCGTTGGGCTTACTTTTAGCTTTTTGAAAATCTTTAACAGTGATCAAGCCTCTTAACTTAAATGCGTCATCAACCACTAATATTTTTTCGATGCGATGTTCGTGCATCAGTTCCATGACCTTGTCAGGGCTTGCATCAGCAGTCACGGTGACTAACTTTTCTTTTGGTGTCATGACTTTATTGACTTCGTCTTCAAAACGCAGTTCAAAGCGCAAATCACGACTGGTCACAATACCAATAAGATTATTACTGTCATCTACCACCGGAAAACCGGAATAGCCTAATTTTTTGGCCAAGGCAACGGTAGCACCGATGGTATCAGTTGCGCTTACTGTGACGGGATCTAACACTACGCCACTTTCATATTTTTTGACTCTAAGTACATGTTCAGCCTGTTCTTCAGGCGTCATGTTTTTATGAACAAAACCAATACCGCCTTCTTGGGCTAATGCAATAGCAAGCGGTGCTTCAGTGACGGTGTCCATAGCAGCTGACATCAGCGGCATATTAAGGGTGATTTCGCGCGTAAGGCGAGTTTGGAGATTTGCCATATGTGGCAGAACTTGGGAATGACCCGGTACTAAAAGTACGTCGTCATAGGTAAGCGCTTCTTTTTCAATGCGTAACATGCAATTTTACCTGTATACTAGTGGCCTAATTGCGGTGCAATTGTAGTGTTTTTTCATATCTAGGTAAACTACAATTATGCTGTGATGCAAAAAAACTTTTTTCATCGCGAGTTGCATCAATTTTTATGGGTAAATTTACGTATAAAATAGCGTACAAATCATTCACCTAATACAAGGCCAAAACCTAACTATGTTTGCTGTTCCTCAAGAAATGAAAATTATCACCGTCACCAAGCTAAACCGCTTTGCAAAGCAAGTCTTAGAGAGCGAGATTGGGCAAGTATGGGTGAGCGGCGAGATTTCAAATTTTACGCGAGCGGCATCAGGCCATTGGTATTTCACCCTAAAAGACAATAACGCCCAAGTGCGCACGGCTATGTTTAAAGGTGCCAACCAAAAGCTTAGCTTTACACCCAAACATGGTGACAAGGTTATTGTTAGGGCGAATATTAGTCTATATGAAGCCCGCGGTGATTATCAGCTAATTGCGATGTCGATGGAGCCAGAAGGGCTAGGTAAACTTAAACAAGCATTTGAGGCATTAAAAGCGCAACTTAACGAAGAAGGTTTGTTTGCACAAGAGACCAAACAAAGCTTACCAACAAATATTGCTAAAATAGGCGTGGTCACCTCACCCACTGGTGCAGCGGTGCATGACATTTTGCATGTGCTACAACGACGCAATCCAGCAATAGAAGTCATAATTTACCCAAGTATGGTGCAAGGTGATGGCGCAGCCAATACTGTCGCAGAACAAATAGTGAAAGCTAATGAGCGAAATGAAGTCGATGTGTTAGTCGTTGGGCGCGGCGGGGGTTCTTTAGAAGATTTGTTCGCATTTAATGAAGAAATAGTCGCTCGTGCAATATTTGCATCTTCATTGCCAATCGTATCGGCTGTGGGACATGAAGTCGATGTAACGATTGCTGATTTTGTGGCAGATGTTAGAGCAGCTACCCCTTCTGCCGCCGCCGAGCTATTAAGTACAGACAGGCTTGAGCTAACAAAACACTTAAATACGCGTAAACAAATGTTAATGCGCGCCATGCTTGATACGCAATCACGCAGTAAAGAAAAAGCAGGCGGATTATATTCTCGTTTACTCACCCAACATCCAGCTAAAAAACTAGAACAAAATAATCAAGCTTTTGATTATTTGTATGCAAGACTTCAACAGCAGCATCCAAGCAAACAGATTAATGCGCAAAAGCAAGCTCTAGCTTATCTTGAGAAACGCCTAAATGCTCAACAACCAAGTATTCTATTAGCGCAGCACCAACAAAGTCTTGCTTCAACACATCAGCGTTTACAACAAGCCATCACACAAAAAATCAATAAAGCCAAACAAATACAGGCCACTCAAGCAAAAGCAATTTTGTATTTGTCGCCTGACAAAAAGATTAAAGACGAACAGCGCAAGTGCAATGAGCTGTATAGCGATTTACTTAATGCTATTAAAGCGAATGTAGATAATAGCCAACGTCGCCTAGCCAGCGTAAGCGCAGTACTAAATACAGTTAGCCCGCTCGCGACTTTGTCACGAGGTTATAGCATCACTATGCAAAACGATTTACTTCTGAAAAGCGTGGATAAGGTAAAAATAGATCAAGAAGTGACGAGCAAACTTAAAGATGGCGAAATCGTCTCAAAAGTGACGAAAGTGCTTCGTAATTAATAGTTGTTTATTGCTGCAGGTTAACTTCAAGAGCTTGCAGCCTTCGCCTAAGATTTTTCGTTTAAGCAAAAACTCCGTCATTCCTGGGATGGTGTAATACTGTTCGTTTAAGACTTCCTCGTCATCCTCGCGAAGGCGGGCATCTGGTTGATGTTCATAAAAAACCATATAAAACATATGCTTATCAAATATCGGTTGATTCCCAAAGAGGTTCCCGCCTTCGCGGGAATGACGTAATTTATGCTTAAACAAACATTCACCAATGATTAATCATGAGCATATGTGTGTTTCTTTAATCAAAAAATGAATATTTGCTTAAAAAATACTACTTTGGTACTATTTGAAAATTGCAGATGTCAAATTTTTGACACATTGCAAAACATGACGCTAATAATGATAAATACACTGGACGTAAATGCTGTGAATTTAATAAACCTGTATTATGAGCAATGCTCAATAGTTAACATTAAACGAGTTTGCAAACAACTTAGCTGTACTTTACTTGCAATAGCGGCGCTTAATGCAAACGCCGAACTTCCCATTTACGCAGCTTATGTCAGCGATACGCTCGAGCAAGAATGCAAAATTTCAGACTGTGAGCTTAATGTGCTTAATGCTGAGTCCTTAAGTGAACTTGTGACAAAGCTAGACAACAGTGCCGACATCGCCGATTCTTTGGCGCTATCAGATTATGAAGTACTTATTGGCAACGCATTATTAACAAAGCTTGATGAAAATAAATCTGAGCTAGTACTAGAAATCACAACAAGTTGGCGTGAAGTGCCAATCGATGATTTTGTATTGCGTTTGACTCATTCAAACGACAAACTCAATCAGACAGCCTTAGAAATGATCAAAACATGGGCAAGCCATTTAGAATCACAAGGCGTATTATCAGCCAATCGAATATACCAAGTGCTAGGAGCGAGCGACTACAACACAGAACTTAAAGTACCTAGTGCCATTGGTGAGTTTATGCTTGTCGAATCTGCCATCTACCGCGACCCGCTATTAGGTAGTATCACTCGCTATACTCACCCACAGTATAATGACGCAGTGGTTGATATTTCAGTATATCCACTCTCTCCTTTTGCTCATAGAGATTTTCAGAAACAACGTGAAATGCCCAACAGAAGCGATTATCTGCGTGCTGAGATGCAAAGCGAAGTTGACCAAATAAGCGAGTTGATTGCTCACGCTAAGATTGAAGACTACAAAATTTCAAACATAGAAACGGCTAATATAGAGCTTGATGGTCAAATGGTAGAGGGCGTGCGTTTAGAGGTTTTACTCAATACAGCGAGTGATCCAATTTACAATACGCAATATTTGTTTCAGCAAAACGATAAGCTGATTAAACTAACAGGGAATTTACCTGGCTTTATGATGACCAAACTCGTAAGCGAATCGTTAGGACAAATTGAGGTACCGTCTGAATCTGCTTTTATGCGCGACTTAAGACAGGGTTAGTGCAAGCATTAATGGCGACGTTCAGCCTTATTCATCTACTGAGTTATTTGTATTGAGAAGCAATAGCTTGTTTTCAAGCGTTTTTATTTGAGCCTGAACGTCTTCTTCGTTTTGAATGCTTGGTGAGCCTTGTGAACTCAGCTTAACTGACTTTTCAAGATTTTCTGGCTCATCAGACTTATCCTTTGATTTAAGTGATGCTTTTAGCTCTGCTATTTCTTGTAAGACACTCTCTTTTTGTTGCTCAAGTTGTTCGGCTTCTTCTGCTTTATCAAACGCAATATCTTCTTGATTAAGAGTTTCTTTCACTTTTGTCTTTCTGGCTTTAGCAATAAAGCTATAGGCTGGGTCAACTTGACGCGGCGCCATGATATTTGGCGACATTATCTCAATATCATTGTTGTGTAATTCATCTAAAATTGCGCCATGCAGTTTAGATTTTGTCGTTAACATGCTTTTTGTATCGAGCAACAAACCCGACACCTTATAGTTGACTGAAAAGTCACCCAATTCAGTGATGTGAACAAACGAATCACTTAAACCAGCGCTAGCAGCTGCCGCCTGCAGATGCTTTTCTATAATACTATGATGTACATCATAACCAATGGAAGTTTGCGCACTAATAAGCGTACCTGAGCTACGGATAACTTCTACAGGGTTATTGATGAGAAAGCTATTGGCAACATGTATCAATGCACGTTGTTCGGTTTGAATTTCGGTATCAAGGATCCCTTTTTCAGTTACGCGCCCTGCAAATGTGCTACAGCGAATAAAGTCACCCGTTCTAAACGGACGATTGACGCGAAGCACTAATCCAGCCATTAAATTAGACACGATTGTCGTTGACGAAAAGGCAATGACACCCGACAGCAACACACCTAGTAATGCGAGTAACTGATTTCTTGAGCTTTCTGAGACGGGTAATGACAACACCACTATCGCCACGGCAATAATGGTGACCACTAACATAATGATTTGACGAGGCAGACGCTGGTCGGTACTTAGCTCTTTTTGTCTCACCAGCAGCAGCCATCGCAGTGATAACACAACAATCAGTACCGACACGAGTGTTACTAATAATACAATCCAATCTTGCAGCACAAAGCTATTAAGTGAAAAGCTATCCATTATTTACCCGTAAAATTTCCTGTAAGAATTTATTTATAAGAATATACCCATATGCGATTAATTATTTCTTCTTTTGAAATGACAACAAGCGCTTGCGTTTACGCTCTTGGGCAAGTGTTAATTTGGTCTTTTTACCTTCATAAGGGTTACTACCTTCCCTGAACTCTATTTTTATGGGCGTACCCATGACTTTTAAGGCTTTGCGATAATAGTTCATTAAGTAACGTTTGTAGGCATCGGGCAAGTCATTTAATTGGTTACCGTGTATCACCACGACCGGTGGATTATAGCCACCAGCATGCGCATATTTCATTTTAACGCGTCTACCACGAACTAAAGGTGGCTGATGGTCGGTTTGCGCCATTTCCATAATTTCGGTCAGCATGGCCGTATTGATGCGAGTTGTAGCACTGTTATACGCTTCTTGCACCGATTCGAATAAATGCCCTACATTGGAGCCATGTAAGGCTGAAATGAAATGAATTCTAGCAAAATCAACAAAACCTAAGCGCCTGTCAAGTTCACGCTTTATCTCTTCTTTAACATCCTTTTCAAGTCCATCCCATTTATTTACGGCAATCACTAATGAGCGACCCGCATTTAATATGAACCCTAATAATGACAAATCTTGATCGGCAATGCCTTCTCTAGCATCTACCACTAACAACACAACATTGGCTTCTTCGATAGCTTGTAAGGTTTTTACAATCGAAAATTTTTCAACAGCATCAGACACTTTTTTGCGCTTGCGCACACCTGCAGTGTCAATCAATACGTACTCTCGTTCATCGCGCTGCATCGGGATAAAAATGCTATCACGAGTGGTGCCGGGTAAATCATAAACAACAACACGTTCTTCGCCTAAAATCCGATTAGTTAGCGTCGACTTACCCACATTAGGTTTGCCGACAATCGCTAATTTAATAGCTTGGCCTTGCAATTGTTTTAATCGCTCTTGTGCATCAGCTTCTTCTTCAATTGCAGGTTCTGGCACAATATGCATATCGGGAAACTGTTCATCAAGCGGCATCAACACGTCTTGAATTAACTTTGACACGCCGCGCCCATGGGCTGCTGCAATTTGAAACAGATTAGGCATACCTAGCTTGTAAAAATCAGCGCTTTCACTATCGCCATCAATCCCATCTACCTTATTAACCGCTATGTATACGGGTTTTTCTTGTCGGCGCAAATGATCTGCAATACCAATGTCAGGCGGTGTTAAACCATCCCTCGCGTCCACTAAAAATAATACGACGTCTGCTTCATCTATCGCCAATAATGATTGCTGCGCCATTTCAGCATCAATACCTTCTTCATCACCGCTTATCCCGCCAGTGTCCACCACAATAAATTGCAGTTTTTCAAACTTAGCAGTGCCATATTTGCGATCGCGGGTTAAGCCTGGAAAATCGGCAACAAGTGCATCACGGGTATTGGTTAGGCGATTAAATAAAGTAGATTTTCCGACATTGGGTCGGCCCACTAGGGCAATAACAGGTAACATTAATTTCTCAAATTGACTATAGAATAGAATACAAAAACGCCAATGATATAGGTCATTGGCGTTTTAAGTGTACGCATGCTGTGCTTGTTAAGCAAATAATGCGCACTGTTTACATTAAAAGAGATATGGGCACATGCCTTTATGCTGGCGGTCTTACAACGACTATTTCGCCATCTCTGGTTTGTACAATGATTTTTCCATCTTGGAATAATGGCTCAACGTAGATGCCTTCATCTTCGTCGTCATCACCTATGGCGATACGAGACACATATTTACCTTCGTCTTGCGTAAAATAGTGTAAATAGCCAAATTTATCACCGCTTACTACATATTCTCCAACCGGTGTTGGCGCCGTCAAATTGCGTCTTCGTAAATCCCCATTAGACCATAACTCTACGCCGTTACGACGGTCTATCGCATACACATTACTGTTGTTGTCAGTAACAAATAAACGATTGCCGGCTAATGTTACATTGCGATAAGACGCATATTCGCGCGTCCAAATAACATTACCAGAACGCAGTTCAATCGCGGCTAAAGACCCACCAAAAGACACGATGTACATAGTGCCGCCAATAACCAATGGCTTTGAATCTATATCAACAATTCGTTCTAATTCAGTTGCGCCTGTTGGTTTAGCCACAATCGATTCCCAAGCGGTGAGACCCGAATCAAGAATACTAATACGCACACGACCATTAGCTAGGCCAATGATAGCACCACCAGCAGCAGCAACAGGCGTTGACGTACCGCGCAAACTAAGTGGCGGAACATCTGACTCATTTTGCCATTTTACTTCGCCGGTAAGCGCATCAAGCCCCATAAGCGTGCCAGCAACCGTATTGATAACGAGTATGTTGTTATCTGCAGCAGGTGCAGCCACAACTTCACCCGATACGTTTGTTTGCCATTTTATGCTGCCATCATCTTGACTTAGTGAGTAAATATCGCCATCTTCGGTGCCAAAGTATAGGTTGTTGTACGCTAGGGTTAAGCCCCCAGATACCTTTGATGAAATTGTCGCAGCGAATAGGCCATATAAATTCCACAATGAACGCTCTCTGCTTTTACGGCTTATTACCGTTTCCCAAAGTTCGTCGCCAGTTTCAGCATCAAAGGCGACGATTGTACCTTCACGATCTGCAGCAAAAATCTTACCCGCACCCACCGCAGGAGATAAGCGTGAATAATACTCTTCAACACCGTCACCTACAGATTCTTGCCAAATCACCTCATTTTCAAAGGCCATTGTTATTTCGGGAAGTTGACGAATTTCGTATTCTTCATCATCTCCAAACCAGCCAGAAATAGTCGCGCAAGCACTTAAGCTTGCAACAAGTGTGAACGTTACGGATGCCTTTACAAATTTATTCAAGGCTTTCACCTTGTGCTTGTGCTTGAGCTTTTGTTTTCGCGTAAGCGATGTTGTCGCGCTTCATTTTAAGATTTTGATCATTTGGGATTTGTGCAATCGCCAGGGTGTATGCGTCTTTTGCTGCGTCAAAATCACCTTTTGCGAGTAAGGCATCACCGCGCAACTCTTCGACTTGTCCGCTAAATTCATTTGCTTGAACCTGATCTAACACCTTAATCGCTTCATCGTGCTCTTCAAGCTGAATATGTAAGTTAGCTAAACGCAAACGAGCAATGTCAGATATGCTTGAGTCACCAGTAGTGACTTTAATTAAGCTGTCTTTCGCAGCTGCGTAATCTTCTTTTTCAACAGCTTGCTGAGCAATGATCATAGCCGCTAAGGGCGCATAACCGGTGTCTGGCTGTTCAGTTAAAAATGCACTAAGTTGGTCTGTATTTTGGTCGCTTATAAACGCTTGGATACTCTCTTCAAACGCGCTTGAGGCAGCTTCTTTATTGGTAATTTGCATATCATTATAATAGCGCCAACCAAACAGTAAGCCCAAACCAACACATGCACCAACAAGTATGGCGATACCATTATCTTTCCAAAACTTTTTAATGGCCTGGATTTGCTGTTCTTCGGTTTCGTAACCTATCATCTTTATACTTTCCTTTTGTACTTCTTGTTTCGTGCTTTCAAATTAATTCAAAATTTAGCATTTAATGCGTATTCAAATCGGCTAATAATTCCAATAATTGGCTTTGTGAAACGGTTACTTGAGCCGCGTCGCTGCGCAACCATTTTACGCCAAACATTTTTTCATTCGCTTCAGTTTCGCCAATAATAACCGCAGCTTGCGCGCCGCTAGCATCGGCTTTTTTCAATTGTTTTTTAAAGTTACCGCCACCGCAATGTAATTGTACTTTTAAGAAAGAAAAATGGTTTCTTATTTCTTCTACTAACTTCATTGCCTCGATGGCTGCCTTGTCGCCCATCGCGGTTACGTATACGTCAGCCAAGTTTTGCATTGGCTCTAATTGGCTTGCTTCTACCAATAGCACCAAACGTTCAATGCCCATCGCAAAGCCTATACCGTTGGTTGCTTTGGCGCCAAGCTGCTCAACAAGTGTATCGTAACGGCCACCTGCACAAATGGTACCTTGTGCACCTAGCATATCGGTGACCCATTCAAAAACGGTGCGATTATAATAGTCTAAACCACGCACTAAAGACGGGTTAACTTCATATTGGATACCTAAAGCATCTAATCGTTCACACAATTGCGAAAAATGTTGTGCAGAATCTTCATCTAAATGATCAATCAGCTTTGGCGCATTAGCTACTATAGCTTGGGTGTTAGTGTTTTTTGAATCGAGTATACGCAAAGGATTGCTATTAAGGCGTCTTTTGCTGTCCTCATCTAGCTCATCAATATGTTGCTCTAAATAGGTAACTAATAAGTCCCGATAGTCGCTTCTTGCTTGGGCGTTACCCAAGGAATTTAGCTGCAGTGTTACTTTGTCTGAAATGCCAAAGGCCTTCCAAAGGCGAGCGCCCATCATGATCATTTCGGCATCAATATCGGGTCCTTCAAATCCAAAGGCCTCTGCGCCAAACTGATGAAACTGACGATAACGCCCTTTTTGAGGACGTTCGTGCCTAAACATTGGCCCCATGTACCATAAGCGTTGCTGCTGGTTGTAAAGTAAGCCATGCTGAATACCCGCGCGCACTGCGCATGCTGTACCTTCTGGACGAAGCGCTAAACTATCTCCGTTACGATCATCAAAGACATACATTTCTTTTTCAACGATATCGGTGGCTTCGCCAACAGAGCGTTTGAACAAATCGGTACTTTCTACAATAGGCGTGCGGATTTCTTGATAATGGTAGCTATTGACCAACTCGCGAATGTTGCTCTCTACAAACTGCCACACAGGCGTTTGACTTGGGAGACAATCATTCATACCACGAATTGCTTGAATTGTTTTGGCCACTCTATTCTCAGCTTAACTAATTAGGCGCGATAGTATAAGTATTTTGAGACTTGGGGTAAAGCAATTAGCGCACAAATCAGGAGGATTTACGCGCTTATCTATTAATCTTGGGAAAGCTTAACGTCAATACGGTTTTTTTCGTCTAACATTGCGGCTTTAGCAGCGACTTTAGCTCTAATTTTTTGCTCTAAATTATCAACTAAATCGTTGTTAGCAATGCGCTCACGTTGACGAATACCATCTTCATAAAAGCCACTCATATTGCGCGCACCAGTCAAGCCGATATCTGAGACTTCGGCTTCGCCGGGGCCATTTACCACGCAACCAATAATCGATACATCAAGTGGCGTAATAATATCTTCAAGCCTTTGTTCAAGGGCATTAACGGTATCAATGACATCAAACTCTTGTCTTGAGCAACTAGGGCATGCAATAAAGTTGATACCGCGTGAGCGTATCCTCAACGACTTTAAAATATCAAAACCTACTTTAATTTCTTCAACAGGATCGGCAGCTAATGAAATACGAATGGTGTCGCCTATTCCTTCGGCTAGTAGCATACCTAAGCCTACAGCACTTTTAACCGAACCCGCGCGTAAGCCACCCGCTTCAGTGATGCCTAAGTGCAGAGGTTGTTTAATTTGTTGAGCCAAGAGTCTATAGGCACCTACTGCTAAAAAAACATCTGATGCTTTAACAGACACTTTAAATTGATCAAAATTGAGCTTATCGAGAATGTCGACATGTCTCATTGCAGATTCTACTAGTGCCTCAGGTGTTGGTTCACCGTACTTTTCTTGCAAATCTCGTTCTAGAGAACCGCCATTTACGCCTATGCGGATAGGAATATTTTTATCTTTAGCACAATCAACAACGGCTTTTACACGCTCCATGTTGCCAATATTACCTGGGTTTATACGCAAACAATCAACACCATATTCCGCAACTTTTAAGGCTATACGATAATCAAAATGAATATCGGCAACCAACGGCACATCCACTTGTTGACGAATTAATTTAAATGCTTCAGCGGCATCCATTGTCGGAACCGATACCCTGACAATATCGCCACCCACCGCAACAATACGATTAATTTGCGCGACAGTGGCCTCTACATCGGTAGTCTCGGTATTTGTCATTGATTGCACGGCAATGGGAGCGCCATCGCCAATTGGTACTTTGCCTACATTAATACGAATAGATTGACGACGTTTAATCGGTGATTCTGCAAACATTATTCACTCTCTACTGACAACTCAAAATTAGCTGAACGGCCACCTGGATGAACAGACATATCGTAGTCTTTTCCAGCAAAATTAATCGCTACGTTTTGCGGCGCGCCTAAAATAACTCTTACTGGGGCTAGACCAGACACTTCCATCACGCGACCTTTCTTTTTAACGCCAATTGCCATGGTTTCGCCGTTGACGTCTTTTACACTCACCCAACAATCATCTGCAAAGGTAAATACAATATTGACCGTACCGTCTTCATTAATACGATAGCCTTGTGGATTAATTGACGATGTATTGGCAATGTCGTCAAATGCAGTAATAGTACTTTCATTGACAGCTTCTTCAGTTTGTTGCAATGCGTTTTGTGCAATAGCGTTAGCTGAGTCTAGGGCATCCTGTGTGCTATTTGACAATGCGTCTGCGCCATCATCAATCGCTGCGTCTAACTCATCGTTAGCGCTTTGCAGCTCTTCTGATCTAGCGACGACAGCATCATTTTCTTCATTTAATGCCTGGTCAACAGCATCGTTTTGCAATGATTCAGCCGTTTGAGACAAGTTATCTAAGGCTTCGTTTGTTTCATCATTGGCAAGCTGACTAGCATCAGCTACTGCATCATCAGGTATCTGTGGGCCGGTATCTAGACGCTGCATATCAGCATCATCACCACTGGTTGTGACGTTTGCTTGAGGGTCTTGTTCGATAGCATCGTTGTCGCCTTCGCTTTCATCCTCACTAAATAGGTTATCAATCGTATCGGTGACAAAGTTCTGTGAATCAGAAAAAGAATCAGATTGCTGAACCCACCAACCAATGACAGAGCCAAGGACAAGCAAAATCACCACAATAGTGACCATATTCCAGCGCTGATCGCTGGCTTCGCGAGTGACTCGCCTAGAAAAGCTCTGTAGCTTTGCCGGCTGGCTGTCTTGCACATGCACCTTGTCGTAAGCATCCAACAGAGGCTGAGCATCAAGCTGGACTAACTTAGCATACAAGCGAACATATCCCTTGTTAAAGGTTACCGATACGCCAGGCTCTAAATCGTCTTGCTCTACGGCCATCACACTATTAAGTCTTAAATGCAAACGGTCCGCGACTTGTTGCTGCGTAAGACCTAGCTTTTTTCGCGCCGCAGCGAGTTGTTTACCAGGGCTCTGTATGGTCTCTTCGCGCTTGTTTTCAACATCGCGTTGGTTGGCCGGCGCCGATGATGCAGTAGGCGTCGCTTCATTGCTTGAAGCGTCATTAGGCGTAGCTATATTAGGTGTTGCACTTTCGTCTTTTGATTCATTACTCATTTGAATTTGGGTTCCTTACCCACAGCTTTGTGCCGATGCGAATTGCCGAAGCATCTTCTAGGTTATTCCACTCGATCAGTTTTCTAACTTTTACGTTATATTTTAATGATATACGGTACAGATTTTCTTTTGGTTTCACAATATGAAACGGCGTTTCGCTGCTATTTTGTCCTACTATTGTTTGTGTAGCAGATTCAATCGTTGTTTGTGATGGTGTTTCTGTGACGCTTGTTGTTACGGTATCGGATAAGGTATCCGTTAAGTTATCATTTGAACTATCAAGAGGTAAACCTTCTTCTTCCGATTCTACGAGCTCAATTGGTTTCTCGCCGCTGAGCACCTGCTTTGCCAGTGCGGCCGTCGCTTCTGCCGCATTCATCTGCGATAGTGATTTTTCTTGACTAGAACTTTGAACAAGTGAAGCTTCTTGACCGATCTCGGTATCATCATTTAAAAGAGGTTTTTGAACAATCGCTTTTTCAGCTTCGCCTTCTCCAGTCAAAGCATCAAGCTCATCTTGTAAACCTTCAAAACCCGCAGCCAATGCTTCTTCGCCTTGCGTTACTTGTGGGGCTGTGTTGTTTGCTAAAGCTTCGGTATCTGCTATAGCTTCGCGATCTGCTATAGCTTCGCGATCTGACAAAGTAGTATCTTCAAGTAATTGTTTGGTTGTTTCGACTGGTGACTCGTTTACTGCCAACGCATCTTTTTCCAACTCATCTACTTGGGCGCGAACATCTTCTTCAATCGCCGGTATCGGCGCTTGTGATCCGCTTAGATTCGTAGCAGGCTCCTCTGTAGGGTTGCCAGTAGATGCTGTTGGCATGATCACGCGAGTCTTTTTATCAGTGTTAACACTTAAAGGTTGAACTGCTGGCTCACTGACCATGGTCTGTTTTTGGGTAACGGCCAATCCTGGTTGGAACTTTCCTAATTGCGAAAGTGCCTTTTGAGTATTCTCATTGCTCGGATAAAGTCGTTTCAAAATATCTGCATATTCTAGCGCTGCGCGCATATCGCTTTGACCTTTTGCTATCTGAAACGATAGCCAAAGTGACTGGGCATTAACACTCGCGTTGCGTTCATATTTCCATAACGCTCGCTTTGCATCGTCCCATTGACCTTGATCTGTATTTATTTGAGCCAATGCTAATAAACTTGAGGCACGTGTTGGTTGGTGATTAAGTGCACTGTTAAAATACTGCACCGCTTCGGTCATATTGCCTTGGCTTTGGCTACAAAGTGCTAAGTTTTCGTAGGTAGAAGCAGTTGAGATATAACTTTTGTCGTCTACCGCATCTAAAAAATATTTTTTAGCGCGCGCATAATTACCTTGTTTGCATAAAAAAGCGCCGTAACTGTTCAACACATCGGGGTCATTGCGTGAGTATTTTAAAGCACTTTGATAATACTCTTCAGCCCTCGCATCTTCGCCGACCTGTTGATAATAAAAGGCCATAGCATAATGCGCTTCACCCGAACGAGGCGAAAACTCCAATGCTTTATCAAGATTGAACTTTGCTTGGCTAAAACTGCCGTTTTTTAAGTACGTTAGGCCCAAACTTACACGCGTTTTAGCGGCCTCAACAGTATCAAACTCGCCGGTGCCACTAAATCCCTTTTCAACAGGATCACTTGCACATGCAGTTAACATGGCGACTACACATAATAAATAGACTTTCTTCAACATAGATAATTACCTATTGGCACCGATATACTTTTCTTATTAAGTGCGTTAGTTCTTTAATTTTATACGTTTTTTAGTCAGATACTTTGACAGAAATCGGCTTTCCTTGCATTTGCTTTTTCATTAATCGTTTTGTTCTATCTACCACGTCGCCGACCAATTGTCCGCAAGCTGCGTCAATATCATCGCCTCGCGTTTTTCGTACCACGGTCATAAAACCGTAGCTTGTCAGCACTTTTGCAAATCTATCTATTCGAGAATTACTCGAACAAGTGTAAGGAGATCCTGGATATGGGTTAAACGGAATAAGGTTGATTTTACTGGGTGTGTCTTTTAGCACCTTGGCCAAAGCATGAGCTTGATCAGTGCTATCGTTAATGCCGTTTAACATGACATATTCGACCGTCACTTTGCCTTGGTTAGCTTTTGATTTTGCTAAGTATCGACGAACGCCGGCTAAGAAGGCCTCAATATTGTATTTTTTGTTGACCGGTACAATCTCATCTCTGAGTTTATCGTCGGGTGCGTGTAGCGAAATAGCTAAAGCAACATCAATTTGGTCACCTAGCATGTCAAGCGCGGGTACAACGCCAGAGGTTGATAGTGTGACCCGACGTTTTGATAAACCAAAGCCAAAATCATCCATCATTAAGTCCATGGCTGGCACAACATTTTTTAGATTTAGCAAAGGCTCACCCATGCCCATCATGACCACGTTAGTGATGGGCCGCTGCGCGGTATCTTTAGACAAGCCAATAAATGTAGCTACGCGCCACACTTGACCAATAATTTCTGCCACCGATAAATTTCGGTTAAAACCTTGCTGCGCAGTTGAGCAAAATGTGCATTCGAGTGCACAGCCCACCTGCGATGAAACGCAAAGCGTGGCTCGGTCAGTCTCGGGGATCCAGACCGTTTCAACCTCTTGGCCGCCGTCTAGAATGATGGCAAATTTTATAGTGCCATCAGACGCTTGCTGATGCTGCGAAATTTCGGGGGCTCGCACCTCACACAATGAATCTAATTTTGCGCGTAAGGCTTTATTCAAATTTGTCATTTTAGTAAAGTCTGACTCACCTTCTTGGTAAATCCACTTCATAATTTGATCGGCTCTAAAAGGCTTTTCACCGATGCTCGCAAAATACTCTCTTAAAGCACTTCTATTGAAGTTGAGTAAATTTTGTTTTTTCGCCTTTTTATCGTTTTCGATACTTTTGTTAGGCGTTTGCACTTCGACCGACATGATTAGACCTTTTATCGTTTGTGTTAAGGTTTGATTCTATTAATGCGTTCTTTCTTAACGCACAAAAACACATAAACTTTGTTCTAGCAGCAGCTTTGTACATTTAGTATAGAAGCTGATGCATGTTTTATTCCATTTTATGTGAAAAAAGGGAGCAAACGCTCCCTTTTTCTATTGTTTGCATCGTTATTAACGAGTGCGAGGGCAAATCTCTTCATCAGAGAAGAAGTAAGCTATCTCGCGAGCAGCAGACTCAGGCGCATCCGAACCGTGTACTGCATTCTCATCAATTGATTCTGCGTAATCAGAACGAAGTGTGCCAGCAGCAGCTTCAGCAGGGTTAGTCGCCCCCATGATTTCGCGGTTTTTAACGACTGCGTTTTCACCTTCAAGTACCTGAACCATTACCGGACCAGATGTCATAAAATCAACTAATGCGCCAAAAAATGGACGCTCTTTATGTTCAGCATAAAAGCCTTCTGCTTTTTCTCTGCTTAGGTGAAGCATTTTAGATGCAACAATGCGCAAGCCAGCTGATTCAAAACGATTGTAAATAGCACCAATTGCATTTTTAGCTACTGCATCAGGTTTGATTATCGAAAAAGTGCGTTCTAAAGCCATGTGTAAGATCCTGTATAAATATTGTATTGCTTATTTGTTTGATCAGCCGCTAACGTTAAATATTTCTATCGCAAAAAACATCTGCGAATAACCACTCCAATCTGAAGCATGAATTATGGTTATGTAAAACTAATCCTGTTTTTTCTGCGCGCGATTATATGCAAGTTACACGCAAAACACTAATAAATTTTGATTAATGTTGCTCAGAGGCATGATTTATTGAATATTTAGGTATTTCTACCACCAAGTCCTCATCTTTTATGATGCTTTGACAGCTTAGTCTTGATTCAGGTTCTAATCCCCACGCTTTGTCTAACAAGTCATCTTCTAATTCGTCTGATTCGTCGAGTGAATCAAAGCCTTCTCGCACAATAACGTGGCATGTAGTGCATGCGCACACCTTTTCGCAAGCGTGTTCTATGCCTATTCCATTTTTAAGCGCGACGTCTAGCACACTAGTGCCTTTCTCGCCTTCTAATACTGCGCCATCTGGGCATAACTCTTCGTGTGGTAAAAATATAATTTGTGGCATGTTAGTAAATCCCAATAAAACGCGTTAAATGTTGTCGACTGACTGGCCTGCTAGGGCCATCTTTATAGCTTTATCCATCCTGCGATTTGCAAAGGCTTGGCTTAAAGCATCTACTTTTTCTATCTGTTGTTTAATGTCATCGATATTCTCTTGCTCACTAAATGCAATCAGTGTCAAAAGACTGGTATTAATCACTTCTCTTTCTTCAACACTTAGTAGGTCGTCACCATCGGCTTCAAGCGCGCTATGCAATGACTCTACCACTCGCTGCGCTTCGACTTGTTGCTCTTTGAGCATACGTGCTTGCATGTCTTCTTTTGCGTGGCTCATTGAAGACGATAGCATGTCTAAAATATCAGCCTCTTCCAGTCCATAAGATGGTTTCACTTCGATGTGCGCCTGTACACTGGTTGATTTCTCCATGGCTGTCACGCTCAACAGTCCATCAGCATCCACTTGAAATGTTACCCTGATATGCGCTGCGCCTGCGGCCAATGCTGGCATATTTGTCAAATCAAACTTTGCAAGCGAGCGACAGTGTTCAACTAATTCGCGCTCGCCTTGTAAGACATGCACCATCATGGCAGTTTGACCATCTTTGAAAGTCGTAAATTCCTGCGCTCGTGCGACAGGGATCGTGGTGTTTCGAGGAATAATTTTCTCGACTAAGCCACCCATCGTTTCTATGCCTAAAGACAAAGGCAAAACATCAAGCAATAGCATATCGCTGTCGGGTTTATTCCCGACAAGAATATCGGCTTGAATACCCGCACCTATGGCAACCACTTTGTCAGGATCGATATCGGTTAAAGGTGGCGCTTTAAAAAAGTGTTCAACTTCTTGTCTGACTAGCGGTACGCGTGTTGATCCACCCACCATGACCACTTGTTCGATATCAGAAACACTTAAGTCAGCGTCTTGTAAAGCGCGTTTACAAATCGAAATGGCTCGCAAAACGGGGGCTTTGATCAGCGCTTCAAACTTCTCTTTGCTAATAGACAATTCATATTGCTGTTGTTGCAGTTGTACGGTAAAAAGCGCTTCGTTGTTTTCGCTTAAGCTTTCTTTTACTTTTTTGGCAGCGTTCATCAACGCACGATGTTGCTGTTTTGCAAGACGACTGTCTAACTTTAGTACTGATGACGCATATTCAACAAGGGCTAAGTCAAAGTCGTCGCCACCCAGCGCGGTATCGCCTGCGGTTGCTTTTACTTCAAACACGCCTTTTTCAAGAGATAGTATTGACACATCAAATGTACCACCACCTAAATCAAAAACCGCAATAGTGCCTTCTTTTTGTTGGTCTAGTCCATAAGCAATGGCGGCGGCCGTAGGCTCGTTAAGCAAGCGCAAAACAGTTAAACCCGCTAGTTTTGCCGCGTCTTTTGTACCTTGGCGCTGGGCATCATCAAAGTATGCAGGTACGGTAATAACAGCACCTGTAATATCTTCACCCGCAGCCAATTCACCGCGGATACGAAGATGCTCAAGAATGTCAGCAGACACTTGTATTGGGTTCTTTTCGCCTTGAGGCGTGACGAATACTGGATGTCCTGTGTCCTGCTTAAATTCATAGGGAAGCTGTGACCACTGGGAAGTCACATCTTCGACTGACCTACCCATAAATCGCTTAACCGATACAATGGTATTTTGTGGATCGATTACTGCGTTTGCTTTTGCTTGGTGGCCAACAATCGTTTGCTCGCTTTGATATTGCACGACTGACGGCAACAAGTGCTCGCCCTGCTCGTTAGCAATGGTAGATGCTTGCCCGCTTTGTACGAGGGCAATTAACGAATTTGTTGTACCCAAATCAATGCCTATGCCCACTTTTCTTTCGTGTGGTGCGGCGGCTTGACCGGGCTCTGCGATTTGTAGTAATGCCATGTATTCTCTTTGTTTGTTTTGCTCAGCTTACGTATTTACATAAGATTTGCATGGTAGTTCTGCCTTTCAATTGTTGTTAAAGGCCTTTGAAGATTCGTTAATCCAGCATTTTCCGAGCGCTTTCTTTCGTCTCTATCGCTAACTTTCGCATAAACTTCATTTTGCTGAGCTCCACACCGGCTTCATGATTAGCTTGCTGCGTATTTTGTGTCAGAAGCAAGTTAACACGGTCAACATAATCAGCCGTCATATCTGAAATGGTTCGGCTCAGCTGCTCATAGGCCGCGGCACTGTTAGCGCTTGCTAGCTCTTCTCGAAGCTCCATTTGCTCCATCAAAAATGCCGTATCGCCTATCGTCTCTTGCTCACCAGGTAATTGAGTATCACGCAGCTCAATTAAATGCTCACCACGGCTAATTTGATCGCTTAAAATATAGTACGCATCATTAATTTGTGCATTTTTTTGCATATACATGCGCTTTTCTTGCTCGCTAGCGCCAGCAAAACGGTCGGGATGGGTTAAACTTTGTAAGGCACGAAAGCGCTGATTTAATACGTCAATATCGATATCAAACTGTTCAGGAAGCTCAAATAGCGCAAAATAATTCATTGGAAAATGGGTTACCCATGTTTGTTTTCGTAAAATTGCCTGCTACAGACACCGCGTTAAGGAAGTATCTACCAATGTGGTATGACAATATAAACAGCTAAAGCCGCCTAAACAGTAAAGCTCTCGCCGCAACCACATTCGCCATTAACATTAGGGTTGTTAAACTGGAAGCCTTCGTTTAAGCCTTCTTTAGCAAAGTCTAGTTCGGTGCCATCTAAGTAATTGAGACTCTTACCGTCAATAATGATTTTAACACCCTTATCTTCAAACACAGAATCATCGTCTTTTAGCTCATCAACAAATTCGAGCACATAAGCGAGTCCTGAACAACCCGTTGTTTTTACACCAAGACGCAAGCCAACACCTGATCCTCGGTTCTCTAAAAACGTTCGGGCTCTCGCAGCTGCTGCTTCGGTGACTGAAATTGCCATATTTACTACCTCTACTAAAATATATGAAAGGCGAACCGAAGCTCGCCTAAAATCATTTAATGCAAAAGCAGTGCTTAACTGTTTTTGCTTTTGTAATCTTCAACCGCGGCTTTAATTGCATCTTCAGCCAGAATTGAACAGTGTATCTTTACGGGTGGTAAAGCAAGTTCTTGCGCAATATCAGTGTTCTTAATAGATGTCGCTTCGTCGATTGACTTGCCTTTTACCCATTCGGTCACTAAAGAACTTGACGCAATTGCTGAGCCACAACCATAAGTCTTAAATTTAGCGTCTTCAATAATACCATTGTCGCCTACTTTCAATTGTAAACGCATTACGTCACCACACGCGGGAGCACCTACCATGCCAGTCGCGACGCTAGGGTCATTTTTATCAAACGCGCCGACGTTTCTTGGGTTTTCATAATGGTCAATTACTTTTTCGCTATACGCCATCTTACTTTCCTCTGTGAACTAACTTTGTTTGGATGTATACAATGATTCGTTGATACTTATGCGTACATCATCAATAAAATATATTTTCGTTTTAGTGATGCGCCCACTCAACGCTATCAAGGTCAATGCCTTCTTTGAACATATCCCAAAGCGGTGACATCTCTCTAAGCTTATCGATTGAATTGTTTATGACACCAATTACGTAATCAATTTCAGCTTCAGTGGTAAAACGACCAATACTAAAACGGATAGAACTGTGCGCTAATTCGTCGCTTAAACCAAGTGCGCGTAACACGTATGAAGGTTCTAGACTTGCTGAAGTACATGCAGAACCAGACGATACGGCCATATCTTTTAATGCCATAATAAGAGACTCACCTTCAACGTAGTTAAAACTAACGTTAAGGTTGTGTGGAACACGCTGCTCTAAATCACCGTTAAGATAGACTTCTTCCATATCTTTAATGCCATTGTAAAGACGGTCGCGTAGCATTTTGATACGCTCGTTCTCACTTGCCATTTCTTCTTTGGCAATTCGAAACGCTTCGCCCATACCCACTATCTGATGCGTCGCCAGTGTACCAGAGCGCATACCGCGCTCATGTCCACCGCCGTGAATTTGTGCTTCAATCCTAATACGTGGCTTACGACGTACATAAAGAGCACCTATACCTTTTGGACCATAGGTTTTGTGAGCAGAAAATGACATTAAATCGACTTTTAAGGTTTGCAAATCAATTGGCACCTTGCCTGTGCTTTGCGCAGCGTCTACGTGAAAGATAATTTTACGCTCACGACATATTTCGCCAATCGCGCCAATATCTTGAATCACACCGATTTCATTGTTTACATGCATGATAGACACCAGCACCGTATCTTCGCGCATTGCATTTTGTAATTCTTGTAAATCAACTATCCCGTTTGCCTGAGGCATAAGATAAGTGACTTCAAATCCTTCACGCTCCAATTGACGTGTCGTATCTAATACCGCTTTGTGTTCTGTTTTCAAAGTGATGACATGCTTTCCGCGCTTACTGTAAAAGTTGGCGGCACCTTTTATGGCAAGGTTATTAGATTCGGTTGCACCAGAGGTAAACACAATCTCACGCGGGTCGGCGTTGACTAAGTCGGCAATATTATTGCGAGCAATATCGACCGCTTCTTCAGCAACCCAACCAAATTTGTGTGAACGTGATGCTGGATTGCCAAAATTACCTTCCAATGACAAACACTCTTTCATTGCTTCTGCAACACGCGGATCAACGGGTGTAGTCGACGAATAGTCTAGGTAAATTGGTAATTGTATGTCACTCATTTTTTACTCCGCTTTGCATTGTTTGTCGTGCTATTGATAGTGCTATGTGTTTCTTGTATTGCTTTCGTATTGTCTAACACGGCTAATTATCTGTGATTAATTTTGTTCGTTACACTTGCATGCTAATTTCGATGTTTTGCAACATAGATTTTGCTGTCTGATGCTGTCGCCCAGCCACTTCTTTTACGTCGCGTTGGCTCATTAATTCACCCAACGTTATGCCGTTTAAAAATGTAGTTATACGGTCACTAAGGTCTTGCCATAAACTATGAGTTAAACATCGCTCTCCGCCTTGACAGTCTGATTGTCCTTGGCACTTAGTTGCATCAACGCTTTCGTCGACTGCTCTAATGACATCACCTATTGCAATTTCACTCGCTTCTTTGCCTAGCTTATAACCACCACCAGGCCCTCGTACGCTGTTAACCAGCTTTTCTTTACGTAAACGAGAGAAGAGTTGCTCTAAATACGACAACGAAATAGCTTGGCGTTCAGAAATATCTGCTAGCGGAACGGGACCATGCTGCGAATATAGCGCAACGTCAAGCATAGCGGTTACTGCGTAGCGACCTTTCGATGTTAACTTCATGTTTAGCACCAAGCTGTTTCAAGTTAGGCTGAATTTTATATACTTGACTAAAATTGTCAAGTATATAACCTACTATTTTAGTCAAGTATTATTAAACTTTGTTAACTTTGCGTTTTGGCTAGGGGCTGTTTGTCTTTGCGCCCTTTTAAATATGCGGGTCAAAGGCTTCAACCGCAGCTTTTCTTACCGTTGGTGATATGCCCGTTTCAGCAAAGTCTTCTACCACAAGCTTTGGAATAGAGTCAGTGCAAACGTCTCCGCCTAAGGATTGAATGACTTTGCACATTTCTTCAACTTTCTTATCCATAAGGTGCACATGTTCTAACATGATCCCCATCGCATTTGCCACTGGGTCAGGATTGTCAGTTGAAATCGCGTAGGCATCAAACCCATATATTTCAGCAATGGCCTGGCGGTTGCCATTTTGCGATTTGTCTTTTGCTTTATTGGCAATTATCCGACCGGGTATACCTATACATGTCGCGCCTATTGGCACATCCTTAACCACAACAGAATTTGAACCTATGCGCGCATTTTCGCCAATGGTAATCGGGCCAAGTACTTGTGCCCCTGCGCCAACAACGACCTTATTCCCCAATGTTGGGTGACGTTTTCCCGCATCCCAGCTTGTACCACCAAGCGTGACGCCGTGATAAAGGGTGACGTCATCACCAAGCTGCGCGGTTTCTCCGATCACAACCCCCATTCCATGGTCAATAAATACGCGCCGACCTATAGTCGCGGCAGGATGAATTTCGATCCCGGTCAAAAACCGGCTAATGTTGGATAAAAAACGTGCTAGCCATTTCAGTTTCCAAGACCAAAGTTTGTGACTGATTCTATGAAACCATAAGGCATGTAAACCTGGATAGTTAAACAACACTTCAAAGGTGTGACGCGCTGCTGGGTCTCTTGTGAACACACTTTTGATGTCTTCTGACATCCGCGAAAATACGCTAATTGGCATAATTCCTACCTGTTAATCTTGATTCTTTTTGAGACTATTTTTGTGCTTGCTTTGATCATCATTGTCACCAAGCGTTTTGTCGATTGATGAAAGCATGCCTCGTAGTATGGCTAACTCTTGCGATTCTAGTCGAGCTCGATTGAACATGCGACGTACTTTGGACATGATAACACCTGGATGCTTTGAACGAATAAAGCCCGTTTCACCAAAGGTTTGTTCAAAATGTTGATAAAAATTTTCGAGCTCTTTGCTTAGAGGGTATTCAGATTCAATTCCTTCTCTGTCGGCATACGGAGCTCGTTCCAAAGCAATAGCATGCATGCGAATTTCATAACAAAGCGTTTGTACTGCGGCTGCCAAATTTAATGAACTGTATTCTGGGTTTGCATCAATGCACACATGAAAATGACATTGTTGAAGTTCTTCATTACTTAAACCGCTGCTTTCTCGTCCAAATACCAAGGCTACTGGATATTTAGATGCTTCACTAATGAGCTTTGCTCCGCATTCGCGGGAATCTAACATTGGCCAAGAAAGCGTGCGCGAACGTGCAGATGTCCCCACAACTAGGCCACAGTCACTTATGGCTTCCTCTAAGGTATTAACGATAACTGCATTGCCAAGTACATCTGTAGCGCCAGCCGCTAGCGCGCTCGATTTACCATCAGGTTCACTAACAGGGTCAACCAAATAGAGATGCTTAAGCCCCATCGTCTTCATTGCTCGTGCGGCCGACCCAATATTACCGGTATGCGAAGTGTTGACTAATACGATTCTGATGGCATCAAGCATGAACAATCCTATAGAGAGAATTTAAACGGCGCGTATAATAGCATACCCACTAAATTATATACCCTAATATTTACCGCTAATGCGTTTTACTCAATAGCTAAGTTCTGTTAATATCCGCCGCGTTTTACACAATGTTCTTTTTACAATTTGGTGGTTAACATGCATCCTATGCTCAATATTGCTATACGCGCTGCGCGTGCGGCAGGAAACGTCATAACTCGTGGTTTTGAAAATCGCACTGATCTCGACATCCAAACAAAAGGCTCGCAAGATTTTGTCACTAAAATCGATAAAGAAGCCGAGTTAACCATCATTGACAAAATTCAACAGTCTTACCCAGACCACAGCTTTATTGGCGAAGAAGGCGGCAGTGTAAAAGGCAATGACGAATTCACTTGGGTTATTGACCCGCTAGATGGCACCAGTAACTTTATTGCTGGCATTCCGCACTTTGCTGTCTCGATCGCGCTGCTCAATAAAGGAAAGCTTGACCAAGCAGTGGTGTTTGACCCCATTCGCGGCGAAATATTTGCCGCCTCTAAAGGCGGCGGCGCTCAGCTAAATGGCTATCGTTTACGTTGTACGAAAGCTAAAGATTTATCTAACACCATTTTAGCAACGGCTTTGCCATTTCGTGACAAGTCTAGCCTCGATAACGAAATCACAAGATTTACAAAGATTTTTAAAGACGCAGGTGATGTTCGCCGCTCAGGTTCCGCCGCTCTTGATTTGGCTTATGTGGCTGCCGGACGTTACGACGGCTATTGGGAAAAAGGGCTAAAAGCTTGGGATATGGCTGCTGGTGAATTATTAGTAAAAGAAGCTGGCGGACTCGTTACTGATTATGCTGGAAATAACGACCCTTTATACGATGAACTTAAAGCACCAGGTTCTGCTAATGGTTTAGTGGCCGGAAATCCTAGAGTCGTTCAAAATATTGTTAAACGACTGAAGTAGTCCAAAATTACTTAAACAAAAGCACATTGCAAGCAATGTGCTTTTTTTATTGTTAGGCTAGAAACCGTTAAGTAGTGCTAGTAACTAATATCCAAACGCATTTGTATATCACGACTAACCCACTCGGCTTCTGGGTCAGAATCGAGTCCAATTGCATAGTCTAAACGGTTAATCTCAAAATCTGCAACTAGACGATTGTCTGCATTCACAAGCTCAAAACTTTGAATTTTTGATATTCCACGCAAAGTTAGCAATCCAGTGACCCGATACCCCTTGTCAGACACTTCAATAGACTCACTGACAAAGCTTCCTTCAGGATGATTTTCGACATCAAACCAATCGCCTTCAGGTAAAGTGCTATCGTAAGTAAAATCCCCTGTTTTTGCCGTTCTCAAATCAAAGCTGGCTTCAATTTTTGCTTGCTCTAATGGCGGTAATCGCAATGTGGCCTGCCAACTTTCAAATAAACCACTAAAATCCATACCAGCATGTTCACCAGAAAAGCCCACTTCGCTATTCTTGTTATCTGCCGTAAATTCCTTTTTTAGATCAGCACTTGATACACTGCTTAGTACCACTAGCGTGCCAGCGAATAACAATCTTAAAACAAACTGTTGATATCCGATAAGGCTATTCACATTAACGCCACGTTTCCTACTACTTTTGCTCTTATACATTTTTTGACCACCACATCCTTTTTACTAAATTTATTTTGTGCGCTTTTTTATGCCAAACAACCGCGGATACATGTCCAATGACTAACACTAACAATGTACTTGCTGTTACCCAGTGAACCGTGTTTGCTATGCTCTCTATTGCCTTATTACGCGCAACACCAGGGATATGAGGCCAGTTTATCCACTCTACAAACACTAAGGTTGGTAAGCCAAAAGGACTAGCCGATACCATCAACCACCCAGACAAAGGCATCGTCACTAGCGCTGCATATAATCCAAAATGCCCCAATTTTGCGTGCTTGCGTTGTTGATGGTTTAACTGCGCGACAGGTTCAGGGCTAGGAGTAAAAATACGAACGGCAATACGCAGTGCTATTGCCCATAGCATGATGACTCCTGAGGCTTTGTGTACCTGAAATAGCTTGTATTGGTCTGACTTTGGAATGTCAGCATTTACCATATACACACCACTCACAAACATAAATAATAAGCCAAGCACTATAATCCAATGCAAAGCAATGCTTAATGAATGGTAACGATGCTTGTTTACCTCTAGGTTTTGTATGTCAGTCATTTACTCAGTATCCCTAATAAGGCCAAGGTGTTAGTCACCCTTTGCAAACTCGCCTTCAATCATTATTTCAACGGTATCGCCGATATTGGGAGTATAAGCAGACATTCCCCATTGCGAACGTTCTATAGAAGTCGTTGCCGAAAAGCCCATGGTTGGTTTACCGCTAAAAGGTTGACGTGCCATTGCTCCATTAAAGACAACATCTAGACTAACAGGTTTAGTGACGCCTAAAAATACTAAATCACCCTCCATCACAGCCGTTTTCTCTCCGGTCATTTTGATCGAAGTTGAGCTAAACGTAATGCTCGCAAACTTTCCTGCATTGAACCACTTTTTATCAGTCGCTAAGATTTTATTAAAGTCTTTCTCTTCGGCAAAAGGATAGGCTGTTTGAATAGACATAGGGTTAATTGTTGCGGTCACTTTACTCTTTGTTACATCATTAGCATCATAATCGATGCTTGCATCAAACTCCGCAAAACGCGCTACGTAATCAGATAGGCCAAGATGAGAAACTTTCCACACAATAGAAGCGTGCGTTAGGTCAACTTTGTATTCGCCCGCCGGCATATCGGTAAACGGACTTTTGGCAAACACCCAAGAGATGCATCCTGTTAATGTCAGGGCGAATATGAACATGGCAATTTTAATAGTTTTCATTTGTTTCCTTGGTAAATGGACAATTTGTTGATATTGGTATGTACGACAGCTAAGTTGGAATAGTTTATGGAGAGTGATGTTTTTGGATTATTTATTATTAGCGCGCCATTTTCGATAAGCGCGTCATTCTCAAAGGGACTTATTTAAACCTCGTCATTCTCGCGAAGGCGGGAACCTCATTGGAACTAATCGATCTTGGCTAAGTGTTTGTTTTGTCGAGTTTTGCAATAACATCAACCAGATCCCCGCCTTCGCGAGGATGACGAGGAAGTCTTAACCGATCAGTATTAGGCCTGCGCCAGAATGACGGTGGGCTATAGTAAATGACATTATGAGCTTGTAAAAAAGTACGCTGGTGTAATTGATGGTGCGCTGTTGTATTACCAGCGTACCATCCATAAAACACATTAATTATAAGTCTGTATTTCTTGCTGAATTGACGCGCTCAGTTCAGAAGGAATGCATAGTTGATTGGCTAAGGCGTGCAAGTAGGCTTGCGAATCTTGTGCTTGCAAGTCTAAGGCGCTGGCACTAGCGGCATATACTTCAATCCCCGTTTGCGCATCGGGCACTTGTGCTACGAGTGTGTGTAAATCGAGAGGTTTGCGAAGTTCATCAAAAAGCGTGGCTTTCTCTTCTACCGACAACTCCATTTCTTCCACTTGCGCAAATATGCGCGAACGCTCATTTGAATCTATATGACCATCACTATGGGCGGCGGTTATCATAGCGCGCATCAATAGCATTTGACCATTAGGGTTAGAATCTTCCACCACTTCTTCAAATGCTTGTTGTTGTATTCGTGCCGGCGTAAAGTCGAATTTAGCCGCACCAGTTTGAGCTTGAGATGCGTTTGCTTGATGACTAATTGAGTGTTGAGGCGATGGCGCTGTCTGTTGTTCCGATGGCGCTGCCTGGTTTTTTGCAGAATATTGTTGATAGGCTTTCCAAGCAAGACCGCCAACCGCAGCAAGAGCACCCACCTTAAGCGCACCTTTACCAACTTTACGTCCTTTTTTACTTGCCACCATGCTGGTTAAACCACCACCAGCGACACCGCCCATAAAGCCACTTAAGGCGCCAGATTTACTTAGGCTACCCACTAAATTTTTCAAATCCATAGATTGCTCCACATATCGCAAGTTGATTTTATTGAGTAAATTTCAATCATATATACGAAAGTATGACAATAAAAGACTGCTGAAAGTTGCATATAAAAAAAGCTCAAGTTCATGACAAACTTGAGCTTTGATATGAAACTATAAAGTTTAAGGCTCGTATGCTTCCAAGTCTGCCCCTTCTTTCTCGACTTCTGGTGGCATTAAATCTTCTTTACTGACACCTAGCGCTAAGGCAACAGTACTGGCGATGTAAACCGACGAATATGTACCAATAAATACACCAAACAATAAGGCGGTTGCAAAACCATGTATTAGCGCACCGCCCTTAAAGAAAAGTGCTAGCAAGACTAAAATTGTCGTTAATGACGTAATAATGGTTCGGTTGAGTGTTTGGGTTAACGAAATATTGATAATTTCGGTCGGCGTGCCTTTTCTGACTTTGCGAAAGTTCTCCCGGATCCTGTCAGATACCACAATCGTATCGTTCAAGGAGTAACCAATAACAGCCAAGAGAGCCGCTAAAACCGTCAAATCAAATTCCAATTGCAGTACCGAAAACAATCCCAAAGTGATGATGACATCGTGAAGCAAAGCGGCAACCGAGCCTAATGCAAAACGATATTCAAAGCGAAGCGCAACATATATTAAAATACAAATAAGCGCTGTGAGCATTGCTAAACCGCCCTGCTCTGTTAGCTCTTCACCAATACTCGGCCCAACAAAGCTTATGCTTTGCATCGTCACACTATCGTCTTGTGCTTTTAGCGCAGCAACAACCAAATCGCCTACTTGTTCTTTAGGTAAATCGTCACGTGGTGCAATTCTAATTAACACGTCTTGGCTTGAACCAAAATTTTGCACTACCGGATCAGGAAAATCCGCTTGCGCTAAATCGCTTCTGACTTTTTCTAAATTTGCGCCTGCAGGATACGCGACTTGAATTTCGGTACCGCCAGTAAAATCTAAGCCCCAGTTTAACTGGTTAATGGCCAGGCTAGTGACTGAGCCAAGCACCAACACTGTCGAAAATATCATCGCAACAACGCGAAGCTTCATGAAGTTGACGGTTTCAGTCAGCTTTAATAGTTGAAATTTCATCTATGTGCTCCTTATATCGCTAGCGATTTGACACGTTTACCGCCCCAAATCAAGTTGACCAACACGCGAGTCACAATGATGGCAGTAAACATTGAAGTAATAATTCCGATCATCAAGGTAATTGAAAATCCTTTGATAGGACCCGTACCCACGGCAAACAAAATCATACCAGCAATAAAGGTAGTAATGTTCGCATCTAAAATGGTTGAGAACGCATTGTCGTAGCCAAAGTGTATTGCTTGTTGAGGACTTCGCCCGTCTCGAATCTCTTCTCGTATTCGTTCAAATATCAGTACATTAGCATCTACTGCCATACCTACGGTTAATACAATACCAGCCATGCCGGGCAGGGTAAGTGTTGCGCCCGGGATCATCGACATAATGCCCACAATCATAATCACGTTAGTCATCAACGCAATGTTGGCCACAAATCCGAATGCACGATAGTAAATCAACATAAATAACAGAACCGCAGCCAATCCATAAACGATGGCTTGCATACCCATTTTGATATTTTCTGCACCTAAGCTTGGGCCAACTGTTCTCTCTTCAACAATTTGAATGGGCGCGATTAAGGCACCTGCGCGCAATAATAAGCTTAAATCACGCGCTTCTTTCGGGCTGTCAATACCTGTGATCCTGAATGAATTGCCCAAACGCGCTTGAATAGTCGCTACGTTAATGACTTCTTCTTTACGCTCAAATACAAGTTTACCTTCGGCGTTACGCTCGTTAGTTGCTTTAAATTCAATAAACAATGTCGCCATTGGCTTGCCAATATTATCTTTGGTGGCCTGTGACATTTTACTGCCGCCTTTTGAATCGAGTGAAATATTGACCTGTGGGAAACCATTTTCATCAAGGCTGGAGTTTGCATCAATAATATGACTACCCTTTAACATCGCACCTTTTCGCAGTAGTACTGGGCGACCATCACGTTCAAACGCGAGCTCTGAACTGGCTGGCACACGGCCATTTACTGCGTCTCGAACATCGTTAGTTTGATCAACCATTCTAAATTCTAGCGTGGCTGTAGCATTGAGTATTTCTTTCGCTTTTGCAGTGTCTTGAATACCAGGAAGCTGAACAACTATGCGCTCACCGCCCTGTTTTTGTACTAGTGGCTCGGCAACGCCTAATTGGTTTACCCTATTTCGAATAATAGTGATGTTCTGGTTAACCGCGTAGTCTTTGATTTCGGCCAAACGAACTTCTGTAAAAACAGCCCGTAGCGTTAAGTCATCACGCTCAGTAAACAACATGTCGCGATAATTACCGCGCAAATAAAACTTGGCACTGTCCAGCACATCGGGGTCTCTGAACGTTATTTCGATAGTATCGCCAACTTGCCTAACTGACCGATAGCGAAGTTTCTCTTCGCGTAACTGCGTTTGAAAATCACCAATTGAGTCTTCAAATGCTTTGCTGATCGCGCTATTCATATCTACTTCTATTAAGAAATGAACACCACCGCGTAAATCAAGCCCGAGTTTCATTGGCGCGGCGTTTAGTGCTTCTAGCCAATCAGGTGTGTCTGGGGCTAAGTTTAAGGCAACAAAGTATTCGTCACCTAAACTTTCAGCAATCAGCTCTTGGGCTTTTAACTGAGCATTGTTGTCATTCAGTCTTACAAGGATTTGCTCACCTGTGAATTCGACTGACTTAAATTCAATATTCGCGTCGATTAGCTGCGTTTCTATTGATGGGATCATCGCGTCGGTCACAGTGGTTGTGCGACTTGATGAAATTTGCACTGCATGATCTTCACCATATAAATTAGGTGTTGCATATAGGCCGCACATAGCCATCACAAAGATGACGAGTATATATTTCCAAATGGGGGTTTGGTTTAACACAATTTTATCCTAAAGCTCTTTCTAGATACCGTTAATGGCTAGTTATAAGTAATAAAACTCAGAGAGTCATTTTGTGCACATCACCAATTCAGTGTATACAAAAATAACTCGCTGAGTATGTATAACGGCAGCTAACGAGAGCTGCCTTTTAAATTGACTTCATAGTGCCTTTTGGCAATACCGCACTTACTGCTGTTTTTTGAACAACGATTTGATTTGTTTCATTTAAAGAAATTTCGATAAAGTCTTTGTCTTCAGCGACTTTAGTCACTTTCCCAACAATGCCGCCCTGGGTCAAAATCTCATCGCCCTTTCCTATCGAAGAGACTAAGTTTTTATGCTCTTTTACGCGTTTCGCTTGCGGGCGATATAGCAAGAAATAAAAGATTAAGCCGAACACCGCTAGCATAATTAGCATTTCAAAGCCTGGACCTTCAGCTGGTCCTGCCGCTGCGTGAGCGTTAGAAATAAAAAAACTCATAGTAAATTTCCTTTTGTCATCATATTTTTGTGAAGCGTTTTATTTTAATAGTGATAGTAATCGTTATAAAGGTGGTACATCCAGACCTTTCTCAGCGTAAAACTCTGCGACAAATTCATCGAGCTTTTGGTCGCTAATAGCGTTTCGCAAGCCTTCCATCACTTTTTGATAATATCGTAAATTGTGGATGGTATTGAGTCGGGCACCAAGAATTTCGTTGCATTTGTCTAAGTGATGTAAGTATGACCGCGAATAGTTTTTACAAGTGTAACAGTCACATTTTTCATCCAGTGGTGACGTATCTGTCTTATGTTTAGCGTTTCTGATTTTTATCACGCCTTCACTCACAAACAAATGCCCATTGCGAGCGTTGCGTGTTGGCATCACGCAATCGAACATATCTATGCCACGACGCACAGATTCAACGATATCCTCAGGCTTACCAACGCCCATTAGATACCTTGGTTTATTTTCGGGTATTTTAGGCGCAGTATGTTTAACGATGCGCATCATGTCAGGCTTGGGCTCGCCGACTGAAAGTCCACCAATAGCGTAACCATCAAAGCCTATATCTTCGAGGCCTTGCAAAGACTCGTCTCGCAAATCTTCATACATACCACCTTGAATAATGCCAAACAGAGCAGACTGACTGTCGCCATGCGCCTGTTTACTTCGTTTTGCCCAGCGCAGCGATAACTTCATCGAACGCTCTGCTTCGTCAGGTGTGGCTGGAAAAGGTGTGCATTCGTCAAAAATCATCACGATGTCAGAGCCAAGTGATCGTTGGACCTCCATCGACTTTTCGGGCGTTAATAATATTTTTTCACCATTTATGGGTGAACGAAAGGTCACGCCCTCTTCGTTTATTTTGCTCATGGCGCCCAGGGAAAATACCTGAAAGCCACCAGAGTCTGTCAAAATGGGCTTTTGCCAATGCATAAAATCATGCAAATCACCGTGCTGCTCAATGATGCTCGTACCAGGTCGTAACATTAGGTGGAAAGTATTTCCAAGACAAATATGCGCGCCAGTATCTGCAAGCTCTTCGGGCGTCATGCCTTTTACAGTACCGTAAGTGCCTACTGGCATAAATGCGGGCGTCTCAACAACACCTCTGTCAAAAACCAATTGCCCGCGACGAGCGAGTCCATCGGTTTGTTGCAAGTTAAACTTCATTCAAATTCTACTAGTTATAGGCAGATAAACGCGGGCATATTGCTTACACAAATGATGTATTAGCTGCCATTGAAAATAGGTGAATATCTACCGCTCAAAAATTCTGCGCGGATTATAGCAAATTTATCTGTCAAATTAACAATTGATTTGAACAAATAAAGCCGCCCTCCTCAATAGCATGATGGTAAAGGCGACCTTAATGTTTATATGCCTATTGGTTCGACAAACGTTTACCCATCGAAATACCATAAGCAGGAGAGCGCATCCTAAGCACGGGATCATCACTAGACGAAAAACCAGAGGATAGAATATTTGGATCAAAATTGAGAGGATCACATGCTTTGCCGCCCACTTTAAGTATGTTTATGGTACCTAACTCAACTTTTTCTCGCTCGGTAGGCCACGATACAGAAGGGTCAACGTTGGTATCCGTATCTTGTCCAATTGCCACTTCTAAGGTGAAGCTAACGTCGATATCATCATTTTGAACTTGTTCAATTAATTTATTTTCTAAAAATTCCGCTGGCAATGCTGCAGCGTCTTCTTTGCTAAGCCCAACGTTGCCAAGCTTAGGAACAATATTCCATCTAAATTTTACTTTTTCTTTGTTGTCGTTGGCTTGGTAAAAGAATGTATGCAAGCCAAAATACGGTGTATTGGCAAAAGAAGCAGGTGCTGGGGTTGTTTGTGACCAAAAGGCATTGGCTTGTGTGCTTGGATTAGCCGCGATGTAAGCGCCCGTTTTTGCCATATTTGGTTTACCGCTTTCGTCAGGTAAAAATGTTTGCAACAAACCAAAAAATGTCTCTGGGTCTTTGCCGGCAAAATTAGGCGAGCTATTTCCAGCAAAAGTATGTCGACTGCCATCGGGTAGCTTGATTTGAGTTGCCATGCCGCGAACACCTGGCACTCGTTCATCGGACGACGGATTGCCACCACCTAACGAAAATCGAATAGTCGATTGCAGCGTATCACTAGCTAATAGGTTTGCCCCCTTAAAATATTTAGCATCTTTATTGGGTGTAAATGTGCCCGTGGCGCACACGCCTTTTGCATGTGCTTTTCGAAAACCCGGGTGTGCACCGCTTAGTTTTTCAAATATATCTATAAAATCGGCGGCGGTTACAGAATCAGGTGGCGATGTTTGGGCCTGAAGCTTGGCGCTAGTACTCATCAGTGTGCACGTAACAAATACACTGGTGCATAGGGCTGCTGATAAAAAGTTTTTATTCAACTGTTGTTTACCAAATTTATTCATGATTTTTCCTAATCGCTCTGTTAATTCTTTATGGCCACATACTTACTTGTAGACTCGCCTTTCTTCAGTCACCGCTAACTATAGACCTATAAATCAACTTTACGCCAATCACGACGATGAAAGTTACGTTATTAATAGCGCTAATGGTCTGGTAATGGCAGCGATGTCTTCAGTGAGTCGGGAAACTCATATTTATGTATGAAACCCCATACCTTTTTAGGCGTCAACATCAGTATAGTGCGGTTGTAAAGGGCTTCGGATGAAATTCTTCCAAACAATTTAGCAACTCAAAAAAGGAAATCCACCGTGTTAAAAAAATATATTATCGCGCTTGGTCTACTCGTCATCACTAACACCGCGCTAGCTGAGTTGGTTGTGGTCGTAAATCCGGCAAACAGCAACGCATTAAATGAAAAAGTAGTGCAACGTATATTCCTTGGGAAAGACAAAAAATTTGCAGACGGTACCGAAACTATTGCGGTCAATTTAGTCGGTGATAATGCCTTAAGAGCTCAATTTGACCAAGACATATTGGGTCGTTCGTCAAGCCAGGTGGCTGCATATTGGTCAAAACTCGTTTTTACGGGCAAAGGCATTCCGCCAAAAGAAGTATCAAGTGACGCAGACGTGATTGACCTTGTCGCAAAAAACCCAAGTGTTATTGGATACATTGACAGAAGCTCTGTTACAGATGCTGTCAAAGTAGTTGAGCTATAAGGACCTACCATGAAAAATATATATACAAAATTATCACTTGTTGCCCTAGGTTTGTCAGCAAGTTTATACAGCCAAGCAGATGTTCGTATCAATGGTTTTGCCAATTTAACCGCTGGTATTACAACTGAAGATACTGAGTTAGACGGATATACGGATTCAATTGACTTTAGTCATGCAAGTTTATTTGCGCTTCAGTTTTCTGGTGATGTAACAGACAAAGTCACTGCGACAGCGCAAGTTGTTGCGCGCGGCAGTAATAACTACGAAGCAGATTTTGAGTGGGCTGATTTAACATATGCGCATGACAACAACAGTACATACACAATAGGGCGTTTCCGACTCCCTGTGTTTAGATATTCTGACTCATTGGATGTTGGTTATTCGTACCACTGGATAACGGCGCCTCAAACTGTTTATGATGTTGCATTTAATAATCTAAACGGTGTTAGATACGATTATTCGAACTATAGTGGCGATTTAGAATATTTGTTTCGTTTTTCATATGGTAATTATGAAGATGAAATAGCAGGCGGTTTAAACGCCGGTGATGACGTTGTTTTAATAAGTGCTGAAGCGACTTACAACTCATTTAAAGGAAGGTTAGTTTGGGGGCGTGGAAATAACGTATTTACTTCACCTATACTAGACCAGTCTGTTAGCGCATTCGTCAATGGTGTCGCACAAGCCGTTGGTGGGGTAGACAACATACCCGCAGGTGTAAACGCATTGGTTGATGATATTCTAATAGAAGACGATGAAGGCGTATTTTTAGGACTTGGTCTTGAATTTGATAACTTCAATTGGTTTGTGTCTGGTGAATGGACAAGTATTACGTTAGAAGATAGTTTTTCGCCGAAAGACGTGGCTTATTACGTGACCGCGGGTACTCGAATTGGCAAATGGACGCCTCATATTACCTATCAGGCAAGAGATGGCGAAGACGACATTAAGTTTCAAGATAGAGTCGCTTCATTACCAGCACCTTTCCAGCCGGGTGCAGCTATGTTTAGTGGTGGATTACAAACGTTTTTCTTCGAAGATTATTCGCTTATTACGATAGGTGCGCGTTATGATTTAATGCAAAACGTAGCCCTGAAATTCGAAGTCACTAAATATGACAATAAAATTGAACCTCAAATAAACCCGGGGGATGCGGTTGATACTGAATTACTTAACTTTAGCGTGAATTACGTATTTTAAGTAAGAAGTCATCAGCGCTTACTAAAAACCCATCAATTTGATGGGTTTTTTATTTTCCGACTAAAAATATCCAGTACAAACTTAGACATGTTTCGAAATAAACATGGCATCTCCATAGCTAAAAAATCTATATTCGTGATGTATAGCCTGATCATATGCACTCATTACATATTCTTGTTTTGCGAAGGCACTTATTAGCATCATTAAGGTTGATTGCGGTAGATGAAAATTTGTCAGCATACAATCCACCACCTTAAAATTAAAACCAGGGTAAATAAATATGCTTGTATCTGAAATAAACTCTTCAATCAATCCATTTTCGGTGGCGTGAGCGGCCGATTCTAAAGACCTAACCGATGTAGTGCCTACTGCAATAACGCGTTTGCCTCTATCCTTTGTTTGCTTAACTAAATCAGCAACCTCTTGCGTGACTTCAGCATACTCTGCATGCATGTGATGATCTTCAATGTTATCAACTCTTACTGGCTGAAAGGTACCTGCACCAACATGCAATGTCACAAAAGCAGTGTTTACGCCTTTGTCTTTGAGTGCATTTAAGATCTTATCGTCAAAGTGCAATCCTGCTGTTGGCGCGGCAACTGCGCCTGGTTTTTTGTTGTAAACGGTCTGGTATCTTTCTTTGTCTGAGTCTTCGTCAGGTCTATCAATATAAGGCGGCAGTGGCATGTGACCATATTCTTCTAACAGGTCAAACACGTTTTTTTCTCCATCATGTAAAAACTCAATGTGAAAAAGAGCGTCTTTACGCCCTAGCATAACGGCTTCTAACCCGCCCTCAAGACTTAATTTATTACCCGGTTTCGGCGCTTTACTTGCCTTTATGTGCGCTAGCGCAGTGTTGTCACTGAGGACTCTCTCAAGCAACACTTCAACTTTCCCACCTGTCTCTTTATGTCCAAAAAGCCGCGCAGGTATAACACGAGTATTATTAAACACAAGTAAGTCACCAGGTTCGAGCATTGAAACGATATCAACAAATTGTTTATGTTCTACGCTGCCATCATTTCCATTTAAACTCAGCATTCTAGAGGCGGTGCGCTCTGGCGCAGGGTACTTAGCAATCAAATGCTCGGGTAAATCAAAGTCAAAATCTGTAATTTTCATAATAGTTGGCACATTTAGTTAAATTAAGTTAGCGCTAGTTTCTGCCTGTTTTTTAGGCTGTTTTTAGGTATTTTTCTGCATAACATATATTAGCTTACATACCCTGATTCTCGTGCAATTGAGCGTAAATTGAAATAACATTTTACCATCAATTCGACATCTCCCTAATGTCAACCTATTGCCCGACAAACATTTGTCGGGTTTTTTTTGTTTATTGAAGCGTGAGCTTGTTGGTTAACGCCTATGCTTTTGGTTATGGCTTTTGATCTCCCAGGCTTTTGGTCATCCCTAATCCCGTCGGATAATAGTAAGAAAGGCGTTAGTGTTTAGATCACCTTGCAAGTTCTCTTTCTGTGTTTTTAAATAGTAGATTTATCCTTAAAACGGACCACTTGAGTAAATTATTCTGCATGACACACTTGTATTTTAAACGATTCTTTCTCACACTATCGTCATAAATCAAAGGAAAACACTACATGATGTCTCCATGGATAAAAGTTCGTAAAATAATGGTGCAGTATTTTACCAGCATGCGTTGGTATGTGGTTACCGCCATGCTGTTGTTTTATGCAATATCAAGCTATGGTCTGCTATTTTTAGCGGGTGAAGAAGGTTTATTAAATATTCATGACTATGTTTATTGGCTAATAGTAACCGGCTCAACGGTTGGCTACGGCGATATGTCACCAAGCACTGTTGCAGGCAAATGGATAGTGTCGTTATATGTAATTCCTATGGGCTTATCTATTTTTGCACTCGTATTAGGGCGAGTTGCAAGCTGGGTGAGTCGGCAATGGCAAAAAGGAGCAAAAGGTTTGAATACGCTTAACGTAAGTGGTCACGTTTTAGTGATTGGCTGGAATGGCAAACGCACCGAACAGTTGATTAAGTTATTACTGATTGAAAAACAACACCTCGTCGATAACCCAGAAATAGTGTTATGTGTGCGGGCTGATATTACCAACCCTTTTCCGGCCGACATTGAATTTGTGCATGTTGACTCGTTCAGTAAAGACGATGATATGGATCGAGCATGCGTCGCCGCCGCCTCAACTATCTTAATTGATAATCCTCATGATGATATGACGATGACAACGGCCTTGTATTGCTCTAAACGCAACCCCGACGCTCATAAAGTTGCTTATTTTGATGACGAAGGCTTAGTGGGCTTGTTACAACAACATTGCCCTGAAATCGAGTGTACGCCTTCTGTTGCCGTCGAAATGTTGGCGAAATCAGCTTTTGACCCCGGTTCAAGTATGCTTCACCACGACCTGCTTGATGTCCATGAAGGTCAAGCACAGTTTTCATCGACAATACCTGCAAACGCCGAACAAATAAGTGTTAAAGCACTGTTTTATCAATTAAAAGTTCAATACGATGCAATATTTATTGGCATTGCCAGCAATCACGATATTCATAAAATAGTCGTTAATCCACCGCTTGATGCCATGCTTAGCGCAGGTGATAAAGTTTTTTATATTGCGGAGCAACGGATCAACAATATTGATTGGCAAAAATTTAGCGCCGCCTCTGCAGACTAAGCGGATGTTAACGAATTACAATCACTTACAATTTATCCTGTGTTTTATGGTGACAAAATAGCCAATATCTGCGTAAAATGGCGGCCCGTTGTAGCAGTAGAGTATTATCAGTGAGCGAACAAGAAACGAAAAAACAGCAGTCAGGTTTCTTTGGTAACCTAATTTTCAATATTGCCATCCCTGTGCTTATTATGACTTATGGCAGCTCTGAGGAATACCTTGGGCCAGCATGGAGTGTCGTGCTTGCACTCGCCTTTCCGCTTACTTATGGTTTAATCGAGTTAAAAAACACTAAAAAGGTCAATTTGTTTTCAGTGCTAGGGATCGTAAGTGTATTGCTTACAGGCGGCATTAGCTTACTCAAACTCCCAGCTGAATACATGGCAATCAAAGAAGCCGCTATTCCTGCCGCAATTGGTTTAGCGGTGCTCATCACTCAGTTTACTAAAAAGCCCTTAGTCAAAGCCTTAATCCTAAACGATCAACTTATTAATTGGGATAAACTCAACGAGCGCCTTGCCGAAAAAAACGCTGAAGAAGAGTTTAATGGCAAAGTCGCGGTCAGCTCTTACATCGTCGCTTTTTCTTTTTTCTTGTCTTCTTGCCTTAACTACGGCTTGGCAAAATGGATATTAGTGTCGGAGCCTGGCACAACTGCATACACAGAAGAACTTGGACGCATGACGGCATTAAGTTACCCGGTTATTGTTATTCCAAGTATGATTTTATTGGTCATCGCACTTGTGTATTTGTTTAAGCAAATCGCGAATGTCACCGGTGAGCCTGTTGAAGAGTTTATGCAAGAATAAGCAATCACTCCTTAATTTGCTCTTTCCAACAGCGTAAATATTTTATCGGCTAAATCCGTGTTATTTTGATTACCTTCAAACATTTCAGCACTTGGCCCAAAAGCAAACACGTCAACATCTTCACCGGTATGGCCTGATGTTGTCCAACCGGTATTAGTGCGAGCATCCACAATACGCTTTAGCACGGCTTGGATGGGGCGAGGCTCCATCTCTGGACTTATCACATCAAGGGTCGCAATCTCGCCTTCGTTTAACGCAAAGCCAAACATCTCTGACACATAAGCCCCCTTGTCTTCCTGCTCGTTAATTTCCTCAGCCATCACGCCAACTGACTTTTTAAAGCCTTTAATAAAGTCAGGCTCCCATCTGTAATCGCCATTTGCCCCTATTGTTAAACCACCAGTGCTATGGTCAGCGGTAAGTATCACAAGCGTATCAGGATGGCTTTTCGCGTATTCGTGTAAATATTCCATCGTTTTTGCTAAATCATGCATTTCGGCCATAGCCCAAGCGATGTCATTCCCATGACCCGCCCAATCAACTTGACTCGCTTCTAGTAATAAAAAATAACCTTTGTCATCTTTATTATTGGCCAAATAAGGCACAATAGCTTTGGTCATCGTAGTTAGCCGCAATGGATCGTCATCATCAAGTGCTCTTGGCAGGCTATCGTCACCAAATAAGCCAAGCACTGGCACATCACTTTGAATGCTATCGAGTTGTTGGTACTGACTGATATATTGATATCCATCATTCACAAATTCATCTACCAAATTACGGTCGTCACGCATAAAGTAATTTTGCCCGGCTCCCAACATAATGTCGGCAAGATGTTCGCCATTTATCCTATCGTCATAAAAACTATCGGCGATTTGTGCGTAATTACGTCTGGCTTCGTTCGCCACCATATATGCAGCTGGGGTAGCGTGCACAATATGTGAAGTCGCCGCTAGGCCAGTCATCATGCCAAGCTTATGTGCGCGATGTAACACGGTTTCTACGGCTTCTCTGTTGGTGTCTACGCCTATTGCGCCGTTATATGTTTTAATGCCCGCAGCCATGGCGGTAGCGCTTGCTGCCGAGTCGGTAATTAAGCCACTTTCTTCGTGCGGATACGTGCGAGATGTGCCCACGTGAATTTGATCAAAAATAGTGGTCTCTTTCTCGGGTGTATTTGGATCGTCAGCAAAATAACGATAAGCACTCACAAAAGCGGGTCCCATGCCATCTGCAACCACCATGATAATATTTTTAGGCGCACGCTTATCGTGCAATATGATCTCTTGTTCAATGCTTACTTTTGAACCTTCGCTCTGCTTGTTATTTTTGCTGTGGACAACAACGCAGCCACTGATAATAATACTGAGTCCGCTTATCACGGTTAGCAAACTTGCTTTTTTTAAAGAATTTCTTGCCATGTTTTTCTCTTTTAATATGGTTGACCCTAAGAAGTATACACACAATCTGGGCGCTATTGATGACTCTTCTTGCTCTTTTCCTTTATTGTAAGGCTGTCGCACAACGCTGCATAAAACATTGCGCTGACAAGGTTGTTGTATGCCTTGTCAGCGACTATCTTGGTGTCGCGAATCTGCCCTAATTTCGTATCGCCCAGCATACCCCAGAATAGCCCAGCTTAGCCCAGCTTAGCCCAGTCTATCCTAGCTTAGCGAAGTTTTTCTTGTGCAATGTCGTTTCTCAACTTTATTTTATCAAGGTAATAATCAAATTTAAGACCCAGTATGATGGGTAGCGTCGCTGCGATACTAATTGAAGATAACGTACCCGCCAGCACACCAACAAATAAAGCGACCGAAAAACCAAACAAAGGTTTACCCGCTAATAAGCATAGGCAAGCAACAGTAATAAGCGTAGTACCCGATGTAATTGCCGTACGCATCAATGTTGACTTTATTGCTAAGTCGACAATGTTATTAAGTAGCATGGCATCTTTAATGTCCTCATTGATATCAGGCTTAGCGGCAACTACTGACGCTCGTTGCATTAATAACTCTCGTATCCTGTCCCCAATCACAATCGAATCATTTAAAGAGTAGCCAATAATGGCCAATAATGCCGCTAACACGGTTAAATCAAACACAAAATCAAACATAATAAAAAATATAAGTACAATCAACACATCGTGAACCAGTGCAACAAGCGCGCCTAGTGCCAATCTCCACTCAAACCGCAGCGCAACATATAGCATTACCATCAGTGCGGCCACTAACATCGCCACACTGCCCTTTTCAATCATCTGTTCGCCCACTTGGCTACTTATATAATTGCTATCAAGAAGCGTTAGCTCAGTGCCTAAACTCTCGCTAAGCGCTTGTAAGCCAAGCCCTTCGGACGTAGCATCGCTAAATTCATGCATCATCTCCTCTTGAGCGCGCAGGGTCCATCGAGTACCTTGCTGCGCCCCGTTCACTCTTATATTGGCTGCAAACATTTCATTAAGCGAATCTTGCATTACCTGCTGACTAATTGCCTGCTTACTCGAAAACTCAATTAAATAGCCTCCGGTAAAATCCAATCCCATATTTACGCCTTTTCCGCCAACAGCCATGCTGGCAATAAGCATTATAAAAAGTGATAAGTAGCAGGCTAATTTTCTAATCTTTGTTAATTTTGTAAAAATATTCATGCGCCTTGCTCCCTACAATCAAAAGCATTAAAAATACGCGTTAAGGTACGCGCAACAAACACACCAGAAAACAAACTCGTCAATATTCCTAGACTAAGGGTGATCGCAAAGCCTTTTATGGGTCCGTTGCCCATCGCATAAAGGATGAGAGCGCAGATCAAAGTGGTAAGGTTGGCATCTAATATAGTGGTGAGCGCTTTTTTATAAGCCGCTTCGCTAGCAAGGCCGAGGCGCTTCACATGCTTGGCTTCCTGCTTTATTCTTTCAAACACCAATACGTTTGTGTCAACTGCCATGCCTACGGTTAATACCAAACCAGCAATCCCAGGCAAAGTTAATACAATGCCAGGTAAGCATGCCATTAACCCTAGTAAACATACTAAATTAACAAGTAAAGAAGCGTTAGCAATAACACCAAGACGTCGATACCACATAAGCATAAACGTCATGGTCAAACCAAGCCCAATTACGAGCGCGGTAAAGCCTTTAGAGACATTCTCAGCGCCAAGGCTAGCGTCTATTGTTCTGCGCTCTTCAATCGATATTGGGGCGTTCAGTGAACCGGCCCGAATTAGCGTAGCAAGTTCTTTTGCCGCTTCGGGGCTTGGCATATTGGTGATGCTAAAGCGATTGCCTAGATGCGTTTGAATAGTGGCAACATTAATGACAGTGCTGTGTTTTTGTAACTGATTTGCTTGGCCGCTGTCGTTTTTATACTCCGAAAGCACAGTGACCATTGGCTTACCAATATTGTCTTTAGAAAAACGCGACATGAGTTTGCCGCCTTGTGAATCGAGTAGCAAGTTAACGATGGGTAGACCGTTTTCGTCGACACCTGCTGATGCACTGTGAATATTAACACCAGCAAATATAGGTTTGCTGAGAATATGAACCGCCTGACCAGCATGATTGTAAAGCGTTTGAGTAGCATCAAACATTGCTTTGTGATAATCACCTTGAGTATTTGCCATCGCATAAACACCAAGCGTTGCCGTTGATCCAATGATTTTTTGAGCTTGTGCTGGGTTTTTAATTCCCGGTAACTCTATTCGAATTTGATGTGCGCCTTGCCTAAATACCGCAGCTTCAGTAATGCCTAAAGACGCTATGCGAGTTCGCATAATGTCGAGCGATTGCTGCATCAATTGTTGGGTAAATAAAGCTTGCTGCTTAGGTAAAAACGCGAGTACCAAGCGCTTGTTGTTTTTATTAAGTACTTGCAGCGCATCAAATTTCTGCAGCAAATTAACTAACTCAGTGGATTGCTGTGGATTTAGATGTTCTATGACAATGTGGCCTTGCTCTGTTGACGCCACCTTTATACCAAACAGGCGCTGTTGCTGAATGCTTTGTTTGAGTTCATTCACAAAGCCTTGCATCCTCTCTTGCAAAGCTACATCAATGTCGACTTGCAAGACAAATAATACGCCGCCATGTAAATCTAAACCAAGTTTTATGGGTGTAAAACCTGCTTTTGTTAACCAAGTAGGGCTGCTTTGCCGTTCTTCAATTCGAAGTGTGTAATCGCTTGTTAAATGGCTTCGAACGGTATCACGAAGCTTATGAACGCCGTATTGCTCACTCATTGATTTAATGACAATTGATTTGGCAACAAGTGAATTCGATTTTTGATTAGGGTTTATTTGTGTTGTTTCAGTCGATATGCTGATTGGGAGGCCACCCAGACTTTTACTTAACTCAGTGACTAAAGACAAGGCGCCCGATGGCAAGTCCTTTTCATTTGTTTTGGTTTCTATTACAAGCACTTGGTGCGTACCATAAAAACTTGGCAGCGCGCTTAATGATAAAACTAAGGTGACAAGTACAATTAGCATGACATGCCATACATTTATTTTTTGTTTCATAATTGATTTCTTTATTTCGTGTGCGCTTAAGCCAGCGCAATTGACCGTGCTTCGGTAATGTCCGAAGATAAATTAAATTGAATACTACGGTGCTGAAATAAAGCTAAGCGGCCTGATATAGACCAAGTTTGAACTGTAAGTTACTGTCTTTCCATGCGCCAAGTCGAAGGCGCTTTTTTGAAGGCGAGAGTCTTATATACCAAGGGCTGAGATCACCACCATCTATAAGGTGTCGATATAAAGATGCCGACCAATCTTCAGGTAAAAATTCGACTAACAGAAAATAGTCAACAAGTGTTTGCTTTACGTGTTGAAAATAGCTTGAGGATGTTCGTGGTGGGTTGTACGAAGGAATATCTTTTAGTGTAGACGCATTTTCTTGATGATAGCTTTCGTTTGTATCCATTAAAAATACTGAAAATGAGTCAATGACTGCGTCATATTTGCTCAGTTGGTTGTTGATTTGCTTCGATTGCTGCGTGTTGTGCATAAGCTGCAGGCTGTGCATAAGCTGCGTGCTGTGCATAAGCTGCGGGCTGTGCAGATATTGTGAAGTGCACATTGCACCACAATTAATGTCAGAGAAAACATTAATATTCGATACCAAAAGGCAAATCAGCAAAAATATTGTCAAAAAATTTCGCAAAACCAAGCTCTAAAATACGCAACACAGTGTTGAGTATGAGGACAAACATGAAAGAATCAAGTACCTAGCTTTTCTCAGCAAAGACATAAAAACCCAACTTACCCTATAAATATCAATAATTTATTGCTTATTAGATTTTAAAAAAAGAAAAGTCAGGATCACCATACCAACAATTATTCACACGGTGAATAATTAAAATACATATCATTCACTTCAATTATTTAAATAAGCCGCCTAGGATGTATCTACACCACATAGGGTGATTGGTCAAAGAGCTTTGATGTAAGGTCAAGCTTGTAACAGGTTAATTTCAACATGAACCAATACCCGTCTACTCAACAAATGAGGAAACGAAAATGAACTATCAACAAGCAATCGACAAGTTTACACAACTTAAAGAGCAGCAAAAAACTTGGAGCGCAATCAGCCCGGAATATGCAGCGCGTATGGAAGCTCAAAACCGTTTTAAAACAGGGCTTGATATCGCAAAGTATACAGCAGGCATTATGCGTAAAGATATGGCTGACTATGACAAAGACAGCAGCCAATACACGCAATCTTTGGGTTGCTGGCACGGATTTATTGGTCAACAAAAAATGTTGTCGGTGAAAAAACATCAAAGCACCACCGATAAGTCCTATTTGTACTTATCTGGCTGGATGGTAGCCGCACTTCGTTCTGAATTTGGCCCCTTACCAGACCAATCAATGCACGAAAAAACGACAGTTTCAGCGCTAATTGAAGAGCTCTATACCTTTTTACGACAAGCCGATGCACGAGAGCTTGGGGATTTATTTAAGCAGCTAGATGCCGCACAAGCAAAGGGTCAAGATACACAAAAAATACAAGCACAAATAGATAATTTTGATTCACATGTTGTGCCCATTATTGCAGACATAGACGCCGGCTTTGGTAACGAAGAAGCCACCTATTTACTGGCTAAGCAAATGATTGAAGCGGGTGCCTGCTGCATTCAAATTGAAAACCAAGTGTCTGACGCAAAACAGTGTGGCCACCAAGACGGAAAAGTGACCGTCCCTCATGAAGACTTTTTGGCTAAAATCAACGCTGTCAGATACGCATTTTTAGAACTCGGTGTAGATGATGGCGTAATTGTTGCCCGCACAGATTCATTGGGCGCAGGCTTAACACAAAAAATTCCTGTTTCAAATAAGCCTGGCGACTTAGCCGACCAATACAACCAATTTTTACAAACTACTCCGGTCGATTCTATAGATGAACTTGTGAATGGCGACACCGTCATGAAACTAAACGGAGGCTTAGCTAAACCTGTACGTTTGCCCAACGGCTTGTACAAGTTTAAAGACAATACTGGCTTTGACCGCGTGGTACTTGATTGTATTACATCACTTCAAAATGGCGCAGATTTGCTATGGATAGAAACAGAAAAACCACATGTAGGTCAAATAGCGGCAATGGTAAACGCCATCCGCGCAGAAGTCCCTAATGCAAAGCTTGTTTATAATAACTCACCGTCATTTAACTGGACGCTCAACTTCCGTCAACAAGTGTTTGATGCTTGGGAAGAACAAGGTAAAGACACCAGCGGATACGAACGTTCAGCACTTATGTCGGTGGTTTACGATGATACAGAGCTTGCTGCGCAAGCTGACCAAAAAATCAAAACCTTTCAAAAAGATGCGGCGGCACAAGCGGGTATATTCCATCATTTGATTACTCTGCCCACTTATCATACAGCAGCACTGTCAACTGACAACCTAGCAAAAGGCTACTTTGGTGACGACGGCATGTTAGCTTATGTTCGTGGCGTGCAGCGTCAAGAGATAAGACAAGGCTTAGCGTGTGTTAAACACCAAGCAATGGCAGGCTCTGATTTAGGCGATACACACAAAGAGTACTTCTCTGGAGAGCAAGCGCTTAAAGCTTCTGGTGAAGATAACACAATGAATCAGTTTGATGCGGTCGTATAATATCCGCTAACACATCCAAACAGTTAAAAAGACTCGTTAGCCTTGCTACGAGTCTTTTTTATTGCAATTTACCTTCCTACCAATATCGCATCGCTTAAATTCCGGCTGCTTGTAGCCTTTTTATAGGATTTAATGGTAGCCTTTAACAGGTAGGCTCTATAAACGTGGACGAGTAAGATTGAACATAGCAAAAGTTGACTTGAATTTATTGGTGTACCTTGATGTATTGTTACGCGAAGGCAGTGTGACAAGGGCTGCCAACCAACTAAGCATTACCCAACCTGCTATGAGCAATGGCTTAAAGCGATTAAGAGACCTGTTTAAAGATCCGCTTTTAGTTCGCACAAGTGATGGTATGACGCCTACCAAACGCGCTTTAGAGTTGCAGCCTGTTATTCGCAATGTACTTGGCCAATTAGAAGCATCAATTCAACCTGAAGTTGAATTTCATGCAGCTACCAGCAAACGCACATTCAGAATAATGACCAGCGACTACGCAGAGTCTACATTATTGTTGGGTGTTATAGGTAAATTAGCCACACTTGCCCCTAATATTACCCTTGATCTTATTACACCTAGCGACGTGACATTTCACGATGTAGAGCAAGGTCGAGTCGACATGGCAATAAATAGATTTGACGAACTGCCTTTGTCGTTTCATCAAAAGGTCATTTGGTACGATACGTTTAGCTGTGTCATCAAAAGTAATCGTCAAAACGCTGATAATTTTAACCTGCAAGAATATCTATCAGGCCAGCATATATGGGTGAGTAAAACCGGCTTTGGTGTGGGCGTAGGGATTGATCCAACCGAAGTGCAAAAACTTGGCTGGGTAGACGCAGAATTAACTAAACTAGGCAAACAGCGAGATATAAGGGTATTTACTAGGCATTACCACGCAGCACTGCAAATGGCTAAAACTCAAAATCTTATCGCTACCCTACCCAGCAAAGCAGCTAGAATCTTTAAAGATGACGCAGCAGTAAAAATAGTAGATCCACCTTTTGATATTCCGCCCATTGCCCTAAAAATGGCGTGGAGTGCACTTCTTCAGCATGATGCAGGTCACATTTGGCTGCGCCGCTTAATTGGTGAAGTGGCCAGCGAGTTGAGTTAAAAATTAAGTTAAGTGATAGTTTTTATTACATTATCGAATGCCGAGCTGTGATCAAAGCTTATTATAAATATCATGAATGATAGTTATATTAAATATAATCTAAACAATATTACGCTTGTGCCCTACACTCAACACACGTTCACACTTCCGATGCACACAAAAAGGTACTCATTATGGAAACCACGCTTCATTCTTCGTCATCAAGCATTAAAGACGCTAAGCAATCCAATACAGGTGGTGATGCAAAACGAGTCATCAATGGCGGCTTGCAAATCGATAAAGCCTTTTTTGATTTTATTAATCAAGAAGTAATACCTGGAAGCGGATGCCAAGCAGACAATTTTTGGCAAGGTTTTGAAAACATTCTTAAGACATTTACCGCCCGCAATGAACAGCTTTTAGCCAAACGAAGCATATTGCAAAATAAGATAGACACCTTTCATCAATCTCAAGCGGATGCAAGTTTTGAGGACTATAAAAAATTCTTACATGAAATCGGCTATTTAGTAGACGCACCTGAACCATTTTCTATTTCAACCACGAACACCGACAAAGAAATCGCCACTATGGCGGGTCCCCAACTGGTTGTACCCATAAATAACGCGCGCTACGCGCTCAACGCTGTTAATGCGCGTTGGGGAAGCTTGTATGACGCCTTGTATGGAACAGATGTGATTGAGCAGTCTAATGGCTTAGAAAAAACCAAAGCTTATAATTTGAAGCGCGGGCTTGCCGTCATCAAAAAAGCACGAGAATATTTAGATTTAATCGCACCACTGGCCTCGGGCAGTCATTTGCAAAGCATACGGTATGCTATTAATAACGGTCGACTAGAAGTTACACTAGAAGGCGAAACAAAGACGGTAAGCTTAAAAGATGAAAGCCAATTTGTTGGTTATCAAGGTACATCGCAGCAAATATCAGCCCTGTTAATTAAACACAATGAGCTTCACGCCGAAATCCAAATCGACAAAAAAGATAGCATTGGTCAATCTGATCCCGCAGGCATAAAAGACATATTGCTTGAAGCTGCGCTGACCACTATTATGGATTGTGAAGACTCGGTTGCCGCAGTTGATGCTCAAGATAAAATAAAGGTCTATCGCAACTGGCTAGGACTAATGCGAGGCGATTTAAGTATCACCATGCAAAAGGGAGATGCGCAAATCAAACGAAGCATGGCGCCAGACCGTGTTTATCATAAACCTGAGAGTAGCAACATTCACGATACATTGACCCTTTCAGGGCGAAGCTTGATGTTTAACAGAAATGTTGGGCACTTAATGCGCAATGACGCAATTTTATTTGAAGGTGAACACATATTTGAAGGCATTATGGATGGCGTAGTGACTTCACTTATCGCTAAACATGATTTACGCCATAACGGTAGATATAAAAATAGTAAAACGGGCAGTATTTATATTGTAAAACCTAAGATGCATGGCCCAGAAGAAGTCGCACTAACGCATGATTTATTTAATGCAGTTGAGGACTTACTTGACCTGCCTCGTTATACAATAAAAGTGGGGATAATGGACGAAGAGCGCCGCACTAGCGTCAACTTAGCCGCCTGCATCCATGGCGCCAAAGAACGCGTAGTATTCATAAATACCGGCTTTTTGGATCGCACCGGTGATGAAATCCATACCTCGATGCTAAAAGGTGCTTTTGCGCCAAAGGCAGAACTTAAACAAATGCCATGGATAGGTGCTTACGAAAACGCAAATGTAAGCATTGGCCTACAAAGTGGTTTGTCGGGGAAAGCGCAAATCGGTAAAGGTATGTGGCCTATTCCTGATCAAATGGCCAACATGCTTGAAGCAAAAATTGCGCATCCTCAATCGGGGGCCAATACCGCGTGGGTGCCCTCGCCGACTGGCGCCACCTTGCACGCCCTGCATTACCATCAAGTCAAAGTATTTGATATCCAACAAGGTAAGCTAAACGCCCCTAACGAGCTAAACACAATTTTACAAATCCCGTTACTAGGTGATAGGCAGTTAAGCCAGGCACAAATCAATAATGAATTGGATAACAATATTCAAGGGATTTTAGGGTATGTGGTTCGCTGGGTTCACCAAGGCATAGGCTGTTCAAAAGTACCCGATATTAATAATGTAGGCTTGATGGAAGACAGAGCAACCTTACGAATTTCTAGCCAGCACATAGCAAATTGGTTGGAACATAAATTGATTTCGCCGCAACAGGTAGAAGCAAGCTTACTTAAAATGGCGGCCTTGGTAGACTCGCAAAACAGTAAAGATGCGGATTATATTCCAATGGGCCCTGATTACGCGTCATCTATTGGCTTTCAAGCGGCAACTGAGCTTATTTTTAAAGGCAAACGTCAACCTAGCGGCTACACAGAGCCCTTGTTGCACGCCAAACGCCTAGAAATGAAACGAGCACTTTTGGCTAAGAATTAGCCTCAGACAAAAGATACAAGTGCTTAATTGCAGATAAATGTAAATTGTTAGGTAGTCTGGGCTTGACGCCCTACGCAAAGAGCGTTACATTTCTGTTATTAAACCAAACAAAGGAAGACAAGCGTGAAAAACTTATCATCACAATCGTGCAAATGCATGACGTCTATCCTGCTACTCTTAGTACTGGCGAATTTACTTTCGGCAAAAACGCACGGGTAGCTGTTTGTAAACATTTTTAAAAACCCGTGCATTGCGCGGGTTTTTTTATGTGCTTTTATTTTTGCCCTTTTATAAGCGACGTTGTGGTAATAAACACAACAATAAATGTAATAAAATTAATATAATAAAGAATAAGCACACGCAACCATACCACCGGAGGCAATATGAACAAGCAAGTGATTATATTTGATACAACTTTACGTGATGGTGAGCAGGCGCTTCCTGCAAGCCTAAGTATGCGTGAAAAACTACAAATTGCGCTCATGCTCGAACGTCTCGGTGTAGATGTCATAGAAGCGGGCTTTCCTGTATCGTCGCCAGGTGACTTTGAATCAGTCCAATTAATTGCAAAAGAAATTAAAAACTCACGTGTATGCGGTTTGTCTCGGGCCTTAGCTAAAGACATTGATGCCTGTGGTGAAGCACTATCAGTGGCTGACGCCTTCAGAATACACACTTTTATTGCCACATCAGATATTCATGTCGATACTAAATTGCGCAAATCACAAGATGAAGTGGTTGAGATGGCGGTGAATGCAATTAAACATGCTAGAAGATACACAGATGATGTTGAATTTTCGTGTGAAGATGCTGGCCGTACACATATCGATTATTTGTGCCGAATGGTCGAGTCTGCTATTAACGCAGGCGCCACTACCGTAAACATTCCAGATACTGTGGGATATACCATTCCATCTGAATTTGGCGGCATTATTTCTAACTTATTCAATCGTGTGCCAAATATCGACAAAGCGGTGATTTCTGTGCATTGTCACAATGATTTAGGCTTGGCCGTAGCGAATTCGCTAGCAGCTGTCGAAAGCGGTGCTCGTCAGGTTGAATGTACAATCAATGGCATTGGTGAACGCGCAGGAAACTGCTCGCTCGAAGAAATAGTGATGACCCTAAAGACCCGATACAGTAAGCTAGGTGTTGAAACAGGTATCAATACTCAAGAAATTCATAAAGCCTCTAAACTAGTTAGTCAGCTTTGCAGCATGCCGGTACAATCAAACAAAGCTATTGTTGGCGCAAATGCGTTTAGCCATTCGTCAGGTATTCACCAAGATGGCGTATTAAAGGGCCAAAACACTTACGAAATAATGACACCTGAAAGCGTAGGTATCAATAAAAACGTATTAAACCTAACCTCACGCTCAGGGCGTCACGTCATTAAGCATCGCTTGGGTGAATTAGGCTACGGCGAAGACGAGTACGACTTAGACGCCATTTACGCCTCGTTTATCGTCCTTGCTGATAAAAAAGGGCAAGTGTTTGATTATGACTTAGAAGCTTTGCTTTTCTTTGACCAGCAAAAGCACGAACAAGCCTTTTACAAACTGCGCTATTTACAGGCTACCTCTGGTCACAATATAATTCCGTCGGCAACGGTAACGATTGCGGCAGGTGAAGAAGATATTACCGAGTCAGCCACAGGCAATGGCCCTGTTGATGCCGCGTTTAATGCGATTATTAAAGCAATTGATGGTCACGATTTAGAGATAGCCGATTTTAAACTCGATTCTAAAGGCGAAGGCGCCGATGCACTCGCGCAAGTCAGCGTAATAGTTGAATATAACGGTAGACGATTTAACGGTATTGGGCTTGCCACTGACATTGTTGAGGCTGGCGTAAAATCGCTTATATTTGTGCTTAACAATACCTATTTAGCCGATCAGATTGATCAACAGAAACAAGAAAAAACTGCAGGAGCATAAATGACAAGCTATTCAATCGCCGTACTCGCCGGAGACGGCATCGGCCCAGAAGTAATGAAGCAAGCTCGAAAGGTACTTGATGCTGTAAGTGCCAAACATAATTTCAACCTTAACTGTACTGAATATGCCGTTGGCGGTTATGCTATTGACACATGCGGCGAAGCACTCCCTGCTGAAACATTGCAAGGTTGTGAGCAGGCGGACGCTATTTTATTTGGTTCGATTGGTGGACCTAAATGGGATACTTTACCATTAGAAGAGCGCCCTGAAAGAGCAGCTTTATTAACGCTTCGTAGTCATTTTGACTTATTTAGTAATTTACGACCTGCCAAGATTTATCCTAGTTTGGTACATTTATCCCCTCTTCGCGCTGACATTGCGAGCAATAATGTGGATGTTTTAGTGGTACGAGAGCTAACCTCGGGCATTTACTTTGGTCAACCTAAAGGCATTGAAGGGGAAGGCGAAACAACAAACGCATTTGATACCATGCGATATTCAAAAGCGGAGATAAGACGTATCGCCATTTCTGCATTTGAAGCCGCCACCAAGCGAAACAACAAAGTCACATCGGTAGATAAAGCTAATGTACTAGTAACCAGTCGTTTATGGCGCGAAATAGTAGAAGAAGTCGCAAAAGATTATCCACACGTAACACTTGAGCATATTTATATCGACAATGCGACGATGCAATTAGTGGCTAACCCAGGTCAATTTGATGTGATGCTGTGTTCTAACCTTTTCGGTGATATCGTTTCTGACGAGTGCGCGATGATAACTGGCTCAATGGGCTTATTACCTTCGGCCAGTATTAACCAAGACGGATTTGGTATGTATGAACCCGCCGGCGGCTCTGCTCCCGATATTGCCGGTAAAAATATTGCCAATCCCGTGGCCCAGATTTTATCTGCCGCCATGATGCTTCGCTATAGCTTGGGCTTGAACGAAGCAGCTGATGACATTGAACAGGCTGTTTTGAAAACCCTTTCTGACGGCATACTCACCGGTGAGTTATTAAGCAATGAAAACAAACATATGGCCAAGTCGACTAGCGAAGTGGGCGCCTACATTGTAAGTCAGCTATAGCAAGACAATAGTAAGGAATTAAAAATGACGAATGCAACTGCCAATAAAGCAAGTACACTCTATGAAAAAATATTACAGCAACATGTTGTCGATGAATTAGGTGAGGACTTGGTGCTTTATATTGACCGCCACTTAATTCATGAAGTCACCACTCCTCAAGCTTTTGCTGGTTTAGCTGAAAAAGGCCGACCGGTGCGTCGTCCCGACCTTACCTTTGGTACTATGGATCATAGCATTTCAACCCGTTCGTTAGCACTAGATGCGTGCGGGCCTCAAAACGAACTGCAACTCAATACGCTTGCCTCAAACTGTGCACAGCATGGTATTCAGTTATATCCGGTAGGCCATAAAAATCAAGGAATAGTGCATGTTATAGGCCCTCAGCTGGGGCTCATCCATCCAGGCATGACAGTTGTTTGTGGTGACTCTCACACCGCGACACATGGCGCATTTGGTGCCTTAGCTTTTGGCATAGGCACATCACAAGTAGAGCATGTGTTGGCCACTCAAACACTAAAACAGTCTCGCGCAAAAAGCATGCTAGTAAAAGTAAATGGTAAATTACCTTTAGGGGTAACCGCGAAAGACATTATTTTAGCGATTATAGGCGAAATTGGTCACGCTGGCGCCACAGGACATGTGATTGAATACGCCGGCGAAGCTATTTCAGCGCTATCAATGGAAGAAAGGATGACCGTTTGCAATATGAGTATAGAAGCGGGCGCCAAAGCCGGACTCATTGCACCTGATCAAAAAACAATTGAATACATTAAAGGGAAAGAGTTTGCGCCGGCTAATGAGCACTGGGAACAAGCACTTGCTTACTGGCAAAGCCTCTATAGCGATGATGACGCTGAATTTGACACTGTTGTAGAACTAGCTGCCAAAGACATAGAGCCACAGGTCACATGGGGTACTAATCCGGGTCAAGTAGTTGGCATCAATCAAAAAGTGCCTAATCCAAATACCTATACTGATCAGGTTACTAAAGACTCTGCCAATAAAGCCTTAAAATATATGGGACTGCAAGCTGGTGATGCTATTACTGACATTGCCGTGTCACACGTGTTTATTGGCTCTTGTACTAACAGTCGTATCGAAGACTTACGCGCTGCTGCCAAAGTCGCAGCAAAAGGCAAAGTAGTAGAAGGCTTGCGAGCAATTGTTGTACCGGGTTCTGTCCACGTCAAAAAACAAGCAGAAGACGAAAAGCTTGATAAAATTTTTATTGAAAGTGGTTTTGAATGGCGATTACCTGGGTGCTCAATGTGTCTGGGGATGAATGATGATGTACTTCAACCTAAAGATAGGTGCGCTTCAACCAGTAACCGAAACTTTGAAGGACGCCAAGGCCGTGATGCACGCACACACCTTGTGAGTCCAGAGATGGCAGCAGCCGCTGCAATTACTGGTAAGTTTGTTGATGTGCGCGCTATGGGAGACGCATAATGTCAGGGATAAATATAGTAAACGGAACAGTAGCGCCACTTGACCAAGCCAATGTGGATACAGATCAAATCATTCCTAAGCAATTTTTAACGGGCGTTACACGAAGTGGCTATGGTATTAATTTGTTTCATGATTGGCGTTATTTGCCGGGCCCAAACAAAACTCCTGATCCTGAGTTTGTATTAAATCAGCCTCAGTATGAAGGGGCTAGTATATTGCTAACAAGAGAAAATTTTGGCTGTGGCTCAAGCCGTGAGCATGCTCCTTGGGCATTAGCTGATTACGGTTTTGATTGCGTGATTGCGACTAGCTTTGCTGATATTTTTTATGGCAACAGCATTAACAATCAACTTTTACCGGTATGCCTCAGCAACAAAGAACTTGACCAATTATTTGAAAAAGTGATGGCAAACCCAAAAGTCAAAATTACGGTTAACTTAAGCGAGCAAAGCGTCAGTTGTGAAGCGTTAACATTTACCTTTGATATTGCAACACATCATAAAAATAATTTACTAAAAGGCTTAGATGCAATTGGTCAAACACTAGAATTAGACGATGAAATTAAAAAGTTTGAACAGCAAAGGCAAAAATGGCTATAACAATTTGGTAAGGTGCCGATAAGTTCTTTATTGAACAACAACGATAAATAACCAATAAATGCACTGTTACAGTGCATTTTGCACATTACTTAAATGAAAAAAACTGTCACTATTACTGAGTTGCAAGTGGGTATGTACGTGAGTGCAATCACTAAATCTCGGTCAAATTTAGTCGTTAAAAGCCAGGGGATGATCCGCTCTCAAGCGACCATTGACTCTCTTTTAGCGCGTGGCATTTTAGAATTTGAAATTGATTTGTCAAAAAGTGATTATCAGGAACCTGAACAGTCTCAGCAAACTGAACCCGAAGAAGACAAATCCAAGCCTATTCCTTTTACCGATAAGCCGATAAGTTTTGAGCAGCAGCAAAAAGACTTAGCGGTTGCAGACAGGCTATATACCGAAGCTAGAGAAATCCACAATCGCTTTATCCGTCAATTACAAAGCGGACAAGCACCCGATTTTAATGCATTAAATAAACTATCAAATGAGATCATCGACAGCGTTTTCGATAACGCAGATGTATTGGCTTGTTTAGTCATGCTAAAAGAATCAAATGATTACTTAGTTGAACATGCACTTAATTGTTCAATTTTGATGAGTATTTTTGCCAAGCATAAAGGCTTTTCACAAGCAGAAGTAGAAGACTTGACGCTAGCGGGTCTCTTAATGGATTGCGGCATGGCACTTTTGCCAAAAGAGTTGGTTTCAAGCACCGAAAAATTTACTGAAGCCGACCTTGTGCTTATGCGCACTCACGTTGATATTGGCTATGAAATTGCCGAACGCTTTGGCGATATTCCGCCCATTGCACTTGATGTTATTGCTAATCATCACGAGAGAATTAACGGCCTTGGCTACCCAAAACAAAAGACTGAAGATGAAATAAGTTTATACGCACAAATGAGTGCTATTGTTGATACTTATGATGCAATGCTAACTGACAGGCCTTTTAGGTCTTCGGCCAGCGCACAAAATATCCTTGAATCACTGCAAAACGACGATGGGTTTGATAAACAATTAGTTAATGAATTTATTAGTGCGATTGGCTTATTTCCCGTTGGCTCATTAGTACATTTACAGAGCGGCAAACTTGCGATAGTTGTGCAGCGAAACAAACAAAATCCACTTAAACCGACTGTTATGGCCTTTTATAGCATCCGCGGTAAACATCATACCGAAATAAAACGTATTGACTTGAAACGAACGCAAACAGATAAAATAGTGGGCAGTGTGACACCTGAAGAGTTTGATATTAATCTTCCGCACTTTTTCAGAACAGCGTTATTACCTTTTTAGGTACCTTTTTAGGTACCTTTTTAGTTACCATTTTAAGTGCCACTTTAGTTACTGCTCTATAAACTATCTACCAATCAGACAAAGCATTCATACTAAAATCAGTACCTCTAAACGAGAGAATGACAAGCTCTGGGTCAATTCGTTTTAGCATTAAATCTTCTGCAATAAAGTCCCCTTCCCCAAGTCGACGACTATTAACACGCACCCATCTGTCTCGTGGATCGCTTGCATACATATGGGCACTAAAACTCATTTCAGGCATTTGTGTCAACATCGCAGGCGATAACTGGTCAATACGTACAATATCGTTTACCTCTGTGCTTACAACAGGATCGCGCAAAGGTTCAGTCGCCTGACTGTCTACCGCTTGCGCGGCTTCTTGAATTTTTCGCAGGAGCTCAGCGCCAGCAAGATCGCCGCGGCTTGATGTCGTGTTTGGAACATTGCGAGTTGAGGTGCTTTGCTCCACCGATGGGGTAGAGAGCGCCTCGCCATTATACCCAAGCACGCGCTGCCCTTCTTCTAGCACGAGCCCGTTTTGACGGTTTTCTTCAATCGGTTTATTAATTTCTGACCTATTAGTATCAGTACTAGCAACTTGAGTATTAGCAATTTGAACATTGGTATTATTGTGCTGATTCGAAGTAAACTCTTCTACAATTGCGGGCTGAGCGCTCTGATTTGCATTCCGTTGCTCGGTACCGCCCTCATTGGGCTGTTCGGATACGCTTGATTTTGCGCTATTTTCTTCGCTTGAGCTTAGATTTAAAGCTTGGTCTGATTGCGTTTGATCCGCTTGTGTTTGTGCTACGCCTTTATTAAGTGCGACTTGCGTTTCCTCATCGCTTGTACCTTCATTCGTTGGCGCTTGTGCACTAGAGTTTGAGCGGTCTAATAGTGCATCAGAGTCATTACCCGATAATTGCACGGTAGTCGAATGCGGCGCCAATAATGTTTTTGCACCAACAGTCGCATACCAACCAATACAAAACCCAAAGATCACAACAAACACAAGTAATGCATAAGGTTTGCCATACAAGGTCCATTTTGAAGGCATTTGGTCAACAGCGGGCATAAATAAAGAGCGGTGGAATTGCTGAGAAAGATTGCGATCAGCATCTGCTATTTGTTTGTCAGATACCAATAATCGTTGAGTTGCGGTTGACTCCTTTGAATCTGACTGAATGCTTTGGCTTGGTTCTTGTTTATCATAAACATGTTCGTCACTATCAACTTGAATACTTTGCGATTGATCAACCTCAACCACCGTGACGCCCATTTCTTTGAGCCCTTTGATCATATCGGGCGACCTGATCATGCCAACTTTACGAATTTTAACTGGACCCGACTGCTCTACTACCTTTGTCACCATCATGCCAGGCGCTAAATTAGCGATATTTACTCGCTTATCCATTATTGCCTCCAAACCCACTCGCAAATACTAGTGCGAGTAACACTCCCACAGAAATAGAAGCGGCAAAGCCACCAATATAAAACTTGCGCCAGCGACTTTGCTGTCGTTGCATAACAATATCTTCGCCTAAAACCTGAAAACTAGATGAAACTATAATTTGATGATCAACAAAAGGACGCTGTAGTGAGTAACCTAAACTTAAAGCGCGGTCACATAATAAATTAATCACCCTAGGTATGCCGCCACTAATCGTAAACAACTCAGCACTTGCAGATTTAGTAAAACAACTGCCCATGCCACCAGCAACCGACCAACGATGCTCAACATATTGTACGACTTCTTGTTGAGTTAAGGGTAAAAGGTGATATCGAGCCGTGACTCGCTGAGCCAATTGCCTTAGCTCGTTTCGCCTGAGCAACTGTTGCAATTCAGGCTGGCCTATCAAAACTACTTTAAGTAGCTTCTCTCGGTTTGTTTCTAAGTTGGTCAGTAATCGTAGTTGCTCTAAAACTTCTGGTAACAGGTGTTGCGCTTCATCAATCAGTAATACTGTATTAATACCCGCTTCATGGTTACTGGCAAGTTTCGCGAGTATAAGATCTGTCAAAACTTTAAGTGTTGGTGTAGTGACGTCATATTTGATGCTTAATTCATCGCAAACAGTGGCGAGTAACTCAAGTGCAGAAAGCGTTGGGTTTAAGATAACCGCGACCTGCGTGTCATCCCCCAATTCTTGCATCAATTTGCGCGACACCGTTGTTTTACCCGTGCCGACTTCACCCGTTAACATCACAAATCCACCAGACTCATTTAAACCAAAGCTTAAGTGCGCCAAGGCCTGTTTATGACGAGTACTCATAAACAAATAATCGGGGTTGGGTGCTATCGAAAAAGGATTATCGTTTAATCCATAATATTGTAAATACACAGCAGTTTTCTTTTTGTTATTAAGCAAAGAGTCAATCACAAAACCCAACAATAATTACCTGATAGTCATTTAATTTAATGACGTTCAAAACCGATTAAGTTGGCCCATTCGTTTGTGATTATTGGCTTTTGTTTATTGGCCTTCTTTTATTAGCTTTCGGTTGTAGTAAGGCAATTATGTGCTTGTTTTGGTTTTGGTGCAATCACGAAGCTGAAGTTTTGTGTACCAAGTTGCGATCTATTAAAAATATTACCAAATGGTTAACCAATTAATCGATCAATATAGACCTCGCTGGTAAAAATAAAGTAACCAAATTTGAATTAATTCATTTACATTATGCTAACAATAATATTAGTATTGGTAATAATTAGAGGGTTTAAAAATTCAGCAGTGTGCCGTCTTATTGCGCTGCTAAGCAAATTTAAGAGACATCTCAGCAAATGTTGTCGACTTGGTTTATGTTAACAAAAGGAATGTATTCATGAATAAACGACTTATCGTCATCTCAACTGCATTGATGCTAAATGCATGTTCAAAATCAGGCTCAAGTGATGAGCCAATGGTGCCACAAACACCAGTAAACGCGCCTGCGACATTCTCAGGTGAACTCACAGGCGAGATTCTCGTTAATCAATCGGTGTTTAGCGGCACGCTTAATGTGATTGATTCAGATGCCGGCGAGGCTATGGCAATTGCACAAACGGGCACTGCTGGTACCTACGGTACTTTTACCTTGGCCGTCAATGGCGCATGGACTTACACCATTGACCCACAAAACCAAGCTTTTATAGCATTACCCGAAGATGCAGAACTAAGTGATACCTTTTCAATAAGTTCAAGCGATAACACAACAAGCCAAGTCACTATTACCTTAAAAGGCATTAACGAGCCCGCTACCTTCACACAAGGCGATGGTGTTAATCAAGCAAGTGTTAATAATCAAGAAACTGAGGCCATAGACGGGACGATAACGGTCAGCGATGCCGATACTGGCGAAAGCGCATTCATACCATTGAACAACATAATTTCAACTTACGGCACATTTTCAATCGACGCCGCGGGTATGTGGTCGTACACACTAGATACAAGTAATACCATTGTAATGGATTTGTCAGTTGGCGAAATGTTAGGCGACGCGATTAATATTAGTTCGATTGATGGCACGAGCACTGCGGTAAACATCACCATTGTTGGCACTGATCAACAAGCAAGTAACGGGCTTACAAAGGGCAGTATTGGCGATAATGACACTGTGCCTTCTGTAAATTGTACAACAACGCATAACTCAACAAGCTCTCTTGAAAACGCAGTCAGCTTTGCCATGACTGCAGGTGAAACACACTGTTTAGCAGCAGGTAACTACTCGGGATTAGAACTTACATTTGGCGGCTCAGGTACAGCGCAAATGCCTATTACTGTAGCAGCCGAGCAACCTGGAAGTGTCACCATTAACGGTGAAGTATTTATTGGTATGACTGGCAGTTATGCCGTTTTGCAAGGATTTGTGTTTACAGACGGCACTATTGATAATAGTTTGCTACAAACGCGTGCTAACTCAAATACCGCCTGTAACAACTGCCGCATCACAGAAAACGTCTTTGTTAACATGGACGCAGGCATTACAGATAGTACTAAGTGGTTTCAGATTTACGGCACCGGTAATCGGTTTGACCACAATTGGGTATCGGGTAAAACAACGCGCGGTGCGCTTTTTGTCATTGAACGCGGCGATGCCCCTGGTACTGAAGACAGAACACAAATAGACCATAACTATTTTGGAGATCGTCCACCTAAAGATGGTCTCGCCTATGCACAAGGCAGCGATAACGAATATGAAGGTATCCGTGTTGGCAGCAGCAGTACACATACGAGCGATTCGTTTGCTGTTATCGAGCACAATTATTTTGAGGCAATCGACGGCGAAGCTGAAGTCATTTCAATAAAAGCGGGGAATGTTACCGTAAGACATAACACCGTGCGCAATAGTCGTGGGTCAATCGTCAATAGACATGGCGAAGGCGCAATCATCGACAATAACTTTATTATAGGAGATGGCAATCCATTCTCTGGCGGTATTCGCGTTGTTGACGCTGACCATTCAATTACGAATAATTACATTGAAGGTGCTCGCTATTTAAGAACAAATTTCAATGGCGGCATTCTGGTTAGCAATTCAGATGGTTCGACATCTAATGGATACCAAGATGTCGAAAATGTATTGGTGGCCAATAATACTGTTGTAGACAGCGTAAATAGTATTAATTTGTACGCAGGTAGCCGAAGTGACCGCCCAGATAGTGTCTATTTTGTGAATAATGTGGTTGATAATGCGATTGGGCCAGTGATTAGAAATGCAGGCACTTTACCGACAAATTCAAATTATGCCGGCAACTATGTACACGGCGCAAGCTTTGCCGACGATGACGTGACCAGCTTAGATGGATTTAGTTTTGTTGACCCGATGCTTGAAACTGCATCACTAAATGGCACTCAAGCAATTTTGCGTCCGAGCGCTAGCAGCCCCAGTTTACTCGCAGATACCAGCGCCACCATTGGCGAATTTACCTTGCCAAGCCTTGATGTTGACGGGCAAATGCGCACTGATATGTCAGTGTCTGGCGCCGATGAATTAGTTGATGAAGAGCCTATGAGCACTGCGCTTCGCGGTATTCTTTCTCCTAATTTAGTGGGTCCAATTAGCTACGACGCACCTCAGCCGAGCCTGAGCATAATGGCGGTTAATATTAATAACGCAAAGTTTGATAACGGCGATTTAAGTGGATGGACCGTTACCAATGCAAATTTTGTCGATGACACTGATAAAGCATTTTCAGGTAATACAAGCGCTGAAGTAATGGGGCCAACTAGCGCCATTACTCAATCGGTTGCGGTGCAGGCCAATACAAACTATACCTTGTCTGCTTTTATCGCGGGTAAAGGACAACTTCAAGCTCAAGTAGGTGCCCAAGAGTTTAAGACTGACAATACCTCTTCGAATGGCGCTTTAAACTATGTTTTTAATTCAGTTAGCTTCAATTCTGGTGGTAACACAAGCATCAATATCATTGCCAAAGTTGACGATAGTGTCATTAACGAAGTGGCTATCAATAACGCTAGTTTTGCCAGTAATCAAGACGGCTGGGTGGTTAACGAAGGCACTGGTATTGGGCAGGTGCAAGATTCGAGCAACGCAGCTGATGGCGACGATGGCTCGATTAAATTTACGCACAATGACGCCGACAGCGGAACCCCCTACCAACCATATATTGCCCAAACAGTATCTGTTGAGGCAAACACAGAATATACGCTGCAAATGTATGTCTTGCTAAAAAGTAACGATGAACAAGACGCGACGGTGCGCTTTGGTGTACACACGGGTCAAGCCATTCAAAATGATGTATTTGACGATGCGAGTATTATTGCTTCTAAAAATTCGGTTTATGCTGATTTAGCGGTAGATTCAAACGCCGAAGATAGTTTTAGGCCAGATACGATTGTGTTTAATTCGGGCGATAACACTAGCATCACGATTTTTGCCCAATATCAAAGTGTATTAGGCGATGACATCAGAATTGACCAATTCAGCTTAAGCTCTAGTGGCGCTCCAGCAAACGATACTCGTGCTACCTTTGATGACTTTAGGTTAGTCTCACATCCATCTCTTTGATAGCAACTGCAAGCAAAGCGAAACATGCCTAACAATGCTGACCAGCGTTATTGAAACGCGGTCAGCCTTCACTGACTGCTTTTAATAAGGTACACTTGCGCGCAATCTTGCCGGTAGACCTTAACAATGTTAATTACACCTGCAATGTCTTTGCTCTTCTCCATCAATAGCTGTGACCATAGGTGTATAATTTGAAAAGTTTTGAAAACCTTGAACTTGACGACGAGCTAGTAAGTGCCGTTAGAAAAATGGGTTATAGCGAGCCAACTAGCATACAAAAGCTAGTCATTCCCGATGCAATGGAAGGCAAAGACATACTCGCCAGCGCACCTACCGGCACTGGCAAAACTGCCGCATTTGTGCTGCCTATTTGCCAATTTTTGCTCGATTACCCTAATAAACATAATAATTCAGCGCGCTCGCTTATTTTAGTTCCTACTCGTGAGCTAGCGTATCAGGTAGCGGAACAAGCAGAGCAAATATGTGAGCTTACCGACTTGGTCGTAGGTGTGATAACGGGCGGCATTAATTATGGTACCGACAAAGACACTCTTTCTAATCGTGTTGATATACTAGTCGCCACGCCCGGACGTCTACTTGAGCATATTCAAAATGAGGCGTTTGACTGCCGGGACATAGAAACACTCGTATTAGACGAAGCCGATCGTATGTTAGACATGGGTTTTGCAACAGTGGTCAATCAAATCGCTGAAGAAGCAAGATGGCGAAAACAAACCATGCTTTTTTCAGCAACACTTGAAGGACGAGGTGTGCGTAATTTTGCTCGTGATATTTTAGATGAGCCAATAGAATGTAACGCATCATCTTCTCGAAAAGAAAAAGCAAAAACCTTACAGTGGTATCATTTGTGCGATGATAGAAATCATAAAGATGCATTACTAGAATATCATTTAAGCAATACTATAGAGTCGTGTGTGGTGTTTATTAAAACCCGCGAACGACTGCACCAAATAAAGGATTACCTGTTTAGCAAAGGCTATAAAGTCGCTTATTTGCAAGGTGAAATGCCGCAAGATAAAAGACTTGCCGCGCTTAAGCAGTTTAAAGAAGGCGAGGTAAATATACTTATCGCGACCGACGTTGCTGCCAGAGGAATTGACGTTCCTGATGTGTCACATGTTATTAACTACGATATGCCGCGCGGCGCCGATGTTTATTTACACAGAATTGGGCGCACCGGCAGAGCAGGCGCTAAAGGCGTGGCCATATCCTTAATTGAAGCGCACGACTTTATGTGGGTCGATAAAATAATACGTTACACTCAAGATGCTTTTAAACCCCGCGTAATAGACGAATTAAAACCTAAAAATAAAGCGCCTAGTGTCAGCAAAAAGAAAAAGCCGAAAAAGAAAAAAGGCGCGAAAGGCAAAGTAGTTTTGGGTAAGCGTAAATCACCTAAAAAACGTAAAGGCGCACGTCCAGCGTCCCCAAACAAATAGTAAGCAACTCGAATAAACGGTAAATACCATGAAAAAAATCGTGCTAGCCACTGGCAACAAAGGCAAAGTCGCCGAATTTTCACATTTGTTCGCTCAATATCATATTGACGTTATTGAGCAATCTGCATTTGCCGTGACTGATGTTGCTGAGACCGGCGCTACCTTTATTGAAAACGCCATTATTAAAGCACGTCACGCGAGTGAATCAACTGGCTTACCGGCTATTGCTGATGATAGTGGTTTAGTGGTTAACGCACTAAATGGCGCGCCAGGTATTTATTCTGCTCGCTACGCTGGTGAGCACGGTAATGATGACGCCAACTGTGAAAAGCTGCTTGATGAATTAAATGGAGAAGCCGACAGGCGTGCTAAATTCTTATGCGTATTGGTGTTTATGAAGCATGCTAATGACCCATGCCCCATCATTTGCCAAGGTGAATGGCACGGCGAAATCACCGACCAGTTGCAAGGTGATGGTGGTTTTGGCTATGACCCCTTATTTTTTGTACCCGATCAAAATTTGACGGCCGCCGAACTTGGTAAAGATGTCAAAAATACCATTAGTCATCGGGCTAAAGCGCTGAAACAGCTTATGCAACAAATTGAAATAAGCGTATAAGCATCTAACTAGTGTTGAAAATGGTTGATTAATATTGAGTATACTGCACACCATTCCTTTATCTTTATACATTCATATTCCATGGTGTGTGCAAAAGTGTCCGTACTGCGACTTTAATTCGCATCAACTAAAAAGTGAATTACCTGAAAAAGAGTACATTGCCCATTTATTGGCCGATTTAGACCAAGATTTACCCTTAGTATCCCATAAAAATGAAGTTAGAGAGCTAAAAAGCATCTTTATAGGGGGCGGCACACCAAGCCTTTTAAGCGTTGAAGCAATGCAGATCTTGCTTGATGGGGTCAAAAAAAGAATGCCTATTGCTACTAGTGCTGAAATTACTATGGAAGCAAACCCCGGCACGGTAGAAGCCGACAAATTTACGGGCTTTAAACACGCCGGTATTACGCGAATTTCGATTGGCATACAGAGCTTTCAATCACAACACTTAGCTATCTTAGGTCGCATCCATGATGCTCAACAAGCACATAATGCGGTCAATTTTGCCAGTGAACTCCAACTTCGCTCGTTTAATACCGATTTGATGCATGGCTTGCCTAGCCAGAGTGTTGAGAATGCCTTAAGTGATTTAACGCAAGCCATTGACCATGCTCCGCCGCATCTGTCTTGGTATCAACTCACCATTGAGCCAAATACCTTATTTTATTCAAAGCCGCCAACACTGCCTGTAGATGATGTACTTTGGGATATTCAAACGAAAGGCGCTGACTTACTTGCTGCTCATGGCTACGAGCAGTATGAGATATCGGCATATGCTCAAAAAGGCCACCAATGCCAACATAATATTAACTACTGGCGCTATGGTGACTATTTAGGTATTGGCTGTGGTGCGCATGGTAAGATCACTAATTTGCATGAGAACAAACAAAATCCTCAACAAAACCTTTATGAGATCAGCAGAACTGTCAAAGTTAAACATCCAAAAGGGTATATGGATATTAGTCGACCTTATCTTCATCAATCACGGCATGTTGAGAATGACGACCTAGGGTTTGAGTTTTTTATGAACCGCTTTAGATTATTAGAAAGATGCCCGAAAGCAGATTTTGTTAGATACACTGGACGCCAGCTCGAGTCTTCAGAAATAGCGATATTAGACAAGCTGATTGCTAAAGGCTTGCTATTAAATAGTCAAGACCATTGGCAAGTAAGTGAGCTTGGAAGACGTTATTTAAATACCATGCTTGAAGAGTTTGTGTAGAAGCGTAGCACTTTCTTAATTTTACGGTCTCAACTTAGCTATTTGCCATCACTAAGAATTCTCCAAGCAAGGAATCATTCAGCAATGTTATCTCTCACCAAACGGACAAATAAATTCCTCGTTTTCACCCGCTGTGACACGCTTGCGTTAGTGAATGCAATCGACCATGCAGCTTGTTCATCTAAAATTGACGGAGAACTCGTCCAATAGTAGTCGGGTGAGGTATTTGGAAAAACAGTATCGTTTATAGATGGTCTCACGCAAGCACGCTCGCTTATCACGCTTAATTCTTTTACATTTGGCAATCGCCAACTCATCAAGTTATTAGTGGTATTTGTTTGACTCTCTTGCAGTGCTTCTTGCCACGTTAATGGACGAGGTTCGTCTGTGCAAGTATTGCCATTCCATGTTTGACCAACACTACAGCGCATAAAAATGAGATTTGAAGCAATATGCAGTACTTCTCCATTTGGTCGTAGTACAAAATCTGCCTCATTTGCGGTTTCTGGGATCCCACCTGGGCATGTTGCAGGGGGCTGAAGGGTTTCATCGCTCTGAGCAAATGCTAATGGCAATGCAAGCAATGTATTTAAAAAGACTATGATTACGCGTTTTTTAATAAGCCATTTCATCGACCAGCCCTCACTAACACTATTCGTTGTTCGCTTAATTTGTTAACAAAACCATCATTCCCGGTGTTCATATCAAAAGCCCACGCATTACGCGCAATGTCATCCGATACGCCATCGGCGCTGCTCTGGCTTGTCCAGTACCAAAGAGGCCCATCAGCATTACTTGCCCAAAACGGAAAAAACGCTGTATCGACCATTGGCGGTGCCGATTTACCGTAGTGAATAATTGACTGCAGTTCTGAAGGGCTCGGCAGGCGCCAGTCAAAAAATCCGCACAAACCTTCACTATTTAGCGCTTGCGTATACGCTTGAGTATTGCACTGGCCGCTACTTTGGTTGCAGCTAGTGGAATCTTCGTTTTGTGCGCCTTCAAAATTACCATTTTCTTCTTCACTGAACCACGTCACTTTTTGATCAACATAATTAATACTGGTGACATCAATATTACTTTTTATTTGCCACACTAAGCCTGTCACATTGTCACGTACGCAGCTATATGTTGGGTCTGAATTTGGATCTTGTTCTAAGATTGGGTCGCCATTGTTATCAAGTCTGGTGAAATCAAAACCATTCTCTCCTTGTCCGACTTTAGTTACTTGTCCAGAAGCATTTTGACGGTCGCTACCATAAGCCGCATCTTGACCAGGATAATCTACTTGATATTGAGTAGAGGTAGACTGCGAATCAGCAAAGTGGACAATGCCCGTGTCGTTAAAGACTTTTGGAACTGGCGCGTATACTTGAACGGTCTGCTCTTCAATCACTTCATTAAAAAAGCTATCTTCAACGCTTATTTGATAAGTGAGCGACGTATTTTGCTGCACAAGTGGACTGATGGCTGCTGTTATAAATTGAGTGTCGTCGATGAAATCGACTGGCGTATCAGCCATCCATATGGCGTTAAATGGTGATGCATCTGGCGCTAAACTACTCGCAGAGGCAGATAAATGCACTAACTCGCCAGAAAATACATTTTTTATTGGCACTGATGTGACCACTGGAATGGTTTGTGATTGCGCAAGCAGCACTAATGAAATATCAGTACTGCTTGTAGTTTGTTCTTGATCAGTCACATTCAAGCGAAACTGCGCTTGTGTTTCTTGTTCAAGTATTGGTGTGATAACACTAATAATAGCTTGGCTAGTATCGACACCGGCTAACAAGTTAGGGCCGGAAATTTGTTGCCACCTATATTCAGCAATATCGGCGATATTTGGCATAGGATCAGGGTCGGTACTTGAGCCCGCGTCTAGTGTAATCGTCGATAAAGTTGGATAACTTCGCTCTGCGTAAGGCGTTATTTGATTAGTGGTAATAATTGCCAGCGGTGGCTCGTTTACTGGGTTAACGTTAAGGGTGATTGTATCAGATTGCTCGTTACCAGCAGCGTCACTTGCCCTTAAGGTTAGGGTATATTGTTGAACTTGTGTCGTGGATGGGGCAAGCACAGTGGCATTAGCAACGCTTGTATCTGTATGCGTTATCTGCACCTGTGATGGCGCTTGCCACGTAAAGGTAATTGCACCACTACCACCGCTGCTACCACCGACTAAATCAGCACTTTCATCTTCGTTAAGTGTCAGGTTTGTGCCAGCATTAACAAGCAATGGCTGCACCGTTGTGGGTGCTTGTCCATCGCCTGTATCATCTGAACCGCCAGAACCGCCGCAAGCCATCAGACCAAGCAAACACAAAAAACAAGTGCTTAACTTCAGACAATAAATTAAACGTGGAATATGCAAATTACCGTAACCCTTAATATAAAATATATCGATTAAGGCTTTGCAAAGCGTGTACCAATTTTAATTTAGGGTTAGAAATGATGAAAAGTTATGAATTGCGCTCGTTCATTTCGTTTTGAGAAACTTGTAGCGCTAGGAGTTGCTTTTTGGCCGATGCTGCATCAGTCATGTCGTAGATCATCATACATAAATTATCGACTTGTCCTGTGGCCGACACCAATGGCGAAAATACAACGTTTTGATACATGTAGGGAGCGTTGCTCGTAATTGGTCGGTAATTTCTGAATTTAAACAAATAGGGACGCTGCTCCCAAGTGATAAAGGCACGTGTGCGCAATTCGAAGACAGGGCGCGTTTTTGCCTTCATCCACCTGCCGTCGATATCAGGAAATAAGCTAAACAAATTCACGTCTCTAACATCTGACGGTAACAAGCCCGAATGCGCTTCCATAAAGCCATTCCAAACCTTTATTTCAAAGTCTCTGTTAAACACGACAATACCAACATCGACTGTTTGAACCATGTTCATCATCCAATGGAATTCGAGCAAATCGTCTAAAGCTTCCTGCTTCTTGTTAGCAGTATTGGCGCTTGAAGTATCAGCATTCATCATTAATCTTCCATTAAGTGAGCAAGTTTCTTGTTCATCATTTCCATAGACTCTTCGGTAAATAATAAAATTAGGTCACATTTAACATTAAACCCTTCAAGGCCATAACTGACTTCTATCGCGAGTGTTTTACGCCAGCTACTTTTATTCGAATTAATAAGTTCTTGCACGCTTTGGTGTTGACCAAGCACAACAGGGTGTCCTTGGCGAAAATGCATATCTAGTTGTTTAGCAATGCCCGACAGACAAGTACCTATGAGTAAACTTGCTGCATCCATTAAGACTTCAAGTTGCAGTTGATCGTCAATTTCACCTTCTAACTTTAAAATTTCGGCAACGTCGGTAAAGCTCGAGTCACTTAAAATGAATAAAGCTTCACCGCTGATACCATCACCTAAAAAGCCTTGGCACACGCCAGAGGTTGTTTCAGAGCCGTCTATATCAGACAGCATCATATGTAGCTCAGACACTTCAATTAAATTCACATTGGGAATTGGCAAGTTAACAAAAACGTTCATTATGCGAGCTAGATGATCGCCTGCTTGGCCCATTGCTACGTTGACGACTTCTTGGTAACAGTCTCTGACTAATTCTTCGAGTTCAGGACTTTCAGTGTGTTGCTCTGTTTGAGTTTCTAAGATTTGGTGCTTTTGTAAAACTTTATGAAACTCTTCTGCATTGATTGGTTTTTGGATAAAGTCGAGCGCCCCTAAGGCTGTCACGCGACTTTTGGCTTCAGGCTGAATATCGCCAGAAATCACAATTGTTTTTGTGCCAAAATTTTGGTCTTGGATTTGTTGTAAAGTACCGTATCCGTCAAGCACAGGCATATTGAGATCTAAAAGAAGTAAATCACCCTTCCCTTCAATAATCGCAGTAATCGCTTCTGCGCCGTGTTTAGCAAAATGAATGCTTGCCTCCATATCTTGTGGAAGACATTTTGCGACTTGTTTGCGAGCAACAAGAGAATCGTCACAAATTAGCACTGATAGCATTTGCGGGGCAGCCTTTATCGTTGTAAATATATTGATGAACTAGTAAAAAAGGTATCGGCAAGCTTACCACTTGCTTTAACGCATTATGCAAACAATATGGGCAATAGAAGGCTTGTCACAATCCCGTTAACGCATAAAGCTAGCGTAGCAAACGCTGTACATTGTTCACTAATACTTACCGTACGAGCCGTGCCAATAACGTGAGCAACAGATCCCATCGCAACCCCTTGAGCAGCGTGATGTTGCACTTTTAGTAGCGTAAAAATACTTGGGCCACATACTGCCCCCACAATCCCTGTGCTTATCACAAATACAGCAGACAGTGCACCAATACCGCCAATGGCCTGCGCCGTGTCTATGGCTAGTGGGGTAGTAATTGATTTCACTAACATGGTTAGTTGCAAGTCTAATGGCACATCAAGAAAATACAGGCTAATCCAAGACAGTGCAGGAGAAAGAATTGCCGCAACGCATATTGGCACTAAAACTCGCCAGTTGGTTTTTAATAAAATCGTAAGTTGATGATATAAAGGGATCGCAAGTGCTACGGTGGCAGGACCAAGAAGAGCCGAAAGTAAATGGGTATTTTGCTGGTAATCAATAACACTAGAAGAAGCTACGTTGATACAAACAATAATAATGACGGTACATACAATAATCGGATGCAGTATTGGGTTAAGCCATTTGTATCTTTTTGTGAAGGCGTAGATTTTTATCGCACAGCTATACACCGCAATAGTAAGTAATAACCACAACAGCATGTTCATTGAAATGAAATTTAGCAAGCTAGCCTCGACGGTTTCTTTCATTTGGGCTTCAATCATTTGGGTTTATTTCACTGCCATCGTCACTCGCTGTTTGACCAAGTGAGTTTGACTCAAGCTCAATCGTTTTAATCAAATGCTGACATAACACGCCAACCACTGCCAAGCTGACTAAGGTAGAAATAACAATAGCCAAGACTAAAGCAAGCGCATGGTTTGCGATAAGGTCGGTGTAATTTGCGACGGCAACAATGGCTGGGATAAAAAGTAGCGACAAGTGACTCAACAAAATGCGACTAGCATAAACAAGTGGTTTAGGTACGCATTGATAAACACATAAAAAGACAAACAATAAGGCAATGCCCAATAAGGCCGGCGGCGTATTTATGCCTGCAGATATCAGTAAATAATTCGACACATTATAAATGCAGTATAAAAACAAAAGGCCAATACAAAATTGGCCTAGGTTAGAAACAGTATATTTGGCTTTAGTGAGGCTAAAACGTACTTTCTTGATGAACGGTGATGAAATATTGCGTACCCTTTTTTGAATAATCGAGCTTATATTCCTTGTTGTTAAGAGTTTGTACAAACAATAAACTCTTAAAATCGCCAAAGTTGTCAGGCGACGATACATCTACCCTAGCCACGTCCATTCGCTTTGCTTCGAGTTTGTTTTCTGGCACTTTACCTGTGTATTCTTCTATACCGTTGTGCATAACCATTAACACTGGGTCTTGACGAGAATTTACAATCAACAAGTCGACCTTTCGCAACTTATGGATAATTGTATTTCGACCACTGAGTATATACGGATCTTCTTTCATGTATGCTCGCTACCTTAATTAACTTAACGCTTTGTATCTAGTTTATAGTCACTTTCATAGCATTCGTATGAATGAACATATCAAATTATAGACTATCTTTCACTAGTATGACGGCAATAGCGCGTTAAACTTTAGCCTAAGCAAGAGCTTAGACGATAAAAACACAAAAAAGTGGGAAAAGACTAATGACATTGAGCAGAAAACTATTTATACTGCGCACCGCTTTGAAACATGTGGTTTAAGTCTTGAAGCGCTATTCTTGCAGTTAGTGTGCCCCTTTAGCTCAGTTGGTTAGAGCACCCGACTCATAATCGGTAGGTCCCCTGTTCAAGTCAGGGAGGGGGCACCATTTCAAAAAAAGCAAAATCCTCACGACTCCCAAGCTTTTGCGATAAATACAAACCCAATTCAACTAATGCGCTTTTATCTTCATAAGTTAGTATGAGCACTTTTAGCTCATCTAGTGCTTGGCGGCTTTCGCCTTTGCCATCTTTTGCCAATATATAAGTATATGCGAGCTGCGCATTATTGGGGTCAATCTTCATTGCTTGATAAAAGCGCTCAATAGCTTTGTCGAGCTGCTTTAAGCGAACAAAGTGCAGCCCATAGCTATATAGAATGTCGGCTGACTGAGGAAGCTTTTCAAGGCCCTCATTTAATAGCACACCAACCAAATCTTCTCGTTGTTTAGCGCGATATAAGTCGGCTAAATTAATATAGGCGGGTGCAAAATAAGGGTCGATATCAACAGACGCTTTAAGTGCTAGCTCAGCGCCAATCGGGTCGTTAGTTTGTATAGCTAGATTACCTTGGTTAATCCGCCCTTCTCCTCGCCAAGCACTAACGTCATTTGAGATCAGCAATTCATTAAATGCATTGGTAAACACTTTTTGATCTTGCTGCTTCAATGGCACAATAACAAGCGCTTGAGCCGCTGCTATCCTCACTGATTTAGCTTTGTCTTTTAACAGGGGCGTTAGGTCTGCAAGGCGTTGTTGCGGTGATAAATTTCCTGCATTTTGTGCCGCGGCTAAGCGAATAAGATCACTTGTATTGTTAAGCCATGATTTATATATATTTGCCGGCACTTGCGGGCTTGCTTGGCGCAGTAGGCTAATTGCACTTGCTCTGTCTATATCGGGTAACGAGCGATCTTGAACAATCGAAACATGGTCATTAATAGATATTTGTTGCCCGTGACGTAAGCGCATTAGGTGTTGCTTTGTTGGACGAGTATCAGGCTCTCCAAACCATTGTTTTAAGGTTTTTGCCGCCCAAGCATTCCCTTTTTCTTGATGGCAATCCATGCAAGCGTTTGGCGTATCAAATTGCAGTGATAGATCGGGTCTTGGGATCTTAAAACTATGATCGCGCCTATCATCAACGCCCATGTAAGTGCGGTCAGGCATATGACAATTAACGCACTGCGCGCCAGCCGAGAAGTTTTCGTGTTTGTGATGTGTTGGTGTGTCAAAGGTAGATGCTTTGTGACATTGTAAACATAAGCCGTTTCCTTCGACTTTTAATTTCATGGTGTGTTTGTCGTGACAATCAAGACAGTTAACCCCTTTATCATGCATTTTACTTTGCAAGAATGAGCCGTAAACATACACTTCTTCTTTAATTTGACCATCAGCAAAATATAAGGGCGGCGTAATCAAACTTGGCGCAAATTGATCTAAAAAGTCTTCACTTGCGCTAAAGCCATCGCTAAGCGGCGCCCGTAAAGAGTGACAGGCATAACATGTTTGCATAAATTCATTGTTGCGATTTTTACCCATCGCCGTATCATCACCCTCTTCACTCACCCATACTGCGGTATCTTTACCGTCTAGCAATCGCCATTGATTTGCCGCGTTGTGAGCACTTGAAGGACTTTCCTGAATTTGGTCATTTTGCACGTCAAGCAAATGGCCATCCATCACCCCATGGCAAGAAACACAGCCAACATTAATGCCGGTATAACTAGTGTTAAAGGTATTACTTTGCGGGTCATAATTACGCTTTAATTCATCCGAATGGCAGTCAGCGCACATTCCATTCCAGTTCTGTAAAGGTTGACGCCAGTGCAAACGATCAGCAGACGAAATTGGCTCATTTTCATAATTGTGATACCAACGCTGACCACCTTGATCAATTGGTCGAGCATCCCAAGCGAAAGGCAGCACTTGAAAACGGCCTTTATCAGTTTCAACTAGATATTGTTGCAGTGGATAGTGGCCAAAGGTGTATTTAATATCAAAGGTTTCACTCTTGCCAGTTTCACTATCACTTATCGTGGCTTTGAAAGCGTTTTCAGCAGTAAAAAAGAGTGCTTCTTGATTATAGTGAATAGCTTTTTGATTATTGAAATTGCCAATAACCGTTTTATTACTGGGCAGTGCCATCGCCATCGCGTGGTCAGATTGTTGCCATTGCTCGTGCTCACTTTGATGGCATCCCATACAATTTTGAGAACGTAGTGTTTTTGTATTTGCTTGTAGCTCAATACAAAAAGTAATCAAGAAAACAAGACAGATGATTGAAAGACGTTTGACGATTTTACCCTCCCGTCACCGGCGGAAAAAATGCGACCTCGTCACCTACATTAACCACACTTTCCATGCTCACTAATGTATGATTAATAGCGCATAACACTGATTGGCTTTGTAGAATTTGTTCCCAGCTAGGATGCATGGCATGTAATTGGCTTAGTAAATCGTTAATCGAAATAGGTGTTTGCGTTTCGATGTCAATTTGGCTCTGCCCGAGCTGTTCACGTAAAAAAGCGAAAAATTTAACGGTGATCATAGACAACTTATTGTTTTAAAAGAAGAGATATACCTAAGCTAAAAGCACTTTTATTAAGGTAACATAAGCATCATTGCATGTGAATAAATGTGAATAGATTAAAACGACGTTTAGTGAACTGGTAGATCGCTTGATAAACAATCTTCAAGCTGCTGTTCGGCCATTGGTTCAAAAAAGTGAAAGCCTTGCTGCACGCTGCAGTGATTTGTATCGAGCCAGCGTCTAACTTCATCTGACTCTACCCCTTCAGCAACCACATTTAGGTCAAGCTCATGAGACAGGGTAATCATAGACTGGACTATTTTAGCGTCAGTGGCATTGGTTAAAATTTCAGCAATAAATTCTTTGTCTATTTTGATACTGTCTAATGGCATCTTTCTTAAGAGGCTTAAAGACGAGAATCCTGTACCAAAATCATCAAGTGCAATACTAAAACCAGCAGATCTAAATATGCGCAAGTTCTCGCCTGCGCTTATTGGATCTTGCATAAAGGCGGTTTCGGTGACTTCTAGTCCAAAGCAATGATAATCAAGTTCGTATTTATCAAAAGTACTGAGTAATTGTTTAGCAAAATCCGCCAAATGCAACTGCACCGCCGATAAATTGATAGACAACCTAAGCTGTGGTGTAATCAGTCCGTGATCTATCCATTTTTTTGCTTTTGGTAGCAGAGCACCCAATTGCCAAACGAAAAAGTCATTAATCAAACCATGAGTCTCTAGCTGTAAAAAGAACTCAGTGGGAGTAACCTCAACATTTTTAGGATGCTTCCAGCGAGAAAGCGCTTCAACCCCAACTATCTTATTAGTATTTGCATTCACTTGCGGCTGATATTCCATAAAGAAGCCATTGTCGTGAGCTTCTTGTAAACTCGCACGCAAATAATTAGCTAATAGCGTTTCTCGCTCTAAAGATTCGGTATACACACAATATTGATTACGACCTAAGCTTTTTGCTTTATAAACCGCTAAATCAGCCTGCTTAAGCACGGTCTTAATAGTTGTACCGGCATTTTTAACATGCGCAATCCCAATACTACATTGGATCTTAAATTGGTTCTTTTCGACGGGCATGGGCTTGGCAATTTCAAGAATGATCTTCATTGCCATGTTAATCACGTCTTTTTCGTGGCGTACATCACTTACGATAATTGCAAACTCATCGCCGCCTAAGCGAGCAATGGTATCTTCGTTACGAATGAGTTTGTGTAAGCGCTGTGCAACCTTTTGTATAACCACATCGCCTGCATTGTGGCCATAGGTATCATTTATATTCTTAAATTTATCTAAATCGAGAAAAAGCACCGCTGCGTTATCGTGTCTATCAACACGAGAAATCGCCACTCGTAAACGGTCATGGAAACAGCTTCGATTGCTTATTCCTGTTAAGGAGTCGGTGTTTGCTAGATTTTCAAGCGCTTGTTTTTGCATATGGATGTGGCTAATATCGTCTAGGGTGACAATATACCCATCTAGTTCACCCATTTCATCGAATAAACCTGTGGATTTTAAACACACCCATTTTGGTGTATTTAAATGTGAAATTATTTTTAAGTCTTCTGTGTATTCTCTGTTTTGTAAGTTTAGGCGCTGCATTTCTGGCAATATTCTATGCAGATCGCGCGATTCAAAACACCTAGTCCATCCATCAACTAGAGATGTTGTCATGGTAAGAGACGTTAATTTAGACCAAGTATCGTTTGCATATAAACATTTAAACTCTTTGTCGATTTGCAAGATACCTAGGGGGATTAAACTAGTGAGCGCTTGGAATCGTTGTAAGCTATGAAGCTCGTTTTTCTTGTTGTCGTTTATCATTAAGGCAAACTGTACAAGATCATCTTCGTTTTTGTGACCAATCGTACGTGTTGGTGTTATCACGACAATTTTCAAATCGACTTGAATAGACTGAAATGAATTTAGTTTAAGTGGAATGTCGCTCCACTCTGATTGGCTTAGTTTGCCCACAAATGAATAGTTTTCAACTTTTGAAATAATATCGTTAGCCGTAATTGGTGCAAAATACTGCAAAAATTCCCGCATGTCGTCGGTGTTTTCAAGGCTAGATTGTTGAACTAATAGCATTCCGTGTTTGTTATATTTATCTATCGTTAAATCTCGAGTAAAAAATATAACGGGGTGATAAACATTGTTAAGAAGTGTATTAACAACCCCAGCGCCGCCCGCGTGTTTTATTAAATCATTTGATTTTTTAGGTAAAAAATTTCGAATCTGCTTAATACTGAACAAATTTGACGTTGCCGTAATATAGGGCTTAACATTAACAAGATGCCCAGCAAGTTTGTCTTCTGGCACGTTAACAACAATCACCAAAGCATAAACGGCTATTGGGTCGCTAATAGGGATAATGCGTAAATTCTTGATGTATTTACCAATTAAATTCAGCCCAAAAGGATTATCTTGATTCGGGTAAACAATGGTTTCGTCTTTTGAAGTAAACTCAGCAAAGCGAAGTTGTCGTTGCAGTTCAATAATTTCGTTAACAAATTGTTGGTCAACGTCTTCTGATAAGTGCTCAACTTGAGCATTAACGTCGCAAGTAAAACTGACTACATTATCAATAACTGTGTAGGCAATACTTGCTTTAGCACGGTTTATTCGCATCAGCTGACTAGAGCAGCGGGAGAGGATATTGTAACTGTCTTTCATTGCATGCACCGATTAAACAGGTATCTGACATGCGCGAGATGACAACAAATAAAAGGCAATAGCGCAGGTCCACAAGGTGGATTTCTAGCTCACCGTAACACTCAAGGTATTTAATAGCAATCTATAGTTAAGTATTCCAATTACTTAACCGATATAACTGCATGATTAAAAAAGACTCGTTTTTAACGCAAATTAATGAATAAACCACTTAACAACAAGATATTTAGTTTGCTATCGGTTTTAGTGCTAGTCACAACCTTAGTCTTGTTAGTCGTGGTGTTCAATAGTGTGCGAACAAGTATCACAAACAACCTTGATGATCGCATGGAATTGGCGAAGACTGTCGTTTTCAGAGAGTTAATTAACCGTCAAAATGCAGTACTGCAAAATTCTAAGGTACTTCTTGATGACTTCGCGTTTAAACGCTCGCTTGCCGCAAAAAATTCAGATGACATCGAAAACGCTCTAGCTTCCTTCCGATACACGATGGATGCCGCATTTATCAAAGTGCAGAGCCCAAAACTCAATTTTAGCGCTTCGAGCGGTGATCTTGCCAAGCTAATCTCATCGGCTGATGAAACAGCTGCCATGAATTTTACGGCACAAGATGGAGACTTTGCCAATTTAATCGTGATTGACCAAAAGTTAGTTTGGGTACTTTGGATGCCAATCAAAAACAATTCGGGCGCGATAACAGCCTATGCATCGTTAGGCTTTTTAGTTAACGAACGATATGTACAATCAATCAAACAAATAGTGGGTATTGATCTTACGGTACTGGTCAACGCCGAGCAGTTTTTTACAATCTCTACGTTACGAGACGAAAAAGCCGACTTAGCAATAATAGAGAAGAGCTTAATCAACAATCATCGGTATTCTTTGTTTTTTATGAACCCGCTTAAAAACGAAAGTCAGTTGTTAAGCAGTAAATTTAGTTTGCCTAATTTGGGTGATATAAACCCAACCGTTTATTTATCGATAGACAGTACACAAATTCAAAGTAACTTCATGAACCTGCAGCTAACCATCTCAGCAGTTGCTTTGTTTGCCCTACTATGTGCAATTTCTGCGGGGCGAGTATTAGCCAATCAAATTACGCGTCCAATCGAATACCTTGCAAAATACGCGACGAATATCGCCAATGGAAAATATTCAAAAGGTATGGAGTTAAAGGCAACTTCGAAAGAGTTGTCATTACTTTTAAATGCATTTAATACGATGGAAAGTAACGTTAAAAATCGTGAATCTGAGATTGTGCATCAAGCGCAGCACGATATGTTAACGGGTTTATACAACCGAAATTATGTCACAAAGCACATAGACTCATTATTAAACTCTCAAACAGTATTTCAAGCAATCGGCGTAAATATCCAACGTTTTAGGAGTATCAACGATGTATTTGGTTACCAATACGGAGATTCATGCTTAATTGAACTTGCTAACAGAATATCCAATCTTGGGGGCGTGTCAGCCCGTCTTGAAGGTGGTGAAATCTTATGGCTCCCCGAATCCCCATTATCGATTGATCAAATCAAACAAATTAAAAACGATATCCAAGCACCTATCCAAGGTGACAATGTAAAAATTCCCCTCAATGTGTCTTTAGGTATCGTTAATTGCCCGAGTGATACGAAAAATGCCGAAGATTTGTATCGACGCCTAAACATAGTAATAGACCAAGCGCAGATTGACAAAAGTATGATTGTAGAATTTGAGAATGTCTTAGAAGCTAATTATCTTCGCCGACTAGCAATAGTTCAAAAATTAGAGCGGGCAATAACGGCCAAAAGCAAAGACATATACTTGCACTATCAACCAAAGCTCAATATCAAAACAGGTCAATACGATTCTGCGGAGGCACTTGTTCGATGGGCTGATAAAGACTTAGGGCAAATTGCCCCAGACGAATTTATTGCCATTGTAGAACAAGCCGGTTTGATTAATGCGCTTACCAAACATGTACTTAACCTTGCTGTTACCGATATAGTTGCCCTGAAAAAGCAGAAGATAGATATCTGCATGGCGATTAACATATCAGCGCAAGACATCATGCATGACGGTTTTTTAGCGTTTACAAGCGACTTGCTACAAAGCAAGGGCTTAAGTCCATCGGTACTGTCTTTAGAACTGACGGAAAGCGCCATCATGAAAGAGCCGCAAAAAGCCATCAAACAAATGGCCCTAATGCGAGAAGCTGGTTTTTCAATTGCTATTGATGACTTTGGCACAGGTTACTCATCGTTTGAATACATCACGCAGTTGCCTGTGGACATGATTAAAATAGACAAATGCTTTGTTATGCCCATCGCCATAAAACAAGGTGAACAAGCGGTTTGCCAAGCAATCTTGAAGGTCGCCAATAGCTTTAACATGAAAGTGGTCGCCGAAGGTATTGAAGATAAAGAGGCGCTTGATATGTTAACAAAATGGGGGTGTGATTACGGTCAAGGCTATCATATTGCGCGACCTTTACCCCTTGAGCACTTTAGTATTTGGTTAGCAAAACACAATACTACGAAAGTCATTTTATAATTTATAATAGTCACCGTTTTAGTTCGTTTTTATAGGGAAAACTGGTAAACTTCGCAGTTGATGTTAAATCATGCAAAAAGGCAGTGAAAGTCTTGAAAGAACATCTATTATAAGCTCCGCGTTAATCGTAAAATTTTTATTAGAGAGAACAGACATATGATCACACCCGTTATTCTTGCAGGTGGCACAGGAAGTCGACTTTGGCCAAAATCAAGAGCAGCCCTACCAAAGCAATTTTTGGCATTAACTAGCGCACAAACAATGTTACAAGACACCATTGTGCGCTTGCCAAAGACAAAAGTTGAACCGCCTTTGCTCATTTGCAACGAAGATCATCGCTTCTTAGCCGCGGAGCAACTGCGTGTTGCTAACATTGCTCATGCTGGCATAGTGCTTGAGCCAGTTGGCCGAAATACCGCACCAGCTATCGCAATTGCTGCGATGTTATCTATGCAAGATGGACAGGATCCACTATTACTTGTGCTCGCAGCAGACCATTTGATAGAAAACCAAACGGCCTTTGCTACTGCAATAAGCGATGCAGAAAAATTAGCCTCTGACAACAACCTTGTTACCTTTGGCATTGTGCCTAACGAAGCGCATACAGGATATGGATATATCAAAGCCGGCGAAGCCGTTTCTGGTGGATTTAAGGTGGCTGAATTTGTAGAAAAACCTGATCTTGCCACTGCACAAACCTATCTTGATGGCAAAAAGCACTACTGGAACAGCGGCATGTTCTTGTTTAAAGCGAGTGTATATTTACAAGAACTTAAAACCTTTAATCCCGAAATTTACGAGGCCTGCGAGCTAGCACTCAGTAAAACAGAAAAAGACTTGGAATTTGTGCGGATTAATAAAGAAGCATTTGAAAAGTGTCCCGACGATTCAATTGATTATGCAGTCATGGAAAACACGCAACGTGCGGTTATGGTAGGTCTAGACGCAGGTTGGAGCGACGTAGGTTCATGGAGCTCTTTGTGGGAGACTCATAAAAATAAAGACGAAAACGGTAATGCCTTTATTGGCGATGTTATTGCTGAGGGCGTTAACAACAGTTACATAAATTCGGAACAGCGTTTAATTTCAGTTGTAGGCCTAGACGATGTGGTGGTGGTTGAAACAAAAGACGCTGTGCTTGTTGCAAATCGTCATAAAGTCCAAGACATAAAGCAAATTGTCAATAAACTCAAAGCCGATCATCGTAGCGAATTTGAATTTCATCGTGAAGTATTTAGGCCTTGGGGAAGCTACGACTCTATCGATAATGGCGAGCGCTATCAGGTTAAACGCATTACGGTAAAGCCAGGCGAGAAACTTTCTGTGCAAATGCACCATCATCGTGCTGAGCACTGGATTGTCGTGTCAGGAAGCGCAAATGTAACCATTGGCGAAAATACGCAATTAGTCACTGAAAACGAATCTGTCTATATTCCCATTGGCGCAGTACACGCACTTGAAAACCCCGGAAAAATACCGCTTGAATTGATTGAAGTGCAATCAGGCAGCTATTTAGGTGAAGACGACATTGTGCGTTTTTCAGACCGTTATGGACGAGTAAAATAATCCGAAACATACGATATTTTTAAACGGGCTGTTTTGGCCCGTTTTTTATTTCGCCAATTAATAAACGTATTATCTTGCTAGTAAGGTTTATTAAAGCGCTTTAAATAAAATCCTATTAATCATCGAGTAAGCGCTTGCGCATTTTTGCTCACGAACATAATAAACAGACGCTTTTGTAAATAAGGCCAAGAAACTAGCTTTCAGGAGTAACTTCACGTTTGCTTTTATCGACTTTTCAAAAAATAACAAGTTCTTTGGGGTATCGGTGACTTGCGACAACGACAAGCCTGAAGCAAGAATGACAGGTGAATAGCTGTCTAAGCCAGAAAAACTCGACTCTTTGACTGTAATCAGCGCCATACGATTGTTATCTTCGCTATTATTTTTATGCTCCTCAGTAATATTGCCCTGAGCGCTTTTGCCTACAATATTCGCGTCAGAAGAATATGAAAACGTCGTTTGAAAATGTCGACATATACCACTGATGACCTTCAATTCTGCACGATTTGGCGCATGTTTCCATAAAAACGCTTTACCCGAATCAATAGGCTTAAGAATATCTTTTTTCCATGGTTCATCAACAAAATTCGCGAGTTCATTCGATTGCTGCCGAGCCAACATTTGAGGCTCAAAATGAACACCAACTTGTTTACAGATTGATGTAATTGTGCCCGTAATATCAGTGACAAGGTCTTCAAACCTTACGGTCATTGCCTTGTCATCAGCTGTAAAAAATGCATCTGATTGCTGATGCCAATCTTCAACAAGGCAAGCATTAGCAAGCATCGAGTCATAAGCCCAAGGCAGTGCTTTCATTGATAATGCAGTATCTTTTGCATCTCTTACCATCCTGATAATTATCGCGTTCGGAAAATCTCTTCTTATCTGCTTTACGTGTAATAAGTGGTTTGGTGTGTTTTCAACCCATTGACGTTTTTGATGCTTTTGGGTTTGAATCATTAGCATGGCTTTTAAGACTAATGAAATAGGTGAGGCGTTTTCTTGAGCAGCAGATGATTTATGGATAAGTTCTGTTTGAACGACAGCTTTATCAAGGCTCTTGACTAGAGTTTTTTCGTCGATATCGTACATTTCTGAAACACGTCTACCACTGACGCGTATGTTTTGAAAAAGCCGCACGGCATTACTGGGCCAAGCTTTTGGATACAATTGTGGATATTTGAGCCTATATTCTTTTAGAAATTTATTGTAAAAATGAGTCTCTGGCCCAGCAAAATAAAGCGAATGTGACGCAAAAAATGAAGCAAGTAAAGTTGTTCCCGAGCGGGGCGCTCCAACAATAAAGATGGGGGCGAGCTTTTCCATTTGTTATTGAAAATTACTCTTGGTTGATACGCTAATTGCTTTGCCTACAAATGACTTTGTAGTTATTCTCAATTTATATTCTTTTGATTGAGTTTCGTGTAAAGGCGAAAACCATCCCAATCAATAGCAACATCAGAATCGACGGAGTTGATACTGAACGTGCTGTATTAATAAACTGGAGACTACTTGGCAAACTGTCTTGCTCAAACATGACGGTGTCGTTGCCTTGCCCGTCAAATCCCAAAAAGCGAAAACCGTCTAAACCATACGAGCTATTGAAATCTATGTTTATTGACCAGTCTTGCGAGGTTAAGCCACTGTAAATAAGGCCATCTGTATAATTCTCGACGTAATTCATTGACACATTACTGCCAACAACGGGGTCACGAGGTACGCGAGAGCCATCTGGTAAAGTTCTAATTGGATCATCGACGAAAGAAATGCGCCCTTGTGAACCAACAATATCAAAATCAACGCCGCCAGCGAGCCCGCCTGGCCCACTAAAAATTAAAAAGAGTGCTTGTTCAGCCTGATATTCGGCAAAAAACGCGGTGAGTGTGTTCGCTTGTTCGTAACCGGTATTAGCCGACCACGGGGTACCATCTGCAAAGGAATAAAAATTTCTGAAAGACTCGTTGATTTCTATTGCATTATCTCCAGCTTGGCTTATTGCAATTGGCGCGGAAAATGCTTGCCCATGAATACCGAGTAGTAAAGATACGCCAATTAATCGCGCATCTGAAAAGAAAGATAAAAACTGCTTCATTTGAATTGAAAGCCTCAAAAGTTCTGTTAACACTATTTTAGGATAAAACTTAAGCTATTGCTAGCGATATTCACCACAACTGTCGCACATTTGCGACAGAAGATGACTTTTTATACCTTATGAACTCACTCGCTCATGCTGTTTTGGCAAATGTACGTGGTATTTATTCTTAATTAAGCCTGCTCGCGAGGACGTGTAACCCGCCATAGCAACCCCAAAAATTATAGAAAACAAGATCAAACCTTCTATATTCCACAACGGCATTGTGGCTAAATTCATCACTAAAAAGCCTAATAAAGCGCCAATCATTTTAATTCGAATGTGAGTTAATCGAATGCGTATAGCAAACCAAAGAATTGCGAATACAAAGCATATAAAGCCTGAAAAACCTATAACCCCATATTCATACAAGTAGCTTACATACGTATTGTGAGCATAGGTAGCGAATATTCCATCCCAAGATTCTGGACCATGCCCAAATAATTGCTGAATAAATGGCGCATTTACAAACTCGTGCAAATATTGACTCCAGAGGTACACTCTAGACGAAAACAGTCGCCGCTCTGCTTGTGAAAAGTAGTCTGGCGCTTTTAATAGTTCGTCCCAGTTTGTTAAAACAATCGCAATGTCCTGAAAACGTGCTGACATGCTAAGCGAGCTTAAATAAAGTAAAAGTCCAACGCATAAACCTATACTTAGCAAAGACACTAGCCTAAACTTTGGTAAGATTTTATGGTAAGTACTCGCCAGTATAAATGCGATAACAATAGGGAGCATGGCTAACATGCCCGTCCTATAATTCACTAACACCAAGAGCACTACACTGCTATAAAATAGAAGGTTTCTGTTAGGCAAGTGCGTTCTATCTAATAGCGACACGATTAACGCAAAACTAATAACAATCATCGAAACGCCCGATTCATGTGAGTAACCGCCAATATAACTCACAGAGCCGTCTTGCTCAGTCGCTTTAGTTTCGCCCAATAAAATAGACAATATTACTAATGCAATCGGAAGATAAAACGCCGTGATTAAGACCCTTAGCGTATTGTTTAATTTATGCCGACGAATGGCTAACATCAAAGCCAAACTTAATACTAACAAATACGCCCACTTTATGATCACATTCAACAAGTCTACACTTGTCAAATTAATCACACCGCTAATAATGATCGCACTCATGAATATATAGAATGTCGATAATTTCTTTAGTAAAAATGCCTTGAGTGGCAAATACATAAGACCAACAACGACCACAAAAATCGACGCCAGTGCATTAATTGAAAAACCCGCAAAAATAGCGTCATGAGTCAAATTTGGAAAAGCAGATAAAGCCAAACGAAGCCAAATAGCAAATACCACAAACGCCAATGCGAAGGAGTATTTATTACGAAGCCGTTTGCTACCCCTCCAACCTGCATGCGCATTTATTTGACCAGTGTCTAAAGTAGTGCCATATACATTATTACGAGCAACAATATGAGGAAACACGCTATTGAAAACAACAGCGGCCGACATAATCACACAAATAATTTTGAGTATTTCAAACACTTCTTAACGTAAACACCTATTTTTTGCGAAAAACAAAATCGCCTTCTTCAAAAACCAATCCTATTTAGCCTGCGCTATAAGGCCTAACTCAGGTTTATTTTACTAAGGTTTATTGTAAAAAGCGCGATGACCTATGATAGCCCGTTTATTTTTGTGAGCAATCATATTTATTATGTCTTTTGTCAGATACACACAGTTTATTGTATTTTTTGCTGTATCTGGCATTTTGCTTGTTGGCTCTCATTTTGTTTGGTCGCAATTATCTCGAGAAATAAATATTAAATTCCCTGAAAAACTGTTTGTGAATGTGGCGCAAACTTATGACCAACCTGCTGTTTTACGAACCAAAGAATGGCAAAATCTTATCGAAAACAACAGAAATGCGGCTTTAGAAGATCAACTATATGCGGTGAATACTTTTTTCAATAAAATCCCCTTTGCTGACGATATTCTCGCATGGGGGGTAGACGACTATTGGGCAACACCTTATGAATTTTTAGGGATAAATGCAGGTGACTGTGAAGATTTTACTATTGCAAAATACATAACCCTTCGTGAGTTGGGCATAGAGGATGAGCAGTTACGAATGATGTATGTCACGATGCGCAATCCTCGACGAGCACATATGGTGTTAGCGTATTATCCACAAAAAAAGTCGATTCCTTTGGTCTTAGATAATTTCAACAAGCGAATTTTACCAGCAAGCCAGCGCCGTGACCTTATTCCACTCTATAGCTTTAATGGCGAAGGTTTGTGGCTCGCAAGGGAACAAGGTCAAGGCAGAAAAATTCATCAACACAGTAATAATAAATTATGGGATGATTTGCATGAACGATTGCACGAAAAGTTCTAGGAGGATAAATGTCACTTTCTAAGCAGCTCACACTTGGTGTTTTTTGTATTTTACTTTTGATGTTTCTGGGTACTTTATTCACAAATATAAGTAACACTAGAGACTATATTAGCCAACAGTTAAGCTCTCATGCCCAAGATACCGCAACTTCTCTTGGCATGTCGATTATGCCATACATGACTAACAAAGATGATATTGTGATTGCAGATACAATGGTACAAGCAATTTTTGATAGAGGATTTTATGCGTCAATTGCAGTCGTAGACGCTAATGATCAAACTGTTATTAGTTTTGAAAATACCAAGCGACCACAAGACATTCCGCACTATTTTGTTGAGATATTTGAAATAAACGCACCCCTTATGTCTTCTGAAATAACTGATGCATGGGTCAGATCAGGCATTGTTAAGGTACGCAGTAACACAGGATTAGCGTATCAACAATTGTGGTCTAACGCGCTGAATCACCTTTATTTAAGTACAGGTGTTTTTATTGTGACTTTGCTAAGTATTTGGTTACTTGTCAAATATCTTATCAGTCAACCTATTAATACTCTGATCCAACAAACCGAAGAAATCAGTCAGCAACACTTTATCCAAATAGAAAAAGCTCCCCGTACCACTGAATTACGAAGGTTTGTAAAGGCGGTAAATGTGATGTCGGCAAAACTTGCAAAATTATTTACTCAGATGGCGCAGCAGTCAGAAAAATACCGGCTTTTTGCATACACAGATCCTTTAACCAAAGTCGGTAATAGACGTTCATTTGAGCTGTATATAGATCAAACTTTACGCAATGAAGCTGACCGACCTAGCGGCTACTTATTGTTAATTAATGCCACAAGTCTTTCGCAAGTACACAAACATTTAGGTGGCGAGCTTGGCGATAAGTATTTACAAGCCATTTGCCATTTATCTAAGAGCATTACTAGCCAAACACATCAACACTTTTCTATTTATCGCATTAATGGTGGGGATTTTGCGCTTGTCCTTGAAAATATCGATGCATCTAAAGCGATATTGCTTGCGAAGCAGCTAAGCCAAGGATTTAAGCAACACGAAAAAACAGAATATAAGCTAGGCTTTGCACATATTGGTATGACGAGTTTTAAGTACGCAGATACGCTTGCAAACATAATGCAAAGGGCCGACAGTGCCCTTGCTGTTGCACAGGACAATTCTCAACGATGGGAGCTGTCTGACAATATCGCCGTAACGCATAGTAACGAACAATGGCGAGAAAAAATTCAAAACACCTTACGCGCGCAAGATGTTGGATTTGCGCAACAAGTGATAGTAGATAGCAACCATGAACTTATATATGCAGAGTGTTTTGCCCGTATTAAAGAGCATCTAGATAATCATGTAGATGCAAATGAAAAAGATGATTGTATCCCAATGAATCAGCTTATCCCCGCCAGCATTCGCTTAGATCATGCCGTTGATTTGGACCGAATGATAGTGCAGAGTTTTTTGAAGAATTTAGCCAACTCTCCGCATCAAATCGCCGTTAACCTCTCACGGATGTCTCTATTTGATGAAGAATTTACCCATTGGTTAACTAATCAATTAACAAACTTAAGTCAGCATTGCCATAAACTGATCATCGAAATCCCAGAACGCGCACTTGTCCATGATACAGATGTGCTATGCCCAACAATTGAAACACTGAGGACTCTAGGCGCTAAAATTGTTGTAGAACACTATGGTGCACAGCTAGCTGGCATTCAACATTTGCAGCGCTTACGGCCAGATTATCTTAAAATTGATGGCCGCTTCACCAAAAATATAAACACCGAAATCGATAATCAACTGTTTTTACAATCCTTGGTGCACATTGCGCATGGTTTACAGATAAAAGTAATTGCAGAAATGATTGAAACGGATGAGGAATTAGCATGGCTTAAGTCTGCGAATGTTGATTACTTTCAAGGGTATCAAATTGCTGCGCCTACATTAACAGAGTAAATGATAAATTAGTGAGCATTTGGATTTGCTTAGTGCTTGGTCAAAGGCTAAAATAAAAAAATTGTTTGTGGCGCATTTGCAATACTTGCTATGCGTACGATTTTTGAGGCTGTTTGATGTTTATTCAAGTAAAGTTTATTCAAGTAAAGTCTATTCATGTAAAACGTGCAATTCTGATAGTGGCACCTCTTTTATTTTTATTTGGAGCCGTGTCGTCATCAAGCGCTCAAGTGACATCTACACAGGCACAGAATGCCGCTTCATTTTTAGACGACCCACTTTTTGGTGACAAAAACCAACCAGGGAATCAGCTTCATACCAGCATTATAGCCCGGGTTGACGCGGGCATATCAATGCGAGCCGCGGTACAAAATACAATAAATAAAGCCATTTCATACAACGACAGAATATTAAATGGCAAAGCAAAGTCAGCCGTCGCGTTTGATATTGGTATTGCAAACGATTTTTATGACGAAATGGTAGAGGTTAACAGTTTAATTGACGTCACCAAGACTCTAATCGATACCAACCCTGAAAAAATAGTGCATATCATTACCCTAGGCGTTATTTTATATCCTGAATTTGCGCAAGAAGTATACGACGGTGCGGCCTTAACCGGGTTAATGGATCCCGATGATATACTTGTTGCCGCTTTACAAGCAGGGGCAGACCCGTCTACAGTATCCGCTTCAACCGCGGTAGGTGAAACTTCGGTGCCTGTCGCCGCAGTTCCGATTGGCGGTGGTATTGGTGCTGGTGGCACCGGCGGTGGCGACACAACGGTTTCCAGTAACTAAAAACATAACAAGGACAGGTAAGTGACCATGCTTACTTTATAAAATGTCATTAAAAAGGAATTAGCTTATCTTCGCCTCAACCGACAACAGCAATCGTTATTTTTATGCATTGCTGGCTATTATATTTTTACTGCCAATTCCCCTAGGTGCCAATAGACCTTGGGCTTGGAGTTTATTTGAAGGATTAATCTTTTTACTCACGATGGCATTGGTGATTAAAAATTGGCGAGTCGAAAAGTTAGGCATTAAAAGTTATATCAGCCTAGTTTATATCTGGCTTGTGTTTATTGGGTTTTGTGCGCTTCAAATTATTCCCTTACCGAGCTTTGTCGTTGCCCTACTCTCGCCTAGTTCTTTTGATTTATATCACTCTGTCGGAGCCGATAGTTTTTATCTATCAATCGATCACGGTCAATCAACCATCAGCTTTATTAAGCTACTTAGTTTTTTCTGTCTATCATTATGCGTTCTCATGCTAGTCAATAATGAACACCGGATTAAAACCTTGTTATTGACTATCATGATTGCAGGCACGGTGCAGGCCTTGTATGGTATTCTTGAAGTCTTGTTGGGCACTTCTCATAGTGCGCTTTTTAATCTTGTTGTCGAGCAGCATGCTACCGGCACATTTGTCTACAAAAACCACTTCGCCAATTTTTTGATGCTAACCTTAGCAGCTGGCATTGGATTGTTGGTCACATCTTTGGAAAAATCTAGAATCAATAATCGGCCTAAAGAGTTACTTCGCTTTTTTGCTAACACCATGCTAAGTACAACAATTATTGTCCGAATCTGTATTGTTATCATGGTGATAGGTATAGTCATGTCTCATTCTCGCATGGGCAATGCTGCATTTTTTATCGCAACTGCTGTCGTTGGCTTGCTTGCGATAAGTTTAATAAAGCATAAGAGTCGCGGCCTATCAGTATTGGTGCTAAGTATTTTTATCATAGACTTGTTTATAGTAAGTGCTTATTTTGGTTTAGAGCGCGTAAAAGAACGCTTAGAGCAGACATCTTTTGCTCAAGAGACTCGTGACGAAGTCATTCGAGACGCATACCCAATTATTGCTGACTTCCCGTTATTTGGATCTGGTGCAGGCAGTTTCTATTCGACTTTTCCGAGTTATCAAGTTGCTGAAATCGGAGGTTTTTATGACCATTTACATAATGATTATATTCAGTTTTTAATCGAATATGGCATTGTTGGCGGATTTTTACTCTTCAGTATTTTTGCATTTTGTTTATACAAAGCGCTAAGGGCTTTACATAAAAGACGAAACTCTATTTTTAAGGGAAGTGCTTTTGCTTGCTTAATGGTGTTTGTCGGCATGGGCATACATATTAGCGTAGATTTCCCACTACAAGGCTACGCTAATGCGGCTTACTTTGTTGTATTCATATCATTGGGGATGATCATCAACAGTCTACAGTTACATAAAGTAGTCGACACGCGCGAAAACTTTTCCAATCCCCCCATTAGAACGCGCACGCGAAAACGACGCAGCGGCAAAGGTCGTAAAAAAACAAGGTTTGGTTTTTAAGAGGCGGAAATCCTAGACAGCGGACAAGGTAAATATTCCTCGGCAACGCGCTCGTCTAATTGCTTCATCCAAGCGCACGCGACTTCTATTGATTTGGTACTCTCTATATATGCAAGCACCATCACTCTTGAGCGCTCATCAACAAGGCTCGCGCGCAAACGATTATGTACGGTATCTCGTAAATTTGTATAAAAAGGATTGTTAGATTGATACAGTGCAATGCCTAATCTTGTGAACAATAAATCAACTTCATGTGACTGCGAACCTAAGGTGTCAGCTTTTTGTAAGTAAGTCATCATTTCGTCGTCAAACTCTTGCATCCTCCATTTTATCATCGCAAGGTTAGCCCACGAAACTGGCCACAAAGGTCTATTTTTTGTGGCTTCTAAATAGTATGCTTTCGCACTCTCTAGACTCTGTTGCGGTGTTTTGTTGCTTATATCTTCACCCGCAAGTGATGCCCATTCATTTAGCTCCCCAGCCAAGTCAATATATAATGGGTTTGATGAATGCAGTATTTTGGCCGTGGCCACTGCCAGTGACGCTTTTTCAAAACTATCATTTGACGTTACTTCTTGCGCTTCTTGCCACTCTTGCATGGTATTTTTTGCCACATAATATTCGATATTGGCAATGCCAAATCGAAGCGCATTTAACACACCTATTAAGGCAATACTAAAAACAATAATAGCTAGCGCATACTCTTTTTTTATGTAGGTCTTATAAATTTCTTTTATGTCTGTTTTGTTTATCATTACTGCCAGTCTATTTGTTTAGTTATACTATTTGGTATGCTGATACACAGCTTAGTTGCGGCTTCGAGGCAATCCGCTTGTGCAATAGCAGAAAACGCTGCCCCCATATCGTTGGGGCGATTTTTTATATTATGCATGTCTGACGCAATGTAAGATAGTAAATTATCTTTGTACATCTGCCAAACAGTCGTGTGTACTTTTTCTGAGAAACGCTGTGTAAAAGCGCCTGCCGTCGCTTGAAAAATACACCCTAAATCTCGTAAATAGTGGATCTTTGAGTAATCGCTAATTATTTCTCTATTTCTTTCAGGGTGCGGAATAATGGCTTGAATGGAGTTGTTCGCCAACCAATTTAGTAAGTTATCGAGCCCTGCGGGAATATGGCTATGAGGAAGTTCCAATAAAAAGGCTGGTTTACCTTCCCACATGCCAATATACGGTATCTCATCGTTCTCGACCCATTGTATTATTTCAGGACACACTCGTATTTCGGCGCTGACGCTTAGTTTTAATGGAATACCTTCTTGCCTTATTGCCTGTGCCGTTTGTTCAAATGCAAGCGCAATGCTCTGCTTGTTATTATCAAACAAGCCTGGGTTCATATGAGGTGTGCACATAACATGCGTTACGCCGACCGATACCGCCTGGCGGGCTAATTCGATACTTTGTAAAATTGAACGAGCACCATCGTCGATACCCGCAATTAAATGGCTGTGCAAATCAATCACTGCTGGTTTTCATATCCATATTTATCATAATAACCACCGTAGTCGCCGGTTTTGCCTGCCTTTTTCAAATCGACTTGATTAAGCACGACACCATCAATCCTATGCCCAACCTGCATAAAACGGCTAAGCCCAGCGTTAATTACTTTAATATTCGTGCTATCTGCCTTGGCGACATACACTAGTGAATCTGCCAACTTAGAGATCACAATTGCGTCACTTACTGCATGGGTTGGCGCACTATCAATTATGATAAAATCATAGTGTTTACGTAGCTCGTCTACGAGCTCAGAAAAACGAGGAGATGCTAGTAATTCTTGTGGATTGGGTGGCAATGAGCCTGACGTTAATATATCTATGTTAGACTCTTTGTCGGTGACAATACATTCACTTATCGCATGTGTTTGTGCGATAAGGTTTGATAAACCTGGCTGAAAGCCCGGCAAATCAAATCGTTTAGCAATGCTTGGTTTACGTAAATCGGCATCTATCAGCAGCACTTTGTTCAGTTGACCCATTGCAAATGCTAAATTAATCGACACAGTACTTTTGCCCTCTTTAGGGACGCTAGACGCAACTAATATGGTCTGGCTGGGGGCGTCAATATTTAACAATTGCAAGCTGGTTCGCAAAGTGCGGATAGATTCACTAAAGGTATGATTTTGTTGATCAAAAAAGTGGCGAAGTGGCAAATCTTGCCCTTTTTTATGTGACTGCCAAGGAATAATACCTAACATTCGCTGACCCAGTTGCCGCTCCACATCATCAACACTACGAACGCCGCTATTTAATGCTTCAATAGTAAAGGCCAGTACGCTTCCTACTATAATGCTCACAAAAAATACCAGAAATAAAATAAGTCCTATTCTAGGCTCTGAGGGTATTTTTGGTGCAAATGCTTGGTCTAGTACCCTGGCATTCGCCGTTTCAAACCCGCCTAACTGATCAGTCTCTTTTAATCGAGTAAAAAACGAGTCATACAGTTGCTGATTAATATCCACATCACGTTGCAGGGCTCTGCGTTGATTCTCTAGACTGCTTAATTGCCTAAAGTTCGCTTTCGCTGTTTCTATATCGTTTTTAAGCGCATCCACTTTTGCTTGAGTGGTTCGGTATTCGTTCGTGATCCCCGATACCAAAATACCAATTTGTTCTCGTAAGCTGTTTTGAATTGAGCTTAGCTCTGCGTTAGCTGCAATTAAAATAGGATGTTTAGGTCCGTATACTTCTTTTAATTCTGAGACCTTACTTTGGGCGACCACTTCCTCTCGTTTTACCGAATTTATTGAGGGATGATTCAATACTTCAGGAACCGTCGATAATTCTTCAATACTGACGCCTTGCCTATTGACCTGTTCAAAGATGGCTTGGTTTCGTTGCAAGACCACTTGCGCATCAATGAGTTGATCTGTTAGCTGCTGTAATTCATCTGATGCTAGACTTGCGACGCCATCAACGTTGACCAAGCGTTCTCGCTCATCAAAGGCACTCAATTCTTTTTCTGCATTATCTAGCTTATTACGCAAACCCTGCAGGCTTTCATTTAACCAAGAAGTCGCTTTAGCGGTCATTTCTAGCTTGGCCTGTAAATAGCTTTCTATGTACACCTCAGCAACCGTATTTGCAATTTGTGCAGCTAAATTAGGGTTTTCACTCACAAACGAAATGTCTACCATTTGCGTATTCATTAATGGGGATATTGTTAGGTCTTCTACCAATCGGTCAATGGCAAACTTTTCTTGTGCAAGTAATTGAGCTTGCTCTGTTTGTAAGGTGTTCAGCTCTGGTTTAGGTGGTCGGGGTATAAAAGGTAATGAATCTCGCAACCACGTTTTAATCCCCTTTAACGCGCCAATAAATTTGCTCTTATTTTGTTCATGCACGGCCAAATTAAAAGAAGGCTGTTGCGTTAAGTCAAGCTTTTCAACAACGCGTTGTGCAATCTTACGAGAACGTAGTATTTCGTATTGAGTCTGAAAATACTCTTTTCGACTTGAATCCAGACCATAGATTTCTTCAATCGATAATACATTGGCTTGTTCAGCTTCAATCAGCAATGATGCTTTTGCGGTATAACGCGGAGTCACCGACAACACAAAAAGACTCGCTAATACAGTCAACGCGATAGCTAACGACAAAATACGCCACTGATATCGGCGAATGACTTGCACATAATGCGCAATGTTCATCGTTTCATGTTCAGCTATATATGAATGACTACTGCTGGGCACTGCACTTCCTTTTTGGTTAATACCTGTTCATCTAGAAAAAGCGGGCTTGTATAGAGATAATGTCGCCCGGCATGATCATGTCACTTGCCCGCAAGCTTATTGTCGTGTCTATGCCATTTACACTGCGGTTGACTATCATTTCGCCTTTGGTAGCTGCGCGCTCTGTATAGCCGCCGGCAAGTGCTGCCGCTTTATCTACGGTCAATCCCGGTTGATAAGGATAGCCACCCGGTTTTTTGACTTCACCATCAATAAAGAATGGCCGGTATTCAACAACAGTGACCGACACCGAAGGGTTAACAAGATAATCACCGCGTAAACCTTTGTCGATTAACTGTTCGACCTGATTCACTGTTTTACCCGTTAGGGTGATGTCACCTAAAAAAGGATAGCGAATAATGCCAACGTTAGATAACCTCGTTTCGACTCGCAAGTCGCTTTGACCAAAAACGGTTATTCTAACAAGATCACCTGCCCCGAGTGTATATTCTGCTTCACCTAACTGTGCTGATTGGCTAACTGGGGCAAATAAAAGACATGAAGCGACTATAACTGTGTTTAAGCTAAATTTATTACGTGTGGCTCGCCACCAATACAAGATAATGTTTTTCATCATATTATAAAGTAATCAGTGCGTTAAACATGAGCTGATTGCGGTCAAATTCAATCGCATTACGATTACTATCTCGCTGGCTATATCGATAAGACACTTCAAAATTTAGCCATCTCCTAAATTGATAATAACCAGCCATTCTAAAGCTAAAATTATCATCGCTACGAATATCAAAACCATCTATTAGCTGCCCTTCGTAGCGGTTATCGTTCCACCCAATTCGCACTGAAGAGCGCAGTCTACGCAACCATTCGTGCCGCCAATCAACGCTGTGTGTGCGGCCCCTAATAAAATTACCTTCACCGTTGGTTTCATCAGTGTCTGCGCTTGTCACAAAATCAATACTTGCGTACTCAGTTGGTTGCCAAGTCACGCCTGCCGCCCAATCAAATCCACTAAAATCTTCTCTTGATGACGAGGCGAAATCTTTCTCTTCGTAGCCTATTTTCACAAAGCCAGAGGTTTTAGCCGTCGCTTCCCATTTTAGCCCCACTAAATATTCATGCACCACACTATCGAGCGGATTAAGCGCATTTAGTGCGAAGCGATAATCAATATCGGTTCGCCTTAGGTCAAAGGTAGCGTCAAGTGTAGCGCCAACTCTATAATAAAATGTGCCGCTAAGCGTCGCCATTTGGCGGTCTCTTGCGCGATATCTTGGCGTATTAATATCGTAATTAAGCTCACGTAAATTAAACTTTGCTTCAAGTCGACCATCGGCGTTAAAAGCCCCGTACGAATATATGGCATCAAATTGAAATTGTTTATATTGGTCGGGCTCACTTAGATTTTGCCCACTGCCGATAGAAAAATTAGAGCCTCGTTGGTCGTGACCGTCTTCAAACTCGATAGACGTATCTAAACGGTGTCTAACGTTAAACTCTAATGCTAAATCAGCCAGTAAAAAATGGTCGGTGTAATTATCGGCTTGGCTACTAAAGAATGACTCGTTACGAAGCCTATACCCCAATTGGAAAGTGTTGGCGGCAAACTGAGTTTGAAATGTCACGTTAGGGGAAACAAGGCGTGACCAGCTATCTATTTTTTGTGCGTTGGTTTGGGTAAGGTTGTCGTCGTAATTAATCCCTAAATCGACCGTAGGGACAATGTCAAAACCGCCAAACTCAATGCTAGCAGCTTCTTCAAATTGCTGCGCATATAAGTTGGCATGACCTGTTATGCTTAATATCAACATGGATAGCGAACAGTAAAGCGCTTGCATCTTAGTTTGATAGGTCACTTTCATGGCTCCATTTTTTTATTTATAGGCCTTATCAATGGCTTTGTTAGTTAGTTTGTACAACGATCAATACGACAATTATACGCGATAGTATGAAAGATATACATATTTAATATCGCCTACACATAGATAGAGTCCTTGGGCTTTTTCTGTTAATTAACGTACAAAATTCTCATAAGCTAACATAACCTTACCCGCAAAAGTGACACAGCCAACAACATGATACCACTTGTTTTCCACCCTATTTATAGTCAGCTAGATTTACCTGTTAGGCATCGCTTTCCTATTGAGAAGTATCAGGGCATAAAAGACAGATTACGCAGCCTTGGCGCGCCAGAAACGCAGTTTTTTCAGGCAAAAGCCTTAACAATAGAACAGTTAAATCAAGTTTATGAACCCACTTATATTCAACAATTAACAAGCGGTACTTTAACCCCCAAAGCGATGAGACGAATTGGTTTTGAATGGTCTGAACAACTTATACAACGCACTTTAACCGCTGCTGGCGGTACAGTGATGACCTCATCATTAGCCTTGGAGCACGGCAAAGCACTTAATTTAACGGGCGGGTATCACCATGCGTTTGCTAATTTTGGTTCGGGCTTTTGTATGATAAACGATCTGTACTTAGCCGCACTTAATATGCTAGAAAAACATGACATTGATAAAGTGCTAATTTTTGATTGTGATGTCCATCAAGGCGATGGAACTGCCAAACTAGCTGCCAACAACCCCAATGTATATACCGTTTCTATTCACGGAGAAAAGAACTTCCCTTATCGAAAACAGCTTTCAGATTTAGATTTTGGTTTAGCAAAAGGCACTAAAGATGAAGAATATTTAGAAGTGGTAGAACAAGCACTCGATATGGCCATAAATTACTCATCGCCCGATGCAGTCATTTATGATGCCGGCGTCGATATTCATATTAATGATGATTTAGGGCATCTCGATATTTCGACAAGCGGCGTATACACTCGCGATAAACTAGTATTTGATAAGTGTGATGCTTTAGGTTTACCCATTGCCGCGGTCATTGGAGGCGGTTATCAGCGTGATATCGATGCTTTGGTTGATGTACATCTTCAATTATACCGCGCGGCAGGCGTCGTAAGTTAAGCTCAGCGTCCAAGCATATCATAATCATACTTATCATGATCATACTCAAAATGATTGCAACTTAATGGCGCTCACTCTATACTCTGTATATAAACACAGTGTCTTTATCAAACGGAACTAATGCGCTTATGCTTGTGAGTACTGCTTACACCCACGCTCGAGAATTAATAGAGAACATGCCTTTGGCGCAGCGTGAACGCCTTGCGTTTATCGACTTTAATTTACAATTTTTTGGCAAATTGTCTCGTAGTGATTTGATTAATCGGTTTAAAACTGGCTTAGCCGCAAGCACACGAGACTTTGCCGCATATCGAGATATCGCACAAGGCAACCTTGAGTTAGATCATTCTAACAAGCAGTATTGGCGCACTAAACAGTTTGAACCGGTCTTTCAATTCTCTGCCGAGTCTATATTACAGTCTGTTAGCAAAGGCTTTAGTGATGGCATCACCGCTGCGATCCAGCCATCTACCCAGTGTTTTGAGGCCGCTCAACTAATTCACCCTAACATACACATTATTGCTGCCCTTATGCGAGGTATCCACAACCAAGTCGCTTGCCAAGTAAAGTATGTATCAATTAGTTCGGGTGTAAGCACTCGTATTATTGTACCGCATGCCATTATCAATAACGGGCATCGTTGGCACGTTAGGGCATTTGATGAAAAGTCGGGCTCATTTAGAGATTTTGTGTGTACCCGATTTACTCAAGTCACCACCACCCAAAAACAAGCCTCTGTCGAGCAAAGCGCGCAAAAAGATGAACAGTTTAATCGACTAGTTACTTTAGTATTAATGGTGCATCCAGATATTGCTCATACTCAAGCAATCGAAATGGACTATGCCATGCAAAACGGTGAAAAAGCCATGCAAGTTCGTGCAGCACTTGCCGCGTATATATTGCGTTACTGGCAGGTAGACTGCTCGTTTGAGCACCGTATTTTAAATCAAGGCTGTCAGTTAGCATTAAAGAATCATGAGGTATTGGCCAGTATTGATAATCCGCAGCTTGCCCCAGGCTTTGTGCCAAAAAAATGAACTTAAGCTCAGCGCATTGGTCTATTTGATTCGAAAAACTTCCTAAGCAATTGCCCTTTATAAGGACAAACGTAATATGCAAGATAAAACAAGCGATTCGCAAAGCATTTCTAGTCTTGATAATGCTGACACTATTGATGCTTCAAATATACAAGCGCAAGAAATCAATAGTCATGACAACACGGACGCAAAAGATGGCTCGACTGGCTACAAAGAACAAGCATTTAATGAAGCATTAATCAAGCTTATGGTCTTGCTGTATCAAATAGACGGAAAAGTCACCTTGGGCGAACAAGACTATTTTGATGAAGTGATTGAAGCGATGCAATGGCGCAGCGGTGTTGCCATTTCGGCATTCGTTAACGATGCCATTCACCAAACCCGTGTCGCGATAGATACGGCCAACACACGAGAGTATTTGTTTGGCTTATCAACAGGTTTGAATATAAATGCTGCTCATGCACTAGAAGTCGCAATGGATATTTCTGAAGCAGACGGTAATCGCAGCGATGACGAACTTGAGTTATTAAGCTTGCTGTCTAACAGAGTGTTGGCAACCGGCGTCGTATAAATTGACGAATGCTTAATTTTATTTTCTGTATTTGATACTTTTTATCAATAAAAAAGCCCGATTAAATCGGGCTTTTTTGATTCAAGTATTTATCACTTATTAGAAAGTGTATTTAACACCAATTTTGACTTTCCAGATAGAATCGTTTGCGTCAAAAGCAAAGCCGTCATCACGAACACGATCAATTACATAACGACCTTGGGCATCGATTGAATCAACATCATACAATCTTAAAGTACCAAAGTTATTATCGTATGCTTTACCTTGTGCGTTATCAAAGAAGTTAAACACGTTTTCCATGACAAAGTACACTTGGCCTTTGTTTCCTTCAAAGAAACCAGGGAACTCTTGAGTTACCGCGATATCCATATTGTTAACATATGGTGTAGCCGCAGTATTCTCTGGCGCAAAACCACCGGCAAATCCAGCTAAACCAGCATCTTCAATTGCTGCTAATAAATCTGCAGAAGCAACACCGTCTAGAACAACGTTTGGATCGTTAAACGTTGGAATATACGGAAGGAACGTACCACTATTAAACGGAGGGCTCAATTGCTCCTCGATCACATCACGCTCAAAGTTTGTCGTATAAGTGACAGGTTGACCAGAACGTCTTGAGAAGAAGATGTTAAAATCAGTGTCATAGCCGTCAATAAATTGAGCAGTGTAACTAGCGGTAATCACTAAGTTGTGCTCAATTTCAAAACGACCTCGTCCTAAATGACCATTAATATCATTACGGTTGATTGAAGGAGAGAAACGATAGTTACTTCGACCAGTACTTGAAGTACCTGGGAAGGCTTCAGTGATGTCTTGATTAGTATAAGAAATACTCGTATTCCAACCGCTATCCCACTGTTTGCTCAACTGCGTTGAGAAAATGTTAGAGCGACCGCCATCAGAGACATTCGTTAGCATCAAGTCATACAAACCATCATCAGTGTGGTTAGTATATAAACGACGCACGCCGTCTGCTGCTAATACAAAATCATCATCGCTTAACGATACATCAACCCATGCAGCCGCATTACGACGTTTTATGTGCAAGAACTCATTTGTCCATAAAAAGTCAGTGCCAACACCCGGGATATCGAAGGTGTAATCGGCAGCGATTTGGAAACGCCAATCTGATGGCAATTCAAAATCAGGATCGTTTAATGATACGTTACCATTACTTTGCGCATTCTCAATAACTGCTTGACCAGCTGCTAGAGGATTTAAAATAATGTCGCTTGGTACAGCGATGTCATCATCACCTGATATTCTAAATGTACCTAAGTTAACACCGTTGTCAGAATAAGCGTTTGAAATCCAAACGTTAGGTTGACCACCGGTATAACGACCAAGACCACCACGAAGAATAAGGTTATCACTGTAATCGTACGTCACACCAATTCTTGGTAAGAAAATATCAACACCGTCAAGGTTTTCAGTGTTATCAACACCGGTTCTTGCTAAAGAGTTTGCGTTAAACGGAGGCGCATCATCTGATGTTAAACGCTCATAACGTAAACCTAGGTCAAGTGTTAACTCATCAGTCACAAACCATGTGTCTTGCGCATATAATGCAAGCGTTTGACGGTCAAAGATTGCCGCAGCAGGCTCAGGTGAATTACCTGTACCATTTTCATAACGGTAGAAATCAGCCATTTGGTTTTCAAAATTCTCTAAGCCATTAAATACCACAACACCATTTGAATAAGGCACAAAGATGTTAGAAATAGATAGTTCTTGGAATTCTAAACCAAAAGCAAGCGTGTGCTCATCCATTAAATACGTACCGTCAAATTGCATAATGAAGGTTTCAGTATCTAGTTGGTTAGCATGTCTGAATTGGTCTGCACCAAATGCAATACGGCCATCGCTTTCAAGGTTTTGAATAGTGACGTCAGCAGTTGGACCACCAAAAGTATTCTGGCGGTTTTCTACGTCTTTACTGGTAACAGAAATCTCTGACGAGAAGTTATCTGACCAATTTGAATAAACCTTTAAAGCATAGTTGTTAAGCGTTTCAGTTGTGTTATACAAGTGAGAGCTTAAACGTAATTCGCCAGCGTTGTTAGTTTCGTTACGAGTACGGTTACCTTCGTTAAACTGATAGGTAAATGAAGCACGGTGATCGTCATTAATGTTGTAATCTAACTTGATTACCCACTTTTCGTCCTCTTCAACTAGACCAGGGTTAGTCGAACCAACCTGGTTAGCAGTCAGACCATATACGTCTTGTGCAATACGAATAACTTCAGCGGCTTCTGCAGACGTTGCATCAGTTTCGTTTGCTGCACCTGAACCACCTGGACCCCATTCTAGAGACTGTGGTGCTTCATAGTTTTCGAAGCTACCAAAGAAGAATAATTTGTCTTTGATGATTGGACCACCAACACTGAAACCAAATGTTTCTTCTTCAAATTCGATAGGAACGTCGCGACGACCGTCACGAGGTGTACCTGCCATTGTATCGGCTAAACGCTCATAAAAGACTGAACCAGTCCATTCGTTGGTACCTGATTTGAATACCGCGTTTACCAAACCACCACTAAAGCCCGCTGCGCGTGCGTTAAATGGCGCAACATCAACCGTAACTTGGTCAATAGCGTCAATAGGAAGCGGAGAACGCTGTGTTGGGTAACCACCACCATTTAGACCAAAGTCATCGTTTTGGCTAATGCCGTCAACTGTAATGCTGTTGAATTTAGGGTTAGAACCCGCAATTACAAGAGGTGCGTCATCACTTAATAGTTGGCTAACCATTGGGTTTGCACGAATAACGTCTTTTATGTCACGGTTTAAGCTGGTGTTGTTAGATAATTGCTTGCCGCTAAAGAAGCTGCTTGAACCACCGCCCAAGTTGTTTACTTGAGTACCTGTTACCGCGATGACTTCAACGTCTGAGCTCGGCTCAAGCTGTAAGTCAAAATCAAAATCTTCACCTAGGTTTAAGAAGATGCCGTCAACGGTTGCATCTTTAAACTGGTCTGAATCTACAACTACTTGGTAAGGACCGCCAACACGTAAACCACGAAGGTTAAACGTACCGTTGTCAGACACGGTAGTTGTTCTGCTCGTACCAGATGGCATGTGGATCACTGTTATTGTAGTGCCCGCTGCTGGTGAGCCAGAAGGACTGGTAATTTGTCCTTCCATTGCAGATGATGTTTGTTGTGCCATAGCGGCAGTCGAAAGACCAACTGACATAGCAACCGCAAGTGCGATTTTGCTAATTTTTTTGTTTGTAAACATTATAGTTTCCCTATGTGTTTTTAGAATATGCTGTAAATCCCGCGCGAATTGTCCGCTCTTATCTTTACAGTTTTATTACAGTTTTGTCATTTTAATGTTTTTTAATGTTTTTTACTGTTTCTTAATGTTTTTTTTATTTTGTATTGTGTGTAAAAGTGGGTAATTACGCCGTAAAATGGTATAACTACCAAAACTAACCTTACAATAATAAGAACGTCGCTCAAATATTCCTATGCAAAATAAGCAAAAACCAATTATTCTCGCGATTTCAGGGGCCTCGGGTTCGGGTAAATCATTATTTACTCAAAACTTAAAGTTAACCCTTGAAAAACAACAAGAAACTGTGCTCGTCTTACAAGAAGATCATTACTATAAATCCCAAGATCATTTGTCGATGGAGCAGCGTGTTACTACTAATTACGACCACCCCGACGCATTTGAACATGATCTTTTGTCTGGTCATTTACAGAGCTTATGTTCAAACGAAAGTATAAACTACCCAAGCTATTGTTACAAAACTCATACGCGATTAAAAAAAGCACAAAAAGTCAAAGCAGCGCCCATTATTATTATTGAAGGGATCATGTTGCTGACGCAAATTCAACTTTTTGACCATTTTGACTTTAAAGTATTTGTTGATACTCCCTTAGATGTATGCCTTATGCGCCGCATGCTTAGAGACACACAAGAGCGTGGTCGTTCTTTAGAATCGGTCGCAGCTCAGTACGAAAAAACCGTCAAACCGATGTACCATAAATTTATTAGACCCAGTAAAAACTTTGCTGATTTAATAGTTCCCCATGGCGGCGAAAATTATTTAGCAGTCGACGTGCTAAGTGCCTACCTATTTAAACAACGTAATGGATTATCCGCAAATGACTAGTTTATTAGGTGTTATCTTCATTTTTGCGGTAGGTTATGGCCTAAGTCGCTCAAGAAGCAAAATTAATTGGCGCACCGTTGGCGGAGCATTTGCCATTCAAGCCTTGATAGGTGGATTTGTGCTCTACACGAGTTTTGGCGCTGCAGTGCTCAATAACATTACCTCTTTTGTCCAAACGATTATTGATTTTAGCAAAGAAGGCACCGGCTTTTTGTTTGGACCTTTGAGTGATTTAGGCAGAGAGCCAAATATCGGCTTTATTTTTGCCTTTCAGGTCTTGCCAATCATCATTTTCTTCTCTTCGTTAATTGCAGTTTTATACCACTTAAAAATAATGAGTGTCGTGATTAAAGTCATTGGTGGTGGCCTTAAAAAACTACTTGGTACAAGCAACCCAGAGAGTATGTCTGCCGCAGCAAATATTTTTGTTGGGCAAACAGAAGCGCCGCTGATCGTCAAACCGTTTATACCCACTATGACGCGATCAGAGCTTTTTGCTGTAATGGTTGGTGGTTTAGCATCGGTTGCAGGCTCAATTATGGCGGGTTATGCAGGCCTTGGCGTTGAGCTTAAGTACTTAATCGCCGCTAGTTTTATGGCGGCCCCGGCTGGCTTGATGATGGCAAAAATACTTGAGCCCGAACTTGATACACCCAACCAAACATTAAGCGACGTAAAAAACGACGCCGAAGACTACGCTAACGTATTTGATGCCGCAGCTGCAGGGGCTTCTTCTGGCATGAAATTAGCGGTAAATGTGGGCGCTATGTTACTTGCTTTCATTGCGCTTATTGCGCTTATTAATGGCTTAATTGGTTTTGTTGGTAGCCTGTTTGGTGTCGATAACCTAACCTTACAAATGATACTAGGGTACATATTCCAACCTGTTGCTTGGTTAATCGGCGTTCCTTGGTCTGAGGCCAATCTAGCGGGCAGTTTTATTGGACAGAAGCTTGTTGTGAATGAATTTGTCGCTTATTTGGATTTTGTGAACTACAAAGAACAATTATCAGTATCATCACAAGCAATTATCACGTTTGCTTTGTGTGGATTTGCCAATTTATCATCTATTGCTATTTTGATGGGTGGTATTGGTGCAATGGCGCCTAATCGCAGGCCCGACATTGCAAGGTTAGGTTTAAAAGCGGTATTAGCCGCCACCTTAGCCAACTTAATGAGTGCTGCGCTAGCCGGCATTTTCTTGTCTCTAGCATAGTGTTGTTTACTATGCTTTTTATTAAAAGCGCATAGTCACTACTGACAAGACAAAACGTATTAAAAAGAGAACCCGTATGAAATTAGAAGCCGTTGATTATCAATCACCTACAGCTGCCAAAGATTTTGTAGAATCCCTTCGCCAGACAGGCTTTGGCGTATTAAAGAATCACCCTATTCCCAAACATCAAGTCAGTGATATTTACACAAACTGGCAAGGTTTTTTTAATAGCGACGAAAAAGATAGCTTTTTGTATAAAAAAGGCACACAAGATGGATTTTTCCCGCAGTCAGTAAGCGAAATAGCCAAGGGCTTTAAAAAGAAAGATATTAAAGAGTATTATCATTACTACCCTTGGGGACAATGCCCACAGCAGTTAAAAAGTGAAATAGACACTTACTACAACAATACGCTTAAGTTAGCCGCACAACTGTTGACCTGGATAGAAGACGAATCCCCTACGACTGTTAGTCAGTCTTATCGTGAACCGCTATCAAATATGATAAAAGATAGTGGGCAAACTTTACTGCGTATACTGCACTACCCGCCGCTAGCAGGCAACGAAGAGCCAGATGCAATTAGAGCCGCTGCCCATGAAGATATAAATTTAATTACTATCTTACCCGCGGCTAACGAACCCGGTTTACAAGTCAAAACTAAAGACGGAAGCTGGCTTGATGTACCCAGTGATTTTGGGAATTTGATTGTTAACATTGGTGATATGCTGCAAGAAGCCTCTGGACATTATTTTCCTTCAACAACACACAGAGTGGTTAACCCGAAAGGTTCGGATACAACCAAATCGCGCATATCTTTGCCCTTATTTTTACATCCTCGTCCTGATGTCGTGTTATCAGACAAATATACAGCAGATGAGTATTTAAAAGAGCGACTACGTGAGTTGGGTGTGGTCTAGATCTAAGTTTAAGTATTGCTTCGCTGGTTTTTTAATATTAGCGATTCGCTACTCACTAGCGCGATCCTTATAAACTGGCTAAAAGCACACTTATCTTAGAGGCATAATGGCGCTCTAACTCTAGATCATTTGCTTTACGCTTGGCTCTTATTAAGGCGCGCTTGGTGTTTTTGACATCGCCTAGTGCATGGTAAGCCTTCGCTAGACTAAAATGAAATTCGTGAGGTCGGCTATTTATAGAAATCGCTTTTTTATAGTGCTTTACTGCCTCAGCCACCTCATCTTTCTCAAATGCAATATCGCCCATCATAATATGATAATACGGATTTTTAAGACGCTGTTTGTGAAGCTGAGCTAGCTTTGCATCAGCTTTATTAAACTCGCCCTTGCGCTTGTGAATTACTGCAATATTTTGATAAATAGTTGGGTAATCTGGCTTAATCTCTAGCGCATATTCATAATACTTCATTGCCTGTTTATACATCTTATTTTGTGACATTAAGACACCAAGATTCAACCAAGCGCTTTCATTTGTAGGGTCGACTTCGATAGCGGCTTTTAAATAGGCATAAGCGCCACTTTCATTATCTTCAATTAAAAAATCGGCGGCCTTGTTAGTATAAAAATATGACACCATCTGCATTTTATTGAGAATGCGCACATCAAATTGTCTTAATCCTCGCTGAGGGTCAAAATCAACAATAATTGGAGCGCGGCTCAACATGCTTCGTTTGTGATGAAATGGTGTTACCCGTAAATTAACATGTTTGTTTATCAGCGTGTTGCCATCTTCTATTGACCAAAACTCTGGAATAAGCACATCTTGAAACTCGGCATCCATGTCTAATTCTTGCGTCATCGCGTAAGTTAAAATAGTCAAAGACAAACAATTTGCTGATGCGCTATCAAAGGTCTCATTCGCAATAGTGTTGGCTCGCAGATTGTAGTTTACGGATAGTTGATTTTTATTAAAAACAGCTTTAACTAAAGCGTTTAATTTTCCTTTTTCAGTCGCCGCATTAGCGGTCACTTCATGCACAAAACGGACGGCTTGGGCATCTAGCGCAAAAATTTCTTGAGGCGTTTCGATGTGATACTCAAGATGGTTTGGAAAAAGACTATCATTAAGAGCAGGAATTTGTGCATGTTGCGCAGTATCATGTTTATTAGACGTGCTGTTGCAAGCGAACAACAATCCAGTTAATACAACTAACGAAAAGATTTTGATGGATTCGTATTTTATAGTATTCAGCACAGACTTTACCTCTTACTCTCGACTGTGTTTTGTTCATTTAATCTGACATCAATCACAAGATGCAGAATCAAATGATGGCAATCATTCGTCGCCAACACTTACCAAAGAGTAAACTAAACTAGGTGATTTCTCAAACTATCATAGAATTTGGACTCGCAGCTGTTGTTTTTGCTCACCTTGTAAATAGTCACGACAAGGCTCTAATCTACACCAAGCGTATATGTCCTAATAGCGCGAGTATGTTTTAGATCATTGATGCTGCATTGACCGCTATTATCAAACTTATGTAATTGAGCAAATAAAAGGGTCAATGTCGCTAATGCGTCATCTAAGGCATTGTGCTCTGGCGCTGAGGGTAAATCATAATAGCTTCTAGCATTGCCTAAGGTCACCTCCCCGCTTGGTACAAACCCGTTGGTCTTTTCCATCACATAAACTTGCATGAGCATAGTATCGATGGTGCTTATCGTAACCGGCGGCAGTGCTAACAAATGCCATAGTTTACTGAGTACACGTGCATCAAGTGCCGAGTTGTGAAATACCCAGACATGAGAACTCACAAAAAGCTGAAGTTTATTAATTTGTTCTTTTATATGTTGACCTTGTGCAATATCTTTTGCTAATAAACCATGAATGACCGGACTTTGATTTAAGTCGCCTGAAGCTCTGACGACTTCGTAATGTGCACTCGATAAGTCAACATCAAACATGTTGCCCGCAACCCACCCAATAGAGGTCACTTTTGCTTGCTTAACGTCAAGACTGGTCAACTCTAAATCAATGGATAAAAGCGGTAATTCTGTATAAGAGCAATATCTAAATGAGTCAGGTATGTTTTGCCGACCAAGCGCAAACTTGGCAAAGGCATGTGCAATAAAATCAATCACCATCAGCCGATACCGCCCGAAAATTTAAGCACAGCCCCTTGTTGAGCTCGATGAATAGCTTGAAATGCAGCCTTAAGCTGGTGTTTTTCAATAGATGATAAATCAGATACCCTAACAAAATTATCATCAACATGGTTGGTCAATTGGTGGCGCCAGCGCAATCTGTTCATAAACAGCCAAATATCCCTTAAATTGCTTCTGTCTTTAGTCGATAGTCCTGAGTCGGCGGGTAAGTTATTTAAGCGGGCAACTGTGCCAGGAACATTGACACCAGTCGATAAGGCATACAAGCGTACTAGATTGTTTATGATAGCAACGGCTGACTTTTTAAGATCAATCGAATCTTTATATTGGCTTCCTTTAACATAAACAAACTTCTGGAACATCGATAATGGTACGCTATTTTCATTTGCGCTGCGTGCTAGCGCGGCTAAAAACATAGACTGCTTAAATTGAGTTTTGCGATAGTCCTGTAATTCAACAAACAGCGAGCGTTCACCCGCCACAGCTCTCGAGTCCAAATAAATATTAAAATCAAGGATGGCTTGAGCCGTTGGTGATTTTATCCATTTAGCTGATTCTTTTTTAGCGGCTTCAAGCGAGATGCGCAGCTTTGGATTGCTCGCCATAATATTACCATCACACAGCTTTATCCCGCATTTACCCAGCCCTTGACATACAAATTCAGCCATTTTCGCAAAGTAATCACTCTGCTCTTCGTTGGGTTCTTGTGCTAACAATAAGGCATTATCTTGATCAGACCCCATGGTTTGATCTTCACGGGCTTGTGAGCCATAAACCAACCATGTGTATGGCATCGACGCTTCTCCGTTAGTCTCTTGAAAGAAACTAATGAGCTTTCGCGTCATAATATCGGTGGCTTGCGCCAGTACCTTGCCTGCAATATCAAAGTCACCTGCGCGCTTAGCTGTTGTCGAAATATAATGCGGAATTTGTTTTGCATGCATAACAAGCTGGTCAAGATCAGTCGCCTGTGACAAATCGCTAATAACAAATAAAACATTTGCTCGTTGCTGCCGTGAAATATCAGTGTTACTCACCATACCAAAGGGCAAGCCAGTTCGGGCATCCATAATCGGTAAATGATGTATGCCCCTTTCGTTCATCACACTAATCGCGTCAAACACTGTTTTGTTTTTGGTTAAAAAATATGGGCTTTTAGTCATTATCTGATTGACTGGCGCACTGGGCGCTAAGCCAACCGCCAATACTCTGTTACGCAAATCACGGTCGGTAACAATCCCTACAAGCGCCTGCTCGTCCATTACCAGCACTGATGACACTTTTGCCTGAGACATTTGTTTAGCGGCACGCTCAATAGGCTCATCTGGAGACACAATAACAGGTGAATTTTGCACGACCTCAAACAAAGGCTTATAGAGCCACATTGAGTTGGCGTCGCTTACTGCTTGGTTTTGCAAGGCGCCAATGTTCATCGAAACAAAAAATTGCTTAAAGGCCTCAACATCTAAACTAAGTTTGAAAAAAGCTTCACTAATGCAAAGCACAATGCCCGGACTATCAACGCTGACTTGCAAGCCATATTCGATTTCATCTAACAAAGAAGGGAAACCAAAATAGTCGCCTTCGCTAAGATGTTTTATGGCATCTGACGAATCTTTGACGGCAAATTGACCACTTTGGATTAGGTATAAACAATTACTATGTTTGGCAAGTAGTGCTTCTTTGTTTTCTTGCGCAAGATAAATGAGGTGACTATTTTGGGCTATCTCATTTAGGGTCGAGGCGTCTAACTGGTCGAAAGGGCTTTCTTGACTTAGAAAATCGTAAATTTGCTGTATTGTGCGCTGCTGCGTGTTGCGCTGCTGCGTTGCACGGGCCGAATGCTTAGCACTGTCTTGTTTGTTATTGCTATGTATGCCTGTCATGTCATATACCCTCAATCAAAAAAGCCCAGCTATCGCTGGGCTTTATATTATTTGCTCACTAACACAATGTGCGTATTAGTGTGCAGATGCTTCGCCCGCCCCTTTAGGGAAACGAATACTTTCTACTAAGTCTTGTATTTCTTTAGGTGCTTCGTCAGTCATCTTAAAGACAACAAAAGCAACCAAGAAGTTTACACACATACCGATGGTACCAATACCTTCGGGCGATATGCCTAAGAACCAGTTGTCAGGCGTGTTAAGCTCAGGGCTCACAAACTTGAAGTATATGATATACGCCATGGTAAATGTAATGCCCGTGATCATGCCAGAGATTGCACCTTTATTGTTCATACGCTTGGAGAATATGCCCATGATTATCACAGGGAAGAAACTCGAAGCAGCTAGACCAAAAGCAAAAGCAACGACCGCGGCAACAAACCCTGGCGGATTCACCCCAAAGTAACCGGCAATACCTATCGCAACTGCAGCCGCAATTCGTGCACTTAACAGTTCCCTTTTGTCACTAATATTTGGCGCAAAGGTCTTTTTCAACAAGTCATGTGAGACGGATGTTGAAATAACTAATAACAGCCCCGCCGATGTCGAAAGCGCTGCCGCTACACCGCCTGCTGCGACTAAGGCGATAACCCATGCTGGTAGACCTGCAATTTCTGGATTAGCAAGTACCATGATGTCACGGTCAATTTTCATCTCGTTACGCTCATCACCCGAATAGAACATTTTGCCATCACCGTTTTTATCAGTGTGCGTGATAAGACCTGTTTCCTCCCAGTTCTTAATCCAGCTAGGAGCTTTAGCATATTCAGTACCTGTTTGCTCAACACCATTGATAGTCTCAATCATATTGACTCGAGCAAATGACGCTAGCGCAGGCGCTGTTGTATAAAGTAAAGCGATAAACGCTAATGCCCAACCTGCAGACTTACGTGCATCAGATACTTTAGGCACAGTGAAGAAGCGAACAATAACGTGAGGTAATCCTGCTGTACCCACCATTAAGGCAAAGGTAATACAAAATACGTCGATCATACTCTTGGAGCCTTCGGTATATTCGTTAAACCCTAAGGAAGTCGACAGACCATCAAGCTTATCAAGCAAATAAACACCGCTGCCATCAGCAAGCGTTGCACCAAAGCCAGTCATCGGTAATATATGACCTGTGACCATCATTGAGATGAAAACAGCCGGGACAAGATAAGCAAAAATCAATACACAAAATTGAGCGACCTGTGTATAGGTAATGCCTTTCATTCCACCTAAAACGGTGTAAAAGAATACGATGCCCATGCCAATAATAACGCCGGTAGTAATGTCTACTTCTAAGAAGCGAGAGAACACTACGCCTACACCGCGCATTTGACCAATAACGTAAGTAAAACATACGATAATCGCACACACTACCGCAACCGTTCTTGCTGTTTGACTATAATAGCGGTCACCAATAAAGTCTGGCACGGTAAACTTACCAAATTTACGTAAGTAAGGCGCTAAACAAAGTGCAAGTAGTACATAACCGCCTGTCCAACCCATTAGGTAAACAGCGCCGTCATATCCCATAAACGAAATTAAACCCGCCATGGATATAAATGAAGCAGCCGACATCCAGTCTGCAGCCGTTGCCATGCCATTAAGAACAGGTGGAACGCCACCACCAGCAACGTAAAAGTCGTTAGTCGAACCAGCACGGGCCCAAATAGCGATGCCGATGTAGAGCAAAAATGATGCACCTACAATGAGAAATGTTAATATTTGAACGCTCATGATTTACTCCTCGTCTACGCCGTATTTTTTATCAAGTGCATTCATTTTTGCCATGTAGACAAAGATTAATGCGACAAACACGTAAATTGCACCTTGCTGCGCAAACCAGAAACCAAGTTTAAAACCAAAGAACTGAATTGCATTCAATTGGTCAACAAACAAGATACCAGCGCCAAACGACACTGCAAACCACACCGCTAAAAGTTTAAATAGGATAGAGAGATTCTCTTTCCAGTAAGCTTTTTGGTCACCTTCATTTTTAAAAGACATCGTTAAATCCTCTGAGTTTTGTATTTTTGTAAAGCTATTTGCAAGACAGGCTTTTGTACCATGGAGTCAAAATCGTTTGCATGTTAATGTTTACATTCACTTTTTACATTTTTGCAACGCAACCTGACGCTAAAGTAGCCGTTTTAGTTACTCGCTACACCCTTCTTAATCTGTAGTAATAATTAACCGCAGAGCCTATCTTTTAGGGGATAAGCTAACGATAGACATTACTGAGCAAAGGTAAAATGCTACCTTGGTCTTACAATCTTGGTATTAGGGAGCTTTGTGATAGAGTGATACTTGTTAATTATTTGTATAGGAATTTACATGTCTATTGGTTGGTTGGCCTTGGCTATAGGCTATTTGATGTTTTTATTTTGGATTGCCCGATGGGGAGATACCAACTCTCAAACGGCCCGCTGGTTAACATCTCATCCTTTAGTCTATAGCCTAGCATTAGGGATCTATTGTACGGCCTGGACATTTTTTGGCGCGGTAGGACAATCGAGCACTCAACAGTGGATGTATTTGCCTATTTTTCTTGGGCCTGTCGTGGTTTACGTGTTTTTCTATCGCTTTATTTACAAATTAACGCACGTTGGTAAAAAACAACATATTAGTACCATCGCAGACTTTATAAGTGCTCGATATGGTAAGCGCCAGTTAGTTGCGCTCTTGGTCACCATCATTGCCCTACTTGCCACCATTCCTTATATCGCGCTCCAATTAAAAGCGGTTGGCTCTATTTTTCAGCTCATGACCAATCAAGGAAATACGGCACTTATTGTCATTATAGCCACGGCATTTATTGCGGTATTTTCGATGTTTTTTGGCACACGAAATACTGACGTCACACAATACAGACGTGGGCTCATGCTAGCTGTATCATTTGAATCTAGCATTAAACTCGTCGCACTCATACTTGTTGCTATTGTCGGGTATTCATACTGGGAAACTTCAGAAGTGACGCCATTAATACAAGAATACTCGAGCAAAGAAGCCATTAGTGACCTATTTTCGTTCGATTTTTGGGCGCAAACACTGATGGCCGCCGCAGCGGTGATCTGTTTGCCAAGGCAGTTTCATGTGGCAGTCATTGACAACTTAAAAATAAAGCACTTAAAAACTGCAAGGTGGTTTTTTCCTGGTTACCTGATCTTAATAGCCCTTACCATACCGGTAATAACAATCGCGGGTGAAATAATATTTGCGGGCGAATCCATGAACGCCGACAACTATGTACTTGGCATCGCGTTGGTGTCTGAATCACTCATTTTGCAAGTCATCGTTTTTTTAGGCGGTATATCGGCAGCTACGGCAATGATTATCATAGCCACTTTGACGCTTAGTACGATGATCACAAACGATGTTGTATTACCTAAGCTGATGGATAGCGAAACATACGATGGCGTCAATCGTGTCAAACGCATAAAAGTGATCAGGCGCGTAGTCATCTTTATCATTTTATTATTGGCCTTGGCTTATCAACATCAAATGGTTAATCAAGCGCCTTTGGCATCGATAGGTTTGTTGGCATTTTCTTTAGTTGTACAATTATTACCCGCTATTGTAGGCGGTCTTTATTGGAAGAAAGGTCACGCTCACGGCGTATATGCGGGTCTACTAGCTGGCTTTATGGTTTGGCTATTATTTCTCTTTTTACCCATTTTGGGACCTGAGCCACAAAGCTACTCTCAGATGACCCAAAACCACCTACTAAGCCAAGGGGCAATTTATAGTCTTGTTGCCAACATTATTTTTTATATCGGTTTTTCAGTATTAGCAAGACCAAGATTGATTGATCGCATTCAAGCCAAAATGTTTGTCGAGCCCGCAAGCATTACCATCGCACCGCGCGATAATGACATAGTGGAAGTTAGTGTAGATGACTTACAAACACTTATTTCAAGATTTACAGGCGAAATGCGCTGTGAACAACTGTTTCAACTCTATGAAAAACAACAAGACACCACTATTTTCAAAAATCAGAAGTCTGATAAAGCACTGCTAGACTTTTGCGAAAGAGCATTAGGCGGGGTTGTCGGATCATCAAGTGCTAAGGCCTTAATTGATAGTCTGGTGAGAGGTAAAAAGTTAGATATCACTGATGTTGTTAACTTTTTTGACGACACAACTCAAGCCATGCAGTTTAATATGAGTGCGCTGCTAACCTCACTTGAAAACATTGACCAAGGTATTTGTGTTATCGATAAAAACCTTGATTTGATGGCATGGAATAAGCGCTATACAGAACTGTTTAATTATCCTAGTGAATTAGTCCATGTAGGTGCCCCTATCGAACGGTTGATTAGGCACAACGTACTACGAGGTAACTGCGGGCCTGGTGAGCTTGAAAGTCAAGTTGAGAAGCGTATGGAGCATCTCCGCAATGGCACGCCCCATAAATTTGTGCGCCAGCGCGACGATGGTCATGTGATTGAAATGGTCGGAAATCCACTTCCGGGCGGCGGCTTTGTTACCAGTTATCACGACATTACCGGCTACGTTGAAATACAGCAGGCACTTAAAGAAACGAACGTGGATTTAGCCGCCAGAGTCGAGAAACGAACAGAAGAAGTTCATTCAATAAACGCAGAGCTACGCTTAGAAATTGAACGCAGAAACGAATTAGAAAAAAGCTTGATCCGAGCAAGACAGGAGGCTGAAGCAGCGAATGAGAGCAAAACTCGCTTTTTAGCACTGGCCAGTCACGATGTCCTTCAACCCTTAAATGCAGCAAAACTATATCTTACTGCCTTGCAAGAATCAGATTTTGATGTCGACACTAAAACTATTTTAACGAAACTGAATGATTCGGTCGTTTCTAGTGAAACACTTATTAGCACAATTTTAGATATTTCGCGCTTAGATCAAGGGGAATTAAAGCCATATATTGAAACCGTTAATGTCGTTGAAACGGTTACGCCAATCATCAACGAAATGGTCATGAAAGCAAAGGAAAAGGGACTCGATTTTAGATACAAACTCGTTGACTGTTGGATAAGTGCCGACAAAACCTATTTATATAGAATTATTCAAAACTTAGTCTCTAACGCAGTTAAATATACTAAGCATGGCAAAGTATTGCTGACAGTAAGAAAGCAATCAGGAAAAGTGTATATTCAGGTGAGAGACACCGGCATTGGCATCCCTCAATTACAGCAAGCCGCTATATTCAGTGATTTTTATCGGGTCGAAAATACTGATGAGCAAGGTATAGGCCTTGGTTTAGGCGTGGTTAAGCGTTTAAGTAAGCAGCTTACCTGCCAAATTAGAGTCGATTCAATTGAGAATAAAGGCTCATGTTTTAGTTTAGAGTTTGTTGATGTGCCACCGCCCGAGGCACCGAAAATCATCAAAACGCCCGCACAATCTGTATTTAGTATGCTCAGAATTCTTTGTATAGATGATCAGCAAGAAAATCTTGATGCAATGGAAACAGTGCTAGTAAAATGGGGAATTGAGGTAAGAACCGCTAAGAATTACAAAGACGGTCTAACAACAGCAAGCGTGTTTGATCCACATATATTACTCGTAGATTATCAGCTTGGCAGAGGCCCTGATGGGCTTGAAATAATTGACATGATTAGGCAGCAAAGCAATACGATTTTACCAGCCTGCCTAGTGACCGCAAAACGTGGCGACGATTTGTTAAAGCTGTGCAGTGATCAAGGGGTTAACTATCTGTCTAAACCAATCAAGCCAGCAAAATTAAGAACCCTCATCCAAAGCATGACTAAATTCATCAGAAACGTTGAGGCGGCTCCTAAGGGGAAACCCAAGGGCAAAGACTGAGGTATTCGTTTAACTCACTGATTCGGGCGGCTCTAGTTGTAACTCAGACGCTATTAGTACCGCTTGAGTGCGATTATTAATACCAAGCTTTCTAAAAATCGCCGTAACGTGCGCTTTGACCGTGGCTTCCGCAATGTCTAAGTTGTAACCAATTTGTTTGTTCAACAAGCCATCGCGCATGTAGCACAAGACTTTATATTGTGAAGGCGTTAAGCTAGCGACGTTTTCAGCCAGCTTGCTAAAGTTTTCGTCCACATCTTGAATTTTGACACGCACAGACTCTGGTAGCCAAACGTCACCATCTAACATCGCATTTAGTGCTTCACCAATTTGACTAGCGCTGGCAGTTTTAGGGATAAAACCCATCGCACCTAAACCGACAATTTTAGAAATTAGACTCGCATCTTCTGTACCTGATATAACCGCTATTGGTAAATCGGGATATAGTTTTTGAATATGTAAAAAGCCAAATAAATCACTGCTACCCGGCATATGTAGATCGAGCATTAACAAATCTATCTCTGTTTCATCAATAGCTTTGACAGTGCTATTAAGATCGCCTGTTTCGATAATATCTAGTTCGTTTGCTGATAATTTAAGTGCGCCTTTTAATGCGTCGCGATAAAGAGGATGATCGTCGGCAATGAGGAGAGTGATCATAAAGCTTCCTTTTTTTATTTTTTCTTGTATGTGTATTGTTTTTTCGCATTCCAGTTTATCAACTTGTTAACAAAGTACAACAATTCCATTAACAAAAAGGCAAACCTTGTGGTTTGCCTTTGTCGATAATACTATACTCTATATTGACCTTTAACTTATCTGTTAAGGCGATCGTCAATTAACGAATCAACCACTGTAGGGTCAGCTAGAGTAGAAGTATCGCCAAGCTGTTCATACTCATTGGCCGCAATTTTACGCAGTATACGGCGCATAATTTTACCTGAGCGGGTTTTCGGTAAACCGCTTGTCCATTGAATTAAATCAGGCGTCGCAATAGGACTCAGTTCTTTACGTACCCACTTTTTAACTTCAGCAGTGAGCTCTTCACCAATTTCAATACCTTCATTTGGCGTCACATAAACATAAATGCCTTGGCCTTTAATGTCATGCGGGAAACCAACGACTGCAGCTTCAGCAATATCTTTGTGTGCCACTAATGCACTTTCTATTTCTGCTGTACCCAGTCTATGACCCGACACATTTAACACATCATCGACTCTACCAGTTATCCAGTAATAACCGTCTTCGTCTCGGCGTGCACCATCACCCGTAAAGTAAACATTTGGATAAGCGCTAAAATACGTCTCAATAAAACGTTTATGGTCGCCATAAACCGTTCTGGCCTGACTTGGCCATGAGTCTTTAATCACTAAATTACCTTCAGCCGCCCCTTGCAGATCATTACCATCAGCATCGAACAACGCTGGCTGCACACCAAACATAGGACGCGTTGCTGAACCAGGTTTCAGTGAAGTTGCAGCAGGAAGCGGCGCTATCATCATGCCGCCCGTCTCAGTTTGCCACCACGAATCGATAATTGGGCAACGCTCTTGACCAATCACTTTATGGTACCATTCCCATGCTTCAGGGTTAATTGGTTCACCGACCGAGCCTAACACGCGTAGTGACGATAAATCACACCCTTCTACAGGTTTAGTGCCGTGTGCCATTAGTGCGCGGATAGCGGTTGGCGCTGTATACAAACTATTCACTTTATATTTTTCAACAATTTGTGCAATGCGACGAACATCTGGATAGGTCGGTACGCCTTCAAAGAAAACTTGACTAACGCCATTCGCTAGTGGGCCGTAGGTCATATAACTGTGACCGGTAATCCAGCCAACATCAGCAGTACACCAATAAATATCCTCAGGCTTATAATCAAACGCATAGCGGAACGTTAAGGAAGTATAAAGTAAGTAACCTCCTGTAGTATGAACAACCCCTTTAGGCTGACCAGTTGACCCTGATGTATACAAAATAAAGAGAGGATCTTCGGCATTCATCACTTCAGGTTCGCACTGCGCGCTGCAATCTTCAACTAGCTCATGCCACCATACGTCAACACTATCATTAAAGGCGACATCGCCACCGGTTAATTTATGCGTTAGTACTGCGGTGATTGAAGGACAGGCGCCATTAGCAATGGCTTCATCAACATTTGCTTTTAACGGCACGCTTCTGCCTGCACGTCGACCTTCGTCTGCGGTAATCACTACTTTTGCATCACTGTTGTTAATACGATCAGCAATGGCGTTGGGGGAAAAACCACCAAAAATAACAGAATGAACCGCACCAATACGAGCACATGCAAGCATGGCGTATGCTGCATGAGGTGTCATTGGCATATAAATAGCGACGCAATCACCTTTTTTAACGCCAAGTTTTTTCAAGCCATTGGCTAACTTACATACTTCGTAGTGAAGCTTTTGATAGGTGACTTTTTCGTCATTTTCAGGAGAATCGCCTTCCCAATAAATCGCGACTTTTTTTGCATTATCTTTTAAATGCCTGTCAATACAATTATAACTCGCATTAAGCTGGCCATCTTCAAACCATTTGATATCGCATTTTTCTGGAGAGAAGTCAGTATTTTTGATAATAGTCGGCGTTTTAAACCAATCCAATTCTTCAATTTGAGATGCCCAAAATGCGTCTGGATCTTCCACTGATGCTTCATACATGTCTAAGTAATCTGCATCACTAAAATGAGTGCCCGTCGTTAGCGCAGTTGGCACTGGATATAATTTGGTGCTCATTGTTCTGTCTCCGTAACAAATTTGTTAATTAATCGTTGTTTTTACTATGCCTTTACTATGCTTTAACAATAGACCTATATAAATAAACAAAAATGCTACTTTGGTAGCATTTGGGGTAATCTACTGATATTCATCAAATTTAAAAGATAAAAATGCGACCAAAAAAATAAAAAAGGCCTCAAAGATAACATGGTTTATAAGACCAAATGCTTATTTAAATTTAACATTGTGTAGGTAAAACTTAACATATCAACGAGGAAGTGTATCTGAAAGTAATCGATTTGCAGTCACTAAATTTAGCTCTCAATTTCCTCTTTTGATGCTTAGCAATAAATATTATTACCAAACATACCTCTCTTATTTGGACTTTTGCCGCTCATATTGAGCGGCTTTTTTATGTAAATAAGAAAATAGCAATTAAAGGCACAAAAAAGAAAACACCCGAGATGTAAGCGATACCGTATGACTTCTGCTCGGCAACTTTTAATGATAATTGGTATGAAAGTGCAGGCGGCCATTCTCGCCAAAAAGCTAAACCGTAAATAAACAACACTGCTAGCACGTTATACGTTAAGTGAACAAAAGCAATCTGCAGGGCTAAAGCCGCATTTTCTCCGGTGATTGACAAGGCCGCAATTACGGCGGTAATACACGTGCCTATGTTAGCGCCTAAGGTAAAGGGGTATATAGCTCGTGCTGTGACGATGCCATTTCCGACCAGCGGTACCATAAGTGATGTTGTGGTTGAACTTGACTGCACAAGCACTGTGACTATCGTGCCAGATGTGATCCCGCTTATTGCCCCGCGTCCAAGGCTATTTTGTAAAACCGCTTTAGCACGCCCTACCATTAAAGATTTCATGATTTTACCCATATACATAATAGATAAAATAATAAGGACTAAACCAATAATAATTCTCGCGCTACCATCCCAAATCGCTGAGAATTGACTTGTAAATACTATCACCGTATCGATTAAGGGGCCGGTTACGGCTTTAATAGGATTAAATCCGCCAATGTCTGAACCTGCTCCAAAACTAAACAATGACACAAGCATCGCGCTAATATGTTCGAGCATGCCAAACATTATTTCTAACGGTAAAAAAATAAGCACCGCAAAGATATTAAAAAAATCATGAATGGTGGCGGCATTAAACGCGCGTTGAAATTCTTGCTTGTTTGTTATGTGACCTAAACTAACGATAGTATTAGTAATACTTGTACCAATGTTCGCCCCCATCATCATTGGCACAGCAATAGTAATGGGCAAACCGCCCGCGACCATCGCCACAATAATAGAAGATACCGTGCTCGACGATTGAATAAGTGCCGTGCAAACCATGCCAATAATCAATCCCATTATTGGGTTGGAAGCAAAATCAAATAGGGCCTGTGCATGCTCTTGCGTTGCCGTTCTAAAACCACCGCCAATAAGCCCGACCGCCGTCAGCATAGTAAACACAAGCGCAGTTAAGCATAACCACCTGAACCATTTTGGCCAGCTGTTTAAGCGACTCAAGACCTCGTCAGACATACTTTGTGCTGATGAATTTTCTGTCGGCAACGACATCTATCTTTCCTTAAATTCTACTTTTTACTCATTAAAACGGCATCGGATACTGTTTCAACACTGTTTCTACTTGTTTAAGACACGCCGGTGATAATTCGATATCAAATGCGTCTATATTTTCTGTTAATTGCGATAGCGTGGTTGCGCCAATAATGGTTGAACATACGCCATCAATCTGCTTACACCACGCAATAGACAACTGACTCGGTGTCATATCAAATTGTTTTGCGATATCACAATAAGCTTGGGTCGCTTGTTGACTGATATCGTTATCTCTAAAGAGGCCATTTCGTTGCACTAATGTCCAACGGCTCCCTTCAGGTCTATTACCATTTAAATATTTACCGGACAACATACCGCCAGCCAAAGGAGACCAAGGCAAGTAGGCAACATTTTCCATCACGCAGCTTTCGATTAAAAACGGCCAGTCTTTGGTGTGTAATAAATTAAATTCATTTTGGATAGATACTGGTTTAGGAATATTAAGCTCGTGACACAGACTAATAAAGGTATGAATACCCCACGGCGTATCGTCAGATAAGGCCCAATGCCTAATTTTACCCTGCTTAATTGCTTTATCGAGACCAAGCAAAATATCGCGCATGCGATCTTTTTCTGCATTTGCGTCAAGGCGTGTGGGTTTTGTATGATTTGGCCAATGTTTACCAAAGTGTGGAGAAATACGATTTGGCCAATGTAATTGATAAACATCTATATAATCACTTTTGAGACGTTCGAGTGAACCTTCAACGGCACTGGCAATAGTTGAGGAGCTAATTAAACTGCCGTTTCGGATATATTTAAAACCCGGACCGGTCATTTTTGTTGCAATTACGAGTTGTTTTCGCTGCTCTGGATGACGATGCAACCAGTCGCCGATTATTCTCTCAGTATCGCCCTGAGTTTCACCATTTGGCGGAATGGGATACATTTCGGCAGTATCGATAAAATTAACACCACGATTGATTGCATACTCAATTTGTTCATCAGCATCGGCTTGGGTATTTTGAATACCCCAAGTCATGCTTCCTAAGCATGCCCTAGAGACCTTTAGTTCGCTGCTTCCTAAACGTGAATATTGCATTGTCATCCTACATAATCTCTTATCAAAACGAGTTAAACGCTTATATACGAATATAAGCGATTAATAGGCTAAAATTTTAGTATATAAAGATGACAAGTTGATGACTACGATCACTGTAGTTTTTCGTTTGTGACCTGCAGAGTATGTTGCAGTTTTGATTTGATTGCTGGGTTTTTAAAAGTAGACGATAACTTATCAAGGTTTGCGCGCATTAGTTGCTGCTCGGTATAATAGAAATCAATTTTTCCAGTATCTTGGAATGAAAAGCTATCCGCTTTTAAGATATCGGTTTGACCTTCATAGATAATGATTTCAGCTAAGCGTTTACAGCAATAGCAAATAAGTGTTTCTTGTATGTCTATTTCACTTAACTCTGCATCAAATAGTTGGTCTGTAAAAGGCAAAAGCCCATGTTCAATTGCGTTGGAAATAGAACTAGGTAGATTCCATTTACCCGCGAGTATCTTGCCGACTATGGCAGGGTTTGCTTGGGTTGTTTTTTGTATTTCATCAAGCCTATGCAGTAAATCTTTATTCTGCTTATATAATGCTGCCGTTTTTGGATGGGTAAATAGAATTGAAATATCGCCCAAATAGCTTAATTGACAGCGCGTAGACAACTCAGCAGCATTTTCTAACTGTAGCTCTTTGGCCAAAATGAGCACCATATCACTCGCTAAAAAGCTAGCCGCCCAAATTTTTTGGTAAATCGCTTGTTGTTGCTTACTACTAAAAGTAACACTTTTTTGTAAAGCAAAGTGCGTCGCAATATTTTTAACCTGCACAATACCTAAGTAAGTAATTGCATGATTGACCGTTGTAATAGGCTGGCTTAATCCAAATAAAGGGGAATTAGCAACGTTGATTATTTTTGCGACCAGCTCAGGATCGGTTCTCACTAAATCGTACAACGCTTTTGAGTCAGTGATGTTACCCACTAAAGAGCCTAACAGTGGGTGTGGTTTACGGATATTTTGTATCTCGCTTTCAATTTCAGTGCGTTGCCCGTCTGTTATGTTACGAATAAGCACAAACTCAAAGAGCTCTTTTCTGACTTCTACATCTTCGTGTTCAATAAGCTTATTTTCATGGGAGTGAGCACTAAGAATATCGGGAAGTTCATCGCTTTTATGGTCTTCTACCGCACGCATTTGTCGACGTTTAATCATCGTGTTTGGCGAAGAAGTCGACGACGATGTACTGCCAGCTTTCAACCAGTACACAACAAAAATCAACACGATAATGCTGACCACTAAAATTATGATATTAGAAGACACTTAATTTACTTCCTTCATAAAAATGTTCATGCCTTATTGACCCGATTGCTTATATCCAACACATCAGATTCGATTTCTATGATTTCGATGTCGTTGCCGCCTTTGTGTTCAATTTTTCTGGCTGCATCAAGCGTCATATCAACGAGTGATTTGGTGTCAATAGGATGTTGATGACTAAATTCTGAAATCGCCATGCTTAATGTAATGTGCCCGTACCTTTTTGCGGCAGGTGATTCGTTCGGAATTTTTGCCTCTGCAAATTTTTTGCTTATCTTTTTACTAAATTGCATCGCCTGCTCTTTGCCAATATTGGGCAAAACAAGGCCAAAGGTCGAATCATCATACAAAGACACTGTTTCGCCACCGCGATGAACAAGTGTTTGCAACAAGCCTGCTATTCTGCGAGTGCACTTTATAGTCTGCTCTTGCGTGTAATGGGTTTTGTAGTCATCAAATGCGTCCACTTTTACCATTATGAGTATCAGATTATTGCCCGCACGCTTTGCGCGATGGACTTCTGCACCAAGCACGTAATCAAAGAAGTTTCGATTATAAATGCCTATAGACCTGTCTTTAATAATCAAGTCTTGATAAGAAATGAGCTTGTTCTTTTGATCGCTAAGCAATTGTGCGTCGGCAAATTTTTGCGCGAATAATTGGCTAAGCGTATTGTGTTGGGAAATTATTGACACTGACAATATGCCAAGATATGCAAGAATAATTGCTGACATCACAAACGCTTGAACTTGCATCGTCGCTATAAATGCGAATGCTGTACCCAGCAACAGCGGTATATTAAATGCTAGTGCCGTTTTAAATGAACTACCAGTACCAATACTCAAACAAGCACTCAACGCAATCATACATGCTAAAACAAGGCTCGTGTTTTGTACCTCGCCGAGCACGATGACAGAAACAAAGGCCGCCCCGTAGGTAATGCCTAATAATAAGGATACAATTATATGAAAATTTGCAAGGCTACTAATATCTGCATCCTCTGAAAGCTTGCGCTTGAGCAGAATAAAACCTAGTGCTCTGGCACCCGTAAAGGCAACCACCACAATTAACCACTGGTACATGAGTTGAGCATCAAACACACCCCAAAAGGCCCACGCCAAGGCCGCCGCCACAAAAGGATTGGCTAGCGACACCAATAGAGTCTGCGCATATAAATGTTGAATCAATTGGCTATGGGTGAACTTGTCTTGCTTACTAATCATTTATATTCCAGCTGCTTCGTGCAATTAATCTGCCTAGTGGTCAATTCGATGTCCTAAAGGTGCGGATATGTCATCCGTATTATTGAGAGAATGAGCACTCACAGCGTTAGTTTTTCGCGTAAAGGGCTCAAAGTCACTATTCGGTTAGCGGCAAAACGCAATAAAAGTTAAGTGTTAAACATAAATTTTCAAAAATCACCATAACACACTAAAGTTACCGCTCAACTTGAACGATAATACTATGGTATCCAAGGGTATATTTGATATTAACCAACCAAGTGGTCTTAATTTGATTAACCAGATAACGCATCCTTTGACATTTTTTCTATTGCTCGTTATCACAATATTGATTGCCGTTAATATTGCACTTATATACAGACAAAAGAAACTCACCAAACTCGCCAAACTCATGCCAACCCACGAGGCGAGTGCTGTAATACCGGGCGAAGATAATCTTAATGCGGGTTTAGTTAGCGAAAAAAGATTTGCTGAAAAAGCGGACGAAGCACAACGTTTGCAACAAACCTTTCAAAAGTTTGTGCCAAAACAGTTCGTCGATCATTTTGCAAAGGCAGGCTCATCAACCTTAGAGCTTGGGCGGGCTAATGAGGATGACATGGCCGTTTTATTTTGCGATATAAGAGGTTTCGCAAGCTTGTCAGAAAACATGCAGCCGCAAGAGTTGATGAACTTTCTTAACTCGTACTTTTTGAGGATGAATGATCCTATCCATCAAAATAGTGGATTTATCGACAAATTTATTGGTGATGCCATTATGGCTTTATTTGATCATCCTGGTGGTTCAAAAGCAGAAAAAGCATTTGACGCGGTTAACGCCGCAATCGACCTCTACAAAGCACTTAATTTGTATAATACACAGCGAGCGAGAGCAAACTACGCGGCCATTAGAATTGGCATTGGCATCCATATAGGGCCGGTGATTATTGGTACCGTTGGCTCAGATGACAGAATGGATACAACCGTTATTGGCGACTCTGTTAACTTATCAAGCCGTCTTGAGTCATTGGCGCCTCAATTTAGCGCCGATATAGTGGTCACTGAAGCCCTAATAAAAAACGTCAAGGCCCATCCTAAATCGAATGTCAAATACCGTATCTTAGATTTTATTCGGGTAAAAGGCCGAAGCTCGCCTTTAGAAGTTTACGAAATATTAAACCACCTAGATGAAGACGTTCAAGCCTTACGCGTGAAAACCGCTGAATTTATAGAACAAGGCATTGCATTAAGAAAAGCGCAAAAGTGGCGTTTAGCGATAGCGGCGTTTCAGCAAGCGCTCATTATTGACCCAACCGATGAGCTCATTATTCATCATCTTGAGCAATGCCATCGATTATCAAGAAATGATTATCTAGACAATTGGGATGGTGCTTTTACTGTTCATTGAGCACTTATTTCTTGTAAGGCCTCAAACGACGCTCTTTCTTTTTCAACAAACTGGCGCCATTGCCTTGCAGCGCCTCGACTACTATTAAATTCTTCAGCTTTCGCTAATTCGTCAAGCGCCATCGCAAATTTGTCAGTGTTATACAATGACAAACCCAATACCATATGCGTATCACCCGGTCTGTCTAGCCCACCTTTTTCGAGCGCCGATGAAGCTGCCTGTATCGCATCATCATAATCAGCTAAATTGTAATGCAATAAGGCTAACTGCGCGTCAAGCTGTCCATTATCAGAAAGTTTTGCCGCTTCTTGCATAACGGGTACCGCTTTATCGTTTTCTTTAGCCGCTTGCCAAGACTGTGCTAAAAAGCGTAAATTGCGTAAGTTGTTGGTCAGTAACCCAGATTCTAAAGCTTGCGCCATCAGTTTTGCGCCTTTATAAGGCACGCCATGATAAAAATACAATTGCGCTAAATTAAATGTATCAGACGCTGAGGTCACAAAGCCTCTTTGATAAGCTATTTCCATGGTGGCAAGCTGTTTTTCTTCTTGCTCGAGTTCACCGTACATTCCCGCCAGCTGAATCCAGTATTTCGGTGCGTCATACAAACGAATAAGCTTAATAATGATATCTTTTACTTTTTCAGGTTTCCCCATCTCAAAGTAAATAGCGCGCTGCAACGTTAGCCAGTTTTCGTCGGGTAAATAGCCTTCTTCTTCATGCCCTTTAATCGCTTCTTCTATGTATCGTGCCGCGTCTTCAAAAGACTTGTTTTGATACAAAGCTTGCGCTTTTAGAATGTAATTTTTAGGTGGAATGGCCCCATTGTTCAAGGCTTCCCATCTTTCTAAATATTCTATGACCGCCGTAAAATCGCTTTGCGCCATGCTAAGTTGTGCCAAGCTATACAATGAGGTCTGTTCAAACGATACAGGAATGGGGGATTCATTGACCGATGCTTTAAATGATTCAATAGTGCTCGCAAAATCATTCTGAGCGTAGTAAATCAGGCCATAAAAATTATGCATCATCGCTTTTTCGTAGCTATTCATACTAGATGATTTAGCCTTAACTTCATCAAGCACGGCAATAGCGCCAGCAACATCATCTTGGTCAGCCAGGTTCTGCGCTCGGGCGAGTTGGTCGTAAACCGCCACTCTTAATGCTGGCGTGCGTCTTGTCTCACGTTGTCCCGCTGAGCTCGCATTTTGAGATTGTGCACTAACCATTGTCGATACAGTCAAACTAGACGCACCAATGCCCATGCTCGCAATAAAAAGCGCATTTGTGCCTAAACACAGCATAAGCTTGCTGACAGAGCTTACATCGAGCAGTTTTTTAACAACTTGTCTAATATTCATCTGCTGTACTCTTCTTTTACTCAAGCTCAAAGCTGATGCGGTTTTGTACACCCGCGACTTCTGTTGGTTCGCCGTTAATAACGCGTGGTTTATATTTAAACTTCACCACCGCATCTAATGCCGCTTGTTCAAATATGCCTTGTGGGTTGGCTTCAACTACCATTGGGTTAACCACTGCGCCAATTTTGTTAACCGTAAACTCAACAATGACATAACCTTGAATGCCGCGCTGCATCGCTCGTCTTGGATAGACGGCCTGCACTTTCGCAATTGGTACATATTCGCCGTCGCCTGAATCTAAGGCTAAACCACCATCAAGTGCAATATCACTATTAAGATCTGCCGCAAAATCTAAACCAGCGCTGCCTGCATCTGGGCTAGAAGAATCCATTTGTGGCGCCTGCATTTGCGGGGGTGGCTCTTGAGGCTTTGGTGGCTTGCGCGGCTTACGGTCGACTTTTTCGACCTGTTCTTCTTGCTGTACGCGCACAAAATCAAGCACTTTGCCTTTGTCAGCTTCAGTTAGGCCTGTGCCACCGGCTTCAATCAAAGACTGCATCAAAAAGAATAAGCCTAGAGTGACAATCGATGCAGATATGATGGCAATAAGAAAACGAAACATAATTTACTCTTCGGTTGCTACGGCCGCATCTTCAACACCCGCTGCGCGAGTAGCATCTAACACTTTAATGAGCGTTTCGGTTGTTGATTTTTTATCAGCTTGAATAACCACCGAGCCTTTAGGGTTTTCAGCTCTTAACTGTTCAATATTTGCTTGAACTGCGCGAATATCGACGCGACGCTTGTTAATCCAAATCTCATTAGTGTCGTTAATTGCCACTAAAATACTGGCTTTGTCTTTTTTGACCGCCGTGGATGCTTCAGGGCGATTTACATCAATACCCGACTCTTTAACAAAAGACGCTGTTACAATAAAGAAGATAAGCATGATAAACACCACGTCTAGCATGGGCGTTAAATCGATGGTTGCTTCTTCTTCATCCATCAAATTTTGAATTTGCTTCATAGTCTTTCCTTTATATAAAAACCGTATTTACCGCTTTTATTTACTAATATTTATGTCATCGTGTTGTTGCACAGGCAACTAAAAATTACTTAACCAACTGAACGTTCTAATGGCAACGCTTCTTCTAAATGTGTTCTTTCAGCTTTTGCTGTACGCACTAAGTAAGTAGATGCAAATACCCCAGACAACGCGCCCACCATGCCTGCCATGGTGGGTATGGTTGCTTTAAATATGCCCGAGGCCATTTGACGCGCATTACCACTACCTGATATTGCCATGACATCAAAAACCTCAATCATGCCGGTCACCGTTCCCATTAAACCCAGTAAAGGACAAAGCGCCACTAGCGCTTGTATAACAGGGATTGAGCCATTTAACTTAATATTCAAACGAGAAATTCTGGCTTGGCGTATTTGTTCTGCATTCCATGAACTTCGCTCTTTACGAGACATCCACTCATCAATGGCTTCATTTTTGAGTGCTTTGTGCGTGTAATGAATGTACAACATACGTTCAATGATCAGTAGCCACATCACGAATATGAGCAGGCCAATGAGCATAAGCACTTGGCCGCCTGTTTCGGTAAAATCCCTGATTGCTTCAAATATTTCAATCATGAGTATTGACCTTTACTTGCTCGCTTTTGCATTTAGTTTTTCAGCACGCTCAGCAATAACGCCCGATGCTTGCTGCTGCAATACATAAACGATGTTTTTACTGCGCGTATTTAAAATTGCGTAAAGCAAAGTTGTAGGTATCGCAACGACCAAACCAAGAACGGTAGTCACAAGTGCTGTTGAAATACCACCGGCCATCGTTTGTGGGTCGCCAGTACCATATAAGGTGATAGCTTGGAAGGTATTAATCATCCCTGTTACCGTACCTAAAAGTCCCATCAGCGGCGCAACAACCGAGATGATTTTAATAATGGTTAACGAACGCCCTAGTCTGGGGATTTCGTTTAAAATTGCCTCGGTTAAATGCAGCTCAAGCGATTCAACATCTGCGTGAGGATATTTGTCTCGTACGCGCATAACGCGTCCTAGTGGGTTAGTTTCTTTGAATTCGTCAGATTTAAGCTGCTTGTCTACTTTCGTGCGTATCACAGTTAAGGAAATGAGTCTTTCAAGCGACAATAATAGACCAACAAAACCCACGCCTAATATGATGTAACCAACTAAACCGCCCTGCTGTATGCGCTCTAGTAAATTGGCTTTTTGTATCTCTTTCGCAATAATTGAGCCACCCGTTGGATCAAGACCAAACTTAACTAGTTCACCGGTAGATGCTTCCAAGCCCGATATCGCTTCTAAGAAACGACCAGCAGGTTGGCGACTAAGCTCTGAAACAGTACCGGTTTCAGGTTTATATTCTAAAAACACGCCGTCAGCAACAAGTGCAAAAGGGCCTACTCGAGTGACTTCTTTTGATGTTTTTTCGCCATCGGCTTTAACGACTTCGGTGGTAAATTTGGTCACCTTGCCAGCTTGTGTCATTTCGCGCTGAATTTCATACCACACACGTTCAATTTCATCAATTGATGCTAATTTTGACGAATTGCCCATTGATTGTGCCATTTCGTCAAGAAATACATCACGACCGGGTAGCTGCGCACTAATATTAGAGTTGTAGAATTTGTTCTTAGTATCACCTGCAACTCGCTGTAATACGCCAAATAGTTCTTTTAAGGTCCCTAAACGATTATCTAGCGCACCGTTTAGGTCGGCTAATTTAAATTCGTTTTCTTCAAACGTTGTTTCTAAACGCTCTGACTCTTTCAGTTTTGCATCTCTAAGAGCGATGGTGTCACGCAAAATACGGTCTTGTTCCTGACGCTTTTCAACAAACGCTTGTTCACGCGCTTTGTTTTGTTGCGTTTGAGAAAACTTTCCCTCTTCTAATTGCTGCAATAGCGCATCAAGGTCGAGTGCTTTTTCATTTTCTTGCGCAGATACACTTGTAACAAGCGCGGCGCTAATACTAATAACCGCAGCAAATGCAGCACTTGTTTTAAAGATGTTTTTGCCAATTTTATTAATTTGAAATGAGGCTTTTTGTAGGGCCAAAGAATAATTTGCTTTCATGATTTAAGTTCCCTAGTCCTTTATTAATCTGTAATCGCTACAGGCGCCATTAATAAACCTGGCGGCAGTTGCTTTCTGGCCATACGCATACCTTTGGCGATTTCAGTGCGGTAACTAGAATCTAGCGCGTCCCATTGGCGGGTTTGCTTATTCCATACGCCTTGTACGCTGCCATCACGACTTTGATAAACAAGTGCAGTGCGACCTACACGCAAAAAGTCTACGTCACGCTCATCACCGTTGATGCTTTGAAACCCACTGTAAGCTTCAATCGTGCGTCCGTAATCCATCTCAACCTGATAGGCTTCCATGACACGTCTAAACTTTTCTGACGGCGCCACATTCGCTTGATCCATCATCAAACGCAAACTCGCAAGTCTCTCTTGGCGCTCTGCGGGTAAAAACGGCACGTCTAAGGCTACAAATTGCTCTAGACCGTCTATCATTCTTATCATCAACGGCGTGATTTGACGCTCAATCACACTGACTTCATCTATCGACGCGTTTAAATCAAGCATTTCTTGCTCTTGATTCCCAATCTGCTTTTGCAGTTGACCGTTATAAACGTCCAAACCTTCTATCTCTTTCAAAAGCGTTTGATACTGCTGTAACTTACTGTCTATCTGGTTAGTAAGGCCGTCAATCTTGTCTTGCGACGCTTTAGCAGAGTCATTTATTTCTTGAGCTTTTTGCTTGGCTGGGTCTAAAAACTCAGCTTCTTGCGATAGCGCAAAACTTGATAGGCTAGCTATCACACAAGCACTTAGGGTGGCTGCCACAAAAAGAGGACGTAAAACCTTCATATTGTTTCCTGATCTGTCGATAATTAAGCTAATTTGTAATCGCACAGAGAATAGATATTTTCTGTGACATTTTTATTACAGATCGGGTGAAATACGATAGCTTCACAAATCTGTCATAATTGACATGTGTAGGCGGGTAAAGGACGAGAATGTGTGTGAAGTAGATCCCAAAAGCGTTAGCAAAGTAATAAATCTACACTAAAAACGTTTATCGACAGTATACATAACAGCGATATAGTGAGCGCAAAATCGCGAAGCCTCTGTTTTTGCAAAATTTGTTAAATGACATTACGTTCTCATTAAGGGTGTTAAAATGAAATCAACGCAAGTAAAAATAATAAACCTCGCTTCATTGAGCTTAACGAGCGCCTGTTTGGCGATGATGCTATTAGCAATGATGGTTTTACCAGGTAAGGCATTTGCCTCCAACACCTCTGGTGTGCATGGTCCAAATGTAAAAGAAGGTGAAAAAAGCGCACAATTTAGAATCGCCCTTTCACCCGGTGACGAATCAGGTGATGTAGACCGCTGGGCGTACCGTCTGCATTACCAACAAGCTTTCAGTAACAAATTGCGTGGTCGAGTTATGGTGCAATATCGAGACCGTGGCGATCTAGAATACGACTATTTTAGAGGTGAATTACTATACAACTTTAAAAAACGTGATGACGGCATATGGTCAAGCGGTGTTCGCTTTGATCTTCGAACTCGCCGCGGCGATCGCCCAGAAGAGTTTGCCATCAACTGGACGAACCAATGGGATTTAGAGGGTGGCTATCGAATTCGCGGCATATTAATCGCATCGCGACAGTTTGGCAGCGATAGCGCTTTTAGTGGCACAGGCTTAAGTGCTCGCTCGAGCTTAAGTAAAAAGTTAGACAATGGCATGCGCGTTGGTGTAGAGATGTTTAACTCTTTAGGCAAACTTGACGACTTTGGCAGTTTTAATGAACAAAGCCAACAATTTGGCCCCATGTTTGGTGGGTCAATCGGTGGATTAAAGTACGAGTTCCGCTACTTGGCGGGTATTAGTAATGGCAGCCGCGACCATAATTTTGGCTTACGCTTCAATAAGTCTTTCTAGTAAGACTGAATAATACGAAAGGTCTGGCTTACTTCTTGCTGTTTATTTTTGACAGTGCAGTTATACTAATCGCGACTGTATAAATGCTGTCACTTATTATAATTATAAACATGGAGTTTAAAATGAACATCAAACACTTATTTAGTATTGCCCTACTAGCCTCTTTAATAGGCATCGCAGGTTGTAGCGACGCACAAAAAGAAGATTCTCAAGACGTAAAAGAGCAAGCAAGCGAAACATATGAAGACGCGAAAGCCGCTGCTGGCGACGCAGCAGACGATGCAAAAGATATGCTGAGTGAAGGAAAAGAAGCAGCAAGTGATGCGATTGAAGAAGCAAAAGAAGATGCCGCAGACATGGTTGACGAAGGCAAAGCGAAAGCTGAAGAACTAAAAGAAGCAGGCAAAGAAAAAGCGAAAGAAGCTTGTATTAAGCTTAAAGAGCAAACTGGCGGCGACCCCGCTGATTGCTAATTGTGATAAATTTTGTCGTCTAATTGCGACACTTTTTGCTTAAACTGTTGCACCTTTTATTGCACCTTTTTGGGTCCACACACAACTTGTTGCAAGCATTGATGACAAAAAGCCTATAAAAAAACCGCATAAACATCGACGTTTATGCGGTTTTTTGTATTTTAGGCCTAAATAAAGACAAGAAAAAGGCAAGAATAAGCGCTACAAGAAGTCATACTTGTACGACAAACTAATTGACCGCCCCCTGCTTTCTGAGCGCAGAGTAACCCCCTCAAACGCCAATTCTTTACTCTCATCAAATACATTTTGTAATTTAAGCGTAATGGTCGTATTAAAGTCAGGATAATATTTATAGACGGTATCAAGTGAATGAAATGGTTGTTCGAAACTATCATCAAAACCATCAATCCCCGGTATTAAGATACGCTCACCAAATACGTTATACACCACCGAAGCACTATGCTCACCATTATCAGAATCAAAGCCCACTTGTAAGTTAGCCACAAACTGAGAGTGACCTGTTAAACGACGTGTGGTATTTGTAATCGCTGCCGACACACCGGTTAACTCCACGATGTTTTGCCTATCTAGCACAATCTCAGAATCACTAAGCGTTATATTGCCCGAGGTAAACAAGTTATCCCAAATCCCATCACCAAAAATTTCTAAGCCTTGCAAAAACTCCATCTCAACACCATACACTTCGCCCGACTCAGCATTAGCTATACGTATAAGTGGCGGACCATCTTGAGCAGGTGATTGCACTGACTCTATTGGGTTTTCCATATCTTTGTAAAACAAGCCAACAGACAAGTTGTTACCGGCTTCTCGATACCATTCCCAACGTAAATCATAGTTTGTGATTGCGGTTGTTTTCACGCCAGGCGTACCCGCAATAGGAAAGTTTGTTAATGGGTCAATATAGGTCGCCGCGCTTACTTCACGTAAGTCGGGTCTAACAACGGTTTGCCCTACGCTTGCTCTAAATTGCATGCTGTCATCTTTAATATAGGTGACGGCAATGGCTGGATAAAAGTCATCTTCTTTAAATGCAAGCTCAGATAAGCCCGCATCAGTTAAATCAAACTTGTTGGTGCGAGGGTCAAAGGGCGCAACCACTTGTCGAAAATCTTCCCAGCGCACACCGCCACTAAAGCGCCATACGTTTTTATAAAAGAAATCACCTTCGATGTAGTGAGCATCTATCTTTTGGCCCGCGACATAATCATCACCACTAATAGTCGTATCTCTGATAACGGGCGTCGTATTAAGCTGGGCGTTGACTAGGGCATCGCGGCTCAGAATATTGCTATAGTTGTTCCCCGCTAATATTGATGAGTCTGCAAATGCACGCGTATTGACATCAAAGCGACGGTTTTCAGCCACCCTTGCTTTGGTCACAAAATCAGCACCATATTTTAATTCCATTTCCCAGTTTTCAATGCTGTAAGGAAAGCTGAAATTAAAGCCTGAGTTTTCTAGACGGTCATGCAAAATTTGGAAAGAGTAACGACCCGCAGTAGGTGCATTCGTTAAGCTAATTTCAGTGTCAGTATCAAACACACCATCTACATTTTCGTCTTCGATAATAAAACGCGCTTCAAAATTACCTGGCGCATCACGATATGATCGCCCTTCAGAGTAACGCCAATCAAAACCAATAAATCCATATTCAGGGAAGGTATGCTGACCTCTAATTTGATTGGTGAACATTCGGCGCTCTTCGTATTCAACCACGATGTCTCGCACCCGAAGGTTTTCGCCTAGGCTAAGGTTTTCTGTATTACCAAACTGTTCACGGGTTTCGTCGCGGGTATCGTTTAAAACAATCGAGCTGAAATTAACTTGGTGATTGCGATTATAATCCAATCCAAGGTTCAAGAGATTTGACCACTGCACAGTTTGTTCAGTTGACGAAATATCATCAAAAAACCGCACAAGCTCAATCTTATCGCCAATCCGATCTGCTTGCTGGAGTTCATATTCCTGCTGAACTTCAGTGGATTTATCGTAACCCGTTGCTAATAAAAACCCGACTCGCCATTTGTCATCAAGGTCGTAAGAGTTGCCGTAAGTAAAGTTAAGACTGCCATCTGGATTAATCGACTTTTCAACAGGGTCATAATCACGTTTAACTGAGATAAACAAATCGCGTGCAAGGCTTGGTTCAAGCTCATCTAAAAACTGTTTTGAAGCCCACCTTTCTTGGATCAGCGCGGGCGCTGCTCTGTTGCCGCTATCTTGACCTCGCCAATCAGAGCTACTGCCATTGTAGCCTAAACCATTATCAGCGTTATCTGCATTCCACCCTGTGCCAACAGACACATTAAATACTTCCTGAGTAGGAATTGATTTTAATCGGATGTCAACATTACCGCCGCCAAACGACGCTGGCATAGAAGGAGAGTATGACTTTTGTACTGATAAACTCTCAATGATATCTGAAGGGAATAAATCAAGCGGTATAACGTTACGAGTAGGATCAGGACTTGGCACAGCCGAGCTATTAAGCGCGGTACTTGAGTAACGTTCACCTAGGCCGCGAACATAAATAAATTTACCGTCTACAAGCGTTAAACCCGTTACACGACGTAGCGCCGATGCCGCGTCGCCATCACCTGTGCGCGAAATTTGCTCTGCACCAAGTATATCAGCCACAAAAGCCTGATTTTTACGCTCTTCTATTACCGCGGTTGCCGTTCCTTTTAGGCGCGTGCCTTTGGTGACAACTTCTTCAATAGCTTGTTCTTCATCCTGTAAAGCAGCAAATGATGTGTTAGACACCACTACGTTAGTGCTTATCACGGCCAACACCGATAAGGAAATGACCGATAAAGGAAAGCTTTTCTTTGCTTGAAACATGTGAAACCTCATAAACAGCTGATTATTATAAAGGGTGGGTAGGCTATAAGCCTACCGTCCAATCAGCAGTCCAATCGTTTTGCTCATCTTTTACCGCACCAATAAAATCAGTTGGTAAGAAAAAGCTATCAATTGTTGAGACATCTGTTGCCGTGGTAGTGTCGATAGTATAGATACCGTTTAACACACCAGCTTGGCCTGCGTCAGACACTGAGCTATTTGTTTGAGCCGCAAACCAAGTGGCTAAATCAAAGCTACTGTTGGTGCTGTTTTTAATTGACTCATCACATGCAATAACAGAGCTAGCAAATACCATTGGTGGCGTATTAGTGCCGTCAACATTACCTAATAATGTTGTATCAGCATCGTCTGTTAGGTCAAGTTCAAAACACTCACCCATATCTGCAGGACCAGTAACAACAAAGTTGTACAGTTGTGCATTGGTTTGGTCACGAAGTAACACACCTTCGCTGTCATCTTCGCCGTCAAAGGTGTTACCAATAATGGTCATGTTAGCTACCGTAGGATTAGAGAAAGGCATGCCTGTGCCGCCGTCGCCGTCGCCTTCAATACCACGGTTGGCATCAGAGTTATCGTCTGCGTGCTTAACGAGTACAAACTGCATTTTACCTGCGTAACCGTTATCCCAATCAACCGAATCGTCTTGAATACCCGTAAGTACAACATAACGCGCGTTCACTGCGCCGCCAAAGAACTCAACACCATCATCAGCATTTTTATGAACTTGCAAATATTCGACAGTCGTACCAGAACCTACGCCACCAAAGGTGATTCCGTTTAGTTCGTTATCAGGGGCTATTTCAAACCCACCGTGCATCACGCGCACGTAACGTAATGTGCCTGAGCTGTCGGTATTGTCTGTACCACCAAAGACCGCGCCTTCTTGTGCTCCTTCAACTTGCAACGAGCAGTCGCCGGTTTCAGGGCATTTAGTTGAGGTACCATTACCCAATATGATCATACCGCCCCATTGACCTGCTGCACCATTGGCTAAGCCAGCTGTCACGCCATTTGACACGTGCTGACTTGAGGTAAAGGTAATGGGCTGTGACGCGGTACCGTTTGCCTCAATGCTTGATCCGCGACTAATCACTAAATAATCGTTACCTGATGCGCCATACACGACAACACCTGGGTCAACCGTTAATGTGGCACTATCCGTATTATCACCACCAATAAATACAGGACCTGAAAGCGCATAATGGTTACCTGCTGTTAAGCGCAAGTCTGCCGTGACTCGGCCAGTAATCTGACAAGTATTGGTTGTACCATCAACGGCAGCTATATTTGTTGTGCCAGCAGGACAGCCTACCACTGGTGTACTGACATCAACTAAGCCGCCACCAAAGCCAAATGCCCAGCCTTGGCGCCAGTCTGTTTCGCCTACCGCGCCTACAAAAGTGTTAGTATCAAAGAAGCTGTCAACGTTAGCAGGGTTACCGCCGGCTGTCAGTAAAGGACTTTGCGCTGTTAATGTACCGTCTGGGTTAAGACCTAACTGCGCTCTGTCAGCAAATGCGACAGTTGTATTATCGCGCGCATCTTCGTTGAACCAAGCGTCAATATCGACACCGCCGTCAACCGATTTAAACGCTTCTACACACGAGATATAAGAATTAGTGATGGTAATACCGCCGCTGGTCAAGTTGCCTTGTACAGTATCGTCAGAATCCATTTCAAGACATTCACCAGAACCCGAATCGCCGGCAATTAGCATGTTAACAATGGTCGCGCCAGTTTGGTCACGTAGTAACACACCTTCAGAATCATCTTCACCATCAAAGTTATTCGTAATAATGGTTAAATTAGCAACAGACGGGTTAGAGAAATCCATAGATGCAGCATCACCGCCATCACCGTCGCCCTCAATACCGCGGTTAGCGTCAGAATCATCTGATGCGTGTTCTATGTAGACATATTGCAGTTTACCTTGATAAGAATTATCCCAATCAACTGAATCATCACCAATGTTGGTCAATACAAGGTATTTTGCGTTAACGGCACCACCAAAAAACTCAACGCCGTCGTCGGCATTGGCATGTACTTGAACATAATTAACTTCAGTGCCTGAACCCACGCCACCAAATGTGATACCGTTTAATTCATTATCGGGGGCGACTTCGAATCCTGCATATTTAACGACTAAGTAGTTCAGGCGACCTGAATCATCGGCCATATCTGTGCCGCCAAATACGGCACCTTCTTGAACGCCTTCAACCTGCAATGCGCATGATGTGCCGTCAGTTGGGCATTTATTAGATGGTGCGTTACCTAAAATAACTACGCCGCCCCATTGGCCGGGTGCAACTGCATCGCCAAGCACATCGTCAATAGACGTCATGATAACTGGCTCAGATGCCGTGCCGTTGACCTCAATTTGTGAATCACGGCTAACGACTAAATAATCAGCACCGCGACTGCCAAACACAACGGTACCTGCTTCAATCTCGAGTGTGACACTATCGGCTTTATCGCTGCCAATAAATACTGCGCCTTCAAGCGCCCATATAAAATCATTGCTTAGAGTAATGGTGCCATTAACTGCGTCTGCATCAGTCAAACGACCTGACAAGGTGCGTACTTCAACCGTCTGGCCTAATGCAGCAGACACCTGATTAGATAAAAAGGTACTAGGTGCCCCTGGTGCATCGTCAACGGGAGTGGTTGGTGTGGTAGGCGTGGTAGGCGCAGCAGGGTTATTAGTCACCACTGAGCTGTTATCAATTATATCGCCTTCAGAAATATTAATGTCACCGCCACATGCAGCTAAGGTCACGGCTGAAGCGAGCACTGAAAATTTAAAAAATCCATTACGTATCATGTTTGTCTCCAACAAATTAAGATAAGCGTATATTGCTAATAGGGTTATAAATAATTTGGGAAAAGACTACCTGAGGATGGTGACAGTTTTGTTACAAGGTGAAGATGTCATAAAACTTTAATAAACGTTAAACTGTTGTTTTTATTGATTTTTTAATGGCTCCATCAAATTCTTTTGCGCACTTAACTGACGTACTTGACGCTCAATTACTTGTTTTGATACACCAAAGTATCCATTTTGTTCAACAAGCGCTTGCCCATCTTCAGACAAAATAAATCGTAAAAATGTGCCTTCAAGGCTTGCTAGTGGCTTGTTGGGATTTTTATTCACAATAATATAAAGGTTACGGGTAAAGGGATATTTGCCCGACCGCAAATGTTCAGGTGTGGGTGCATAAAATTCACTCGTATTTAGCGCATTACTCTGAATAGCGATTGTTTTCACATTGGTATTTTTATATCCCAAGGCCGCATAGCCAATTGCCCCAACACTAGATGCAATCGATTGAACAATAGATGAAGAGCTTGGCATTTCATTGACCACACGCAAATAGTCTCCATTGCATAAAGCACTTAGCTTAAATAAGTCATACGTTCCTGATGCTGAGTTACGACCAAATAATTGGATAGTTCTGTCTTGACCAAATTTTGTCACACCAAGTTGTTGCCAACGCAAAATGGATTCACTCGCACCGCATAAACGGGTCACTGAAAACAAGGCATCAACTTGACGCAGCGTTAGACGCTCTAAGGGGTTGTTTTTTTCAACGTAAATAGCAATCGCATCCATTGCTACGACAATAGCAGTGGGCTGGTAACCGTGTACACGCGAAAACTCAGAGACTTCTTGTGGGCTTAATGCTCTAGACATTGGACCAATACTCGCGGTGCCTTGCGTTAAAGCTTGACTTGCCGTAGCAGAACCTGTGGCTTGAATTTGAAACTTAACATGCGGGTAGAGTTCTTGAAAACGCTGCGCCCAAATCGCCATTAGGCCCGCAAGCGTGTCTGAACCGATAGATGTCACGGTCCCATAAACACCAGGTGTTGAACGGTAATCACCTTGTATTTGAAATGCTTGGTCGCTTAATGGCTGATTATCAATTGGCTGACTGGTATTAATTGGCTGACTGGCATTAATTGACGTGCTCACCGCCAGTAAGCAAACAACACAAAGTAAGCCTTGGCTGATAATTCTATTAAACATCATGCCAATCATCTGCGACCAGCTCGCTTGGTAAGGTAAATGAAAATTCACTGCCCTTGCCCACTTTACTGCTCACATCCAAAATAGCATTGTGATGATGCAAGACATGTTTAACTATAGACAAGCCTAGCCCTGAGCCTCCCGTAGTTCTAGAGCGCGCCTTATCAATACGATAAAAGCGCTCAGTAAGGCGCCTTAAATGCTTATCTTCAATGCCATCTCCATTATCCATGACACTGAAAAAAGCCCCTGTTGGCCTTTGCTCCCAATACACATCAATCTGACCTTGTGGGGGCGTGTAATTAATGGCATTAAAAATCAGGTTAGAGCACGCACTACGAAGCTCAGTTTCCACACCAAATACGCTAAGTTCATCATCAATGTGAAATGAAATTTTGTGTTGTTTATCTTTGTTTAGCGCGCTAGCTTCAAGTTCTATTTGCTTGAGCATGCTTTGCATATCAACAACGTGCTCGAAAATACGATCAGACGAGGACTCGATACGCGATAATATGAGTAAGTCTTCAATTAGCACTTGCATGCGTTTAGTTTGTGAACCCATTTCAGACAAGGCTTTACCAACAATCCCAGAGGCATCTTGTGAGCTTGTTTCTAAGACTTCTAAATAACCATTAATAACGGTAAGAGGTGTTTTTAATTCATGCGAAACATTGGCCACAAAGTCTTTACGCATCTCTTCTAAATGCGAGACGCGAGACACATCTCTCACAATTAGTAGCAATTGATCTTGCCCATACTCCATCATTCTATATTCAAACATCTTATTAGGATTGGTGGGTGCAGGCACTTCGATTGGAAACTGATAGTCACCCTTATGTAAAAAATCGACAAAACTTGGGTGGCGAATAAGATTATCAATACGTCTGCCGTTATCGTCGGGCCAACGAAGACCAAGCTCGATACGTGCATTTCGGTTGCACCACATGATGCGAGCATCCTTGTCTATGACTACAACGGCGTCGGGAAGAGCCTCCGAACCTTCTCGAAATCGCTTTACAAGCTCGCCTAAACTCTTACGTTTATTGCGATTGCGACGCTGCAAATAATACACGCCTTCATAAATATGATGCCATATTCCAGGTGCGCTAGGCGGTGACATTTTTCGGCTTTGCCACAGCCATTTTGTTAAACGATATAAATGAATATAATTTGACACCAACAGTAAAGATAAGGCCACTAACAGCGTCAGCACAAATTGGTCTAAGACAAGACCAATGATTAGCACTGCGGCAAAGTAAAATCCAAACCGTACAAGCGTACGTGACCAAGACTGTGGGTAGTACATATGCTTAATTTTTCGCTGAAAAACGATAACCCGAACCGCGCACGGTTTGAATTAAAGCATCATGACCATTTTCTGATATCGCTTTTCTAAGTCTACGAATATGAACATCAACTGTTCGGTCTTCAACGTACACGTTTGTGCCCCACACATTGTCTAACAATTGTTCTCGACTATACACGCGCTCAGGGTGCGTCATAAAAAAGTGTAGTAGTTTAAACTCTGTAGGTCCCATATCAACTGGGCTATCATTGCTTGTCACACGGTGTGACACTGGCTCTAAGACTAAGCCAGAAAACTCTATTGGCTCTTCCTTTGAGGTTGGCGTAACACGTCGCATGACCGCTTTAATGCGCGCCACTAACTCTTTTGGCGAAAACGGCTTTGTCACGTAGTCATCAGCGCCGGCTTCGAGTCCCCTTATTTTGTCGTCTTCTTCGCCCCGTGCGGTCAACATGATGACAGGAATGTCTTTGGCAAATTCATGTTGCTTAAGCTTTTTAGCTAATTGCACGCCGCTACCACCGGGTAACATCCAATCTAGTAAAATCAAGTCTGGATAAGGTTCTTTTATTTTTTCTAAGCCAACATCGTAGTCTTCGGCTTGCTCCACATTAAAGCCAGCTTGCTCTAGAACAAAGCTAAGCATATCGCGGATTGGGGCCTCGTCTTCGACCAACAAAATAGTTCGTGACATTTTTTTCTTCACTCGCGTCATAGTTATTTTCGACCGTATTATTAGAGTGATGTGTGACAGTTTTATGAAACAACTAACAAAAGATGTCAAGCTTTGTCTGAAATAAGTCGTTTATATGACAATTTTTTGCGAAGCCATTAGAAAAACTAAACAAGGCTTTGACCGATGGATATCGCCTTGATACTCTCGCACCTCAAATTTGGAGAATGAACAAAATATGTGGTTTAAAAATTTAAAAGTCTATCGATTCACTAGCCAATTCAAGCTTGACGACGAACAATTACAAAAAATGCTAGAGAGTATGACATTCAGAACATGTGGTTCTCAAGATAGCCAAACGATGGGGTGGATAAGCCCTATTCCACGCGGTGAAATGCTTTTTCATAAAGCAAATAATGATTATCTATTTAGCCTAAAGCGAGAGCAAAAACTATTACCCGCAAGCGTCGTTAATAACGAACTCAGCGTGAAAGTAGGCGAAATGGAAGCCGAAACCGGCTCGCCAGTGCCCAAAAAAGCGCAAAAAGACCTCAAGGAAGAAATTACCAACCGATTATTACCCCAAGCGTTTAGTAAATTTTCGGTGGTTAACGGCTTTGTCTCTATCGACAAACAAATAGTGGTGATCGATGCCAGTTCTGACACAAATGCCGAAGTCTTTTTAGCATGTTTGCGTAAATGTATTAACAGCCTTCCCGTTGTGCCTTTTGTAAAAACTTCGCAAGAGCAAATCTTAACTTCTTGGTTAATGCAGGACGCGCCAGACGATTTTGAAATACTTGATGAAGCAGAACTTCAATCAAGTGCTGAAGATGGCGGTATTATTCGCTGCAAAAAACAAGATCTTGATGCAGACGAAATTCTTGCCCACATGCAGGCCGGAAAACTAGTGCACAAACTAGCCGTCAACTATCAAGAGAAACTAAGCTGTGTGCTTGCTGAAGATTTATCAGTAAAACGTTTGAAATTTACTGACATTGTCTTAGAGCAAAATGAAGATATCGATAAAACGGATATGGCAGCCAAAATAGATGCCGATTTTGTGTTGTTTAGCAGCGAAGTCAAACTCTTGATAGATTCGTTAGCTGACGCCTTTGACGTGAAAGACGAGCAATAAACTAGCGTTTATTGTTGCTTCTTTTAGGTGGCTTGTTTTAGTTTGCTGTAAATGGCATTGATCAAGTTAGACGATTTTTCGTAGTCTTAATCAGACTAACTAACTTGTGATTGCCATGATTAAAATTACCCGATTAACGCTACCTTTGTTGTGCCTACTATTCATAACAGCCTGCTCATCTACTGCCAATAACGTAGCAAAAGGAGACTTGCCAAGCACTGCTCAATCCGTCGCAAAAATTAGCGTAAGCGAGCAAAATACAGATAACACTAAGCTTCCCCCTTACAAGAAATCGATAGCAACACCCCTTGGCTATGTATATCCAAATAAAAAATCTCTGAAGCTCATTTCGTGGAATGTTGAACATTTTGTTGATGAGCATGATGACCCTTATGTTGACAATAGGCGCGAAAACAACTGGCAGCATATGGGTAGCAAACGTGCCGATTTAGTACAAGCACTGCGGGTAGCCGATGCTGATATTGTGGTTTTACAAGAGTTCGAAAGCGTCAAATTGCTAATGAATATGGCCAACAACGAATTACAAGATATGGGCTATCAATTTTTTGCTGATGCACCCTCACCTACATGGTATATGAATGTGGTGATCATGAGCCGCGTGCCGCTAGGCACCATGTATAGCTATGGCAATGTGCACACGCCTGTCGTTAATTGGGTCGATGATGAAGGAAAAAAACAAACGCAAAATAGACTTAACAATCGCATTTGGGCGATTGATGTATTTGCCAGTGAGCAGTACTCATTTTTGTTATCGGCAGTGCACTTAAAAGCAGGCCGAGGAGAGCGAGATATAGGCATGAGACTGGGGCAAATC
>CAYURD010000001.1:160625-207524 GCA_964446865.1 uncultured Glaciecola sp.
CACGAAGATCCTAATAGAAACATTATGCTAGTTGGCGACTTTAACGCCTTGCCAAACACAATAGAGTTAGACACGCTCTTGGCAGGAAATAACACAGGTATTCGCTTTATTGACCAGATGAAAGATGAGGTGTTTACACACCCCGCTAGTGAGCCGGTTAGACGCTTAGACTACGCTATTTATAACGGTAATATGGCACCTGAAATTTTACCTAATAGCGTAAAAGCGCTTAGTTACTTCGCCCCTGAAAAGCAAGACGCCTTAGCAGACCACCTGCCAGTAGTCATTGAATTTTATACAGCCGAGAAATAATCCCTTCAAACGATATAAGCGGCGCTTGAGGTAAGGTTTTTTCTTATCTAAGGCGTCGCTCTCGTCATAGTCTTACTATGCTCTTATCATTCTCTTACCATTCTCTTACCATTCTCCCACCATTCTCCTACCATGCTAGTAACTCACTTATAATAAAGTGACTTTTGGCCTATGTTGCACATAGTCGCTATGGTGATAAGCTAAGTTTAGATAGGCAAAAACCAATAACAACATGCATACCAAGGTGATTGATAACGATGCAAATCGCAGATTTAAAAAGCGCAAACAATAAAGTCACATCAAGCTATTCACTCGAACGATTTTCGGCTTGGGCAACATGGGCAGTCGTTAGCGGGTTTAGCTTAACGATAATGATACAAAGCAATAACTTCAGCACAACACATATACTTGTCACGGTGTTGTTATATGCCGTGTATTTTTTATTGTGGACACTTATCAGTAGAGGGAGCGAATCTAAGCAAGGTGACTTAAGCACTAAAAACGCGATTTTGATGTTCGCACTTTTTGCGACTATTGTTGCCATTTATTTTGCCGTACCGATCGGTTTTGTCGCCATTTTTATGGTGATTTATTCGGCTATGACGCCATATTTCATGAGTATGAAACGAGCAGCCATGCTCTCGCCTGTTCTAGCCTTACCCTTATTTTTAGTCCACCACTTTTATTGGGATATTGGCGGCGCGCTTATGTCTAGTATCTTGTTTTGGACTTTCAATATTTTTGCGCTCATCATGGTCAACACTAGCATTCGAGAAAGAGAAGCAAGACTAGAGGCAGAATTGACGTCTAGAAAGTTAGAAGCTACCCAAAACTTATTAAATGAAGCCGTAAAACAGAGCGAAAGAGTGCGGATTGCGCGTAACATCCATGACTTATTAGGTCATCATCTGACGGCACTGACAATAAATCTGCAAGTCGCCTCCATAAAATCAGATGGCGAAGTAAAAAAATCCATAGAGCAATGTCATCAATTAGCCAAACTGCTACTCAGCGATGTTAGAGAAGCCGTTAGCGACATCCGTGACAAAAGCGTGCTTGATTTAGAAAGTAATATCACGAGTATGTTGGATAAAATTCCTAACATCAAAGCGGAAATAGAGATAGACAAGGCCATTCAAATTGATGATATACAGATTGCTGATGCCATCATCAAAACCATTCAAGAAACAATTACAAACACTTTGAAGCATGCTAAAGGCTCGCTTATTACCATCCGAATAAAAAACCGTGATGCGCAAACTGACAAGCTATCTAGTGCTGAAGATAAAAAACAAATCCAAGTAGACATCAGCAACAATGGGTCATTGCCCAATCACATCAAACAAGGAAATGGCTTAAGCGGCATTCAAGAGCGCCTATTTGCATTAAATGGCGAAGCTATTTTTTCGATTAACAATAAGTTATTTCAGACTCAGCTTTTAATACCGGTAGGGCAACATGATTAATGTAATGTTAGTAGATGACCAAACCTTAGTTCGCCATGGCATCCGCAGTTTATTGGCCTTATCAGATAAAATTGAAGTGACGCACGAGGCACAAGACGGTCACGGTGCTGTTGATACACTGCAAAGCAGCCCTCATGATGTTGATGTAGTGCTAATGGATATCCGTATGCCAAAAATGACAGGGATAGAAGCCTTAACGTCCTTAAACAAAATTGATTGCAAGATCCCAGTCATTATGCTGACAACATTTGATGATCATGAGTCTGTTATTCAAGCAATTAAAGCCGGTGCTAAAGGGTATTTATTAAAAGATGTTTCGCTTGAAACCTTGGTGAGTAGCATCGAGACAGTGCACAGTGGCGAGACACTTATTCAACCCGCGATCACCGAACGTCTGATTCAGGGTTTACAAGGTATTAAAGGTGATTTTGAAGCCGCTGATATGCCAGAGCCCTTGAGTAAACGAGAAACTGAGATACTACGTCTTATGGCAGCAGGTTGCTCTAACAAAGAAATGGCAGATAGTCTTTTTAAATCCGAGGGAACCATAAAAAATCAAGTGTCTAGCATTTTGGGAAAGCTTGGGGTCAGAGACAGAACTAGAGCCGTCTTAAAAGCGATTGAATTAGGCATTATTTAGTGAATGTTATTATCCGTTTTTCTTATTTCTTCTAAAAAAAATAAATATAAATTAACAGTCCTAGAAATATAGCTTATCTGATTGCTTAAAATGCCTTTATTATTTTTGTAATGTGCCGATACCCTTATTGATGGGGTCAATATTCGGAACATAGCGGAAAAAATCGACAAATGGCGAGCGTCTACCAGCGAGTGCAGGATTATTGTCAATCAATTACTCAAAATCAACAGTCTCTTCATGGTCGCCTATTTTTCGCAGCGCTACTATCGATAAATACTCTTGCTTTTGCATACTCATTATTAGCGGGAATATATTGGTACTCAATAACGCTTCTTATTTGCATCGCGACATCAATTTATACTTTTAAAGCATTTTTAAGCAAAGCATATAGACGCGCTTACTTGGTGAGCTCGTATGTAATGATTGTAATGATCAGTACCAGTACCTTTGTTTTTGGCTTATCTTCAGGCATTCAGTTTTTATTCTGGCCCTTAAGCTGTTGGCTTGCGCTTAACGTCAAAATCAGAGTTTACAGTGCACTTGTTGTGGCAAACATTTGTTTGGCCACATTTTTAGTTATGATTTTTTATGTTCCGCAATACACCAGCCATTCTTTTTTGCCCTATTCATTACAGGTATTTTTAATCGCTGGCGGATTAATCGTAATGAAAGAAGTCGTTAAGTCTAGGGGCATTTATCAAATTGGGAATGAAAAACTAAAACGCGTCGCCAATATCGATGCGCTCACGGGATTATATAATAGACGCTATTTTAATACTTTCTTAGCCTATCAAAATACTATCGCCATCAGAGAAAAAAGGGCTTATTGCTTAGCAATAGGTGACATTGATCATTTCAAGAATATTAACGACAAATTTGGCCATGATGCTGGCGACAAAGTACTGGTCAGTATTGCACAGTGTTTTAATGACTACCTATCAAAAAGTGATGCCGTTTGTCGATGGGGTGGCGAAGAGTTTCTTATTTATTTGCCCGAAAGTAATGTCAACAAAGGCTTGTTAGTACTTGATGCATTGCGCGACGTTATTAGCGCTCAAGACGTCGATGGTTTACACGTATCAATGAGCTTTGGTTTGATAGAAACGGACGGGAAACAATCAATTGAAACAGTTATTAAACGCTGTGATGAATTACTATATCACGCTAAAAGTAGCGGCAGAAACGTCGTCAAGATAGCTGAGGATTGATGCCATGATTTCAATTAATCACCTGCTGCAAGTCCCCCCTTCAATCGAATTTCATAATAAACCGATTTATTTTTCGGTACTTTTAGCCGCCATATCGGGACTAATTGTAAATATATTGCTTGGCGTTTTATTTTATTCAGAGTCTCTTTGGTTAATGGTAGCACTTTGTTTCACTGGCTTTGCCTTTTGGGGTAGCGCTATAATTTATTTACGCAAGGGGCGTATTCCCATTGCAGTGAATATTGGCATGTTTGAATTATGTTTTCATATTGGCGCAATAGTGAGCTATTTAGGCACCGATTACGGTGCTCAGTACCTTCTTTGGCCAGCAATTGCCTTCGTTTCTCTAAATACTCGCGAAAATACGAGGCTCACGAAAGCCATCTCATTAGTATGCATTGCTGAATTAGTATTGCTCTATACTTTTGTCCCATCAGAGACTGCTAACAAACACTTTTCAGATAGAGTGATATGGATTCATATTGGTTTGACCCTTATTGCGGCAGTGCCAAATATGTTTGTACTATTGTCAATGAAATCAATGCAAATACGACAAAAACGCAAACTTCAACATGTTGCCAACCATGACCATCTTACCGACTTATTTAATAGAGGCTTTTTTACCACTTTACTTGAGTACGACGAAAAGGCCTTACATACCGGCGGTGGGCCTTTTTTACTCGCCATTGCAGATGTTGACCATTTCAAACAGGTCAACGACACTTATGGTCACGACGTTGGTGATGAAGTACTAAAAGACCTAGCCGCGTTATTCAAAACACACCTTCGCGACAGCGATGCCGTATGTAGATGGGGCGGCGAAGAATTCGCATTTATTTTTAGACGATGTGATTTAGATAGCGCCGATATTGTTTTAGAAAAATTATTAAATGCGGTACGTGAAAAACGCTTTTCGGGTAAGAAACTACCTGTCACCATCAGTATGGGAGCAGCCCAGGCTGTTACTGGTGAATCGGCAGATGAATTAATGAAACGCTGCGATGTTTTATTGTACAAAGCTAAATCAAATGGCCGTAATTGTTATAAATACTTGCCATAAAAATAAGTAGAGCTGGCCGTGTAAGCCGGGTTCTGTGGCCTTTTTACAAAGGCTGACAATCATTCCTCTAGGCTATTAATCGCTTAATAGCTCAAGCAACCTACCCGTTCTCAACGCGGGCCGCGCCGTATGAGAACCTATTTGGTCTTGCTCCGAGTGGAGTTTACCTCGCCATATACTGTTACCAGCAATGCGGTGCGCTCTTACCGCACCCTTTCACCCTTACTCGTGTTACCACAAGCGGTCTTCTCTCTGCTGCACTTGTCGTCGACTCACGCCGCCCAGATGTTATCTGGCACTCTGCCCTATGGAGCCCGGACTTTCCTCCCCTTGTGTATTTACAAAATAAATAACAAGCAGCGATTGTCTGGCCAACTCTGGGGGGCGAGTATAAACTAAGTTTGATTGGCTATATATAAATTTATAGCGATTTATGCATTTGCATTGTGATAAATATTTTGTACGTCATCACAATCGTTTAGCATGTCCATGAATTTCTCAAACATGGGCATGTCATCTTCTTTAATATCTTTTGTCTCTTGCGGAACCCAGCTAATTTCCTCAACGTCAAATTCAAGATCAGGAAAACTTTCTACCAAGGCTGTTTTCGCTTTAAAAAACTCGGTATGTGGCGCAAATACAGTCACCTGACCATCATCTACTTCAACATCACTAACGTCTACATCAGCTTCCATCAAGGCTTCAAGAATAACTTCATCATCGTCACCTGCAAAACTAAAAATCGCAAAATGATCAAACATAAAAGCGGCTGAGTTTTGTGCACCTAATTTACTATCGGTCTTCGTAAAACAGTTTCGAACATCGGTAATAGTACGATTAACATTGTCAGTCAAACAATCGACGATGACCATACATCCGCCTGGTCCAAAACCTTCATAGCGTGCTGGTGCAAAATCTTCACCTGCGCCGCCGGTGGCTTTTTCAATCGCCTTGTCGATGACATGCGCGGGCACTTGATCTTTTTTCGCTTTCTCAATTAAGCGACGTAGCGATAGATTAGCTTCAGGGTCTGGGCCCCCATTTTTTGCAACAACATATATTTCTTTACCGTATTTAGAATATACTTTGGTTTTTGCGGCTGCTGTTTTGGCCATTGAGACCTTTCTTACTTCAAACTTTCTACCCATAAATCACTCTATCTCTTTTTAATTATTGACGACGCTAGTCACTATTAGTGTATTTTACTCAAAAACGTCTCATTATGAACTGTTCAATTTAATTATCTTTGATAATTACACTCATACTAGAGCCTGTTAAGAAAGATGCGGCTCACTTAAATACTCTCTTGATTGCATTTCTTGTAAACGACTTAAACAACGCTTGAACTCAAACGATAAGCGCCCATCTTTGTATAATTCATCCATTTCCACATCAGCAGAAATAATAAGCTTAACTTTACGCTCGTAAAATTCATCTATCATCGCAATAAAACGTCTCGCGACATCATCTTTAGACGCATCCATCTGAAACACGTTCGCCAGCAGCACCGTCTGATAGATGCGGCTTAACTCAATATAGTCCGTTTGACTTCGTGGGCCGTCACATAGTGCGACAAAATCAAACATCACAACATTCTCAGCCTTTCGCATAGCCGGAATGTTGCGTCCTTCTATTTCGACAAGGGTATTAACGCTACTTTTTTCTGGCGCTAAACGTTCAAAATAAGTATCTAGGTTTTGTTGGGCAAGTTTATCGGCCGGATAATGGTAAATTTCGGCTTGCTCTAAAGTACGCATACGATAGTCTGTGCCGCTATCAACGTTCACGATTCTTGTATTTTCTTTAATCAATTCAATCGCAGGCAAAAATCTAGCGCGCTGAAGCCCATTTTTGTATAAACCATCGGGTTCAATATTGGATGTCGCCACAAGCACGATACCTTGCGCAAAAAGCTCTTGCATCAACGTCCCTAAAATCATCGCATCGGTAATGTCAGATACAAAAAACTCGTCAAAACATATGATGCGAGTTTCGCTGGCGAGCTTTTTAGCTATCTTTTTTAAAGGATCTTCTTGGTTATTTAAGAGTTTGAGTTCTTGATGTACTCGATGCATGAAACGGTGAAAATGCACGCGCATTTTAGATGTAAATGGTAGACAGTCGTAAAATGTATCCACTAAATAGGTCTTGCCACGGCCTACTCCGCCCCAAAAATAAATACCTTGTATAGTGGGCTTAGTCATTCCTCGTCCAAAACGCGCTTTTAAGGAAATACGCCACTTGCGCTTTTTTTGTGGCTGCGTTAATTCATCATACAGACGCTGCAGTTCTTTGACCGCGTTTTCTTGTGCTTCGTCATATTGAAAATCAATTAACGATAAGTCATCTTGGTATTTTTCCCAAGGAGTCATTTACCGACCTTTTTTATTCATCCTGCTGTGTAATGCATGCATTATACTCAGCCCTGTTGATCTTTTCTGTATAATTTTTGCACGCCTTGCGTATTTTTGTGCTAGAAAAGAATAAAGGACAATCTTTGACCTTAATATATATGCACACAGTTAAAAGTGGCCTTTGATCAAAATATTACAAATAGCGCTTGCAAGAACTGTCGCAATGGTCAAAGATCACAATAGCATTTTCACTTTTAGAGAGAACTTTATGGATTTTGTCACCCTGGCGCTTGGTATCATCATTGGCCTATTGATAGGTTTTGTCATTGCTTGGTTCTGGGCAAGTTCTGTTGCCACAAGCAAAAACACTAATGCGCAAACATCAGAAGATGAGCTAAAAGCACTTCTGGCTGAGCGAGCAAGTCAACATCTTCAAACGAGTCGCTCTAGCATACAAGGTCTGCAGCTCGAGCTATCAAATCTGCTGACGAGCATCAACGATTACGAAAGTTCCTTAGCGCAATCTAGTGAAGACCACACAATAAATACATTTTTTGGTGAACATGCCAGCATGTTTTTACGTAATAGTGAACGTAATGCGGATCGTGGGTCAAGTAATGTCGTTAAAAATACAGTCAATGTAGACAAACCCAATGATCTACCCAAAGACTATCAACCAAAAGATTTTGCCAACAATGGTTCAGGGTTATTTGCTGGTAACGCGGTAATAGAGGGCGAGACCACTCAAAAAAATTAAAGCAATATACTTGCTTTATGAACTAATGCCCCTAAATCAGAGTCACAAGTAGGTATCAATATTTAGGAGTATCAAAATACATGAAACAAGTGATCCGTCGAGCTAGCTTCGCGCTTATTTCTGCCATTTTCATTGCTGCTACGTCAGCAACTGCCGCTGCTGGAATACCTTTTTTCAGCAAAGATGAAATGCCCTCTCTAGCCCCCATGCTAGACGAGACAACACCGGCAATTGTGAGCATCGCAGTAAAAGGCACACAAACATCCAGACAAGAAGTGCCTGAAATGTTCAGGTATTTTTTTGGCGCGCCGCAACAACAACCCCAAGAACGCCCTTTCAGAGGTCTAGGTTCAGGCGTGATAATTGACGCTGAAAACGGCTATGTGGTGACAAATAATCATGTAGTCGATAACGCTGACGAAATTATGGTTAAACTCACTGACGGCAGAGAGTTGCTCGCTAAAAAGCTAGGTGCCGATGAGCAAAGTGATATTGCACTTTTACAAATTGACCCTGATGACCTAGTGGATGTTGAATTAGCCAATTCAGACGACTTACGTGTGGGCGATTTTGTGGTAGCAATAGGCAACCCTTTTGGCCTTAGTCAAACTGTCACATCAGGCATAGTGAGCGCGCTTGGCCGTTCTGGCTTAAACATTGGCGGCTATGAAGATTTTATCCAAACCGATGCTGCTATTAACCGCGGTAATTCAGGTGGTGCACTTGTTAACCTACGCGGTGAACTGGTCGGCATTAATACGGCTATTTTTGGCCCTAACGGCGGTAACGTCGGTATTGGTTTTGCTATTCCAAGCAATATGATGAAAAGTTTAGTCGATCAAATCATCGAATTTGGCCAGGTACGTCGGGGCTTACTTGGTATTCTTGGACGAGACGTAGACGAAGCACTCGCCGATGCGTTTAATTCAGACGTCAACATAGGTGCTTTCATAGACCAAGTATCACCTGACTCAGCCGCTGAAAAAGCGGACCTACAAGCTGGCGATATTATCACTAAAATCAACGGTAACGCGCTTTCAAGTTTTAACGAACTCAGAGCTAAAATCGCGAGCTTAGGTGCCGGCGCAAAAGTTGAGCTTACCATAGTTAGAAACGGCAAAGAGCAATCAGTTGATGTAACCTTAGGTGCCGCTGAGCCTCCACAAGCTGAAGCGAAAGATATGCACCCTGCATTAGAAGGCGCAGAGCTATCAAATGGTGAAGACCGTAGTGGTCGTAATGCGGTTGTAGTACAAGACGTTGTTGAGCGTTCTCCTGCTGCGCAAATAGGCCTAAGAGAAGGCGATGTCATTGTAGGTGTAAATCGTACTCGCATTAGCAGCATTAGCGAATTAGAAGAGCGGATTAATGCAAATAAAGACGTAATTGCACTTAATGTACAGCGTGGCAACAGTAATTTGTTTATTGTTATCAGATAAACAACGCGCAGAACTTTAAAAATGTAAGGGGTTTGACCTAAGGTCTAACCCCTTTTTTTATTTAACGATATTGCCTTACTAGTCTATGCTTAGGTGGGCGTATTTGTTATTCTACGCCGCTTAAGCTAATTGAAATTAACAGTTTTCAATCTATTGGAGTTAAAAAATACCTTGTCATTGTTAACGCGCTTTTCTATCGCATTATTAAAATCTATCACCTTAGGCGTGGTAGTGGCGGGGATGCTTTTGCTAATTTTCCCTGAATTTAGACAAGGACAAGGCCTAAATCTTCATTGGTTTAACAAAGAAGAGAACATCCCTCCTCGTGTGAGTTATTTTGACGCCTTAGCTAACAGTGCGCCAGCGGTCGTAAATTTGTATAGCTTTACGATCGATAATAGCAACAGGTTGTTTAAAAGCAGAACGTTTGAGCCAACAAATTTGGGCTCAGCAGTTATTATGAGAGAGGATGGCCACCTACTGACTTGCTATCATGTAATACGAGATGCAGATAGCATTCAAGTGAGAATGCAAGACGGTCGATTTTTACCTGCACAATTAGTTGGGTTTGACGAAATAACTGACTTGGCAGTTTTACGTATATTTGACACAGAATTGCCCGTTATTCCTCAAATGAAGGAGCCTAACATTCGTGTAGGTGATCTTGTGATGGCGATTGGAAATCCTTTGGATTTAGGCCAAACGATTACCTCTGGAATTGTCAGTAGAGTCGGAAGAGAAGGCTTGGCAACATTTGACTTTGTGCAAACCGACGCTGTTCTTAACCCAGGGAATTCAGGCGGTGCTCTGGTTGATTCAAATGGTTATTTAGTCGGCATTACCAATGCTAACTTTAAGACTGTTGACAGTCGACGCCGAGTTCAGGATGTTAATGGCGTCAACTTTGCCGTACCTTATCCGCTAGCTAAACGAGTGATGAATGAAATCATTGAAAATGGCACGGTTAAACGAGGTCATTTAGGCTTTACCGGCGGTGAAAGGTTGACCGAGCGAAAAAGCCCAAATTTAAATATCGCCAGCTTTGAAAATACAGGAATTTTAGTGACAGATGTAGCGTTAAATGGTCCCGCTGACATTGCTGGACTGCGCATAAACGATATTTTGCTGTCAATTGACGGTGTACAGGTTAATGACCTCTCAGCCACCCAAGATATCATTGCCGAAACACCACCCGGTTCACAATTAACACTAATAGTTAGTCGAGACGAACAATTAATCTCGATGACCGTCACCGTTGGTGAATTAAGTCCTAATCCGTTATCACGCCGCTCTTAAATTAATAAACAGCTTGCGTTTTCTAGCTCGAATCGCGCACTATGTTAGCGCCTAAGCCACCTAATTTTGCTTCAATCGCCTCGTAACCTCTATCAAGATGATAAATTCTATCGACGATGGTTTCGCCTTCGGCCACCAAGCCTGCAATCACTAAGCTGGCAGATGCACGTAGGTCAGTTGCCATTACTTGTGCGCCCTTGAGTTCTGAGGAGCCTTGCGTGAGTGCATTGTTGCCTTCTAGCTCTATTTTTGCGCCCATTCTATGCAGCTCTGGTACGTGCATAAAGCGATTCTCAAAAATTGTTTCAGTGATAACACCTGCGCCTTGTGCAACAGCATTTAAGGTGACAAATTGCGCTTGCATGTCGGTAGGAAAGCCTGGATGTGGCATTGTTTTTAAGCTCACCGCTTTAGGGGCCTGTCCTTTCATATCAAGCGATATCCAATCGTCACCAACTTCGATATGCGCACCAGCTTGCTCAAGCTTACTCAATACAGCATCTAAGGTTTTAGGCGCTGCTTTTTCGCAACGTATGCTGCCTTTTGAAACAGCCGCCGCGACTAAAAATGTACCGGTTTCGATTCGGTCAGGTAAAATGTCATAGTGACAGCCATTGAGTGTGTCTACGCCTTCAATCGTGATTTTGTCACTACCAGCTCCGCTTACATTGCCGCCCATCGCGTTAATGCAGTCTGCTAAATCTACGATTTCTGGTTCGCGAGCCGCGTTTTCTAATACAGTTTGGCCTTGTGCTAAGGCAGCAGCCATCATTAAGTTTTCGGTGGCGCCCACACTAACAACATCCATAAATATGCGAGCACCTTGCAAGCGACCATTAACAGACGCTCGCACGTAACCTTCTTCAACGTTGACTTTTGCGCCCATCTTTTCAAGGCCTGACAGATGCAAGTTGACTGGTCTAGCGCCAATTGCACACCCGCCGGGTAAGGAAACGTTGGCTCTGCCGTATTTAGCTAATAATGGCCCTAACACCAATATAGATGCGCGCATGGTACGCACAAGCTCGTATGATGCGGTAACACTATCTAATTCACTCGCGTCGATCTCTACAGAGTTACTGGTGAGTTGATTGGTTTTTGCCCCAAAATCACGCAGTAACATAAGAGTGGTGTTTATGTCTCGCAAATTGGGAACATTGCTAAAGGTGCATGCTGAACTTGTTAATAAACTTGAAATCAAGACGGGCAGAGCGGCATTTTTTGCCCCAGAAATAGTGACAGAACCCATTAACGGAGGGCTTTTCTTGATCCGCAGTTTATCCACTGAATTTTCCTATTGTGTAAATGAATGCATCATTAAATGGATGAACTCATGTTAATTTATAAACGCTGTTTGGCTTAACGTATTGGTGGGTACTATCTTACTATTGTGACTACCAACATTAATTAAATAATTTCTCTCGCTGCCATTGTGCACTTGAAAATGTCTTAATACTCACCGCGTGAATAGTACCATCTGCTATGATATCAGCAAGAGGTGCATAAACAAATTGTTGTCTTTTCACTCGGCTCATTTCTTCAAACTTATCGTCAATCGCAATAATTTGAAAATGTGTCCCTTCACTTTTTACTTTTACGTCTTCGAGTACTAGGCTACTTTTGAGCATTTCTGCTATTTCATCATTGGTCATAACTGTCCTAATTGGGTCTTTATCCGCTATTTATAATGCGGCTGTGACGATTGTTATCTTAATACTTGTACTTATGATTGCACACACTATAGATTAGCTAGCTGCCTTGAATACACTCTTAGCACCACTTAAGTCTGCCAGGTTTAATAGCTTATCTGGCACATTGTCAAAATGCAGTTGAACATCATTTTGCGCGCAGTATTTAGCAATATTAATTAACCAAGCTAAGCCAGCAGTATCAACACGTTCAACTTTTGCTAAATCTATATGCCATTCATTTGCACTTTCAATTACCTTTTTGTCTTGACCTGACGCCGAGTGAAAATAATCGTTTTTAAGTGCCTGTTGGTCAAGCGTACCACCAATAGATAGTGTGCATTTTTGGCTATCATCCGCGCTCAATGTAAGTTCAAGTGACACTATAATTAACCTGCTGTAGTTATTTGCGTATTTTTTTGTGCAGTGACTACGCTTTTGGGTTCGGTCTTTGCTTCGGCTTTAGATTTACTTTTTGCATCGGCTTTCGCAGACGCAGCCTCATCATCATTATTTTGCAGCTTAATAGGCTGTCTAATACTCTCGCGCATCGAAGCAATGACCTTCGCAATACCATCCTTACGTAAAATACTTTCAAATTCTGATTGCTTACTTGACAGCAAACTAATACCTTCCGCAATCATGTCGTATGCTTGCCATTGACCAGAACGACGGTCTTGTCTCACTTTAAAAGCGACTTTTATATCAGGACGGTCGTCGTCTTTTATCACTGCTCTTACGGTTACGTCTGTACGACCAGTAATGTCACCTTTTGGTTCAAACTCAACGACTTGATCATCGTAATACCCCATAGCGACTGCGTAACTGGTAATTAGATATTGACGAAACACCGATACAAATTCAGCAAGTTCTTTTTTCTCTACCTGCCGAGTATATTTACCTAGCACTTTAAAAGACGAGAAACGATAGTCAATATAAGGCATTAGCTCTTCTTCCATGATGGTGCGCAACACCTCAGGGTCGTTTTTTATATTCTCTTGCTCTGCTTTAATTCGAGCGAAAGTTCGAGAAGCGGCGACCTCTACCATCTTATATGGGTCATCTTGCGGCACTGGTTCAGCCTGCATGGCGACAGTTTGCGCCTTAGCGACTTGTTCGACAACGACTTTTGCTTCACTAGCAGTTGCTTGTGCTGAAGATGTTGACGGCGCTTGAGCCATTACATTACTTGTCGTCAAGACAAATGCTGTCATTGCAAACGCTACGCTTTTGTAGGCAATGGGTAATCTATTTATAGTATTCAATTATTCGCTTCCTTGGTTAAATAAGAATTGACCGATCAAGTCCTCTAACACTAACGCAGACTTGGTATCAAAAATTTCTTCACCATTTGTTAGATATGGACACTCATTTAGCGTTTGAGTTTCACAAACTTTATCTTCTTCAATCGACACAATGTCTTCAGGAAAGATAAATCCCGGTGAAAGTCCTATAAATTGCTCGCCTAATAAACCTGAAGTTAAGATAGAAAGGCTGCTTGTATCAGGAAAGGTATTGCTATATTCGCTTGAAATTTTAAGTTCAACCACCGGTATCAAATCGCGAGGGTCGAGGTAAATGCGCTCGACACGCCCCACAACCACACCGCCGACTTTAACTGATGAACGGGCTTTTAAACCACCTATGTTGTCAAACTTTGCCGTTAAGGTGTAGGTCTCACCCGAGCCACTCATGCCCTGATTAGCGACTCTCAAAGCCAATAACAAAGCCGCGGCAATCGCTAGCGCCACAAATAAACCTACCAATATTTCCGTTTTTCTTGTCGTCATTGTTCGTCCTAACTAATCCCAAACATTAAAGCTGTTAAAATAAAATCTAAACCTAAAATTGCGAGTGAAGCATAGACCACTGTTTGTGTGGTCGCTAAACTAATGCCTTCAGATGTAGGGATACATGAATATCCTTTATAAAGCGCAATCCACACCACGACCAAAGCAAATACGATGCTTTTGATAATGCCGTTGACCACATCTTTGTCCCAATCGACTGTTGATTGCATGATTGACCAATAGCTTCCAGCATCAACACCTAACCAATCAACTCCGACAATGTGGCCACCCAAAATACCGATAGCCGAAAAAATAAGGGTCAGCATTGGCATGCTAATCACACCTGCCCAAAAACGAGGCGATACTACCCGTCTTAGCGGGTCAATTGCCATCATCTCTAGACTGCTTAATTGCTCGGTTGCTTTCATTAATCCGATTTCTGCAGTTAGTGCAGAACCTGCTCTGCCTGCAAACAGCAGTGCAGTAACCACTGGCCCCAGTTCTCTAAGTATCGACAATGCAACCATAGGACCTAGGCTGCCTTCAGCGCCATAATTAACCAAAATGGTGTAGCCCTGTAAGGCCATCACCATGCCAATAAACAAGCCAGAGACCATAATAATTAGCAAAGACTGCACACCCACCACATACACTTGTGCAATCGTTAATCGAATATTCTTCCACTGCGGAAACGCGATAAGTGCGCCAAACAACATAAGACTCGCTTGTCCAACAGCGGTTATGCTGTCTACTGTTGACCGGCCAAGTGATGCAAAGTAATTCACGACGCTTTTAAATACTGATGTTATTGCCATGCTCACTACCCTACTCCTAATAAATCTTTATTAAGTGAGTCGGCAGGAAAATGAAACGGCACAGGACCATCGGCATTACCTTGTAAAAATTGCTGCACTAAGTCTGAGTCCGAATCTTTTATTTGCTGAGGCGTGCCTGAACCAATAATCGTTTTGTTCGCAAGTATGTATGCGTAATCGGCAATTTCCAATACTTCACTAACGTCATGCGTGACCACAATGGACGTTAGGTCTAAGGCTTTGTTTAACGCCTTAATTAGTTTTACGAGTACGCCCATAGAAATTGGGTCTTGTCCGGCAAACGGCTCGTCATACATGATTAAATCAGGGTCAAGCGCAATAGCGCGAGCTAATGCAGCTCGCCTCGCCATGCCGCCAGAAAGCTCGCTTGGCATAAGCTGAGCAGCGCCGCGTAATCCTACCGCTTCAAGCTTAAGTTTGACGATGGTTTCAATAATAGATTCGCTTAATTTTGTGTGTTCACGAAGTGGGAATGCGACGTTGTCATAAACCGACATATTGGTAAACAACGCACCGCTTTGAAACAACATACTCATTTTACGGCGCATTTCGTATAATCGGTTACGAGATACCTTGTGCACATCGTCGCCTTGAAACAACACACTACCGCCACTTGGTGTAAGTTGACCACCTATGATTTTGAGCAGCGTGGTTTTTCCGATTCCACTTGGCCCCATAATCGCCGTGATCCCACCTTTTTTGACAGACAAAGAGATGTCTTTATATATTTCACGATCACCGCGATAAAACTGCATATCCGTAATTGAGACTGTTTCTTCGCTCATGTTTATCTTGTCATCCAAATTAATCTGCCAATTCCTTTTTGCGCTTAGCCAACTTTATTCGTTATATCTTTATTCTTGATATCTTTATTCAGTATATAAAGTTTTTACTGATTAGCGTTAAGCTGTGATCATTAAATATCGGTAAGCTTTTGGGCTGTTAAGCACTATTTATTCGCTAATCTTGCCGCCACCTTGTTACCAACCTTTTCGCCATCGGCATGTTTCAGCATGCTATAAAATGAAAAGTAGAACTAGGGCGGTCGATGAATATGAGGTTAGTTTAGCCCTTTTCAAGCATTTTTACGTAAGAAAAGCGTAACAAAACGTACAATTTGTAATTATATCTTATAAATTTATCGATTTTTGTGATTTTTTAATGTGAAATCGCTACAATCCACGGCTTTTAGCCACTATTGAATTTAAAAAAAGACTTTATTTGTGATTCTAAATCTATCTATTTTTATTATTGGGCTCATTGTCTTGAGTTGGAGTGCTGACCGCTTTGTTTATGGCGCGTCTGCATTAGCTAAAAATATTGGTGTTGCCCCTATGCTAATCGGCTTAACGATTGTAGCCATGGGCTCATCGGCACCAGAAATTGTGGTGGCTGCAACCGCTTCTTTTAACGGTAGTATCGATACCGCTGTCGGCAACTCATTAGGCTCAAACATTACCAATATTGCCCTAGTGTTGGGTATTACCGCGCTAATTAAACCAATCTTAGTGACATCGACCACGCTAAAGCGCGAACTTCCTGTCATGCTCATAGTAACGCTAATTGCCGTCTATTTTATCGCCGACAATAAACTTTCTCGAATAGAGGGAATTACCTTAATCACCTTATTTGTGCTCGTGATTGCAGGTATGGCGATGCTCGCATTCAAAGTAGAGAAAAACGACCCGCTGATTGCTGAGACTGAAACAGAAGTCCCGAGCAATGTCGAAACCTCGACTGCTATTTTTTGGGTCATTGTGGGTATGATTCTCCTTCCCGTTAGCGCTCATTTTTTAGTCGACTCAGCAGTCTACATCGCACGATTTTTAGGTATCAGTGATTTAGTGATTGGCCTTACGATTATCGCTATTGGCACTAGCTTGCCCGAACTTGCAGCTAGTATTGCTGGCGTACTCAAAAACGAAGATGACCTTGCGCTTGGTAATATCATTGGCTCAAACATTTTCAACATATTGGCAGTACTAGCGATGCCTGGACTGATTGCGCCAGGCATGATTGATAGCAGCGCCGCAGATCGCGACTCGCTTGTTATGCTAGGGTTATCGATACTATTATTTATATTCTGCTTTAATCTTAAAGGGTCTCGAAAAATAAATAGATATGAAGCGGTCATATTTTTAGGTATATTTTGTGCCTACCAATACATTTTGTTTGCATAAAATAAAACGCGTAGCCAACTAACAACAATATAAATATAAAAATTGAAATTTTCATGACTTATTTAGCTTCAGCAAAACGGACGTTTAGCCAGCAAATTAGCGCATTACAAGCCTTACATGACGCATTAGACGGATCGTTTACTCACGCCTGCGAATTGTTGTTAAACTGCAAAGGCAAGGTGGTTGTGTCAGGTATGGGTAAATCTGGCCACATTGGAAAAAAAATCGCTGCGACATTAGCAAGCACTGGGACGCCTTCATTTTTTATGCACCCAGGAGAAGCCAATCATGGCGACTTTGGCATGCTAAGTACAGACGACGCCGTTATTGCCATATCAAACTCTGGTGAAACTGCCGAATTAAACGGCTTGTTACCTTCCATAAAACGCATCGGCGTTCCAATTATTGCCATCACCAATAAGCACGACAGTTATCTTGCAAAATTTGCTGATACCGTACTGACATTAAATGTAGCCAAAGAGTCTTGTGCGTTGGGCTTAGCACCAACAACGAGCACCACGGCAACGCTCGTGTTAGGTGACGCAATAGCCGTCGCCTTACTTGAAGAGAAAGGTTTCACTGCTGAAGATTTTGCGTTTTCGCATCCAGGTGGCGCCCTCGGAAAACGCTTAATCATGACGGTCAACGATGTTATGGTTAAAGGCAGTGATATACCGATTGTAAACGACAATTCGAGTGTGTCTGATGCGCTATTAGAAATTTCAGCAAAAGGATTGGGAGTCACCGCCATTATTGATGATACTCAAGTAATAATGGGGATTTTTAGCGATGGTGATTTGCGCCGCGCATTAGATAAAAAAATAGACATACATAGCACAGGAGTGAAAGAAGTCATGACCATGGGTGGCGTTAGTATAAAACAGTCAGCTTTAGCCGTTGATGCGCTAAATCTTATGCAAGAAAAGCGCATCAATGCGCTCTTTGTCATTGATCAACATGACCGTCTTGTCGGTGCTTTAAATATGCATATGTTACTAAGGTCAGGGGTGGTGTAATGAGCGAACAATCTTATGCAACTCGAAATACAACAACAGTAGATACCTTGTATCAGACAATTGACAAAGAAATTTACGACCGTTGCTATCAAATAAAAATGGTCGTGTTTGACGTAGATGGTGTGTTTAGTGATGGCAACATTTATTTAGGAAATAATGGCGAGGAGCTCAAAGCATTTAATACTAAAGATGGGTATGGCATAAAAGCACTCGTAAAATGTGGCATTACCGTCGCTATTATCACTGGTAGAAAATCGAGCATAGTTGAGCAACGAATGCGCGCACTCAATGTCCAACATATATTGCAAGGTCGCGAAGATAAGCACAAGGCCTTGTCTGAACTTATGCGCGTTACTGGCTATCGTGAAAATAAAATCATGAGCATGGGAGACGATATGCCTGATTTAGCGATGTTTGCTCATAGCAATGTCAAAATCGCCACTGCTGATGCTCATCCTTTAGTTAAGCTTGAAGCCGATATAATAACCACTGTAGGCGGTGGCAAAGGCGCGGTACGCGAGGTATGCGACTTGATACTGCAAGTTAACAATAAACTTGGCTACGTGCACGGCGCAAGCGTATGAACAGAATAGGATGGAGTCTTGTTTTAGTTTTTGCTGCCGTGTTAATACTCTATCTGCCCATTTTGTTAGAAGACGAAGACGTGCAATCTGGACCTCGTAGCGACCCATCACTCATTCCTAACTATCAGGCGGTAAACTTACGCAGTCAACTTTATGATGAAGAAGGACGACTTAGCCACCAAGTGGCTGCCGATAAAATGGAGCATTATGATGCCTTGGGATTTGCAGTATTTGAAAACCCCGTATACACCTTGTTTTTAGATGACGGCGAGCCTTGGGAAGTAACAGCACAAGAAGGCACACTATACGCTAACAATCGAATTCAACTCGAAAAAGGCGTCAAAATCACAAATCTGCGCTCAGACGAATACGTCAAACAAATCACAACAGAGTATATCGAAATCGATATTCAAGAAAAAACACTTAGCTCAAATGAAATGGTCACCATAAGTGGTGTAAATTATGACGTTACTAGTGTTGGTTTATTTGGTAATCTATCCACCCAACAATATGAGTTAAAAGAACATGTGCAAACTAAATTTAATCCAACTCGCTAAATCCACTATCAGGCTAGTTGCAGGTTTTTGTGCTAATGCACGCACTAGTTTAGTTACCGTTTTAAGAGATAGCCTCGCAATCAAATTGTGCCCATTACTGTTGATGTGCAGTGTTAGTTTGGTCACAGCCGCGCCTTTTCAAGAATTGACCAACACCGTCGAGTCAAGCACCAGTACGATTGAGACCGACTTTACATTACCCGTCACAGCCGCTTCTAAACATCAGTCACTCGACGGGAAAAAGCGCACCTCTATTTTTATTGATGATGTTATTATCCGCCAAGGCAGCTTAGAAATTTTAGCCGACAGAGTAGAAGCGAACGCCTCAGCAGGGAAAGGCAAAGAAGTGATTACGGCAAATGGAACGCCCGCTAGCTATACACAGCGTCTAGCCGATGGAAGCTTAGTAGTCGCGAGCGCTAACGAAATTATATATGAAGTTGAATCAAGAACAATATCGCTAAAAGGTAACGCAGCGATTTCGCAAAATGATGTAAAAGTGAACGGCGATTCAATTGCCTTTGATATGGCCAAAGAGCAAATTATCGCATCAGGCGAAGGCGACGAAGGCGTAACAACCGTGCTAAGTCCGGGTGCGTTCGTCAGCCCACAAAGTGATAATGACGAACAACCCTGAGTAAAGTTGAAGGACTAATTTGAAGGACGATAAATAGTGGCAAGTACCCTATCTGCAAAGAACTTGGCGAAGTCTTACAAAGCGAGACAAGTTGTCAGAGATGTAAGCATTGAAGTATCGACTGGACAGATAGTTGGGCTGTTAGGCCCTAATGGCGCAGGCAAAACGACGACGTTTTATATGATTGTCGGCTTAGTCCCACTTGATAAAGGCGATATATACATTGATCAAGTCAATATGAGTGTTGAACCTATGCATGAAAGGGCTCGACATGGGATTGGCTACTTGCCGCAAGAAGCATCTATTTTCAGAAAACTAAGCGTTTATGAAAATTTGATGGCTATTTTGCAAATTAGGCAAGACATCTCTAAAAACCAGCGCGAGCAAATAGCCGACGAATTACTCGACGATTTTAACATTAATCATATTCGTAACAGCTTGGGTATGAGCTTGTCGGGCGGAGAGCGAAGACGAGTTGAAATAGCGCGCGCACTCGCAGCTAATCCAAAATTTATTTTATTGGACGAACCCTTTGCCGGCGTTGACCCGATCTCTGTTAATGATATTAAAAAAATCATTTACCAATTAAAAGAACGGGGGATTGGCGTATTAATCACCGATCATAATGTCAAAGAAACACTCGATGTATGTGAAAAAGCGTACATAGTTAGTCACGGAGAGCTTATCGCATCGGGTTCTGCCGAAGAAGTACTGTCGAATCAAACAGTAAGGGATGTTTATTTGGGTGAGCAATTTGCGCTATAAACCGTTAAAAGTGCTTAAAAAAGTGTTTCAGAATTTTTAAATATACGTACAATGATAAGTAAGAGTAGGAAAAGGTAACTAACGCCAACACATGAAGCCCTCTTTACAGTTAAAGTTCAGTCAACAGCTGACCATGACACCACAATTGCAACAAGCGATAAAGCTCTTGCAACTCTCGACACTTGACCTACAACAAGAAATTCAAGAAGCATTAGAATCAAACCCACTATTAGAAACCGCAGAAAACACCGAAAGTGAATACACCGCGTCTGATTCGAACAATAGTGACGCACAAACGCTAGATTCACGCACAGACAACGAACAAAACAGCAGCAAAGTAGAAACAGTCGATGCATCCACCGCTAATGGAGAGAGTGATGTTAGCGATCCGATGGATAGCCACGAGGCACTTGAAAATCGAGATTTACCAAATGATCTTCCCCTCGACAGCTCATGGGAAGAATATTTAGGCTCAACCTCAGCGCCAACTCGCATGACAGGTGCAAATCCTGACGATGACTATGTGTTTCAAGGTGAAACCACTGAATCAATCCAAGACCATTTAATGTGGCAGGTCGAATTAACACATTTTAGTGATATTGATAAATCAATTGCGATTGCGATAATCGATTCTATTGACGAATCTGGTTACTTAACCATCTCTAGCGAAGAGTTGCTTGAAAGTTTGGACAACGAAGAAATTGAATTAGATGAGATTGAATGCGTGCTAAAACGGGTACAGCGTTTCGATCCAATAGGCTCAGGAGCGCGCACCGTAACCGAATGCCTACTTGTGCAGCTTGAACAATTTGATGAACAAACCCCTTGGCTTAGTCAAGCTCGGGATTTAATAACCGAACATGCTGATTTACTGAGTAGTAAGGACTATCGGACCTTAATGCGTAAAACGCGCCTTAAAGAAGAGCAGCTTCGGGAAGTAATGCGTTTACTTAAAACGCTAAATCCCCGTCCAGGAAGCGTGATTTCAGCCAGAGAACCCGAATACATAGTGCCTGATGTAAACGTATATAAGAAAAAAGGTGTGTGGACGGTTGAGCTAAATAATGAAGCTTTGCCAGCATTAACCGTTAATGAAACGTACGCAAAACTATCAAAAACAACAAATAATCCGAACGATTCTCAATATATAAAGTCTCATTTACAAGAAGCTAAATGGTTTATAAAAAGTTTAGAGAGTCGTAACGAAACCCTATTGAAAGTGTCGCACTGTATAGTCGCCAAGCAGAGAGAGTTTTTTGAACTTGGCCCAGAGAAGATGCAACCCATGGTGCTAAACGATGTTGCCGAGATGGTAGACATGCACGAATCGACTATTTCTAGGGTGACCACGCAAAAATATATGCATACGCCACGTGGTATTTTTGAATTGAAATATTTCTTTTCGTCTCACGTATCTACTGAATCTGGCGAAAATTGCTCTTCTACCGCGATTCGTGCATTTATTAAAAAACTAGTGGCTGATGAGCCTGCAAATAAACCATTAAGTGATAGCAAAATTGCGCAAATGCTCGCTGACAAAGGTATTAATGTTGCTCGGCGAACAATTGCAAAATACAGGGAATCATTGAATATTCCCCCTTCAAATCAACGAAAAAGCCTTGTTTAAGGCAATGTAAAAGAGGACCAATAATATGCAAATTAACCTTACCGGTCATCACGTCGATATCACTGACTCGTTACGAAATTACGTCGATACAAAATTTGAAAAGCTAGAACGGCACTTTGATCATATTAATAATGTTCACGTCATTTTAAACGTTGAAAAGCTAAACCAAAAAGCTGAAGCGACTATGCATCTCAATGGTGGTGAAGTGTTCGCCAACTCAGAGCATACAGACATGTACGCAGCGATAGACTCATTAATAGACAAACTCGATAGACAAGTCATTAAACATAAAGAAAAACTGAAACGCCACTAAGCATTATCTATGATCATTAATGACATCATTTCACTTGACCGAACTCAATGTTCGGTTGAGTGCCAAAGTAAAAAACGGATTTTTGAAGTAATCTCTGAAATCGCTGTACAACAATCCCCTGAATTAGACCAAGTCGAAGTACTATCTAGTTTGCTTAGCCGAGAAAAAATGGGCAGCACTGGGATTGGGCATGGCATTGCCATTCCACACGGCAAAATTACCGGCTTAAGCCAAATGATTGCGGTTATTGTCACTAGCAACCAGCCTATCGAGTTTGATGCAATTGACAGCCAACCCGTGGATATATTTTTTGCGATATTAGTACCAGAAGAGCAAACTGACAAGCACATCCAAGCATTGTCTGGTATCGCCCGAAAACTTAGTAACAAAGATACTGTAAAAGCGATTAGAAGCGCCAACAATAAAAACGAGATAGTAGCCGCACTCGCGTAACATATTAGCACTACCAAATTAGCTCTACCAAATTGGCTCTGTCAACTGGCTCTGTCAACTGGCTCTGTCAAACTGGCTCTGTATAAATAACACGCCAACAAACATGTAAACTACCAAAAGGCCATAAAATGAAATTACTCATAATTAGCGGTAGATCAGGCTCTGGTAAGTCTATTGCACTTCGTGCCTTAGAAGATTTGGGTTACTACTGTGTTGACAATATCCCCGTCGCCCTCCTTCCTACACTGACACATACCATTGTTGAGCAGCACGAATTAGTTGCGGTCAGTGTGGATGTAAGAAATATTCCTGAATCCGATAACGAAATTGCCGAACTCTTAAATTACCTACCCGAGTTTTGGGAAATCACGATTATCTTTTTAGATGCCAGCGATGATGTACTCATAAAAAGATACAGTGAAACACGTCGATTGCACCCATTATTTAAACGAAGCAATTCATTGATTGATGCGATTAACGAGGAACGGGCTATACTTGTGCCGTTAGCCGAGAAAGCTGATCTGCATATCACAACAGACGATCTATCGGTGCATGATCTCGCCGAACTAGTTCGCGAAAGAGTGCTTGGTAAAAAAAGCTCAGACTTAATTATTGTTTTTGAATCATTTGGATTTAAGTATGGTATTCCAAAAGACGCAGATTATGTATTTGATGTGCGTTTTTTACCTAATCCTCACTGGGATCCCGACTTGCGGCCATTAACGGGCCTAGACGGCCCTGTTGAATTATTTTTATCGGGCCAGCCTCTTGTGATGAAGCTTATTTGGCAAATTCAGAACTTTGTGACGACTTGGCTGCCGCATTTAGAGCGGAATAATCGTTCGTATGTCACCATTGCCATTGGTTGTACAGGTGGACAGCATCGTTCAGTTTTTGTTGCGCAGAACTTAGCAGAAGCGTTTAAGGCAAGTCATGGCGATGTTCAAGTTAAACATCGGGAGTTGGGATCAAGTAAAGCACTAGAACATTCTGCAGAAAATACGACTCAAAGCACCTAGCCTTAGCCAGCACGAGCAGTAGATAAATGCAGAAGGAGTATACGCGTTATGAAAGTAGTAAAAACCTTAACTATCTTAAACAAACTTGGTTTACATGCTCGCGCAGCAACTAAATTAGTGCAAATTGCAAATAGCTATACCTGCGATATTCAACTACAACAGGGCGATCAAAGCGCGCCCGCCAACAGTGTTCTTGCCTTACTAATGCTAGAAAGCAGTCAAGGAAAGCAAGTTACTGTTAGTTGTGAAGGCGAAGACGCTCAATCTGCCTTAGATGAAATAGAGTACTTGATCGTTAACAAATTTGATGAAGGCGAATAACACGACACAAATATGTCCGAAACCCTAGACGCAAGTAATACACAAGCTCGACTAATCAGCATTAATGATTCTCTTAGTGCCGGTGCATTTGTGCGCGTACGTAGCTTGCTTCATAACATACCTGCTGGTGATGTTGCTTTATTATTAGAGTCGTCCCCCACCAAAACGCGCACACAATTATGGAAGATGCTAGATGCAGACTTTCATGGTGATGTGTTAGAAGAATTATCTGAAGACGTTCGTAATGGCATTATTAGCAAAATGATGCCATCTAGTGTTGTTGATGCACTAGAAGACATGGACACCGATGACCTAGCTGAAACGCTAAGCACGCTACCAGAGGATGTCTTACAAAGCATATTGACGTCAATGGACGCGCAAGACCGCCAACGCGCAGAAAAAGCCTTGTCTTATGGAGAAGACACCGCCGGCTTTATTATGAATACCGACACCATCACTTTGCGCCCTGAAGTGAGTATTGACGTGGTCATCCGATACTTACGCCTTAAGTCTGAATTACCTGAAAATACCGATACCTTGTATGTTGTCAACCGGCAAGATACGCTTATTGGCACCGTTTCGTTAGCTCGTTTATTAACCTCACACCCTGAGGTTAGCGTTGCAGAAATAATGGACGATGAACCCGACTCGCTCAACGCTAATTTGCAAGAACGCGAAGTCGCCAGCATGTTTGAGCGCTATGATTGGTTATCGGCGGCGGTGGTAAATGAAGAAGGCAAGCTACTTGGACGTATTACTATTGATGATGTTGTTGACATCATCAGGGAAGATGCCGAACACTCGATGATGAGTATGGCGGGCTTAGATGACGAAGAAGATACATTTGCGCCTGTGGGTCAATCAACCAAGCGCCGTTCTGTATGGCTAGGCGTGAATTTAGTCACCGCATTGCTAGCTGCCGCAGTAAGCGATATGTTTGAAGCAACATTGAGTCAACTCGCCGTACTGGCCATTTTAAACACCATCGTCCCTAGTATGGGCGGTGTGGCAGGCAATCAAACCCTGACGCTAGTTATACGCGGTATGGCGCTTGGCCACGTATCAAATACAAACAGCTTATGGTTGGTTAGAAAAGAGCTCGCTATCGGATTCTTAAACGGTTTAATTTGGGCAAGTTTAATCGCATCGGTAATTGCATTGTGGAAACAAGATTATGTGCTTGGCGGTGTTATTGCATTTGCCATGATGATGAACATGATTGCCGCAGGCCTAGCAGGTGCCACCTTACCGATTGTGATGAAAAAGATGAACATTGACCCCGCATTAGCTGGCAGTGTTATCTTGACGACCATCACCGACGTCGTCGGTATTTTTGCCTTTTTAGGCACAGCGACATTGTTTTTACTGTAAAGCTAATCGTCAAATTGCTGCTGTTTTAGCCATTCGTGTAAATACGGCACATCTTGCTGTATTGCCATTTGCAATTGCTCTACCCACTCGTGAACATTTTCCCACCAGGCAGGATGGTCGCCTTGTTGTATTTGATTAGCCGAGCCTTGTACTCTTGATAAGCCTACTGAGCCTGCTGCACCTTTTATTTTGTGTGCTTGTGAACAAACCTCATCTTTGTCATCGGCGGCTAAAGAAACATTTAAAATTTCCATATACTCTGGAATTTTATCTTCAAATACCGCAAGACTTGCCTCGACCATGCCTTCGCCAATAGTTTCAATCAACATATTTAACAAATCAGTTTCGAGCACGTTTTGTTTTTCTTGTTCAATCATTACTTGTCCTTTTGGTGAAGCAACATTGGGTAGGTCATCTCTTAAGTCTGTCGCAAATAGCTCGTTAAAAACTGAAATAATGCGACTCTTTTTAATGGGCTTGGCGATAACGTCATCCATGCCGCTTTGCAAGTATTCTTCTCTTGTTTTAATCACGTTAGCCGTTAACGCCACCATTGGTGTGCGCAGCACAAGGTCTTCTTCTAACAGCGTTTTGGCAACATCAAAGCCCGTCATATCTGGAAGCTGAATATCAAGTAAAATTAAGTCAAAAGTCGTTTCTTTGACCATATCAATGGCATCTTGACCATTCATTGCAACAGCAACCTGCTGTCCAAGCTTCTCAAGCAAGGCTTTTGCAACCATCACATTAAGCTCTATATCTTCAACTAGTAAAATATTAAGCCCTGTCACCCGCAACTCTTCTGCATCAGGCGCTTGATGAGATATGTTGACTGGCAAAGTGATTTCAAAACAAGTGCCTTTATTTATTTCGCTATTAACACGAATATGGCCATTCATTTTATCGACCATTTGTTTACAGATAGCCAAGCCAATGCCAGTACCTGTCGCCGATTGAAAGTCATCTCGTTGCACTTGATAATACATGGCAAAAATTTTGTCGAGCTGGTCTTTATCAATGCCAATACCGGTATCTTGGATGGTAAACATGATTTCTGCTTGGGTACTACTTTGTATTGTTGCCGACATCGTCAACGACACGCTACCCGATGGTGTAAATTTGACCGCGTTAAACAGCATATTCCACAAAACTTGGCGTAAACGCGTGCCGTCGGCTTCAAAAGCAAGTGGCACAGGCTCAACGATTTCCCAATTGAATTTAAGGTTTTTATCAGCCGCTAGTAATTTGATGATACTGGCGATCTCATTCACGAAGTTTGCGGTGTTAACGGTTTTGTATTGCATCTCGACTTTGTCGCGGTCAAGTTTATCAAGGTCAATAATGTCGTTAAATATGTTTCCTAGCGTAATTGCACTGGCGTAAATGGTACTCACCCATTCAAACTGCTCGGCATTAAGTTTTGTGTCACGCAGCATTCGCGCTAGCCCAACAATACCATTTAGAGGCGTACGTAATTCGTGTGAAATAGTCGCGATAAATTTGGTTTTATCTTTACTGGCCTGCTCAATGGCTAATTGTGATTGCTTTCGCTCTGTCATGTCTCGACCAAAGGCGAGTAGGCCTAAACGTCGACCTTTTTGGTCAAAAAATGGAACTTTGCGCATTTCAAAATATCGGCGTCGGTCGTCTGCAAACTTTAACCATAGCTCTTCAGTGATAGGCGAATTAGTTTCTAAGACTTCTTGGTCAGATGCGGCCACTTGCGCCGCCAGCTCTTCATCATAAACTTGGTGGGGTGACAAGCCAACAAGTTGCTCTTCTGTTTTACCCGTAAGTGCTTCAGCCACTTTATTACAACCGGCAAAGCGCCCTTCTTCATTGCGGTAATAAATCAAATCCGGCGATGCATCAATAATAGAACGAGTGAGAGTAGATAGTCGGCGAGACTCTAATTCTTGTTCTGATTTTTCTTTTATTTCTTGCTCAAGTTTGGCAAACATTGATTCACGCTCTGTTTGAGCATGCTTGCGCTGTTCAATTTCATAATTAAGTTGGCGTATATTGTTTTGCAATTCTCTATTTAAGATAACATCGTGGCGACGAAGTCTCTCAAGCTGCGAGACAGCCTCTTCAAGGTTGATACGAGAATGGTCAAGCTCTTTCACTAGTTTACTAAAAAAGTATAACAAGCACGGTGCACCAATAATCGTTAGCACAGCTGCGGTTATCAAATCGTCAACTTGAGGAACGCTTCCTTGCAAAAATCGAACGGCATAAGAGCCTGCTAAAACAAATAATAACATGCATAAAACAAACAAAACGCCGACTTTTATGGTGCCAATTTTGTCAACAAACCTAGCGAAGCGAATTGCCCATGAGTTACCTGTTTTTTTTGTCAGCATAGTGTTTTGATTACTTCTTAATTTGTTATTAGTGATTTATACAAGTACCTTCACAGACTAGGTCTTGCGAAAGACGTTTTTGATAAGTAAACAACGCAGTTTTTGTATGTAGTCGCATGCTATCAAGAAATCAGCATCGGGTGTAGTGCTAGATGAGCAATCAGCTTTTTTCAGGCCACCGAATTCACTTTAATCGAAGCAAACCACAAGAAAACATCAGAAAGTGTCGTAAGGCCTAGTTTACTCACTTTTTTCTAATAATTATGCGTTAATTGGCAACTTTACTGAATGGATATTAAAATACATGAAGATAAAAAGGTTGTAAAAACAACTATTTTTAACACATTATTTACGTCAAGCGTCAAAAATTCGTCGCCTTTTTGCGACAATAATAAAAACTATATAATCTACTAAATCAATAACTTAATTACATTCGCTTTGATTAAACTGAAGAATATAAGGCCTATGAATTGATTTCTGACGCGTAAGTAGGTATTTTCAACATCCCGCTTAGTGGAATGAATAAAAATTCGATACGCAAGAGTATCCTCAAACAGCTAACGACGTCGACACTAAAAACAACAATAATTCGACAAGACAATAGTGAAATCACATCAGGCGCTGTAATGCCTCGGTGGATAGTTAAAATCTTATTCTGATAAAGAAAGATTCTACACATTTTAAAGTGCGTTTTTGGCATTGGGCCTGCGCTATGGAGTATTATATGGGTTTATACCATTCATCAGATTCAAAAGACAATTGTGGCTTTGGTCTCATTGCGCACACCGAAGGTGAATCAAGCCATCAGTTGGTAGCAACTGCTATTGAGGGCTTAGACCGCATGCAACACCGTGGTGGCGTGGCGTCTGACGGAAAAACTGGCGACGGATGTGGATTGCTTCTGCAAAAACCTGATTCGTTCTTTAAGAAAGTGGCAATAGAAAATGGGTGGACCTTAAACAAAAATTATGCGGTTGGTATGGTGTTCCTATCTCAAGATCCAGTCAAAGCGCAGGCCGCTCGAGAGCTCTTAAACGAAGAGCTGCAAAAAGAAATGATCAGTGTACTTGGCTGGCGTGAGGTTCCTGTTGACCATAGCGTGTTAGGCGATTTAGCAAAAACCGGTGTACCGCAAATAGAGCAAGTATTCGTTAATGCGCCCAGTGGCTGGCTTGTGCCAGATTTAGAACGTCGCCTTTATATGGCCAGACGACGCACCGAAAAGCGTATTGCTGGTGATGATGAGTTCTATGTCGCCTGCTTGTCGACCTTTGTTACGATATACAAAGGTTTGGTGATGCCAAAAGACCTGCCTAAATTTTACCTAGATTTAGCGAACCCTGATTTACAATCATCAATTTGTGTATTCCATCAGCGCTTCTCAACTAACACATTGCCTAAATGGCCACTTGCACAGCCCTTTAGGTTTTTGGCACATAATGGCGAAATCAATACGATAAAAGGTAATCGTGATTGGGCCATTGCACGCACAGCTAAATTTGCGACACCACTTATTCCTGACCTAATGCAAGCCGCGCCGTTTGTAAATACTGAAGGCTCTGACAGTAGCTCTTTAGATAATATGCTAGAGCTATTTTTAGCTGGCGGAATGGACTTATTCAGAGCGATGCGCCTATTAGTGCCGCCCGCTTATCAAAACAACAAAACCATGGATAAAGACTTACGCGCCTTTTATGAGTTTAATTCCATGCACATGGAACCATGGGATGGCCCAGCAGGCATAGTGTTAACAAATGGCCGCCACGTTGCTTGTAACCTTGACCGCAATGGCCTTAGACCTGCTCGTTACGTTATCACTAAAAACGGCTTTATTACGCTAGCCTCTGAAATTGGTATTTGGGATTATGAGCAACAAGACGTTGTCGAAAAAGGCCGTGTTGGTCCTGGCGAAATGCTTGCTGTCGATACACACACTGGCAAAATTTGGCGCTCAAACGAAATTGATGAAGAGCTTAAATCACAGCATCCTTATGCTGAGTGGCTAGAATCACATATTGCCCGCTTAAAACCGCTGGAAGAATGTGACCCAGTGGAAATTGGCAAGCGCGCTTTTTCAGATGATGAAATGGCGACAATGCACAAACTATTTAATTACAGCTACGAAGAAATAAATCAAGTCGTAAAAGTACTCGCAAAAGACGGACAAGAAGCAGTTGGCTCTATGGGTGATGACACACCAATGGCCGTAATGTCCTCAAAAACGCGTACGCTCTATGATTACTTTAGACAACAATTTGCACAAGTAACCAATCCACCAATAGACTCTTTGCGTGAAAATCACGTTATGTCTCTAGCGACATGTATTGGCCGTGAACAGAACGTGTTTAATGAAACAAGCGGATATGCGCACCGAGTATTGTTTGAGTCGCCAGTATTGGTCTACACAGATTTAGCGCAGCTGTCTAATTTCAGTGAAAAATACTATTACAACGAAAAAATCAGCCTTTTATACAAGCCCGAAGAAGGCCTTAAAAATGCCTTAAACAGAATATGTGACGAAGTCGTAGACGCCGTCAAAAATAGAAACGCGGCCTTTGTTATTTTATCTGACCGCGATATTAGTAAAGATACCTTCCCAATACCCGCTGCGATGGCGGTAGGTGCCGTACAAAAAAGACTCGTTAACGACCAGTTACGATGTGATGCAAACATTGTAGTAGAAACGGGCTCAGCTCGTGACCCACATCACTTTGCCGTACTTATTGGTTTAGGCGCGACGGCTGTATACCCATACTTAGCTTACGAAACGGTTGAACAACTTGTTGCTAAAAACGACTTGGATATTAGTGCACTTGATGCGATTAAAAATTACCGTAAAGGCATTAATAAAGGGCTGTTTAAAATCATGTCTAAAATGGGCATTAGCACCATTGCTAGCTATAGAAGCTCTAAGTTATTTGAAGCGGTGGGGATCAACAAAGAAGTATGTGAGCTTTGTTTTGACGGTGTACCAAGTCGAATACAAGGTGCTAGCTTTGACGATTTTGAACAAGACCTTATCAACTCTTCACGTATTGCCTGGCTTGCACGCAAATCAATGTCACATGGCGGCTTACTAAAATACGTCCATGGCGGTGAATACCACGCTTACAACCCAGATGTCGTTAGCTCCTTACAAAAAGCGGTCGTCAGCGGTGAGTATAGTGACTACGATGTGTTTGCAAAACTGGTCAATGATCGTAATCCGAGTCATATCCGCGATTTAATGAAAATAAAATCGGGTGAAGCTATCGATATTAGCGAAGTGGAGCCAGCAGACAATTTATACAAACGTTTTGATACTGCCGCAATGTCTATTGGCGCATTAAGCCCTGAAGCTCATGAAGCACTGGCTATCGCAATGAACAGGTTAGGCGGACAATCAAACTCAGGTGAAGGCGGCGAAGATCCTAAGCGCTTTAACACCGAGAAAAACTCAAAAATAAAACAAGTCGCCTCTGGCCGTTTTGGTGTAACACCGCATTACTTAATGAATGCGAATGTCATACAAATAAAGGTTGCTCAGGGTGCTAAACCTGGTGAAGGTGGTCAGTTACCTGGTGACAAGGTGAATAAATACATTGCCGAGCTGCGCTTTTCGGTGCCCGGCGTGACATTAATATCGCCTCCGCCTCATCACGATATTTATTCTATTGAAGATTTGGCGCAGTTGATTTTTGACTTAAAACAAGTGAACCCAAGTGCACTCATTTCAGTCAAATTGGTATCTGAACCTGGCGTTGGCACGATTGCGACAGGCGTCGCAAAGGCATATGCAGATTTAATCACCATCTCTGGTTATGATGGCGGAACAGGCGCCAGCCCGCTCACCTCCGTTAAATATGCAGGGAGCCCATTTGAACTTGGCTTAGCCGAGACGCAACAAGCCTTGGTTGAAAATGGCTTACGCCACATGGTTCGAGTACAAACCGATGGTGGCTTAAAAACCGGTTTAGATGTTGTTAAAGCCGGCATGTTAGGCGCTGAAAGCTTTGGTTTTGGCACAGGTCCTATGGTTGCACTTGGCTGTAAGTACTTACGAATATGTCACCTCAATAACTGTGCAACGGGTGTAGCGACACAAGACAATAAACTTCGCGATAACTACTTTATTGGCTTACCTGAAATGGTAATGAACTACTTTAAATTTGTTGCTCAAGAAGTACGCGAAATCATGGCAAGCATTGGCGTAAGTGAGTTCCAAGACTTAGTTGGCCGAACTGACTTACTAGAATTGCTTGAAGGCGAAACCGCCAAGCAAAATAAATTGGATTTATCACCACTTCTAGAAAAGTCATCAGCAGGTTCACATACTCAACTGTTTTGTTCACAGACGACGAATGCGCCCATTGATAAAGGCGAATTAAATCAACGCATGGTTACTGACTGCGAAGGCGCAGTTATGGCTAAAAAGGGCAAAGCCGTGGCCTACAAAGTGCGCAACACTGACCGTTCAGTTGGTGCAACGCTTTCAGGTTTAATTGCCCAAAGGCACGGCAATAACGGCATGAGTGATTATCCAATTAAGGTATCGCTAACAGGTACCGTTGGCCAAAGCTTTGGCGTATTCAATGCGGGTGGTCTTGAGATGACGCTAGTTGGTGATGCTAATGACTATGTAGGCAAAGGCATGACTGGCGGTCGTATTGTTATTCATCCACCAAGCAATGTTACTTTTGATACTCATAATAGTGCTATTATGGGCAATACATGTTTATACGGCGCCACTGGCGGTAAACTTTACGCAGCGGGTCGCGCTGGCGAGCGTTTTGCCGTTAGAAATTCAGGTGCAATTGCCGTAATTGAAGGCGCTGGTGATAATGCGTGTGAATACATGACAGGTGGTATTGTTGCCATTCTCGGATGTGTTGGCGTTAACTTTGGTGCAGGTATGACGGGCGGTTTCGCATATTTATATGATGAATATGACGACTTAGACAGACGAGTCAACTCAGAGTTGGTCGAAATACTCGGCATCGAAGAGAAAGTTATTCTGTCTGAGCATTTACGAGGATTAATTAACTCACATTATGAACGCACAGGCAGTGCCCACTCGCTAAACCTGTTGACTAACTTTGCCCAAGAGATTAAAAACTTCCGCTTAGTTAAGCCAAAAACCAGCGATGTGAAAAATTTGTTAGGCCATATTAGCCGCTCAAGCGCTGAGCTTCGCGTGCAGGCTCAATAAGATACAAAAGAGATTAGGAGAGTTATAAGCGTATGGCTAAGAATGTATATCAATTTGTTGATGTTGAACGTATTGATCCGCCTAAAAAGCCGATTGTGATGCGCACCGAAGAGTTTGGTGAAATTTACCAACCCATGACAGCATCACAAGCAGCAGGTCAAGCAGATAGATGCTTAGACTGCGGAAATCCATATTGTGAATGGAAGTGCCCCGTACATAATTTTATCCCACAGTGGCTTGATTTAGCCAATGAAGGAAAAATTATAGAAGCCGCTGAATTATCACATAAAACCAACAGTTTACCTGAGGTCTGTGGTCGTGTATGTCCACAGGATCGTTTATGTGAAGGGGCTTGTACTCTAAATGACGATTTTGGTGCGGTGACTATTGGTAGTATTGAAAAATACATCACCGACACTGCATTTAAAATGGGCTGGCGACCAGATATGTCGCAAGTACAGTGGACAGATAAAAAAGTCGCTATTATTGGTGCCGGGCCAGCCGGACTAGCTTGTGCCGACATCTTAGTTCGAAATGGCGTGAAGCCAGTGGTGTTTGATAAGTACGAAGAAATTGGCGGCTTACTCACCTTTGGTATTCCCTCTTTTAAGTTAGAAAAAGACGTCATTACCTTGCGCCGTGAAATCTTCAGCGATATGGGTATTGAATTTAGGCTAAATACTGAAGTTGGTAAAGACGTGGCTTTTCAGCAACTCATTGATGACTACGATTGCGTATTTTTAGGCATGGGAACGTACAAAGCAATGCAAGGTGGTTTTGCTAACGAATCTGCACCAGGTGTTTATGAAGCGCTACCATTTTTGATAGCCAATACTAACCGTGTAATGGGTATCGAAAAATCTGTTGATGATTTTATTGATATGAAAGGCAAACGTGTTGTTGTCCTTGGTGGCGGCGATACAACAATGGATTGTGTAAGAACGTCAATAAGACAAAGTGCAGCATCCGTTACCTGTGCTTACCGACGAGACGAACAAAGCATGCCAGGTTCACGTCGAGAAGTAGTAAATGCACGTGAAGAAGGCGTGAACTTTGAGTTTAACATTCAACCTATTGATATCGCAGTAGATGACGCAGGTAATGCAATTGGCGTTCGCATGGTCAGAACCGAAATGGGTAAACCCGATGCACAAGGTCGTCGTCAAGCTGTTGAAGTGCCGGGCTCTGAGTTTTTGATGGAAGCTGATGCAGTGATTATTGCCTTTGGTTTTCAGCCAAGTCCAGCGCCTTGGTTTGGAGAGTACGGTATTATGCTAGACGAAAAAGGCCGTGTAAGAGCGCCTTCTCAAGGTACAAATCCTTTCCAAACAACCAATCCCAAAATATTTTCGGGAGGCGATATGGTCAGAGGATCTGATTTAGTCGTGACTGCTATCGACGAAGGTCGTCGCGCTGCTGAAGGCATTTTGGATTATATGGAAGTATAAGTAAGTTATAAGCTTCTATAACACCTCATTTTAATACACACCTTAAAAAGCCTGTAGCGGATTGCATTCGTCGCAGGCTATTCGTATGCTAAGTTTGAATTAACGCCCAAGAGATTTCTGCCGATAACTAGGCATAAAATTTGTGCTGTGGGCCGGAGCTTAGTATGTATTCATATTCAATCAATAAAAAACTCGTGTTGTCGGCGTTACTGCTTGCATCTGTATCAGTTATGGCAAATGATGCTGCTAAGACGACAAATGAGTCGTCGGTAACGCAAGCAGAAAACGAAGCAGCGACCGAAGATGCAAAGATGCAGGAAGATTCAGTAAAACTGGATGAAGCAGCAAAAGCGACGGCAGCGCTCATCGCGGCCACCTTGAGCAATGGAAGTATGCAAGCCCCTTCTACTAATACAAGCGAAGCCAACTTAGCGCAAACAGACAAAGCGCTTGAGGATAACTCAGGTGAAGCAATAGTCAGTGAAATTACAAAAGAGGAAACTGCTAGCTCTGAATCTGAATTAGCTAGACTCTCTGTAAAGGAAACCGCTGCCGAAATCGAACCAGCAACCGAAATCGGAACAGCAGCCGCAACCGAAAACCTAGCCGACGACACAGTGGCTGAAGAAGCTAACAATGAGCCAGATGAAGTTGACACATTAATAGCAAAAACGTCGACTGAAGGCGATAAGCAAACATCAGACACACAAGATACGCCGGAACAAACGGCATCGATTACGCAAACCTTGATTGCATCAAGTGAGTCTACAATTCAAATTGAAGAAACTAAACCAACTGAACGTCAATTACCCACAGCAGCAATGCCAGCGCCAGTTGCGGAGCCAGCAAGCGCTGTTGGCATTGCATCATCTGTTAGCTCTGCGACTGCTGCAGTCACAACGTCGGCCGCGACGTTAAGCTCTGCGCCATCGTCTAGCGCTATTGCAGACAATGCCAGTAGCACGCAAATGAACACCCAAAGCTGCCCTAACGACTTTTTTGAAGTGAAATTACCGCAAGATGGCAAACTTTGTCAGGTCTTTGCCGCCGATTTGCCTGCTTCAATGATTTTATTTGTGCCACAAACGCCTGAACAGGTTATTCAGTTCTATCAACAAGACGCCGACAGCTTCAGTACGAGTAGGCAGGTAAAAGACCGGTTTATGCTACAAAGCGACGATAAAAACAAAACGGTTATTATTTCAGCCGACGGGCAAGGTACACAAATAGACATTTTAGTGAAAAGTTAGTTTTTAATTAAATATCAATCACTTAATTTATCAACAACATGATTGCGAGCGAAAAAACGTTCGCAATCCAAAAACTCTCAGATGTATTGTTCAATACTTTGGCACGTCCTTTGCTAAATCCCCATCAAACCACATGTATTTAACCTGGAGTTTGTATGGAAATCGCAATCATTTTAATGGCTTTACTCATCTGCATTTCGGTAATCGCTATTAAGTTTAATAACGAGAGTATTGATTTTCCTTTCGCAGTCAAACGTCAAATGTTCACTGCAGCTGAACGTCAATTTTTAACACTTATCGAACATGCTGTAGGCAACGAATTTAGAGTCATTTCCCGAGTGAGACTAAGTGAACTTTTAAGTCTTCGCAAAAATACCAATCAAAAGATTGCCAAAAGTGCACTTTTAAGAGCAGGCGCGAAACAAGTTGACTTTGTTTTGTGTGACAAGAGCGACATGACACCCATTATGGCTATCGATTTAGTGTATGGATCAGGTCCTAATGGTCACAATATGCAGCGCGACTTTTTTGTAAATGGTGCGCTTGAAACCGCCGCAATCCCTCACGTTAGGATTAAAGCAAAAGCGGGATACAGTGTAGCCGACATCAAAGAATGTATTGAAGCTAAACTCATCCCTCTGCGTCGACGACAAGGAAAAGTACCATTTTTAGGTACCGACGAAAAACCAAGTTTAGTAAAACCACATGGCCGCCCTACTCGTCCATTAAATCCACATAGAAATGTAGCAGCATAAGGTTTTATCGCCTACACTAGCGCCTACACCAACGCCATCACTAGCGTCATCACTTGATGCTGGCTCTTATTCGAGATGGCTTTAACTAAATTATTAGTAGGAATATTATGAAAATTGTCATTATTGGCGCAATGGAGCAAGAAATTGCTCTTTTAAAAGCACAAATGGAAAACTGTGAAACGCGGACCGTATCATACCTAAATGTGTTTACAGGCAATATCAATCAACATGACATTTTTCTTGTCCAGTGCGGCATTGGTAAAGTCGCGTCAGCGGCGGCAACCGCGCTTTTAATCCAAACTTTTACACCAGACCGTGTCATAAACACGGGTTCTGCAGGTGGCTTTGACAAAGAACTTGATATTGGCGATGTCGTCATTGCTACCCAATTGTTACATCACGATGTTGACGTGACGCACTTTGGTTACAAACTTGGCCAAGTTCCCCAAATGCCTGAGTATTACGTAAGTGATGAGACTTTAGTCAGCGTAGCCAAAAATGCGATTAGTGATATTAGTGGTATCAAAGCTAAAACAGGCCTTGTTTGTACCGGCGACAGCTTTGTTGGTAGTGACGAAGCGGCAGCGCTTATTCGCACAAACTTTTCAAATATGGCCGCTGTAGAAATGGAAGGCGCGGCCATTGCTCAAGTATGCCACCTAATGAAAACACCATTTGTTGTTATTAGAAGTTTGTCGGACATAGCCGGAAAAACCTCTACTATGTCGTTTGAAGCATACTTAGAAGTCGCGGCTAAACACTCAGCACAGTTCGTCATTAATATGCTCAACAAGCTATAAATTTCTTCGGAAAAACCGCAATACACTGATGTCGATTGAAGATTTACTCCTTGCATTCTTGCCCATCATAGTCATCAAAGCTGCTCTTTTCTTAGAGAGAGTAGTACCTATTTCAAGCAGTATTGACCCTTTGACGTTTTTTCGATTTGTTTGCCAAAGAATGGCCCTCAAAGTGCATGATCCACAGGCAAGCAAACAACAACAAACAATAGCAGGCGCCTTGGCTCTCGGGGCGCTGACTATTCCCCTTTTGCTAATCATCTATTTGATACATAGTATCGCCAGTTACCCTTGGTTAATTGATATTTTACTATTGTGGGTCATGATGCAATTCCGACAAGATGAGCAAGTGTTTAACAGCAGCTTACAAGCCTTAAAGAGTAATAAAGCAAAACTTGCTAAAGATCTTTCACAACAAAAGTTAAAACGTGACACTGAAAACCTTTCTAAAATGGGATTGATAAAAGCAAATTTAGAGGGCACATTCTTACGTTACCATTATCAACAATTTACTCTCATTTGTTGCTACCTCGTCTTTGGCCCTATTGCGGCAATTTTGTATCGCTTAAGCTATGAAGCACAACAGCAATGGAGTAGCAAAACCCAAGAATTTGCTTATTTTGGATTGATCCCAAGTACAATCAGTCGGCTTATACAGCTTATTCCAAATGTACTCACAAGCCTTAGTTTTGGTATGGCATCGCAGGCGAAACAAGCCATGCGGCAAATCATTGATAAAGGATGGTGGCACCTAGTTTTCGCCAACTTTACCTTTTCAAATACACGAGATATATTGTTGATGGGCTTAAGCCGCGCGCTGGAAGTGAATACCGGTGGTCCGGTGATGATAAACGCCAAAAAGCAAAACCGAACACGTTTTTATTCAAGCAATAAGACTGAACCTGATTTTGTTCATGGTAATATCTTGAAAGTCTCCATAAATAAGCACCTAATATTAACCTTAAGTTTGCTGATCGTATTTTATTCCATGGCCTTGATATCAAAATACTGATATCAAGACATTGACTGTAAATAGAAAGGCAATTTTACACCATTAACAGGCAGCCCTTCTTCTTACATGAATAAGTTATTATCTCGGTCAAACGTAAACATAAGCCACAACATACGATATGTCATTTTGTATTTATGCATGTTAATACCACTCGTTTTGTCGACTAATGCAGCGGCCAACAACAATGCTGTACTTAAGAGTGAGCAAAATAACAAAGCCAATAGCCAAAGGATTATTAGCCTAAGTCCACACCTAACTGAATGGGTCTTTGCACTAAACAAGCAAAAGAATTTAATCGCTGTAAGCGACTACAGCGACTTCCCCAAACAAGCTGCTCAATACCCGAGCGTCGCTAGCTATCAAGGCGCTAACATCGCCGAAATTATACGCTTAGCCCCTTCACATATTTTGGTTTGGCGTGGCGGCAATAAAGATGCAGATATCGAAAAGCTGAAAAGTCTTGGATTTGCGGTTTACGAATCTAACATTGATAGCCTAGATAGTTTTATCAAGGATATTGAGCAATTGGGTGTCTTTTTAGGGGCCCAAGCCCGTGCGAACATGATTGTTAATCGCCTTAATGTCAAACTAGAAGCCTTAAAAAACACGTACAAAGGACAGCAAGTTAGCGCAGTATATTATATGAATACCCATCCCTTAATTGGCTTAGGTAATGACACTTGGCTAAACGAACTTCTATCTGTGTGTGGCATTTCTAATATTTATTCGAACAGTGCAAGTGCCTACCCGCAATTGAAGTTAAGCGACATTATTCGCAAGCAGCCTAATGTGATTATTGCCGCCAATAAATCTGAACCCACAGAACTTCACAACTTTTGGTCACCGCATCATAAGGTGCTTAATAGTCATTTAATACGAGCAAATCCAGATGCGCTTCATCGCTTTACAATCCGCGCTATTGATGAACTAAACCAAGTTTGTGTTAACGCGTATAAGTATTAATTACATTTTTAACGACCATAGGCCGCTCACATGAAAACTCGCGCAATCATTCACAACACTGTATCAAAACAATCCCTTCTTATGGCCTCAATTGGCACGGTCTTAATCATGCTTTGCATGCTTTTACTCACGCCAACTTCAGCAACTGCATCGTCTAAGAGTATTAGCGCCGAGCAATTTATCAAAATGCCAGAAGCCGATAGGTTTTTGTTAGATGTTAGAACACCAGGCGAATATCAAGACGGTTATATCGCGAATGCAGTGAATATACCTGTCGCTAACCTAGCAAAAAACCTCGATAAACTTAAAGACAAGGACCAACAAATCGTGGTTTATTGTCGCTCAGGTCGACGCGCAAGTACTGCAATTGAGTATTTATCATCGCAGGGCTTTACTAATTTGGTTCATTTAGAGGGCGACTTTGGCGAGTGGGAAGCAAACGAGCGAACAATCACAAAACCCAAAAAATCAGCGACAAACAAATAAGCGTCAGACACTGATGCACTAATGAAAAAAAGGCGCAATAGTTTGCGCCTTTTTCATGTTTGTCGATAAACTACTCGATGCCGTTATTGTAAAGTCACTCGTGCAAACTTGCGCTTACCCACTTGGTACACTGACTCGCCTGTTGCCTGTAGCATCATACGAGTGTCTTCTACTTTTTCACCGTCAATTTTAACCGCACCTTGTTTTATCATACGCATTGCATCAGATGTTGAATTAACTAAGCCTGCTAACTTTAGCAAGTTGCCAATCGCTAAGCCATCTGCCGGCAAGCTAATACTAAGCTCAGGCATATCATCAGGTATCGCATTTTTTTGAAAACGCTGAATAAAATCTTGAAGTGCGGCATCAGCATCATCTTGGCTATGAAAACGCGCGATCAGCTCCTGCGCCAAAGCAATTTTTACATCACGCGGATTTTTACCCGATTCAACTTCACTTTTAAGGTCATCAATTTCTGCAATTGGCCTAAAGCTAAGTAGTTCATAATAACGCCACATGAGTTCATCGGAGATAGACATCACCTTACCAAACATCTCATTGGGCGCATCGGTTATGCCAATGTAATTATTTAATGACTTAGACATTTTTTGAACACCGTCTAAACCTTCCAATAAAGGCATCATTAACACTGTTTGCTGCTTTTGACCTTGTGATTTTTGCAGCTCGCGACCCATTAGTAAGTTAAAACGCTGATCGGTACCCCCCAACTCTACGTCAGCTTCTAGCGCTACCGAATCCCACCCTTGGACCAAGGGATACAAAAATTCGTGTATCGCAATGGCTTGACCGTTCGCATAGCGCTTTTTAAAATCATCACGCTCTAACATTCTGGCAACGGTTTGACTAGCGGCCAATTTAATCATGCCTGCAGCACCCAGTTTGTTCATCCATTCGCTGTTAAAACGAATCGTGGTTTTTTCGGGATCTAGGATTTTAAACACTTGCTCTTGATACGTTTTAGCGTTTTCTAATATTTGCGCTTCGGTCAAGGGCTTTCGCGTGATATTTTTACCTGTTGGGTCGCCAATCAAGCCGGTAAAATCTCCAATTAAAAAAATGACTTCATGGCCCAGTTGCTGAAAGCTTCTTAATTTATTGATTAAAACGGTATGCCCTAAATGCAAGTCTGGTGCAGTTGGATCAAAGCCAGCTTTGATTTTTAGCGCTTTGCCCGTTTTTAGACGCTCAATGAGCTCTTCTTCTATCAGTATCTCGTCTGAGCCGCGTTTAATTTCAGCAAACGCTGATTCCCAACTTCCCATTATTACTTCCTATTTTGCTTGTGTGCTGTTGATTGAACACTTTGTAAAAACTGTGAAGGCAGCTATTTTACTTTGCCTTGTATTTAGGCGCCAAAAAGCATGTTGCTTACTTATTATTTAGTGACCTGAACCACACTAATAAACGCATAAATTCGTGTTATTTTGATTAAAGCCGATAAACCCTTAAGGTCTTATTTTGAACCTTTTCGCTGGAATACTGACTAAAATCGTTATATTCTTAAGTTTAATTAAATACTATTTTACGAGTGTATGATCCACAATACAATAAAACATCTGCCAAAACCCCACAGAATTGCGTTATTAAGTGCTGCAATTGTGCTGATGATTGTTTTGTTTTGGCCTGTAGACGATGTTTCAGCTTCTCGCTCACTTCCTGCCGTTGAACTTGAACTTGGTGTAAAATATCCCGCAGACATACCGCAATCGGTATTACAGACGGCAAACAATAGTATTGAACAGTCGCAAGTACTCGATGCTGACGACTATATTACGCATAAAGTAAAATCGGGTGACACGCTCGCCGCCATCTTTGATAAGTTTGATTTAAGTCCACAGACCACTCACAAAGTATCACGTGCGGGAAGTCACGCAAAACAACTTACCCGCATAAAACCCGGTGATTTTCTCTATTTTCATATAAACGAAGCCGGCCAATTACTCAGCCTTCAATATCCTTTGAATAACACAGAAACCTTGGTTATCAAGGCGCAAGAAAGTACTTTTGTTAGCAAGGTTGAGGTTAAAGAAATCGAAAAAGTGCTTAATTTTGCACAAGGGTCAATTAATAGTAGCTTTTGGAACGCAGGCACCGAGTCTGGGCTAACTGATACTCAAATTATGGAATTGGCCGGTATTTTTGGTTGGGATATAGATTTTGCGCAAGAAATTAGAAGCGGCGATACTTTTAATATGGTGTTTGAAGAGCTTTATGTTGACGGCGAGTTTATTGGTTTTGGAGATATAGTCGCTGCAGAATTTGTTAATCAAGGTGACAAGTTTACAGCCATCAGATACACCGACGGTCGTTATTACACGCCTGATGGCAACAGCATGCGCAAGAGCTTTTTGCGCGCACCTATTAATTTTAGGTACGTAAGCTCAAACTTTAATCCAAGACGCTTTCACCCTGTCCAAAGACGCATTAAACCTCATCGCGGCGTTGATTACGTTGCACGAGTTGGCACACCAGTTATGGCTGCCGGTGACGGTAAAGTCGTTAGGTCATCTTACGACAAGTATAATGGCCACCATGTGTTTATTCAGCATGGGGAGCAATATCAGACTAAATACCTTCATTTTAAAAGACGCGCAGTTAAAGTAGGACAAACCGTCAAACAAGGACAAGTTATTGGGTATTTGGGCTCTACGGGTATGGTAACAGGTGCGCATTTACACTACGAATTTCTCGTTAATGGTGTTCACCGTAATCCTCGGACTGTTGAATTACCGAAAGCTGAGCCTATCGAGGCGTCACACAAAGACTCATTTTTAGAAATCGCGAATCAAACGGTTAAGCTGCTTGATAACCACAAGCGTATTATGCTGGCAATGAATTAATCGCTATACCGACTGACTCAGTGACTCATATGTAAATCGTGTGTCGATGGTATTAGTCATTTGTGTTTGCTCTTTGAGAACCAATGACAACTTTTCTAGGCAGCCTAACCAAGCATTTTGTTGTTGCAACATATCCTGTTCTTTTGCAAAGCCTGACTGGACAATAGTCAGTGAACTAGACTCATTTCGCATAGCGGCAAACCTTATATCGACTTTGCTTATGTCGTTGGTATCATCCCAACGCCACGTAAAACTTATATGTTCTTTGGGTTTTATTTCTTGATAAGAGCCGACAATTGTTTGTTGAAAACCATCAGGGCTTTGCAAAACCGCTTGATAATGGCCACCTACTTGGAACGCTGAGCTAAAATAAGACACAATAAGCTTACCTGGCGCAAACCACTTGCGTATGACCTGAGGGTCGCTAAAGGCATTATACACACTGTTTACATCTTGATTTAACACGCCTTTTAAGCAAAAGTCATACATTAAAACCACCTCTAAATACGATTTTTAATAGTCTGAATATATTATATCGGCATGATTAATTGCTTCCTTACCCTCAGTTTTAAGTTATTCTTAAGTTAATTTTCTTTACACACTAAGCTCAATAAAAACACAGATGATAAATCTTAATATTATCAGTCGTGATTGGCGTTTATTTAGCCAATTATACGAACAAAGTGACGCTCTCAAGCGCCAATATAATTTGATATACGCGGGCGAAACGCCAAATAAAGACATCTTACTGCAATCTACCGTATTGTTAGGCGAACCCAGCTTGCTAAGCCAATATATCGAACACTGCCCAAACCTTGTTTGGGTTCAGTCAACGTGGGCGGGCAATAACAAGTTACAAGCTCATCATAAGCAAGACTATGTGCTAACGGGTGTAAAAGACGTCTTTGGCGAACAAATGGTTGAATATGTATTGAGTTACCTTTTGTATTTTTCGAGAAGATTAGAAGACTTTAATTCCTTAAAGACAGCCCGCAAATGGGAGCAGCTTGTTTGCCAACCATTAAGCAATTATCACGTTGGCATTATGGGCATGGGAAGCATAGGAAGGCAACTCGCCAACAAGTTGCTATCGATGGGTATGCAGGTCAACGCCTTAAGTCGAACATCTTCTATGTTGAGCCAGCAAAGTTTACCCGACAAAGTCAGTATATTTAAGGCTTGTGAGTTGCAAGGCTTTCTACAAGCCTCAAATGTGGTGATTAGCGTATTGCCTGAAACAGACGTAACGAAGGGATTTTGTAACGCCGCTTTTTTTGAAACGATGCAAGCACAGAGTATTTTTATGAATGTTGGAAGGGGCAGTCTTTTAGATAGGCCTGAAAGTTTAATAAAGTCGCTTAATAACGGTCACTTAAAGGCAGCTGTACTCGATGTTTATGATGTAGAGCCCCTGCCAAGCGAGCATCCTTTTTACGACACCGACAATTTATTTATTAGCTGCCACACCGCTGCTATATCCGAGCCAGACAAAGTGTTTGAGCTTTTTGTCAACAACGCACAAAAATTTATAAATAAACAAACGTTGCTGTATGAACATGACTTCAAAAAAGGCTATTAAGCTTGTTTGTATCAGTTTATTGATTTAAATATGCTGTCATGGCTTTGTTAAACGTTCTTAGCCAATTACCACTAAACTGCCCTTTATAGTCTTTATTAAGTGCAATAACAGCATCAACTTCAGATAAGGGTTTTGTTTTGTTACCGTTTTCGGCAACGGCATTGCTTTTGAGAGCGGCGCTAGTACTATTACCCTCAATATCAGTCACAAGATTGATATAAGTCTCAACAATGGCAAGTAACTTCGCCCCCGCACAAATATCATCTCTTGCGATACCCAAGGGATAACCACTTCCATCAGCGCGCTCATGATGCTGCATAATTATTTTTCTGGCTTCATCCCAGTTAGTCAATTGCTCGAGTAAACGTGTACTTTTATACACATGTGATCGCAAAAGATTTGTTTCCATGTCGCTTAAGCTGTTCTGTTTTTTAATAATTTCTTCAGGCATAAATGCCATACCAAAATCATGGACATAACATGCGACCGCAAGTTGATCTTCTGCAATGCTATTTTCGCTGTAAGCGTTAACATATAGAGCCAGTGCCGCAATACGGTCGGCTTTTCCTTCAAACACGCCAATGCGTTTTTCAATAGGACGTATCAACTCTCTAAAAAACAGCAGTTCAGCTTGCTTGTCTGGTGATATCTTTTTTGGGATCCCCGTTTTAGGTATAGAGATCTTGTTTGTTGCTTCTTGGTGAGCGCTCTCATTAATCGTATTGCTGAAAGTGGCAATAGCTTGTTTGAACATGACTTCATGCTGCGCTTTATTGTCTTGCGTAAACTGTTTGATGACTTCGCTAGTGGCATCTATCGCAACTTTGTCATATTCAGCTTTACCCTCTTTTACAATGTCATCCACAAAGGTAGACACTTTATCCAATATTCTCACAACAAAATCGTGTAAAGGACTTGTATAGTTCGTTTCACCCTTGCGCAGCATATCCAATATGTCTTCAAGATATTGCAAGACTTCAATCATTGGCGTAAAGCCAACTAAACCTAAATCACCTTTAATAGTGTGCACTGACCTAAATAATGCTCGTTGCATTTCGTTGTCGTGAGGTGTTAGTTCCAATTCCACAAGGTTTTGTAAACTCGATTCGTACAAATCGAATATTTCTTCTTTTAAATCATGTAAGATATCGGGTTCTAGTTCTTCAGGGGTGAATACTGCCATTTTTGACTTATCTAATTTACCATAGTCATGATATCGGCATCTTTACTTTTTTGTTTACGCATCAACCACATTTTAAGGAATGTATGTGCTAGCTATTATCCGTTTCTTTGTCATATTTTGTTATTTTATATTGATGAATTTGTACTTGATAATTTTCTTTATCGTAAGACCAATGCATCGAGATAATGTTTACGAAGCAGGTAAAGCCTACTCATGGATGGCTAATTTGATTGGCGTAAAATTGCTATTTAGAAAATCTTCTAACATCGATTTGACTAAAAAGTATGTCTATGTGGGTAATCACCAAAATACCTATGATCTTGCGACCATTAGCCATAGCGCGCTGCCCGGCGTAGTCACCGTTGGTAAAAAAAGCCTTAAGTGGATACCTATTTTTGGCCTGATATATTGGTTATCGGGTAACATCATGATTGACAGAAAAAACACAGGTAAAGCACGGGGTACCTTAAACTTAACAGCTGAGAAAATGCGTGAGCGCAACTTGTCTGTTTATATGTTTCCTGAAGGTACACGCAGTCGCGGCAGAGGCTTATTACCCTTTAAAACGGGTGCGTTTAGACTCGCCGCAGTTGAGAATACGCCAATAGTACCTATTGTCTGCAGCAATACTAACGACGGTAAAATAAAGCTTAATCGTTGGAACAATGGCACAATTATTATTGAAATGCTCGACCCGATCATGCCCGAAAAAGATACAACTGCTAAAGATGTCGCCAAGAGTTTTCATTCGTTGATGCTCGACACCTTTAATCGAATCAATCACGAAGCCGATGTATTAAGCGGCAGAGTAAAAGACTAACTACCTTGTTCTACAAACGTAAAGACAGGAATTAATATGACCGAAGACGCCAAGCAATGGTATGAATTTAACGAAGAGACCATTGAAGCCTTAAGTGAAGATGGTACCGATCTTAGTCAAGAGCATACCATTGAACACCACCTTGCAAGTAAAGACTTTGACGCGCTAGAAAAAGCCGCCGTTGATGCATTTAAAGCTGGCTTTGAAGTGACAGATGCTGAAGAACTCATGCTAGACGATGGCGGCACCGTGTTTTGTTTTGACGCGGTCCTTGAGAAAAAACTCGACCTTAAGTCGTTCAATGCTGACATAGATAAGCTGCTAAGCATCGCTGAAAAGCACAAAGTGCATTACGATGGCTGGGGCACTTACTATATGGGTGATGATGCAATAGATGACGACGATGTATTTGATGACGACGAGGATTAAGCTGACGCTAAAATAGCATCATTCCCGCGAACTCCTTGTCATTCCCGCGAACTCCTTGTCATTCCCGCGAAGG
>CAYURD010000001.1:207624-212516 GCA_964446865.1 uncultured Glaciecola sp.
TCATTCCCGCGAACTCCTTGTCATTCCCGCGAACTCCTTGTCATTCCCGCGAAGGCGGGAACCCCATCGAAATCCACCAAACTACAACGCCCTTATCGTCTTCTCTTGTTCTTGCAGTTTACTCAACTGCATTTGCGCATCTGCCAACTTCGCTTTTTCTTTATCGATTACCGCCTGTGGCGCTTTACCAACAAAGTTTTCGTTGCTTAATTTACCTTGAGTACGCTTGATATCTTGCTCAAGCTTATCAGCGGCTTTATTCAAGCGCGCTAACTCTGCATCTTTGTCAATCAAACCCGCCATCGGAATGAGAATTTCCATTTCACCAACAAGCGCAGTCGCGCTAGCAGGCGCCTGCTTGCCATCGCTTAGTAGGTCTATAGAGTCTAATTTTGCCAGCAAAGTTAAATACTCTAGAGTATTGGCTAGGCGCGCTTTATCAGCTTCGTTTGCATTATTTAAAAATACAGGAAGCTTTTTAGACGGCGCAATGTCCATTTCGCCTCGGATATTACGGATACCTACAACAAAGGCTTTAACCCACTCTATGTCGGCCTCTGCATCACTATTTTGACGCGTGCTATCAAGCGTAGGAAAGACATCTGACATAATACTGCTAGCCTTACTGCTATTTGCAGAAAGGGGCTTTATTTTTTGCCATATTTCGTCGGTAATAAAAGGCATAATAGGATGTAAAAGACGCATTAAATGCTCAAGCACATTAATTAAGGTGTGTCTTGTACCACGCTTCTGCGCTTCGCTAGAATTTTCTGAGTTCAAAACAGCTTTTGACAGCTCTAAATACCAGTCACAAAATTGATTCCACGTAAATTCGTATAAGTTTTGCGCAGCAATATCAAAACGATACTGTTGTATTGCTTGTTCAAAGCTGACCAAGGTATCTTGAAAACGTGACCAAATCCATTTATCAAATACGCTAAGAGATAACTCACCGCCTTTGTTGCCAGTATCAAATTCTTCAGTATTCATTAATACAAAACGCGTAGCATTCCATATTTTATTACAAAAATTGCGATAGCCTTCAACGCGACTCATGTCAAAATTAATGTCACGACTTGTTGATGCCATGGCTGAGAAGGTAAAACGCAAAGCGTCGGTTCCGTATGCGTCAATACCATTGGCAAATTGCTTACGAGTTGCCTTTTCTATTTTTTTAGCCTTTTCAGGCTGCATCAATCCACTTGTGCGTTTTACAACAAGTGACTCCAAATCAATGCCATCTATTAAATCGATAGGGTCAAGTACATTGCCTTTAGACTTAGACATTTTATCGCCGTTCTCGTCTCTTATTAGGCCCGTAATATAAATTTCTTTGAAAGGAATTTTACCCGTAAACTTTTTAGTCATCATGACCATACGGGCAACCCAGAAAAAGATGATATCAAAGCCTGTGACCAATACACTACTGGGCACAAAGGTGTCTAATTCAGGTGTTTTGTCTGGCCAGCCCATGGTGGCAAATGGCCATAAGGCCGACGAAAACCAAGTATCTAGCACATCGTCATCTTGTCTTAAGGTGACACTATCGGGCAATGAATGCTTGCTTCTAACATCAGCTTCATTTTTACCTACGTAAATCTTACCGTTTTCGTCAAACCATGCAGGAATACGATGTCCCCACCATAATTGACGAGAAATACACCAATCTTGAATATTGTGCATCCACTGGTAATACGTTTTATTCCAATTTTCTGGTACAAACTTAATCTCGCCAGACTCTACCGCTTCAATCGCGGGTTTTGCCAGTGACTCCACTGCCACATACCATTGATCAGTTAAGTAAGGTTCGATTACGACGCCAGACCTGTCGCCACGAGGTACCTTTAACTTATGAGGCTTAAGCTCTACTAATAGGTCTTGTGCGCTTAAGTCATCGACTATTTTTTTACGTGCATCAAAACGGTCTAAACCAATATATGCAGACGGTGCACTATCGTTAATTTTAGCGTCGTCGGTAAAAATATTATGCATTGGTAGGTCATGTCTTTTGCCCATGTCATAGTCATTAAAATCATGAGCAGGCGTAATTTTTACGCACCCGGTACCAAATTCAGGATCAACATAATCATCAGCAATAATAGGGATTTCGCGACCTGTTATAGGCAGAGTAATAGTTTTCCCTAACAAACCTTGATAACGCTCGTCATCGGGGTGAACGGCAACGGCCGAATCACCAAGCATCGTCTCAGGGCGGGTCGTCGCCACAACAATATGCCCACTTCCATCACTTAGTGGATAGCGCATATGCCACATAAAACCGTCTTCTTCTTCGTTAATGACTTCTAAGTCAGACACTGCGGTAAGCAATGCAGGATCCCAATTAACAAGGCGTTTACCACGGTAAATAAGGCCTTCTTCATACAACTTAATAAACACTTCTTGCACAGCTTCAGACAAATTGTCATCCATGGTGAAGACTTCGCGAGACCAGTCAGCCGACGCACCCAGCCTACGCATTTGCTGCGTAATATTTCCGCCTGACTCTTCTTTCCATTCCCATACACGTTTTATAAAATCTTCGCGTCCAAGATCATGTCGCGTTTTACCATCCGCATTTAACTGACGCTCAACCACCATTTGCGTGGCAATACCAGCGTGGTCTGTGCCAACTTGCCATAATGTGTTGTCGCCTTTCATGCGGTGATATCTTGTCAATGCATCCATGATGGTGTGCTGAAAGGCATGGCCCATATGCAAATTGCCTGTCACATTAGGCGGCGGCAGCAATATACAATAAGGGTCGCCGTGACCGCTGGCTTTGAATAGACCTTGTTTTTCCCAATGTTGGTAACAGGCTTGTTCAATTTGATGGGGATTAAATGTTTTTTCCATTAATATGCTCTTTCAAAAAAATACTGTTTATATCGCGTATGTCAGTGTGTTTAATTACGCGTTTTTATACTCAAGCTGGCAACCAGCTTGTTTATACTGTTTGTAGCGTTCTCTCGCATTTATTTTTAGGGTTTCTTCATGCGGAACAAAATCAATTATCTGGTTAATGTCAGCATACTGTTCGATAAAGGTTTGAGAAAGGTTAATCACTACCGCCCTGTTTCGCAATTTGCGCATCGTCTTAAACGCATCAATCCAAATAATCTCAACAGGCGTTCCCATATCGGGGCCTTCGCCAAAAAGATTATGAGGGACAAACTGGTCAGCGGGATACTGCCACACTAGTTCATCAAACGCTTCGGCTTGGGCTTGTGTATCGCATAAAACGGTTGTTTTTTTGCGCGACTTCACACACTCGACGGCTAGATTAGCGGCCTTTGTGATTTCATCATTTGACTGATGATCACCTTTACTATCAACTGCAGATTGTGATGAGTCATCAATGCTCAAGGCGTAAAAAGTAACGAGCGTAGCCATTAATTACCACGCCTTTCATATTGATCTTGCAAGGTCGTTTTATTCATCTAAAGGGATATTAGCCTTGTTCATCAAAAACTGAGATAACATGGGTACAGGACGACCTGTCGCCCCTTTTTTAGCACCGCCTACCCAAGCTGTACCGGCAATATCTAGATGCGCCCACGTATATTTACGTGTAAACCTAGATAAGAAGCATGCAGCCGTAATAGAGCCTGCAGGTCGGCCTCCTAGGTTAGTCATATCGGCGAACGGACTTTCTATTTGGTCTTGATACTCATCCCACAAAGGCATGCGCCATGCTTTATCTGAACTTTGTTCTGAGGCACTTACTAAGTCATGGGCCAGAGGATTGTGTTGACTGAACACAGCAGTTGCATGCTTACCAAGCGCAATAACACAAGCACCTGTTAAGGTCGCAACGTCAATCACCAACTCAGGATCGAAGCGTTCTACATAGGTCAATGCATCACATAGCACCAAACGCCCTTCGGCATCAGTGTTGAGTACCTCAACAGTTTGACCCGACATGGTGGTTAATATATCACCTGGGCGATATGCATTAGCGTCTGGCATGTTTTCACAGCCGGCAATAACACCAATAATATTAATTGGTAAGTTAAGCTCGGCAATCGTTTGCATCGTGCCAAGTACAGCGCCGCCGCCGCCCATGTCGTATTTCATTTCATCCATCGCATCGCTAGGTTTAATTGAAATACCACCGGTATCAAAGGTTAGGCCCTTGCCTACCAATACATAAGGTTTTTGGTCATCGCTTGCGCCTTTATGATGCAGTACGCTCATAATAGACTCGTTGTAAGATCCTCGCCCTACTGCCAAATAACAATGCATGCCTAACTTTTCCATTTCAGCTTCGCCGATGGTGTCAAGGCTCAGGCTGTCATAACTGTTGGCGAGCGCTGCCGCTTGTTCATTCAAATATTTCGGGTTACAAATGTTAGGCGGCATGTTGTTAACGTCGCGGGTAAGTTTTACGCCTTTATTAACGGCAAGTGCATGCTCAATGGCGCGCTCGCCTAGTGGTAAGTCTTTGCGGGTCGGCAAATTAAATACCATCTTGCGAAGAGGACGGCGAGGTTCGCCTTTTTTCGTTTTTAATTGTAAAAAGCTATACACGGAAGCATCCGCAGCTTCGACCGCTTGTCGCACTTTCCAGTAGGTATCTCTGCCTTTAACGTGCAATTCAGTCAAAAAGCTAACGGCTTCCATCGAGCCTGTTTCATTTAGCGTTTTAATAGTTTTTGCGACAATTTGTTTGTATTGACGCTCATTTAGCTCTCGCTCTTTACCACACCCTACTAACAAAACGCGTTCACTGAGCACGTTTGGCACATGGTGTAATAATAACATTTGTCCGGCTTTACCCTCTAAATCGCCCCTGCGAATGAGGTTGCTGATATAGCCTTCACTGATTTCATCGAGCTGTTCTGCGACGGTTGTTAGTCTGCGTGGTTCAAAAACACCAACGACAATACACGCGC
>CAYURD010000001.1:212526-213901 GCA_964446865.1 uncultured Glaciecola sp.
TCTCAGGACTGCCACTTTTTACGCCAAATTCCATAATTTCCCCTACATTTTTATACGGCTCTAATCAGAATAAAAACCAATTTATTGTTTTTGCAAAATAGGATTGTGCTAAACTGGCATGAATAGTTGTTATTCACGACTAAACTGCTATTAATACGAAGTTTACTCAAATAACGCTAAATATTCATTAAAAAACGCTATTTAAAATAAAAAAGACCACAAGCATACATGTTGATTTTTCGATACTTGCTGCGCGAAACCTTTAAGTCGCAATTAGCGGTGTTTTTCATCCTAATGTCGATTTTTATTACCTTAAGATTCGTGCGCGTACTAGGTGATGCCACCGAGGGCAATGTACCCGCTGAACTTGTTATAGGCTTTATTACCCTATATAGCCCTGTCCTCGCTTCTTTAGTGTTACCCATTAGCTTATTCTTAGGCGTTATGCTTGCGCATGGGCGAATGTATGTCGATAGCGAAATGACTATCCTTAGAGCATGCGGTGTAAGTGAATGGTACATTACTCGCGTGACCCTATTTGTTGCGTTTGTGGTCGCTCTGGTCACGGCTACCGTTACCTTATACTTAGCGCCTATCGCGATGGAACGAGAGTATCAATTACAAGAAGAAGCCGCCGCTAAGTCTGGGCTTGCCGCCGTTATGCCAGGCAGGTTTCAACAAAGCAGTGACGATAACTCCGTGATTTTTGTACATGGGATTGATTCTGATACCGAAACCATGCAAAAAGTATTCTTGGCAAAACCAAGCGATAAGCAAGACGAGATCCATCTGATATATGCTAATGGTGGCAAGATTAACCTTGGCAGTGGTGGTGAGCAACAACTCGTATTGTTAAACGGTATACAATATGAAGGCACGACCGTTGCCAACAACTATCAAATTGTTAATTTTGATGAGTACGCTGTTGTAATAGACGAACCTGATTCACAAGAAGAACGTCGCAAAATGGTCGCGGTTCCTACACTCGATTTGTTAAAGCTTGATAGTATTGAAGCAAAAGCAGAATTTCAGTGGCGCTTAGCCATTCCATTGTCACTTCCTTTTTTAGTATTAATTGCCGTGCCGCTAAGTGCAGTTGACCCAAGGCAAGGTCGTTTTGGCAAAATGTTACCCGCATTATTATTGTATTTAGGATACTTTTTATTGCTGCTCGCTAGCCGTCGGATTATGGAAGATGGAAAATTACCCAGCTTTATTGGCTTATGGTGGGTGCATTTAGTGATGCTACTGATTGGCTCTGGGCTTCTAGTTAGAGACCGGCGAACTGGCGGGCTATTGCGAAGGCTATTTACCAGTAAAAAAGAAGCCCTTAGCGAGAAAGAAGCCCTTAGCGAAAAAGAAGCCCTTAGCGAGA
>CAYURD010000001.1:214001-219794 GCA_964446865.1 uncultured Glaciecola sp.
AAAGAAGCCCTTAGCGAGAAAGAAGCCCTTAGCGAAAAAGAAGCCCTTAGCGAGAACGAAACATCGAGTAAACAAGGCGGTCAGCATGTTTAAAATTATAGATTTATACATTGCCCGAACCTTACTCAGTTCAGTTGCCGTCACATTATCGGTGCTGATTGGCTTAAGTGCGCTTATCAAATTTGTCGAACAGTTAAGACGTGTTGGTCAGGGTGATTACGATATGACGATTGCTGGCGTCTATGTATTGTTGAGTTTGCCTCGGGAAATTGAACTCTTCTTGCCTATGGCAACCTTACTTGGCGCCTTAATAGGTATGGGACTATTGGCGCAAAGCAGCGAGCTTGTTGTCATGCAGGCCTCGGGCCTATCTCGGCGTAAAATAACCTTCAGTGCAATGAAATCGGTTATTGTGTTAATCATTGCGGTCATGGCCTTAGGTGAATGGGTCACGCCATTAAGTGAAGCAAAAGCAAAACAAATCAGAACCGAGGCTTTATCAGGCGGTAGCGTAATATCATCAGACTCCTTAACATGGGCAAAAGACGGCAATGACTTTGTGAGTATTAATCAAGTTATTGACCAAAACACGCTGCAAGAAGTTAACATTTATCAATTTAATGACACCTTGCAATTAGTGCAAATAATCAGTGCACAACAAGCCATATTTAGACAAGATGACTGGCTATTGGAAGACGTAAAACAAGTCGTATTTACCAATAGCCGAATTCAAAACTCGCAAGTGAGTTCTTTACAATGGGTAAGTTCAATTACACCCGATAAACTTGGCATTGATGTGATAAAGCCAGAAGCTCTGTCAATACAAGGCCTAAATGATTATATAGGGTATTTACGCAACAATGGACAAGACTCAGCACGCTATGACCTTGCATTTTGGCGCAAACTGCTGCAGCCAATATCAGTAGCCGTTATGCTATTAATGGCGATGTCGTTTATATTTGGCCCCCTACGCTCGGTTACTATGGGTGCTAGAACGGGTATGGGCATTTTGGCGGGTTTTGGCTTTTTTATTAGTAATGAAGTATTTGGTCAAGCCGCTTTGGTATTTCAACTGCCGCCATTTTTGGGTGCGCTCTTGCCGAGTGCCCTGTTTACCGCAGTGGCGATAGTATTACTGCAGAGAAAGTAGCGTTTGGAACAGGTAATCTGCCGTTGAAACGCGTCAATATAATTGGTGACTTTGCATCACCAAAACACTACCAGTTTTTATGGTGATTTTGCTCTGTCGTTAAGACCAGAATTTGAGTGCGCGCTAAACGGTCTTGCAAAGACTGTTTGTTTTTAACGTCGAGTAATACAAGCAAGGTTCCCAAGCCGCCTAACGAAGCAAGTAGTCTAAATACCAATCGTCTATAACCAATGGCTTTGTCTTGCTCATGCAAGCTAAAAATACGCAAGCGCCACGCCCGCATACCAAGTGTTTGCCCGCCATGTCGCCAAAACCATAAAAAGAAACCCGCCACCCATAACACAACCCACGCTTGAATAACTAAAGTGTAAACAAGAGATTGTTGAATCAAGTCGCTTACATGTTCAAAACCTTGTTTTGATAATATGTTATTTTCTAGCAACGCGGTGATAATCGCAGTAATAACTAAGGCGGCTAGCATGCCAACCGCAACCGCTATTAAGCCATCATAAACCATAGCCGCTAAACGTCTAAAAAAGCCTGCTCGTTGTATTTGTGTATCTGCCATACCTTCCAGCGCTTGTGTGGTGTTGAAAAAATAAACAATTGTTTTATCTATAATATCATCGAAGACATTCAAGAAAACCTATTTGTGCAAACAAAGAAGCCAATTAGTCAAAAAAGCTGTAAATAAGACTTGATACAGACACTGAACTCGCTATAATTCAGGCCACCTCGAAAGAGGTATACCAATACAGCAAAATCCTCAATGCCAGAGTGGCGAAATTGGTAGACGCAGCGGATTCAAAATCCGCCGGTAGTAATACTGTGCCGGTTCAAGTCCGGCCTCTGGTACCACACTTAATCTACTGATATATAGTAGATTTTTTGCTATTAGAGCCTCTCCTTTTACTAACAAAGTACTATCATTTGTACCAAACAATGGTACCTGTGACGATTTTTTGTAGTTTGGTACTTTTTCTGCTTTAAAACAATCCGTTCGCTTTTCATCTAGTTTATATTCACTATCAGGTGAGTCGGTCGAAGATTTGGTTTGAGTTAGCGACTTACATAACTCTTCGTTCTCAATTGGTAACAAGTGCTCTTTAGCACTGCTTTTTACAGAGTTGATGTTATTTGCTTGGGCTAATAGGTAATTTGGCGATGGATGTGCATAACGTTGAACCATGTCCAACGTTTTCCAGCCGCCTAGCTCTTTTAACGCTAATAAATCAGTTCCTGCTTCAACATGATTTGTAGCCCAATTATGCCTAAGATCATGGAATCGCAAACCATCTAAATTTGCTTTTCTTATAATACGCTTCCACGTGCCATGGCTAAGCTCTTTCATCGCGTTACCTGCGCTATTAACAAATACATATGATGATACCGAAGCTATTTGTAGCTCTTTCAACAGTGCTAACGCATCAGCCGATAAAGGTGTTACAACATGGTCTTTAGATTTGTGCTCACTAGCTTCAATTGAGATAGTTTCGTTTTTAAAGTTAACATGCGCCCAGCGCAAACCAAGGATATTCCCTTGTCTCAAACCAGTCAGAAGGGCAAAGAGTATAATGGGTTTCATAAACCTAGGAGCGGCATCAATTAGCGATTTGATTTCTCGCTTGTCTAGTTTCATGAAAGAGCGCTTAGGTTCTTTGGCTGTACGCAAAAATGGAACTTTTTCTATCCACCCAAGTTCTTGATGGCAGAAATTCAAAAAAGCTTTTATTTCGCTTATATACCGATTCTTTGTTGCAATGCCGACATCACTTTTTTTGAGAAGACAGGACAGAACGCGGTCGGTTGTTACATCCTCAATTAGCGAATTTTTTAGTTGGGTTTGCCACCATGCGAGCTTATTTTTCTTATCGATTATCGTGCGGATACTCGCTCTAGAGGATAAGTACAGTTCTAGCGCATCGCTAAATAATCGTGGGGCTTGATAATTGTCAGTGAGTTGTTGCCAGACCCTTTCTCGTAATTGCATTTCGAATGCTTCAGCTTGAGCTTAAGTGGTTTGCCGACTACTTTTGTTAACTCGTTTAGTTTTGCCGTCGTGGGATAAGTCAAATTTGACATACCAATATTTACTGCCTTTTTTCTTGTAAATCATCAGAGTTTTCCATAATCATATTTCTGAGAAAAACATTAATGATTTTTTGGACGAACACTAGTGAATTATTCGTTCATTGAGCGATTGTTTGCAGTAATTACGCCTTGCTTCATATCTCTTGCAAACTTTTTATAACGTCTTAATCCTTCTTCAGTAGTATGCCCGCTAACCAACATAATGTGTTCATCAGTCTCGCCCCTGCGACACAAATCTGTAATACCATAAATACGCAATGAGTGCGGCACTATGCGCTCATCGAGTCCACATGCTTTAAGGCACTTTTTCCAACGAATGCTGCAATACTGAGGCAAATCACCTTTATTACTTTTTGCAAAGAGTAAGTCACTTTTTATACCGTCTGCCTCTTTGTAGGCGATTGCTTTAGAAAATAACTCATTGGTATGTTCTGAAATAGCGACATCAATCATTTTATCGGATTTATGTTCACCTGATTTTATATGAATAATTTGTTTAGTTTAGTTTATCGCAGATTCTTTCAGGTTTCTCAAGTTAGAGCACCGTTGTATTGACGTCCATAGACATTGATAAAAAAGCTTGTCTTGCTCGTCTTGGGCGTACATTTCCGTAAACTTCTCCCATTTAGACCATTCAATCTCATAAAAATCACGCTCATTTGATTTGCTGCTTTTTAACTTATCTACACCGTGAACCCAGCCCTCCGCTTTAGCTTTGTCAAGAATGTCGTTGAAGCTTGATGTATAGTTAGTGCGTTTACTCCCTTGAAGCCCTAGAATGACCATCCTATCAACAATTCTTAGTAGTAGTTTATTGCTTAGGTCTGTAAGCTCAAAATCTGCAAACAAATAAGCCCAAAAACCAAGTTGGTTCATTTTCTTTTTTTTATCCTTTTTACTAGACACGTTAGTTGCGCAAAGAGATAGTAATATCGCATCACCAACACTTCGTTGGTTTGAAACAAGTATTTCAGACAGGCGATTCTGCTCCTTAGCGGCCTTGTATATAAGCTGGTTATACTGCTTGATAGATTCTGATTTATCTTTACTGAGAAACTTTCTTAACCCATTCTCACTTACCTTTTTCTTTTCGTGTTTTGCGACGATTTCATACACTGTCGCTAGATATGGATTATGATTGTTTATAAAAATCTCGACTTCGATAGACAGTTTATACTTACTATAACTGTTCGGAGTCGGAACAATGAACAAAAAACAACAACAGGATATTTCTCGTAAATTAAAAATTCTTCAACATGCGAAGACTATTGGCAATGTTTCAAAAACATGTCGTTATTTTGGTATTTGTAGAGAAACATTTTACAAATGGAAAAGGGTATTTGATAAACATGGTGAAGAGGGATTAATCAACAGCAAGCCATGCCCTGAAAATCATAAGTTACGGATAGCCAAACCAATTGAAGAAAAAATCGTGTACTTGCGACAAAACTACCATTTTGGGCCTGATATGATAGTTTAGCACCTAGAGCGGTATCACGACATTAAAGTGTCAAGAAACGGCTGCTACAACGTCTTAGTTAGGAATAAATTAAACAGATTACTTGATAATATATCAAAGCGTTCTCGCGCAAAATTCACGCGCTATGAAAAGAAAGTACCAGGCCATCATGTTCAAATTGATGTTAAGTGTCTGAAATTCATATCAAAAGATGGTAAAGCGTTTAAGCGCTTTCAATATACAGCTATAGATGATTGTACCCGCATCAGAGCGCCTAAAATTTACGATAAACATAATCAGGCTAGTTCAATATCATTTTTAAATTACGTAGTTAATAAATTTCCTTTCAGAATAAAAATGATCCGCACAGACAACGGACATGAATTCCAAACAAAATTTCACTGGCATGCCTTAGATTTGGGTCTTGAGCATGCATACATTAAACCTGCTAGTCCAAATCTAAACGGCAAAGTTGAACGCTCGCACTTAACAGACAAGCGTGAGTTTTACCAATTGCTTGAATACACTGATGATATCGACCTCAATGCAAAGTCAGCTCAATGGGAAGATTACTATAATTTTTTGCGCCCCCATGCGGCTCATCTTGGGCGAACGCCATATGAAAAACTAAAAACAAAAATGTTACACTAAGCAGTGTCTATCGAAGTTGTAGAAAAGACAGAGCGCTCAAACAAGTAAAGCCTATTTTGTATGAAATCTTAGATAAGCAACAATATCGGACGCTGTCATTAACCTTTGACACATTAGCCGGTTACTTTCTGAAAGACGTGAAAACGGAAACACCATTGAAATATACATACGAACCAAAGTCGTCGTGATAGATAGCCGCGAGGGTGCTGAACATGGCTAATCTGCAATATTATTTGCTGTTTGACTTAATCGCTCTGCTCACTGTCGTGTGTATCTATTACATTGGCAAACTTATTTTATGGAGCATCAAAAATACGGACAGATAGGGCTGCTGAGGCCCAGTAATGGGACTATGGTCACGCATCCTCATCTCACTTTTTATCAACGAATTTACAAGCATAACTGCTCACCTGAAAATAACAGTTTTGTACGTTCGCTTAGT
>CAYURD010000002.1:0-110961 GCA_964446865.1 uncultured Glaciecola sp.
CAAGTACGATGTCTTTGTCGATTGATACTACTGTACCTTTAACAATTGCGCCTGGGCGCGTTTCTAATTGTTGGAGGCTCTCTTCAAAAAGGTCTGCAAAATTTTCAGTCATATTTAAATTCTAAGTTAGTCCGACCATTCAATCCTGAAATGACGGGGTTATTAATAAAGACCAAATTCATCCTAAATTCGGCTAATCAAATGCATTTATTTGTTGTCGTTAAAAATTTTTGAATCTATAAAATCTTTAGCTTTTTCAAACACCTGCGCTATACCCATAGCAGTAGAATCAATTTCTAATGCGTCACTGGCGGCAATCAAAGGAGCGGTACTTCTGTTTAGATCTCGCTCGTCTCTTTTTTGTATATCCGCCAAAAGGCGCGAGAGTTTAACATCTTGGCCCATAGCTTTCAACTGTTCATATCTGCGCTGTGCACGTGTTTCGGCGCTTGCGGTTAAAAAGATTTTAGCAACTGCATCAGGAAAAACGACAGTTCCCATATCGCGCCCATCGGCAATTAATCCAGGAGGTTCTTCTGCAAACGCGCGCTGGCGTCTTAATAATGCTTCACGCACTAAGGGTATAGCTGCCACTTGAGAGGCAGCGCTGCCAACAACTTCACTGCGAATGTCATCGGTAACGTCTTCACCTTCTAAGATAACTCGGTTTGTGCCTTCATTTACATTAAACGTCACGTCAAGTCCTGTTGCTAGTGGACTTAAACAAGCTACATCATCAAGTGGAATATCATGATGGATTGCGGCAACCGCTAGCACTCTGTATATTGCGCCGCTATCTAGAAAGTGCCAATTATAGGCATCGGCCAACATGCTGCTGAGCGTTCCTTTACCTGCTCCGCTTGGGCCATCGACTGTCACAATCGGTACATTTTGCATCAATTACTTCCTGTTTATGAAAAACGCGGCGATTATACGCCCCTAACAAAATAGTGCAAATTGTTTGCCCTACAAATAAAGTGCTATTTTGATAGGGCTTATTATGAAAAACGATTGCTTTACGTCTTACTGACGCGGGCTAATTGCTCAAAATAAGACGGGAAGGTTTTTGCCGTGCATTTGGGATCGTTTATGGTTACACCGCATTCATCGTCAAGCGCAAGCAAAGAAAAACACATTGCCATGCGGTGATCGTTATAAGTATCTATCTGCGCATGCTTGCGTTTTGAGGGAGGTGTAATAGAAATATAGTCATCGCCCTCTTCTACTGTTGCGCCAACCTTTCGTAGCTCGGTGGCCATCGCATAAAGTCGGTCAGTTTCTTTGACTCGCCAGTTATAGATATTGCGAATGGTGGTGGGGCCTGTTGCAAAAAGCGCTGCGGTTGCAATCGTCATGGCGGCGTCTGGAATATGGTTTAGGTCTAAATCTACGCCAGTTAACGCGCCTTTGCTCACACTGATGCTATCTTCTTGCCATTCTACTTTTGCACCCATTTTTTCGAGTACGTCAGCAAAGGCAATATCGCCTTGTATACTGTTTTTCCCAATACCTGTTACGCTAATGCGTCCGCCTTTTATGGCGGCAGCGGCTAAAAAGTAAGATGCTGAGGAAGCATCTCCTTCTACCAAAAAGTGACTGGGCGCTTGATAAAATTGATCATGCTTGACGACAAACTGCTGATAGTCATTATTAACCACCGTCACGCCAAACTTTTTCATACAGTCCAAAGTAATATCAATGTAAGGTTTAGACACCAAGGTACCTTTAATATTGATAGTGATGTCTTGCGTAGCACCTTTTGTATCACTTTGTGCATGGTTTTGTGCATGGTTTTTTAAACACAGAAGTGGTGACGCCATCAACAAGGCAGTCAAAAATTGACTCGACACACTGCCGTCAATTTCAAAAGTGGAACAGGTAATATCAGCGCTTTTTATGGCAACTGGCGGGTAGCCCTTGTTTTTCAAATACTGAATATTTGCGCCCGAGGCAATAAGCTCATCGGCCAAATCTCCAATGGGGCGCTCTTCCATACGTGGTTCCCCCGTTAGCACGAGATCGACATCTGAAAAGGCCAACGCTGCACAAAGCGGTCTCATGGCAGTACCAGCGTTCCCTAAAAACAATTCAAGCACATTGGTATCAGCTTGATTGATATTAGTAAATTGCCCACCAATTCCGGTGACAACGCATTGGGTATTGTTCTCACTCAGTTCATATTTTACGCCTAAAGCTTGTAACGCATTTAACATATGACGAATATCATCACTGTCAAGTAAGTTGGTCAAGCGTGTCGTGCCCTTACTGAGCGCTGCTAGTAATAGCGCTCTATTTGAGAGGCTTTTACTGCCAGGAAGATTGACTTGACCATTGATTTGTTTAATCGGTGATAAACGTAACTGTTCCATACTGCTTTTGTCATTCCTATCGTTATTTATTCACTCACTGCTTTAGGTCAGTGGTCTTAATAATGCGAGCGCGCGGCTATGCCTGCGTTCGCTCAAATTCTTGCATAAACTCAACAAGCGTACTCACGCCCGCAAAATCCATTGCGTTATATATGCTGGCTCGCATACCGCCAACTTGTCGATGACCTTTTAACGCCCGCAGACCATTGTGCTCTGCTGCCTCTAGAAACTTAGTATTCAAGGTGTCGTCGGCCAAATGAAAAGTGACATTCATTTTAGACCGATAATCTTCGTGCACATGGTTAGCATACAAATTGCTCTTATCAATACACTGATACAAATAGTCACTTTTTTGCCTGTTGACCGCTTCAACTTTGCTTAAGCCGCCTTTTTCTAATAACCATTCAAATACTAGTCCAGCTAAATACCACGAAAACGTTGGCGGCGTGTTATACATGCTGTCTGCGTTGCTTTGTTTGGCATAGCTGAAAATTGAAGGTGTATCATCTCGCGCGCAGTCAAGCAAATCGTCTCTAACAATCACTACTGCTAGGCCAGATGGGCCGATGTTTTTTTGGGCGCTGGCATAAATAATACCATAGTCTTCAACATTGATTGCTTTGGACAATATGTTAGAAGACATATCTGCGACAACTGGTACCTCATTAGACTCAATCACCCAATCTATTTCAACACCATCCACCGTTTCGTTGGGGCAGTAATGCATGTAAGCGGCCTGTGGGTCAATCTGCCATTGGGATTGCGTAGGTACGACTATCTTTAAATCTTTCGTGAAACTTTCAGCCAGTATCTGTGTATCCATATATTGACCGGCTTCTTCAAGCGCCGACTTAGACCAATGCCCTGAAATAAGATGCTGCGATAGCTTACCTCTTTTGGCTAGATTCATCGGCACGGAGAAAAACTGACCACGACCACCGCCTTGTAAAAATAGCACCTTATAATTATTAGGAACACTCAGTAATTGTCGTAAATTAAACTCGGCTTTATCGGCAACGTCAATAAAGGCTTTGCTTCTGTGACTAATTTCCATGACCGATGTACCAAGACCAGACCAGTCTTGTAACTCATTTTTTGCTTTTGCCAAGACTTCAGCTGGTAGACCTGCAGGGCCAGCACTGAAATTATAAATAGTCATACATTATCTCAATTGCACTATGTTATTTATGTCATAAAAAAAGCAGCCGAGGTATTTAGCCAATGCTGCTGATTTTATTGTACTTTTTCTTACGTTTGATTATGCGTCTTTATCGACGTCCGAATCAGTGTCATCGTCTGTGGCGCTAGGACCCGCTTCATTTGCGTCAGAAGCTGATTCAGCTGACTCTGTTGCAGTAGAAGTGGCATCATCAGTAGATTCAGCATCTTCCAAAGACTCTTCTTCAATGACTTCATCAATACGTTGTAATCCCACAACGCTCTCGCCTTCAACTGTCCTAATGAGCCTGACCCCTTGAGTATTTCGGCCAACGCGAGAAACTTCACTTACGCGTGTGCGCACCAAGGTGCCTTTGTTACTAATGAGCATCATTTCGTCACTTTCGCTGACTTGCACAGCACCAACGACTAGACCGTTGCGCTCCGAGACTTTGATAGAAACAACGCCTTTTGTTGCACGGCTTTTCGCTGGATATTCAGAAATAAGTGTACATTTACCGAAACCATTTTCTGTCGCGGTTAAAATATCACCTTCGCTATTTGGCACAATCAAAGAAACAACGCGCTCTTCTTCGCTGATCCTAATCCCTCTAACACCGGTTGCGGTTCGGCCCATTGCTCTTACTTGTTCTTCTGCGAAACGTACCACTTTGCCCGCATCAGAAAACAGCATAATTTCACTGCTACCATCGGTAAGGTCAACACCTATTAGCTCGTCTCCGTCGTTCAAGTTAATAGCAATAATACCGTTTGCTCGTGGACGCGAATAATGAATAAGTTCAGTCTTTTTAACTGAGCCATTCGCTGTGGCCATAAACACAAATTTACCGGCTTCAAACTCTTGAATAGGCAATATCGCAGTAATACGTTCACCTTCTTCAAGTGGCAGTATATTTACGATGGGTCTACCACGTGCATTTCTGCTTGCTAACGGCAATTGATACACCTTCAGCCAATACAAACGGCCTCGGGTAGAGAAGCATAGTATATGGTCGTGGGTATTCGCGACCAATAACTTCTCAATAAAGTCTTCATCCTTCATTTTTGTCGCAGATTTACCCTTGCCGCCGCGCCTTTGCGCTTCGTAATCAGATAATTTTTGATATTTTACATACCCTTCATGAGATAGCGTGACAACCACTTCTTCTCTTTCAATGAGATCTTCAATATCTATGTCGTGACTTGCTGCTGTTATTTCGGTGCGACGTTCGTCACCAAACTCATCACGCACTTTTTCTAATTCTTCGGTAATGACTTCCATCAAGCGCTCTGAGCTGCCGAGTATTTCTAAAAGCTCTGCGATGATATCAATAAGACCACGATACTCTTCAAGTATTTTGTCGTGCTCTAGACCGGTTAACTTATTTAGGCGTAGATCAAGAATGGCTTGTGCTTGTTCTTCGGTTAGAAAGTATTGACCATCTCTAATACCAAACTCATCGGCTAACCAATCAGGGCGTGCTGCATCGTTTCCTGCTCTTTCAAGCATTTGTGCCACATCACCAAGCGCCCAGCCAACAGCAACTAAGGATTTTTTTGCATCCGCAGGGCTTTGCGAAGCTTTTATTAATTCTATAATCGGGTCAATATTGACTAGCGCTATCGCTAACCCTTCTAGTATATGCGCGCGATCTCTTGCTTTTTTCAGCTCATATACAGTACGTCTGGTCACGACTTCTCGTCGATGCAATACAAACGATTCTAGTACTTCCTTAAGATTAAACACTTTAGGCTGTGTTTTATCTAAGGCTACCATGTTGATACCAAACACTGTTTGCAACTGGGTATTGGCGTATAAGTGGTTAAGCAGAACCTCTGCTGACTCGTTTCGCTTCACTTCAATTACGATGCGCATGCCGTCTTTGTCAGACTCGTCACGTAATGCAGAGATACCCTCTACTTTTTTCTCTTTAACTAGCTCTGCAATCTTTTCTATTAAACGCGCTTTGTTTACCTGATACGGGATTTCATGAACAATGATGGTTTCTTTGCCATTATCTTCTTGCTCAATCTCAGCTTTAGCGCGTAGATAGATTTTTCCACGGCCTGTTTTATAGGCGCTTATAATGCCGGCTCTGCCACTAATCATTGCTGCGGTTGGGAAATCAGGACCAGGGATATATTCGATTAAATCTTCAATGCTCATATCAGGGTTATTAATGAGTGCAATACATCCATTAATAACTTCGTTTAGATTGTGCGGCGGAATATTTGTGGCCATGCCAACAGCAATACCTGAAGACCCATTAACTAATAAGTTAGGTACTTTAGTTGGTAACACTTCGGGAATGTGCTCTTGACCGTCATAATTTGGTACAAAATCCACGGTTTCTTTGTCTAGATCGGCCAGTAGCTCGTGCGCTATTTTAGCCATACGTATTTCGGTATAACGCATTGCCGCTGCAGAGTCGCCGTCTACAGACCCAAAGTTACCTTGACCGTCGACTAACATGTATCTTAATGAAAAGGGCTGCGCCATTCTTACGATGGTATCGTAAACCGCACTATCGCCATGAGGATGATATTTACCAATAACATCACCCACTACCCTAGCTGACTTTTTGTAGGGTTTGTTAAAATCATTTTTTAATTCGTTCATCGCGAATAATACACGACGATGAACTGGTTTTAAGCCATCGCGTACATCAGGGAGTGCTCGACCTACAATAACGCTCATCGCGTAGTCTAAGTAGGAATTTTTGAGTTCTTCTTCGATGTTGATGGGGGAAATATCTTTGGCATTATCAGTCATTAACTGCATGGTCCTTTTATGTGTAGTATTTGTCGAAACGAGTTTGCTTTTTATTTAACCAGAGGCCAGTAACAAAATACCTTGACTTGTTGGCTAATATTATAAAAACAATCTATCGATTGGCCTGATGTTATTCATTATTCAAATGACGCTTAATCTGACTCTTCTTACTACTTTGTTATTATTCACGTAATAGCATACTAATAGCGTTTTAATAGTAACACTACTTTAACAAAAACAGTAGCGCCTAATCACGCCAAAACTAGGGAATTTTGCGCTTTTGACAAAAAAATAAAGCAAGCACTGCGTTTTCACATTTTATGAGTAAACAATTATGTTTATAATTTGAAATATATCACCTTAAAATGCTGCTCGCTGTATTGATAAATAATATGAATCGCTATAAAAGAAGCCTTATAAATACACCAAGCATTAAATAGCAGTGGTATAATCAATGTAAATCGTTTACATCCCCCTATTATTAGTAAGGACATAACATGAGCAATGTCGATACAAGTGAGTTAGCCAAATTCTCGACCCTAGCCGAGCATTGGTGGGATAGAAACGGCGAGTTTAAATCACTGCATGATATCAATCCCCTTCGCACTAGTTTTGTTGAACAAAAAGTGGGTGGCTTGTTTGATAAGTCTGTTATTGATATTGGTTGTGGCGGTGGCATTTTAGCAGAAGCACTTGCTCAGCGAGGAGCAAAGGTGACAGGTCTTGACATGGTGCAAGCCTCTCTAGATGTTGCTAACCTGCATCGCCTAGAAAGCGGAGCTAACATTGACTATGTGTTATCAACTGCCGAAGATTGGGCGCTGAGCCATGCAGAAAAATACGATGTAGTGACTTGCTTAGAAATGCTAGAACATGTGCCAGATCCAAGCTCAATTGTTAAGGCATGTTCTTCACTTGTAAAACCATATGGAAGCGTTATATTCTCAACGCTTAATCGGAATATCAAATCGTACCTAATGGCGATTATTGGCGCCGAATATGTATTGAATATGGTGCCAAAAGGTACCCACGAGCATGATAAATTCATTAAGCCATCAGAACTCATCAAAATGATAGAAAACACATCACTTCAAGCGCTAGAAATGACAGGCATGCACTTCAATCCAATAAAACAGACGTATTATTTATCGGATGAAAACGTGGATGTAAATTATTTCGTTGTGTGTAAAAAAATGGCGTAAAGAAAAGCACAAATGTCAAGCATGAGTCTTACCACTTTTTGTTATTAAAATACTCTTAAATATAACCAAAAAATTTATTAAACAAAATTTAAGAAAAAATATCTTGCAACTAGTAAAACACTGCCCTCGTTACCAGTCCTAGGTTAGTTTTCACTAACGTAAATTAGGTCGTCAATTTTTTGACGCCAAATCATCTAAAAACACTACATATAGTGATTGCAAAGTAGAAGATAACACACTATCTTGTGTGCAGCCTTTGCATGTTCATGCCGTCAAAAAAATAATATGAACAAAATGGCTGTGTGAAAAAAAATGTAACAAGAAGCATAAAGTACATAAAAACTAAGTAAATATACGCGTATAAAAGACATGATATGGTCCAGCCTACAGGACGGATTTGTTCATATATGCGTGGTAGGGTTTTTAATGAAAACAGCTGTAAAAAAATAAACTAATTAAAACAAAAATGCGCAATAGTGATAACACTAAACACCTTATGTAGATGTCTATTAATGACTTTACGTATAACGTTGCCCTAAGTGTAATCACGACACAGAATAAAGAGCACCAATATAATGAATAATAATTTGCTAGTAACAAAACGCGATGGAACGCAAGAACCTATCGATTTAGAGAAAATTCATAAAGTCGTCAGCTGGGCAGCGAACGGACTAGAAGACGTATCTGTTTCGCAAGTAGAAATAAAAGCTCAAATACAATTTTATAATGGGATTAAAACCGCTGAAATTCATGAAACCATGATCAAATCGGCAGCCGATTTAATTACCACTGAAACCCCTGACTACCAGTTTTTAGCGGCTAGACTCGCCATCTTCCACTTGCGTAAAAAGGCCTTTGGCCAATTTGAACCACCACATTTATACAAGCAAGTTCAAAGCATGGTTGAACAGGGCAAATATGATGAACATTTGTTGAGCGATTATACTGAAGAAGAGTTTGGCAAAATGAATGATTTCATCGATCATTCGCGAGACATGAATTTCAGTTATGCTGCAGTCAAACAGCTTGAAGGTAAATACCTGGTTCAAAACCGAGTCAGTGGCGAAATTTACGAAAGTGCACAATTTTTATATGTGTTGGTTGCCGCGTGTTTGTTCGCAAAATACGACCAAGCGGAACGTTTAAGTTACATTAAGCGCTTCTATGATGCGGCATCAACATTTAAGCTTTCACTGCCCACGCCGATTATGGCGGGCGTGCGGACACCTACCCGTCAATTTAGCTCATGTGTATTGATTGAAGCCGGTGATAGCTTAGATTCCATCAACGCGACTGCCAGTGCAATAGTCAAGTATGTCAGTCAGCGCGCAGGCATAGGTATTAACGCCGGCAGAATAAGAGCTTTGGGCAGCCCAATTAGAGGCGGCGAAGCTTTCCATACTGGTTGCATCCCATTTTATAAGTATTTTCAAACTGCGGTAAAAAGTTGCTCTCAAGGCGGCGTACGCGGCGGCGCGGCTACCCTATTCTATCCAATTTGGCATTTAGAAGTAGAGTCATTACTTGTACTTAAAAACAACCGTGGTGTTGAAGAGAACCGAGTTAGGCATCTTGATTATGGTGTGCAGTGCAATAAATTAATGTACTCACGTATGCTGAAAGATGATTATATCACTCTATTTAGCCCATCAGATACGCCAGGCTTGTACGATGCATTCTTTGCAGACCAAGAAGAGTTTGAGCGTTTATATCTTCAATATGAACAAGATGACAGCATCCGTAAAAGACGCGTTAAAGCAATTGAACTGTTTAGTCAGTTTATGCAAGAGCGAGCGAATACAGGACGTATTTACCTGCAAAATGTTGATCATTGCAACACGCATAGCCCATTTGATCCTAAAGTTGCGCCGGTACGCCAAAGTAATCTTTGTTTAGAAATAGCATTACCGACAAAGCCTTTGGCCCATGTTAATGATCCTGAAGGTGAAATTGCACTTTGTACACTATCGGCCTTTAACTTAGGCGCAATAGATAGTTTGGATGACATCGAAGAGCTCGCCGATTTGTCGGTTCGTGCTTTAGATAGTTTACTCGATTATCAAGATTATCCCGTGCCAGCTGCATACAATGCCACAATGGGTCGCCGAACGCTGGGGATAGGCGTGATTAACTTTGCGTATTACCTAGCAAAACATGGTGTAAAATACTCGGACTCAAGTGCAAACGGTCTAATCCATCGTACTTTTGAAGCAATTCAGTATCACTTGCTTAAGGCTTCAAACACCTTAGCAAAAGAGCAAGGTGCATGCCCTAAATTTAATGAAACAACCTACGCTCAAGGTTTAATGCCTATCGATACGTATAAGAAGGATTTAGACAAGGTGTGTAACGAGCCGCTCCAATATGATTGGGACAGCCTTCGTAAAGACATCGTCGAGCACGGTTTGCGTAACAGCACTCTCTCTGCGCTTATGCCTTCGGAAACTTCATCACAAATTTCTAATGCAACCAATGGTATTGAACCGCCACGCGGTCATATCAGCATTAAGCAGAGTAAAGATGGCGTGCTTAAACAAGTCGTACCTGAATACAAACGCTTAAAAGACAATTACGAGTTGCTCTGGGATATCCCTTCAAACGACGGATACTTGCAACTTGTCGCCATTATGCAGAAATTTATTGACCAAACTATTTCAGCAAATACAAGTTATGACCCAGGTAAATACACCGGTGGCAAAGTTCCAATGAAGGTGCTGCTACAAGACTTATTAACCACATACAAACTTGGTATAAAAACGCTGTATTATCATAACACTAGAGATGGTGCGTCTGATAAGTCCGATGCAGAACTAGCAATTGATAAAGCAAAATCGAATGCGCAAGAAGTTGTGATAGAAGAAGACGACGATTGTGCTGGCGGCGCTTGTAAAATCTAGTCTGCCGCATTGGCTCAATGTCCAGCTGTAACGCGCAATTTACTCTTTCTACCAATTAGATGATGAATAAATTGCGCCAAACATTACCGTAGCGACAATACATAAATATAATTAAAACAATGAAAACCAGGCGCAAAAAAATATTATGAAATATACAACGTTTAATCAAAAAACTGTCGACACAATGACTGAGCCGATGTTTTTCGGTAATCCTGTAAACGTCGCTCGATATGACCAACAAAAACACCCTATTTTTGAAAAGTTGATTGAAAAACAAATCTCCTTTTTTTGGCGTCCAGAAGAAGTAGACGTAAGTAAAGACCGCGTAGACTTTAGTAAGCTTACCGTTGCTGAAAAACACATTTTCACTTCCAATCTGAAATATCAAACATTGTTAGATTCGGTACAAGGGCGTTCACCAAATATCGCGTTTTTGCCGATTATATCCTTACCTGAATTAGAAACGTGGGTTGAAACCTGGTCATTCTTTGAAACCATTCATTCTCGTTCTTACACGCATATATTAAGAAATTTATTTTCTGACCCTAGCGAAGTATTTGACGACATAGTGGTAAATGATGAAATTAAACGCAGAGCGACTGACATTTCTAAGTACTATGATGATTTGATTTTTGCTACTCAATTATATCAATCTCAGGGTGAAGGAAGGTTTGAATCAGAAGGCGAAACGCATGTAATTAATATGCGTGAACTGAAGAAAAAACTGTTTTTATGCATGAACTCGGTTAACGCGCTTGAAGCCATTCGCTTTTACGTTTCATTTGCTTGTACCTTTGCATTTGCTGAGCGTGAGTTAATGGAAGGAAACTCAAAAATAATTCGCTTAATTGCTCGCGACGAAAATATTCATTTAACCAGTACACAACACATACTGAACCTTTGGGCTAAAGGAAAAGATGATCCTGAAATGGCTGAAATCGCCCAAGAGTGTGCTGATGAAGCAAGAGAGATATTTTTAACCGCCGTTAGACAAGAAAAAGAATGGGCAAAATACCTATTTAAAGATGGTTCGATGTTAGGCTTAAATGAAGAAATCTTAAGTGATTACGTAGAGTATATCGCTAATCAACGAATGGCAGCAATTGGATTAACGCCAGAATTTGAAAGCAAAAGTAACCCACTTCCTTGGATGAACAACTACTTGAGCTCTGATAATGTTCAAGTCGCTCCACAAGAAGTTGAAGTCAGTTCTTATTTAGTCTCACAAATAGACTCTGAAGTGAATGCTAATGACTTTGATGAGTTTGATTTATAGATGAAGAAAACAGGCAGTAACATGTTCGTTATCGCCTGTTCTTTATCTTCACTCTATTAAATATAAAAACTCCGTGCATCTTATAATAAGAACAATCACATGGTGAAAAACCAAACCACCGCCATTGACAAAAACGCACCCAAAAAGCTGACCATCGATGGTAGGGTCTTATTATGTCAAGACGGTGAAACAATATTAGAAACCCTAGAAAGAGAAAAAATCCAAGCTGATTTTAATTGTCGTGAAGGGTTTTGCGGTGTGTGCAGAACAAAGTTAGTCACCGGAGAAATTGATTATCAACTTGACCCTCTGGCGTTTATCGATGATGACGAAGTGCTAACATGTTGTACAGTGCCAATCAGTGATATTGAAATAAAATTAGTATAAAAATCGAAGAGATGGTTCAGGGCCTGTTGATTACAGCTCCAAACCAATTCTTTTGGCTACTTCTATGTAAGACTCAATAACAGAACCTAAACCTTGACGAAATCTGTCTTTATCTAGTTTTTTCTTGGTTTCTTTATCCCACAAACGACATCCATCAGGTGTAAATTCATCACCTAAAATAATATTACCAAGGCTATCAACACCAAACTCAAGTTTAAAATCAACAAGTAAGATACCACCTTCATCAAAAATGGATGACAACACATTATTTACGGTAAAGGTTATCTCCTTCATTTTTGAAATTTGTTCCGCGCTTGCCCAACCAAAAGATTCACAGTGAGATTCGTTTATCATAGGGTCGTGTAAGGCGTCGTTTTTTAAAAAGAACTCGAAAGTGGGTGGCATTAATGACATGCCCTCTTCTACGCCCAAACGTCTACAAATAGAACCTGCTGCAAAATTTCGAACCACACATTCTACCGGGATCATGTCCAGTTTTTTAACCAGACTTTCGTTATCATTAATTAAAGATTCAACTTGTGTCGAAACTCCGGCGTCTTCGAGTTTTTGCATAATGAAATGATTAAACTTATTGTTTACTTCGCCTTTGCGATCAAGTTGTTCTATTTTTTCGCCATCAAAGGCAGATGTGTCATCTCTAAATTCTAGTATTAACTTTTCGGGATCGTCGGTTGTAAAAACTGTTTTTGCTTTACCTCGATAAAGTTCGCTTACTTTTTGCATATTTTCCTCGTCGCCGCCCTGCCGTTAACGTTTACTAATTGTGATGCTAATGCCCTGAAGTCGCGCTAAATGTCTAGATTATCAGCTGCCATATACTCTTTAAAAACAGGATAGATATCAGTCACTGTTTTTGCGTCTAAGGCAACACTATCATCGTCTTTAAACGTAACATTTGTTCTTTCGCCAGCTCGCTGTACAAAAATGCGATAAGTGTCTTCATCAATTGGCAGTTCATCAGCCGAAAACATACCCGACCAAAATCCACTATCTGTGCCATTGTATTCAACAAACATAATCCCTGACGATTGGTCTAAATCAATTACGTCAAAGCCCATTTTACGCAACACGAGTAACAGTCTAGGCCAGGTATCGTTATATACTGCATTAACTGCGATCGCTGATTCACCATCAGCATTAAAAGCAAGTTCACTAGAAAAGCCTTCTCGAATTTTTGCGATCCGCTGCGTTTGCTCTAATTTTACACCAAAATCATATTCCGCAATTATATAGTTCAAGAAGTCGACCTCATTATTTCGACGCGTGATTGGATCCATATTGTCTAGCGCAACGTTACCCGCTTCGTCAATGTAATCCACAATAACATTCTCTAAAGACGCAATTCGTCCATGAGGTGCCATATCGATTTTTAGTTTAAATCGTTTAGCTTGTTCTACTGTTTCATCCGAAAATTCATACCAGCTCGTATCCACTTCGGTGACCGAAATAACCCAATCGGTGACTAATTCATTTTTTTCACGATCAAAACTCTGAACGCCAATATTATTCTGCTCCAAATAAGACAGTACCTTATCCCAAATTGTCGTATCTAATGCACGGGAGTCGTCTATTTGGTCAAAATTGACTTTTGCGCTGCTAACGCCCTCTTCGACCCGAGAACCCGTAACCAAGGGGAGCACTAATCGAGGAGAGCTAATGCGGATCTCATCACCGATAATGGTATTTGTATTTGATGGTTCTAGCTTGGGTAAATCATACTGGTTTGAGCGCAAAGGCGGCGTTAAGTCGCCTGGCACTTTTAGACCTTCATCTTTAAATTTTACATCTAGGTAATCATAGTCACCCGACACTTTATCGCGAGTCTCAGAACTTGAGCAGGCGCTAAGAATGACGATGGCGGTAACGCAAATAAGTAGCTTTGTTTTCATTAATTTTCTATCAATCCTAATGTTTGTAACTCTTGTTCGATACTCAATTGTTGATTAAGTTCAGGCAAGACCATCGGTAAGCGCAAATATGCTGATTTCATTTTCGCCATTTTATACAAGGCCCATTTAGGTAAAACAGGGTTTGGCTCTGCAAACAACTTGTGATGCAGTGCTTGTAATGTATCATCAATTTCTTTGGCTTTTTGTGGCTCTTTAGCTAATGCATGCTCACACATCTTTGCCATTTCAGCAGGCACGATATTAGCAGATACAGAAATAACACCATGTCCGCCCTTATTCATAAATTCGCAGCCTGTCGCGTCATCTCCACTGAAAAGTAAAAAATCATTGGGTAGCTGCGCTTGTAATTCGCTTAAGCGATTCATATCGCCCGTCGCGTCTTTTATTCCAATAATGTTTTTGTGAGACGCTAGCTCGGCAACCGTGCTCGTATGCATATCAAGCACCGTTCTTGAAGGCACGTTATACAAAATAAGCGGCAAATCAGATGCATTTGCAACAGCCGTAAAATGGGCAACTAATCCACGTTGTTGTGGCTTGTTATAGTAAGGTACAACACTCAAAAAGCCATCAACCCCTAACTTTTCAATTTGGGTCGTTAGAAAAACTGCTTCATCGGTAGCATTTGCACCTGAACCTGCAATAACGGGTATTTTACCGTTTGCACATTTAACGACGTAGTCAATAACCTTGATATGCTCATCAAAAGGAAGTGTCGCAGATTCACCCGTTGTGCCAACGGCAACAATACCGTGGGTGCCGCTTTGAATATGAAAATCTACTAACTGCGCCAAACTTTGATAATCGGTTTCACCGTTGTCTAACATCGGCGTCACTAGCGCAACAAAACTACCTTGAAACATGAACACTCCTTTAAACTTAATCGGCAATAGTAAGTGTCTGAAGGGTTAAAAACAAGCATTTCGACGCTGTTTGGCGAATAAATGTGTATTTATTCAAAATTGCTTATTTTACCTCACCACAATACAATGAAATTACGGTCAAAAAAGATATAATATTGTAAAGCGAAACGCCAAAAACTGGCCTTAGTTATTTTCTTCGTTTGCAATAAATAAGGGCACCTAAATGCAACAACTGATTATCAACGTTATCGGTAAAAGCTCACTTAGCGCACTAAGTCATATAACCGCTTGTATTAGTCAGTGTGCTTGTAATTTGCTCGATAGTAGACATGCGGAATATGGCACAGACTTTTCATTGACCATGATTGTCAGTGGCAGCCATCAAGATATTGCAAAGTTTGAACTTGCTTTTTCGGCCCTTTGTGTTGAACGTGATCTTCTTTGTTTAATGAGGCGTACCACAGGACATCAAAAGCAAAATATTGAACAGTTAATCCACTTGTCATTTTCGGGTCTCGACATGCCTGGCCTAATGCACAAAGTAAGTTCGGTCATAAGTGAACATGAGTTAAGTGTTAACGCGGTTAGACAGCAGACAAAAGACCATGAAAATGGTACCAAGGTAAACTGTAAAATGGTGTTGTCAGCCCATCTTCAAGCCGATTTAAGTGCTTTTGATGAACATATGAAATTGACCTTACATACCTTGGGTTTACATGGCACGATTAGCCACAATATCAATAAGGAAGAATATGAATACTCTGAAAGCTGGTGATAAAGCGCCCACATTTACCTTGCAAAATCAACTTGGTGAAGATGTCAGTATTGCTGACATCAAAGGCAAAAAACTCGTTTATTTTTATCCAAAAGCGTCAACGCCAGGTTGTACTGTTCAGGCAAAAGGCTTGCGTGACAGTAATGCCGATTTACAAGCAAAAGGCGTCACGGTGCTTGGCATTAGCCCTGACCCGGTCAAAAGATTAACTAAATTTGTTGAAAAAGAGTCACTGAATTTTGACCTTTTATCAGATGAAGATCACAGCGTAGCCGATGAATTTGGCGTGTGGGGATTGAAAAAATTTATGGGCAAAGAATATGACGGCATTCATCGCTTAAGTTTTTTAGTTGACGAGAACGGCGTTATCGAAAAAGTGTATGACAAATTTAAAACAAAAGACCATCACGAAGTCGTGCTTGCGTCGCTAGACTAGGTCTTAATTTATTAACGCAAGCGCTTTAAAAACGCTTGCGTTACACACATATTTACAATCAGTATTGTGTTTACCTTGGGACTAGTATTGCCACTTATGTCGCTTCAGTCGTTTTCAAACCAGGCGTAGACCAAGCAGTAATAAGTGCCTTGACTAGAGTCGCTAAGGGAATCGCAAAAAACACCCCCCAAAACCCCCAAAGCCCACCAAATAAAAGCACCGCAATAATAATGTACAAAGGGTGCAAACTCACGGCTTCAGAAAAAAGTATTGGCACCAGCAAATTACCATCGAGTATTTGAATAATCATATACACAAATATGACATAGCCAAATTGCGCAGATAAACCAAATTGAAACAAGGCAACAATCGCCACAGGGATAGTAACAACGGCGGCGCCAATAAATGGCACTAACACCGAAAATCCAACCAAGACGCCTAACAGCACAGCAAAGCGCAAATCTAAAATACTAAACGCGATGCTCGTAACAGCGCCAATAATCACTATTTCAATCACCTTTCCGCGAATATAGTTGGCAATTTGAGAATTCATTTCTTCGCCAACTTGCGTAATTAACACCCGTTCTTTAGGTAAAATCGAAGAGATGCTATTTACAAACACTTTTTTGTCATTAAGCATAAAAAACACCATCAGCGGTACGAGTATCATATATATCAAGATGGCGGCAATATTGCCTATAGAACTAAAGGATGCAGACAAAACCTGTTCACCAAAGGCTACTAAGCGCTCATTTAAGCCAGCCATAGCTGATTGAATATATCCAACCTCTATCACGTTGGGATATCGACTGGGAAGGCTAGCAATCCATGCTTGGGCTGAATCCCAAATTAGGGGGATTTCTTTCACAAAATTTACGCCCTGCTTTGAAATGATAGGGATGAGGCTGACCGCGAGTATAAAACTCACCACAAAAAATATTACGAGCGTGAAGCTGGTTGCTAACCAACGACGCACACCCATTCGCTCCATTTTAGTAACGGGTACGTCTAGCAAATAAGCAATAACAATGGCGATAAGCACAGGCATAAGAATGCCGCCAAAAATATATAAAATAAGCGCACTAATAATAATTAGCAGCAATAACATTAAAGCATTGGGATCTGAAAATTTACGTTTGTACCAGTTGCCAAACACGCCAAGCATCAAGATTTCCTTTTAAGAAGAGTGGTTAGTTCAAATAAGACGGTGCACGCTAGATACGTTTTTTTTGATATGGTAGGATTTTGAAAACGTATCACTAATGAATTATTTGTTGTGAATAAAGTAAACAAGCTGAAACTTACCTAAACTAAAGCTGTCTAGGTATAGTATAAATTATATAGTCAAAGATGGAAGTAGCTAATTGACATGAAGTTTTCTCCGTACAATACAAATTTTCAAAAAGACAAAGTCTTATTTACCCTAATAGCGGGCTTTTTAAGTGTTTTTGTATTCATTTTGTCAGAAGCTCAGGCGCAGTCTATTGCAAACGACCGCAATCAATTACCTGAAATTGGTGTGGTTGCGTCTGATGCGATCACCATCGATAAAGAAAAGGTCATCGGTGACGTCATCATGCGTCAACTGCGAGGGCAAGCGCCTTTAGTACATGACCCAGTTTTGCAAGAATATATCCAAAGTTTAGGAAATCGCTTGGTCATTCATGCTGACAACACCAAATTTCCATTCAAGTTTTTTATGATAAACAACCCTGTCATCAATGCATTTGCGTTTTATGGCGGACATATTGGTATTCACACAGGATTGCTTGCGCAAGCCTCAACAGAAAGCGAACTTGCCTCAGTTGTTGCACACGAGATTGCACACGTCACTCAGCGGCATTTGGCACGACGCGTACAAATGCAACAGCGCAGCTCACCACTACAAATAGCCAGTTTAATTGGCGGTTTGTTATTAGCAATAGCCGACCCGGAAGCTGGCATAGCGGCCGTGCAGGCAGGCGCGGCAGCAAATCAGCAAGCGTCAATTAACTTTACACGCAACAACGAACAAGAAGCAGATAACATAGGCATTAATATCTTAAATCGTGCGGGTTTTGACCCGATGGGTGCACCAGGCTTTTTTGATCGCTTGGTCAGCCAGTCTCGCGGCCGTTCAAATCAGTTAGCGTTTTTACAAACTCACCCATTACCTGAGTCACGAGTGGCTGAAACCGTGACACGAGCACGTAGTTATGGCAAACGAGATGTGCCACCTAGCCTTGAGTTTCATTTAGCAAAAGCGCGCATTATTGCGCGATATATGGGTAATGCTCGACGCAACATCGAAAGCTTCGAATCTTTGCAAGGCAAAGGCAATCCTATTCAACAAAAAGCAAATGAGTACGGCCTGGCGATAGCTTATTTTGAAGGCGAGCGATATCGCGATGCAAAAACCATCATGGATAAGCTTTTAAAAAATGACGCTGAGAATCTCTTTTATTTAGACTTAATGACCGATATCTATATTAAGCTAGACTCGCCTCGTCAGGCGGTTTCGTTGCTAAGCCCTTTGTGGCAAGTAAAACCGCAAAATAAGGTGCTAACACTAAATCTTGCCAATGCTTATATTTCGGCCCAGCAATTTGACCCTGCTATTGAAATGCTCAGAGATTTGTTGCTTGTTGATAAAGAGAGCTTTTTAGCGTACCAATTGTTAAACGATGCATACAACTTAAATAGACAAAAGAAAGAAGCTCATATGGCACAGGCCGAAATTTATGCCCTAATATCGGCCTACCCTCTGGCGATTGACGAGTTGCAATTTGCTTATAATCAAGCGAACGCAGACACCATTGAAAAGCAACGCATAAAAGGCAGAATTTCACAGTTTCGTGAAGCACAAGCATCGATGATGAGATTGAGTATTTAAATAGTGTTTACATGAGGAATGTTAAGAAATCTAGATTTAGTTGCTATTGAGGTCATTGTTAAGGTCACTATTGAAGTTGCGAGATTGCTTCGTTTAAGCCCTTGACAGTTTGTTCACCTAAGAGTTGTCCTGCTACCTCTCCATTCTTTTTAATTAAAAAAGTAGCCGGTAAATATGCCGGTCGCTCAAAGGGAAATGGCGTTTCAAGTTTGGCGACTAGTGGGAATTCAATATTGTACTTATTTTTTATTTCGAGCAATTTTTCAGCACTTAAATTATCGTAACTAACGGCAAACAAAACAGTGTCGTTTGGCAACTGATGATAAAACTCGTTTAATTCAGGTATCTCTCGTAAACACGGTGCGCACCATTCAGCAAAATAGTTAACAACCATGATTTTATTTTCATATTGGTCATAACGATGAGTCTTGCCATCAAGCGTGGTAAAATCATAGGATATTGCTCGATAAGCCAATATTCCCAAAAAAAATGCAATAAATGCGAGTATCCCTAAACCCAAGTATGCTCTATAAGTAAGATGTTCGCGCATAAATAAATAAAATACCAAGCAAAAAATAAGAGGACGCAAATAATGCCTAATTCAATTTTATATCACAACCCTAGATGTTCGAAGAGCCGGCAAGCATTGGCATTTTTAGAGAGTCAAAATACAGTTTTTGACACCGTGCTATACCTAAAAGTAGGTTTACATAAAAATGAAATAAAACGCATGTTAACCGCCCTATATGCCAACAAGGCCATCACAACAGCACATGATTTGCTTCGAGTTAACGAAAGTGAATATAAAGAAAGTCAATTAGACGCCAGTAGCGATGACGAGTCGGTAATTAACGCGCTTGTTAAATTTCCGAAACTGTTAGAACGCCCTGTTTTTATAAATAACGATGTTGCTGCTATTGGTCGCCCATTAGACAATATTGCCAATATCCTACTAAAAAATTAAGCGGCTACAAGAATAGATACTTTTTCTATAATTGACTATCAAATTCAGTGGTCGTGTATACCATGATTGCCAACTGGTTTTTCTTGATTATTTATAAATGGAAACAATTCTGGCCAAGTTGGCGTAAATAATATGTGTTAGAAGAATAACGAGTTGAACAGAGTATAATAAACGCGGTCTGAGGATAAACAAAGGCCGGGTCACGTTAATGTAAAAGTGAACCACGTGCAAATCATGAGAAAAACGACATGCAAAAAACGCAACAGGTGCAAGTAAGATGAGTGCAAGCAATACCAGTACAAGCAAAAACACAGATGTACCTAATTCGACATTGTCACCAACGCCAATGTCGACTCGCGTCACTATATATCGTTATTTAGCCTTAGGCGGTCATGTCGCCTTGTTAATATGGATGAGCGTATGGTATTTATTGCTTGATACGAGCCATTCATACTCAATTACGTTTAAAATCGTTATATATTTGTTACCTTTACTTGTGCCGTTATACGGTATTATAAAAGCTAAACCTTACACGCATGCCTGGTCTTGTTTTATTGTACTGTGGTATTTTTTGCATTCAATAACGGTGATGTATGCGGAGCCTGATTACATACCTCACGCCAGCCTTGAATTGGTGTTAGCGATTATTATGTTTGTGGGTTGTAGTATGTTCGCTCGCTTGCGCGGACAAGAGCTCGGCACTGGCTTACCTAAGTTAAGCAAAGTGATGGAGCAAGAAAAAACCTTATTTGAGAGGACTGAAGCAGATGGCGAAAACTAACAATAGAGTGTTCACACTTCCTAGTGATTTGTTCATAAGCAAACAAGGGGTGGTTAAGCTGTTAGGGGCAAGCACACTGCTTGCTGTGTTAGCAGGATGTGGAGGTGGTTCAGGCGACAGTAATGACAATGGCGGTCGCCCTTCTCTGCCACCAACAAACCCTGCGCCTATTGTTGGCAATTTACCTCCTACTATCGAAAATGATAATGTTCAGATATTTGGCGATACTCAAGTAAATGTAGGCTCTGCAGCAGGTTTTGCGATAATACCAACAACTAATAACCAAATTACAAGCGTAAGTTGGCGTCAAACAGCAGGCCCCACTCTTAGCTTTCTTGCTGACAACAGCCAAACAATCGGCTTTGATGTACCAAGTGTGGGCAACTATACCTTAGAAGCGTCGGTATCGATGCAAGGGCAATCAAGCGCAAGCACCTACTCTATAAACTTTTCTGCCGCAGGTAGCGGTGAAAGTGCATCGGTGAGGCTAGATCATACTGCAACAGAATTGGGAAAAGTGTCATTGCATGTTGGTGTTCCCTCAAATAAGTCAATTCAATCCGTTAGCTGGCAACAAATGGCTGGGCCGAGGGCTCAAAACATAAGAGAAGACGAAGACTTTGTTTTTTTTGATGCGCCATCCGTCGTCAGCGATGCCGTAATTTCATACAGAGCAACCGTCAACTACACTGACGGCACTACCGAGCAAGACGATGTTTTTGTTACAGTAAAAAACGTCAATTTTGATGAAGATGGCTTATTTTACGGCAACAGTACAATAATTAGTGAAGATATGTACGCCTTCAATCAGAACAGTCCATATCGTAATGCACTTGAAAGATGTGTTTATAACAACACCATCCCTAATCCACCCACATGCACATTTTCGCAGTTACCCTTAATTGGCATGCAGACAAACAGCCCAACGGTGCAAAATGTCTTAGACAGAACTCTTGTATCACATGCGTGGATGGGAGAGCGTTTTGAAAATTACTTACAAAACTCCGCTGCTGGCCCCGACATGCTAAACCTTTTACGTGGTGTAACAGCAGTCGTCATTTCTTATGACGTAAGACCTTCGTTTTATTGGGCGGCAACGGGGGCTATTTATTTGGATGCTCGTAATTTTTGGCAAACACCTGAAGAGCGAGACACCCTAAATGATGTGCCCGATTTCAGATCTGACTTTGGCAGTGACTTAAATTTTAGCGTGTTTTGGCGATATACAAAAGACAATGACTATTACCCTAGCGCTCGCATTGCTAAACAAGACCGCATAAACCGCAGTTTTGAAGATGTTGAAGCGAGCATATCGTGGCTAATGTATCATGAGCTTGCTCATGCTAATGATTTCTTCCCGCCTTCTTCGTGGGCTTCGGTAAGCACTAATACCACGCCGCTTGCCTACTTTAGAAATAACGGGACTAATTCTGATATTCTAGACGACGATTTCCCCTTACGCTCAGACCAACTGCATTCACTAGCGCAGGTGAGATTTGCAAACCAAACTCCCACCAGTACCGAGCGTAATTATAGAGGCACTGATATTGAAGGCTTCTTTGCCCCTGATATTGCAAGTTCATTCTATTCGTATTTGACTGAGCGGGAAGATTTTGCCACCTTGTTTGAACGCTACATGATGCTTTATAGACTAGGTTCAGAAGCCGATGTTGCTATTATTGATGGCAGAACCAACTCAGATGAGCCCTTAGTCGTGTGGGGACAACGAAACCGAATCACCCAAGGCAGTCTAGAAGATCGTACCGTATTTACAGTTAGTCGGGTGTATCCTGAACTCGGCAACATTCGAAATACCTTGCGAAGCTTGAACTCGCCCATTTTGATGACGCCTAATCAAGGTTGGTTTGAAAATTTAGAAATTTCACCTGTTGCGCCTGGCACAAATGCCGTTTCTAGCCGGGCGAAGCAAGCCAGAAAGTTCAGCCGCCAAGAAATTGAACAGCGCGTATTTAGTGATACTCGGTTTATTCATGACGGTAGACCCGATTTGCAATAGTCTTGATGGTTTATTGACAGGTAAAGAAGGTGTAAAAGGTATAGAAAAAATAAAGAGTCAACGCGCTTAGCACCTTGACTCTTTTTTTATGCCGGTATTAATTTGCGATACGATTAAAGCGCTAAGACAGATTTAATAAACGGTATCGTGACTTTTCGCTTAGAAGCTAAGCTTGCCTTGTCAAGATTGTCGATGCATTCACTTAGTTTTTGCATATCGCGTGAGGTTCGGCTAAACAAAAAGTTTATGACATCTTGACTCGCGTCTATGCCAAGCGCGTTTAGCTGCAGTTCAATAGCGCTTAATTTATCTTCATCATCTAGTTCAACCAAGTTGAAGTTAGTGCCCCAAGTCAAGCGTGTCTTTAGATCAGGAAGCTCAAAATTCATTGTATCTATCGGTATAGATGTTGAAATCACCAACAACGTATTATCACGTTCAACGAATTGATTAATGATGTCAAATAACGCGATTTGCCAACTCTTTTTTGCATCAATTGCGTGAAGGTTGTCAATACAAATTACGTCTGTCTTACTCGCCTCTATCATGCTAGATAACATTTGAGGTGGCATCTCTTGTAAAGAGTGAAGGTTTAGATATTGATGAGTAAAACCTAGTTTTGCGGCATGCTCGCAAGTGGCTAACAAAAGGTGCGTTTTTCCTCTTGCTTGTTTGCTGTATAAGAGGCTTATTCGCTGAGAGGCATTTGGAAACATTTGGCGCAGACCCGCTAAGTCTTGTAAATGACGAACGACTTGCTCGTTTCCTCGTTCGATAAACGTTTCAAAAGCATCTTGTTTTCTAAAACTAACGGGTAACACTAATTGCATGTTAGCCATTCCAGAAAAAAGCGATAGTATCGTTGTGCTCGCTATCTTCTTTCATAATATTCGCCTGATTATTCGCGCGTAGTCTCGAATCTAAGGAAAGTATCGCTCTTAATCGTTGTACGTCAATATTTTGCTCAAGCTCGACCGTCGCAACTTTGCCATTTTGCGCAACTAAATTGACTTCAAAAACAGCAGGAATAGAGCGTAACAAAGCAATTAAGTCAACATAGTCGGTAAGTGAGGCGATACCGTCAACCTGCACTTGAACCCTAACGGGCGCCGAGGTTTCACTTGTGTTTAAAGCAAATTCTTGCGCTAACATATTAGCGTAAACATCGATGAGTTGTGCCAGAGCATGTTCTTCATTTTTTGCAAATATGTTGCCCGTTAGTACATTCATATTACTGCTTAAATCACGACTAGTAATGATGTAATCGAGTACATGTGAGGTGTCTTCAGGGATGTCGATGTCAGTATTCTGAGATTGATTAGACTGAGCTCCCTGTTGTGTATTATTGATACCTTTGCCAGATTCGCTTACCAACAGTTCGTTGTTAAGCAAATCTTCTGCGTTACCTGCTATCTTACCCTCTATGTCTGCATCCAAATTTTGCACGCTTTCATTAGTTTGTACCCGTGTCTGTCTGTTGGTATCTTGTGAGCGTTTAAACGCCAGCAATCTTGCTTGCTTTTGCTGATATTTCTCTAGATTAAATTCATCAATTGTTGCGCTTATCAAATAATTCGTTGCATAGCGAACACTTGCGGTTTGTAGTTTAGTAATGTACTGATTCCATACATCAAAAAATGATACTTGCATGTTGTCTTCTAAATCACCGACAGGCACGACAATGTCGACACCTCTGGCATATGCTGTTTGGTCAATTAATTTGGCCATCTGACTAGATTGCATTTGCGTTAATAATGTACCGTTTTGGGACTGGGATTGAGCTTGAGTGCTATTCTCGCTCGCTACCCACAAAATGGCTGACGGGCGTAAATTTGTCCATACGTTTAAGCCAGACGCAAGTAAAAGACTTTCTATTTTTTCTTGATTAAAAGTGGCTTCAAAAAGCAAATCATCTTGTTTTTGCAAGAAGCTACTCGATACAAGAAATTGTTCAAAATTATCAACCGCTTTGGAAATGGCAGAATCTTTGAGCACATCTTGGCTTCCACTTAATTTGATGAATACTTGTGCTAAAGCGTCACGACCGGCTGCTTGTTGGGTCTTTAATGATTGATCGCTCACCACAATTCTGCCAACGTTTACATGCTCGACTGTGTTTGCTGCTGCGTTAAACGATGCAAAAAAGCTGACCAATAAAATACTTCGTAGCATAAGATTGCGAACAATAATTGGCTTAAAACCTAAAAGCGATACTCGCTTTGCCATTCTGCCAATGCCTGCAAAATCGAATATAAAACAAGCACGCAGTATATTTGTCATTATTTGACGTACGAAACGAATATGAAAGCTATGACATTTTATGCTGTGAAAACTCACGCTTAATAACCCTTATGATGATGCAAATGCTCTAGCGCTATTGTCTGACATTTAGAAATGATTTGCATTAGAATTTTTGGCTAAGTTTTTGATACCTTTTAATAGTGGTTACTGTTAACATTACGCGCGAAAAAATCGACTAGGATATCCAAGGAATTTACGTGGCAGATTCAAAACCATCACTCAGTTACAAAGATGCAGGTGTAGATATAGACGCAGGCAATCGTTTGGTAGATCGCATTAAATCAGTCAGTAAGGCGACAACTCGACCAGAAGTTAAGGGTGGATTAGGTGGATTTGGTGCATTGTGCGCATTACCACAAAAATATAAAAATCCTCTTTTAGTATCGGGCACAGATGGTGTTGGCACAAAATTACGATTGGCGATGGACAATAACCGACACGATGGTATTGGTATCGATCTCGTTGCCATGTGTGTAAACGATTTAATTGTGCAAGGCGCAGAGCCCCTATTTTTTCTTGATTACTACGCCACAGGTAAATTAGACGTAGATACTGCAGCAGCTGTCGTAACAGGCATTGGTAAAGGTTGTGAATTATCCAACTGCGCGTTAATTGGCGGCGAAACGGCTGAAATGCCAGGTATGTACCATGGTAACGATTATGATGTCGCAGGCTTTTGCGTTGGCGTGGTTGAAGCTGACGATGTCATTGATGGTAGCAAAGTTAGCGCTGGCAACAAATTAATCGCGTTGGCTTCGTCTGGGCCGCACTCAAATGGTTATTCATTGATCCGCAAAATAATTGAGGTGGCTAATATTGATTTGTCTGAGAAATTAGACGACAAACCGATACTTGAACATTTATTAGAACCAACAAGAATTTATGTCAAAAACACGCTTGCATTGCTAGAAAAATACAATGTAAATGCTATTTCTCATATTACAGGCGGCGGTTTTTGGGAGAATATCCCAAGAGTATTACCCGATAATTTGTGCGCCAAAATAAACGAGCAATCATGGCAATGGCCTTCTATCTTCAGCTATCTACAAAATAAAGGTAAAGTCACCACTCATGAAATGTACCGAACGTTCAACTGTGGTGTTGGTTTAATATTGGCCGTTGACGCCAAGCAAGCCGACGACATTGTCAACTTACTCAAGGAGCTTGGCGAAGATGCGTGGGTAATTGGTGAACTAATTGAAAAAACCACTGACGCAGCGGTTATTATTGAGTAGCCTCGAACTGATGAATAGCCTTGAGCGGATAAATAGCCCTGAGCGGATAAATAGCCCTGAGCCATTGAATAGCCTTGAGCGAAAAAAAATAGTCGTCCTAGTGTCTGGGTCGGGTACCAATTTACAAGCTATCATCGATGACTGTGAAAGCGGTAAAATAAACGGTAAAGTCGTCGCGGTAATTTCCAACGTTCCCGATGCATTCGCCTTGCAGCGGGCGAAAAACCATAATATTCCAGCGATAAGTCTATCGCACACCTTATTTAGTCATCGACAAGAGTTTGATGATGCATTGCGAAACAATATCAAGCAATACGATCCCGACCTTATTGTACTCGCCGGGTTCATGCGTATTCTAAGCGAGGGTTTTGTATCGAGTTTTTCTGGAAAGATACTCAACATACATCCCTCTTTACTGCCTAAATATCCTGGTTTACACACCCACAAAAAAGCAATCGAACAAAAAGATAACTACCATGGTGCATCGGTGCATTTAGTCACTGCTGAACTTGATGGTGGCCCGGTTGTCATACAGTCACAAATTAAGGTGAATAAAGATGACACCGTCGGCTCACTCTCACAAAGGGTCGCGAATACAGAGTGGATTATTTATCCACTTGTAGTAAAGTGGTTTTGTAGTGGTGATTTATGCTTTGTTCTTGGCAAGCAAGTTGATAATCATATTGGCAATCAAAACGGCTATTATGTATCGCTTCGTGCACGCGTTGAAGACGAAATAGACATGTTTAACGCACAGCTGTCAAAACGAAAAGGCGACAAAAATAAAACAGACTGTAGAATTATAATAAATAAGGGTCAGGATAAATTAAATGAAAAGGAACACACACACCTTCAAGGATAATATCTATCAATTATTTGTTCGTGCGCTGAAACACAATGCGCACCTTACTTGTGTGTTGGCTTTATGTTTGCTTAATGCGCCTAGCTTGAGCTTGGCAAACAACAATCAAAAATCTGAAAGCTTACCCGAAAAACTGCATATAAACGTAAAACCATTTGACGCAAAATTTGTGGCTTACCGCGCGGGAAGCGACGTTGGTTATGCAGTGCTAAGTTTAAAGAATGTCGACGCTAATGAATATGAGTTGACCTATAAATCAAAACTATCTCGCTTCTTTTTGTCAGATAAACGCTACGAAAAATCTCTTTTTAAGATTGAAAATGATGTTTTTGTGCCCCTACATTATGAATATAAACGAACAGGCACTGGGTCAAACAAATCGCTATCTTTAAATTTTAACGAAGAAAAACAAAAAATACATATCGACGAAAAGACATCGCTTGACTGGGCTGGTGAATTCGATAATCAACTGTTTAGAATTGACTTACCTCAAAAATTAGCAGCGGGCAATGAGGAAGCTCGGTATGATTTTATTAATTATCGCGGCGAAAAACGTCGATATGACGTCTCGGTACAAGCACAAGAAAACCTTTCTTTGCCGTACGGCCAATTAAACGCAATCAAAGTCAAAATAGATCGCCAGTCAAATTCGCGCGTGACTTATGCTTGGTTTGCGCCCAGTCTTGACTATAACTTAGTAAGGCTTCAGCAATTTAAAAATGACAAAGAGCAAGGCGATATTCAACTCGAGTCTTTCTCATATTTCTAAGCGAAGACTTGTCACTTTTTTCTTCTAACATTCTTTATCTTTTTTTGTCAGATATACGTACATATATTTACGTAGATTAAACATCCTTAACTTGATTTTTACTTAATTTATGGGTAATGTTCGAGTTCTCAATCTGGTCTGACCTTCTGGAGAAGATATGTCTGATTTATCTTGGTTTTTTGTTTTTCTTGCCGTTTTTGGTGTCGTTGCTTATCAACGATATTCATTAAACACCTCTGTTATTATTCTGACAGCGACTATGCTGGTGGGGACTATCTTTGGCAGTATTGGCCTTTTAGGCTGGATCCTATTTGCTATCGCAGTCGTTCCCATTGCTTACAAACCATTTCGTATCGATTTTCTGTCGAGTAAATTACTTGCCTTTTACAAGGCTGTCACTCCCGAACTGTCAGACACCGAACAAGAAGCTATAGATGCGGGTACCGTGTGGTGGGATGGTGATTTATTTAGCGGTAAGCCCGATTGGCAAAAGTTACACGCGATATCTCAGCCGCGTCTAAACCCACAGGAACAGGCATTTTTGGACGGTCCATGCGAAGAAATCTGCACCATGGTCAATGAATGGGAAATAAACCATGTTGACGCAGATTTGCCTGATGATGTGTGGGCTTACTTAAAAGAACATAAATTCTTTGCCATGATAATTGAGAAAAAATATGGTGGCCTTGAGTTTTCGGCGAATGCACAGCGCTGCGTATTACAAAAGCTTGCGGGTGTGAATGCCGTATTGTCGTCTACCGTTGGCGTACCAAATTCCTTAGGCCCAGGCGAACTTCTGCAACACTATGGGACAAAAGAGCAACAAGATCATTACTTACCGCGTCTAGCAAACGGTGACGAAATTCCGTGTTTTGCACTCACCAGTCCTGAAGCAGGTTCAGATGCAGGCGCTATTCCAGATACAGGCGTAGTTTGTAAAGGGACATTTGAAGGAAAAGAAGTGTTGGGCATGAACCTAACCTTTTCAAAACGCTATATTACGCTAGCCCCTGTTGCGACCGTAATAGGCTTAGCATTTAAATTGCATGATCCTGACGGCCTGTTAGGCGACAAAAAAGATTTAGGTATTACCTGTGCACTCATACCAAGAGACACTGACGGATTGCAAATTGGTCGTCGTCATTTTCCATTAAACGTGCCATTTCACAACGGCCCTGTAAAGGGTGAAAACATGTTTGTACCCTTAAGCTACATTATTGGCGGCGAAAAAATGGCCGGAAAAGGTTGGCGAATGCTAATGGAATGCTTATCTGTTGGGCGATGCATAACCTTACCATCATCTGCAGCAGGCGGTGCCAAGCAAATAGCACTCGCGACTGGCGCTTATTCTCGCATACGTCGTCAATTTCGTTTACCAATTGGTCAAATGGAGGGCGTAGAAGAAATGCTTGCTCGCATTGGTGGCAATGCTTATTTGATGGATGCGGTTACGTCATTTTCGACAGCTGGTGTTGACTTGGGTCAAAAGCCATCCGTTATTTCAGCAATCTGTAAATACCATCTTACCGAACGCATGCGTCAAATCGTGAATGACTCAATGGATGTGCATGGTGGTAAGGGTATCTGCTTAGGCCCAACTAACTATTTAGGACGAGCTTATCAAGGTGTTCCGATCTCAATCACGGTTGAAGGCGCAAATATACTTACCCGAAATATGATGATATTTGGACAAGGCGCTATGCGTTGCCATCCATATGTATTAAAAGAACTTTACGCGGCGCAGATAGACGATAAGCAAGAGCAGCTATCGAGCTTTGACGACGCAGTATTTGGTCACATCGGTTTTGCGGTGAGTAATACTATACGCTCACTGTGGTTTACCCTGTCGAGGAATTATTTTAGTCGCACACCATTTAAAGACGAAACGTCTCAGTATTACCGACAGTTACAAGGTTACTCATCTAATCTAGCAGTATTGACTGATATATCGATGGGCGTATTAGGTGGTTCATTAAAACGAAGAGAACGTTTGTCTGCGAGACTTGGGGACGTATTAAGTTATCTCTACTTGGCCTCCGCAACATTAAAAAAATATGATGAACAAGGTCGAATAAAAGAAGATTTGCCATTCTTACATTGGGCAATGCAAGACTGTTTGCATAAAATGGATATTGCGATAGATGACTTTATACGCAACTTCCCTTCTGCACCGGTTGCTGCGTATTTACGTTTGTTGATCCAGCCTTTGGGTAAGTTAAACGATAAACCCGCTGATAAAATTGAGCACAAAATTGCCCATGTTTTACAAAACCCTGGGTCGGCACGTGACCGCTTAGGTCATGGGCAATATCTTGCACAAGTAGACGGCAGCATACTAGGCGATCTTGAAACGACCTTAGAAAACATAATCAAAGTTGAGCCTATCTTTGATAAAATTTGTAAGTCGCTTGGTAAGAAGTTACCAATGACAAGATTGGATGTGCTAGCCGATGATGCACTGGCAGCTAACATTATTAGCGATGAAGATGCACAGCTTCTCAAAGAAACTGAAGCGGGTCGCCTACGGACAATAAATGTGGACGATTTTGATCCACAAGAGCTGCTGGCGTCAACGAGTAAGAAAGTTAAAAAGCCTGCTCGTAAACGAACGCCTAAGGCCGCGTAAACAAAAACCACAAATAAGACGTAAATTCAAAAACGTTTTACACCTTAAAAGAGATATCATGTTTACAGCACGATATCTCTTTTTTCTTGGTCTGTTAAAAAGGCTTGAGCAAGCGCATTTTGTTTGAGTTTAGCGATGGCATTATTTGAAAGCCCAACAAGGTTTTGAGCTAATTCATATTCGCTTAGTAAGGTATTATTCGATACGCCAGGGTCGTCAGTGTGTAATGACACCTGAATATCATGATCTAAAAACACGCTAACAGGATGGTTTTCGATATCTGTCCAAGTACCGGTTTGATAGTTAGATAAAATACAACTTTCGACGCCAATGCGTTCTTTGCATAAATAATGTAGTAATTTAGGATCCTTAAACGCTGCAACGCCGTGCCCTATTCTTGTTGCGCCGAGCAAATTTATTGCATCCCAAATACTTTGCGAGCCATCAGCTTCGCCAGCATGCACGGTAACATTTAAGCCTGCGTCGCGGGCTTTAGAAAAATGCTTAACAAACTCTTTAGCGGGAAAACCCTTTTCATCACCCGCTAAATCAAGGGCAACAATATTGTCTTTTCCCGATAAGATTGCATCTAGTTCCTGAAAACAAGCATCAACACCATAGGTTCTGCTTAATATACCAATGAGTTTTGCGTTAAACCCAAAATCAATGTTTGCTTGCCTAACGCCATCAATAACCGCTTCTACAACGCCCTCTAAAGGCAACTTAAAAGCCTGTGCCATAAAATATGGTGAGAAACGCAGCTCAACATGGATAAGGTTTTCATTAACGGCGTCTTGTACATTTTCGTAGGCAATACGTCGACAATCATCAAGGTCGCCAAGCACCGACACACCAACATCGAGTTTCGCTAAAAAACTCAGCAAATCACTGGTTTTATCTTGTATATAGATATGTTGCTCAAGCAAATCAAGCGATGCCACCGGCAGAACAATATTATGCTTTTGGGCTAAGTCAAAGATGCTTGATACACGTATATTGCCATCTAAATGGCGATGAAGGTCAATAAGTCCCTTTTTGAGCGAGAAATGATGCGGGGCTTGTTCATCATGAGCGGCTTGCCCATCATGGGTATCATTCATCGCACATGCTCTAATCTAGTTGTAACTTTTCAATCGCCACTAATATTTGTGTACGAGACTTAACATTTAAACGCTTAAACAACATACTCACGTGAGCTTTAATAGTGGCTTCTGTTACGTCTAAGTGCTCTGCTATGGCTTTATTAGACATGCCTTTTTTTACCAAACGTAAAACCTGGAATTGCTTAGGTGTTAGCTCTTTTACGCACTGAGATATAGCGACCGTTTCTTTGTTGACCTCGTCAATTTTAGCTGCCATGCCAGGTGGCAACCATGTTTTTCCTTCCAACACGTCATTTACTGCACTTACAATATCATCGGTGATTGTGGTCTTAGGAATAAATCCATTCGCGCCAAATTCCATTACTTGAGACACTGTTTCAGCATCATCAGTTGCAGACACGACGATTATCGGTAAATCAGCAAAGTTATGTCGAATGCGCAATAAGCCATAAAAATTGTCGCAGCCAGGCATATTTAAATCAAGAAGGACTAGCGACACGTTACGTTGTCGTCGAATGGCATTAATCGTCGTAGAGAACGAATCTGATTCAACAAAGTTAACACTTTTAAAACGTGGCTGTAGCGCCCCTATCAAGGCTTCTCTGTAAAGCGGATGGTCATCAGCGATCAATAGTTTTAGCATTGGTTCGGTAGTCCTTGAATCATTATTATTATAAGTTGCTCAAAAATCGAATATTTATAAGTGTTAATAGCGCTTATTTATTACTTATATAACGCTTTGCGTTACAATTATCGTTCTTGGGTGCTATGTAAGTGTTATGTAAGTACTATACAGGCACCATAAAGATACCGCTGAGCTATTAAACTAAAGTAGAAGAATATTACTACAGCGCTTTTATTTCAATCAAATAAACAGATTTAATTAAATAATATGGCAAATAAAAACGAGAATATGTTGGACACAGATAAGCGGAGTGCTGCTTCTGACAGAATATACGCCGAAAAAAAACAACATGTCGAACAATTTAGCTTTAATCAGCAAGTGGTAGATGTGTTTCCTGACATGATTAATCGTTCTGTGCCTAGTTACCGCAATATTGTCGATGGAATAGGTCATATTGCCGCATTACTCTGCCCTAATAAGCCAACAATATATGACTTAGGCTGTTCCTTAGGTTCGGTTAGTTTGTCTATTGCAAAAGAACTTGCCGAAAAACAGCCTCATATCATTGGCGTTGACAATTCAAAGGCAATGCTTGCTCGTTGTCAGCAGCATAAAGAAGCTTTTCACTTTGGTAAGTATATCCATCTTGAACAAGCTGATTTACAAAATTACTCATTTAACAAATGCGATTTAGTAGCGCTGAATTTTACTTTACAATTTATACCTCCTACACATCGGCAAGACCTAATCGACACTATATATCAGGCCTTACATACCAATGGTGTATTTGTATTAAGTGAAAAAATTAAACACGAGCACAGCGCTATCGACAATACCTTGCTTGAACTGCATCATCGATTTAAGCGAGAGAACGGATACTCAGACCTTGAGATAAGTCAAAAGCGAAGCGCATTAGAAGACGTCATGATTTTAGACACCATTGAAACACATAAACAACGCCTTAATAAGGCAGGTTTTAAAGATATAAGCGTGTGGTATCAACATTATAATTTTTTATCAATTTTAGCGATAAAGTAATACACATGAAAAATACAGAATTTAATGATAACGCTTGGCAAGCAGCCTTTATCAAAGACTGCATAGGCACGAGCTTACAAACATTTTTACCTTCGTTTTTAACTGAACTTGAATCTTACAAGCAAAAATGTTCGGAAAAAGACCTAAAACGTTGGCAGAAACAACTAAATCAATTGCCTCCATTAGACAATGTATCGCTAGATATCGATAAACATGTGAGTGTACGCTCAACGAAAGTGCTTGATGACTCAGAACAAAAAAGAATCACCGCAGTACTCAAAAACTTTATGCCATGGCGCAAAGGGCCTTTTAACTTTTGTTCTATTAACATTGATACAGAGTGGCGATCAGATTGGAAGTGGGACCGAGTAGCGCCGCATATTGGTGATCTTAGCAATCAACGAATACTAGATGTGGGCTGTGGTAGTGGTTATCATTTATTCAGAATGCATAAAAGTGGTGCCAAACAGGTGATTGGCATCGACCCAACGGCTCTGTTCTTTTATCAATTCCATTGTTTTAAACAATATTTACCGACCTTAAATATACATTTTTTACCCATTGGCATCGAAAAAATGCCAGCAACAAAAGCCTTTGATACCGTTTTCTCCATGGGTGTCTTTTACCATCGACCCGATCCTATTAATTTTTTGAAAGAGTTAAAGGATCAAATAAGCTCAACAGGACAGTTAGTGTTAGAAACACTTGTGATTGAAGGTGATGAAAACACTACGTTAATGCCTAAAGATAGATATGCACAAATGCGCAATGTATGGTTTATCCCCAGTGTGGCAGCATTAGTGGTAATGCTTGAACGAGTTGGCTTTAAAAATATACGCTGTGTTGATGAAGACGTTACAAGTCTAGATGAGCAAAGAGCAACCGCTTGGATGGATAATCATTCTCTTGTCGATTTTTTAGACCCTGATGATCACAGTAAGACTATTGAAGGCTACCAAGCGCCAAAACGAGCCGTCATGATCGCTGACGTATAAACCTTTTTGGCATTAAACTTGAATTGCATCAAATAAAGAAGCCAGATGTTTCAGTTAATTTCATGCATAAAGAGGTAAGTTTGGATCAAGGCAAACAGGCAAGTCGCGACATTGATGAAGTATTGCAAGCATTTATAAAATTTCACGATTTGCCGCAGTCTTATGCAAAGATGGCACTAAAATGGTTCATCCCACTCACAAAAAAGATCTTACTGCACCAATCTGATGCAAATAGGCCAGTTATCGTTGGGATCAACGGGTGCCAAGGTTCAGGAAAGTCTACGCTCAGTGCATTGTTAGTGTGCCTTTTGCGTGAGCATTTTCAAAAAAGAGCGATTAGCTTCTCTATCGATGATTTTTATTTATCTAAAAACAATAGAAAACAGTTGGCTAGCAGCATTCATCCGCTGCTAGAAACAAGAGGTGTACCCGGCACTCACAACACGCAGCTGCTGAATAGTTGTTTAAGCGCTTTATTACAAGGTCAAACAACGCTTATTCCTGTGTTTGACAAATCTATAGACGACCTAATACCACAAGACCAATGGAACGAGATAAAAGACGCACCAGAAATTGTTATTTTTGAAGGCTGGTGTGTTGGCACAACAGCGCAACAAGATGACGCTTTAATCGCACCGGTTAACAGTCTTGAACAAGCCTTAGACTCTAGTGGAGTTTGGCGACGCTATGTCAATCAACACTTAGCTAACGAATATCAAGAAATTTTCGAAAAAATTGATTATCAAATTATGTTAAAAGCACCCTCTTTTGAACAAGTATATGGATGGCGCTGTGAACAAGAGCATAGACTGAGAAAAAGCTTAACAATAACAAAAAACAGTGACTCCCTTGATAATCAACAAAATAAGCTGATGTCAGATGAAGAAATTCGCAAATTTATACAATTTTATCAAAGACTAACCGAACATACCTTGACGAGCATGCCGCCAAAGTGCGACAGTCTTTATATCTTAAATTCAACACGCAGTATCGAAGCATGCCAGCACCAGTAAAAGCCAAACGACAAGTTTTAGTGTTCACTGATTTTGATGGGACCTTACTTGATCATTATTCATATAGTTTTGAAGCCGCAAGGCCGTGTATGGAGCGATTAGCCAAATTAGGGATCCCAATAATTCCTAACACCAGTAAGACCTTTGCTGAAATTACGCAAATACAGCTAGAAATGAAGCTTGTTACTCCCTTAGTAAGTGAAAATGGCGCCGCTATCTATATACCCAAAGGCTTTTTACCTGAAAAGCCCAGAGGCGCCGTTTGGCACAATGGTTATTGGGTGAAACTATTTGCACAAAAACGTAATTATTGGCAAGGGATCATCAAAAAGATTGAAGCGGCTCATGTTGGACAATTTGAAGCCTTTGGTGATATGTCAATCGAGCGAATTTGTGAAGTCACGGGCTTAGACGAGCAAAGCGCTTTATTAGCTTCGCAACGTCAGTTTGGTGAGCCTGTGCTATGGAAAGGAAGTGATGAACAACGTCAGGAATTTGTGAATAAGGCAAAAAAACTAGGCGCTCATCCTTTACTGGGTGGTCGTTTTTTGCATATTTGCGGCGACAGCAATAAAGGCAAAGCCCTTAACTGGTTGCTAAATGAATATAGGCGTCAACATGCTACGACCATTGTATCTAGCATTGCTTTGGGTGATGGTGGAAACGATGTAGACATGCTAGAAGTCGCTGATACGGCGGTAAGGATAAGTTCGCCTACACATGAGCCGCCAACATTGGCGCGTACTCAAAAAGTATATACGAGCGTTGCTCATGGTCCAGTGGGATGGGCGGAAGTAATGGACCAATTAATACCCGATTTATAATTCAAGGAAAATATATGGCTGATTTTTATCAAAATGGCATCATAACAACACTACACAATTTAGAAAATCGGCCTATTGAAGAGATAGAAAACGAATTAATCAACTTTTCGAAAAAGCGCCCAATGGGCTTAATTTTACCAAGTTTGTTTTCAGAATTAGAAGGCAAAGCACTACCTGCTACGATTGAGCATATCAAAAAGGTGCCTTATTTAAGTCAAATTGTGATTGGGCTAGATCGTGCCGACAAATCACAGTTTGACTATGCGTTAAAATTCTTTGATGGTTTACCTCAAAATCATCGAGTCTTATGGAATGATGGACCTCGCTTAAAAGCGCTAGATGAAGAGCTTCAACGACTGGGTCTTGCGCCAAAAGAAATGGGGAAAGGCCGTAATGTTTGGTATTGCATGGGGTATATATTGGCATCTAACAAAGTCGAAAGTGTCGCGCTTCATGATTGTGATATTTTAACCTATGACCGCTCTTTACTCGCCAGGCTTATATACCCAGTAGCTAATCCACAATTTAACTATGAATTTTGTAAAGGTTTTTATGCCCGTGTGGCTGGTGGTAAAATTAATGGAAGAGTGTCACGTCTGTTGGTGACGCCACTTCTTCGTGCACTTAAACACACTTTAGGACACAACGAATATTTGGAATTTATGGATAGTTTTCGCTACCCATTAGCCGGTGAATTTTCATTTAGACGTGATGTGCTAACCGACCTTCGTATTCCTAGTGATTGGGGCTTAGAAATTGGTGTACTATCTGAAATGCATCGAAATTATGCGCATAACCGTTTATGCCAGGCTGATATTGCAGACGCTTATGATCACAAGCACCAAGATTTATCCTTGAACAATGACGAAGGTGGGCTTTCGAAGATGTCGATTGATATCACAAAGGCACTATTTAGAAAATTGGCAACGCAAGGTACTATTTTCTCGACTGAAACGTTTAGAACCATTAAAGCAACCTACTTCAGGATTGCCTTAGACTTTGTTGAAACCTATCACAATGATGCCATCATGAATGGCCTCAAGCTCGACATTCATGCAGAAGAAAAAGCAGTCGAGATGTTTGCTATCAATATTATGAAAGCAGGTAAAAGCTTTTTAGACAATCCAATGGAAACGCCTTTTATACCCAGCTGGAGTCGCGTGATAAGCGCCAAACCAGATGTCTTAGACTGTTTGAACGAAGCGATAGAAGCCGACTATAAAGAATTTATGGGGTAGCCGTGATAGATAAGAACTCCCCTAACAAAAAGGACATATTGCTTGAAAAAGTAAACCATCACTTGCGCAGTATTTATATGCAAGATAATGGAACTAGCTTTATTGACAGTCCATATGAATATGATCTCAATACGCTATCGCAGTCACTGTTGTCACGCATGCGCATAGATGATGAGTCAAATATTCAAAACCCTAAAGTACATAGTAACCTGTGGAATGAGCAAGACTTGGTGTTAATTACCTATGGCGACTCAATCATTGAGCCTACACAAGCCTTAAGCGAGGGCATGAAAAAACCTCCCTTAAAAAGCTTGTATCATTTTTTACAAAAGTACTGCTCAGCAAGCATCAATAATGTGCATATTTTACCCTTTTTTCCATATAGTTCTGATGATGGTTTTTCAGTCATCGATTATTCGACCGTCAATCAATCATTGGGCGATTGGAATGATGTCAGCGCTATCGCTAAAGACTTCGGATTAATGGTTGATTTAGTCATCAATCATTGCAGTGCTAGAAGCCGTTGGTTTGAGAATTTTGTAAATCGAGAACATCCGGGCAAAGACTTCTTTTTCACGGCTGACAAAAATAGTGATGTAACAGCCGTTACCCGTCCTCGCACCAGTAATTTATTAAAAGAAACCGAAACCAGCGAAGGACTTGAATATGTTTGGTGTACTTTTAGTCACGATCAAGTTGATTTTGATTTTAGAAACCCAGAGGTTTTACTGACCTTTATTGATATTATTCGTTTATATCTCGATAAAGGAACCCGTATTTTTAGACTGGATGCGATTGCATTTTTGTGGAAGGAGCTTGGCACAAACTGCATCAATTTACCACAAACGCATGAAGTGGTTCGTTTAATGCGGACCTTAATAGAACACGCTTCGCCAGACACAATTATCATTACCGAAACTAACATACCGAATAGAGAAAACTTAACGTATTTAGGCAACGCAAACGAAGCACATGCCATTTATAACTTTTCATTGCCGCCGCTCTTATTAAATACGCTAATAACAGGCAACTGTACTTATTTAAAAAATTGGTTAATGAGCATGCCACCCGCTCAAAATGGCACCTTTTATTTTAACTTTATCGCCTCTCACGATGGCATTGGGCTGCGACCTGCAGAAGGTTTGCTTAGTGATGAAGAAATAAATGATTTGGTCAATTGCATGCAAAGTTTTGGCGGTAAAGTATCATGGCGAACGGCTGATAACGGTCAACAGCGCCCATACGAAATGAATATCGCGCTAATTGATGCCCTACAAGGTGACCTAGCCGGGCCAGACGAGTATCAAGTCGCTAGGTTTTTATGCGCTCATACCATCATGCTTGGCCTAGAAGGCTTGCCCGGTTTATACATTCACTCATTACTTGGCACAACTAACGACTATGACAAGGTCGCCAATACTGGTCAAAATCGGTCTATTAATCGCCATCGGTGGGATTATGCTTCTTTAACAAATGAACTAGACGATGCACACTCGCTGCATCATCAAGTGCTCACACAAATGACACAATTAATATCCATACGAAAAGCACATCGCGCCTTTCATCCAAACGCGACACAATTTACATTACAATTAGGTGAAGAAGTATTTGGTTTTTGGCGACAGAGTATTGACCGAAGGCAGAGTATTTTTTGTATTTCTAATATATCCAAAAACCATCAAACTATTCGCCTGTCAGACATCAACTTAATAGGTACCGACAGTTGGGTAGACTTACTTACTCAACAACCCATAGAAAGCCAATTAGACGATTTATGTTTGGCACCTTATCAGAGCGCGTGGATTTCAAATAAATATTAGGGCTTATTTTGCTTAGCCATAAAAAAGGCGGCTTAATAGCCGCCTTTTTCGTTTGGGTAGATATTTATACGAATTTTCGTTCGCGTTTTGTTTCGATGGCCTCAATATAGCCATGCCATGTCGCGTAGCCCAATAGCGGCATAATCACGATAAACGCAAAGAAGAAAGTGACAAATCCTAAAAATACTGAGAATGCGATAACGCACGCCCATACAAACATTGGCAGTCGATTTTTCCATACAGCATTCATACTGGTAAGTACCGCGGTCGCTAAATCAACTTTACGCTCTAATAAAATGGGTTGTGTGAATGCACTCATAAAGAACACCAACACACAAAAACCAGCGCCCACAATTGTACCAAGGGTTAAAAATGGCCAAAGGTTAATAAAATCATTTTCAAGATATGGCGGCACTAAAGCATGGATTAAGCTTGCTACGCGCAGCCAAAATATCATTAATACCATCAATAAAATGCCAAAACCCCACTCATTCACTGCATTTCTAGACATAGCCTTAAGTGAGTGTCGTAGCGAGGGTTTGTGTTGCTTCTCAAATTGCCACGATACATCGTATAGCCCTGCCGCTAAATATGGCCCTAAAAGCATAAAGCAAATCATGGCCGGAAAAATAACAAGATAAAAACCTGAAATATTGACTAAAGCCGCGATACCCCAAGGAATTAAGGTAAAAATAAGACCATATGTTAAGCTAATCGTTTTTGCTTGTTTAAAATCTTTGATCGCCAAAGCAATCCACTTAAAACAGGCAAACTTGTCTAATTGTGCACTAGGAATAACTCGAGCAATACCGCTTGTGGTAATGGCGTTTTGGTCAAGCTCAGCATCATCGTTTTTTGATACCGGAATATCTGCTTGTTCAACATTTTCTGACATGTGTTTCCCCCACCTTAGGGCTAGATTGAGATTGCATTGAAAATATAAACATTTTTATAAAAAGATGTTCACAATCTTTATACTATGCTTCCTCAATAAGAAGGTCAAAACTTAATCACAATTTATTGATTTCAATCAAATTCCACCTGATAGGCCCTTTAAAGAACTCACTTAAAAACACATTTAAATCACTAAAGCTCGTGATGTCAGCACTGCTACCTAATAACACTTCAGCAACAAACTTGTGGCAGTTTTGATTAAGCAAATGATAGTCAAGTAGCGAATATAAAAGGCTCCTTGCTTTTTCAGCCGCCGCTTTATTTGCATACGCTCGGTTGGATTGATTAGCAGCAATATAAATTTTGTTACCACTTCGGTCACCTAAAAACCTTTGCGGTGATACACATCGAACAAGACCATTGCCCGCTAATTCATATATATTGCCATCAACCCAAATACCCGTGTGATCAAGGACGCCATATATCCCGCAGGCAACAATACTGCCGTTTTTAGGCGCACTGCTATAGGGGCTATCGCCGGGTAAAGCATCAACAATGTTTTCGCGCTTTAAATACGCACTGTTAGCTTTGTTAGCAGCATAAGCACTAAGTGCTGCTGCACCAAGCCAAATTAAGGGGGCTGGCATACAAATCTCCGCTGGTTAATTTTCACATAATAAAGATAGCGCTTAAGGCCTGATTTTCCTATCATCAAATTGTTTCAAAACTTTACTTAACACTGAGATAGCATTGGTTTATTCTTAGAGCGGTAACTCATCAATAGGTTCACGCCTTTTTATAACGCAAAATAACGCAGACATTTCATGCAAAACATTAATCAGTCCAAAAAACTAGCCAATGTATGTTACGACATCCGTGGTCCAATTTTAGCAACGGCAAATAAGATGGAAGAAGCCGGCGAGCGGATACTCAAACTTAACATTGGTAACCCTGCCCCTTTTGGTTTTGAAACACCTGATGACATTTTAAAAGACGTCATACGCCAATTACCTAGTGCGCAAGGCTATTCAGACGCACAGGGGATATACAGCGCGAGAGTTGCCGTCATGCAGTACTATCAGCAAAAAGGTATTGCTAATATAGATATTAAAGACGTGTATTTAGGCAACGGCGTGAGTGAAATGATTACCATGTCGATGCAAGCCCTGCTTGATAGTGGCGACGAAGTCTTAATTCCAAGCCCTGATTACCCATTGTGGACTGCTGCGGTTAATTTATCATCTGGCAATGCAGTGCATTATCGCTGTGATGAAAGTGCTAATTGGTTTCCGGACCTTAACGATATTGAGTCAAAAATTACTGCACAGACCAAAGCAATCGTATTGATTAACCCTAATAATCCAACGGGTGCGGTCTATTCAAAAGCCTTGTTGCAAGATGTAGTAAAACTTGCGCGTAAACATAACTTGATTATCTTCAGCGACGAAATATACGACAAAGTGTTATACGATGATGCCCAGCACACTTGCATTGCCTCATTGGCTCCTGACCTTTTTTGCGTGACGTTTAGTGGCTTGTCAAAAAATTATCGAGTGGCTGGCTTTAGAGCGGGTTGGTTATTGGTAAGTGGAAACAAAAAAGCGGCGGCGAGTTATATCGAAGGTTTGACTGTGCTCTCGTCTATGCGAATGTGTTCAAACGTCCCTTGCCAACATGCTATCCAAACTGCACTTGGTGGGTATCAGAGTATTAATGATTTGGTAAACGGTGATGGTCGCTTAATCACCCAACGTAATATCGCCGTTGAAGGCTTAAATAATATAGACGGTATCTCATGCGTTACGCCTAAGGGCGCAATGTATTGTTTTGCTAAAGTTGACGCCAAAAAGTTCAATGTCAGCAGCGACGTAAATTTGATACTTGATTTATTAAAAGACAAGAAGATACTGCTTGTTCATGGCAGCGCATTTAACTTGCACGACGGTTGCTATTTTAGACTGGTATTTTTGCCCAATAAAGATATTTTGATGCCCGCACTTGCTGACATCAACGCGTTTTTTAAGAAGTATCGACAAAGCTAACATTGATTGAATAAATTGATTTAAGTCTCACTAATTACGGTGCAGTAATCTAAATTTCTTATTAGTTGCCATTTTATTAGCAAATTCAAGTATTAAGCTGTAGACTCGACTAAAACTACAAATGGATTGACCTATGACTGATTCAGCTATCTCACATTTGCCTACACACATTGTTGCAATTGGGGTATCAGCCGGCGGGCTTGAAGCCTTAGAGAGCTTTTTTAATGCAGTAGATGACGACTTAGGTTGTGCCTACATTGTCATACAGCATTTATCTCCAGATTTTAAAAGTATGATGGACCAACTACTTTCCAAATATACTAATATGGAAATAGTACAAGCTGAAGACGGTCAAACACTAAATTCTAATAAAGTGTATTTGGTCCCTGCCGGAAAATCCTTGCGCATCGTAGACGGTGAAATTGCACTGCAAGAGCTCCCCAAAGAAAACCGTATCAATCTTCCTATTAACGCCATTTTCGCTAATTTAGCCAAAGAGTCTGACGTCGGTCTTATTGGTATTATATTGTCTGGAACGGGTTCAGATGGCTGTCGTGGTATTGTTGCTATGAAGGAAATGGGCGCACTCGTTATCGCCCAAGACCCAGCAGAAGCGCAGTTTGATGGTATGCCACAAAACGCGATTGGGACTGGTGCTGTAGACTTTGTCTTAAAAACAGACGAAATGCCAGAATACATAAGAAATTATGTATCTCACCCTTTGGCAAGTGCTGAATCAGAAACGTTTAAATACCATTTATCTCAAAATACCGACGTTCTTCGTAAAATACTTATATTGATTCAAGACAAAACAGGGCTTGATTTTAAAGCGTATAAAGAATCAACCGTTTCTAGACGGATTAAGCACCGCATTAGCATTCATAATATGGTGTCGTTGAGCGAATATTGGGAATATTTGCAGCATAACGAAGATGAAATAGAGTTAGTAAAACAAGATTTGTTAATTGGTGTTACGCGTTTTTTCCGCGATAAAGAAGCATGGGAAAGAATTAAAGAGACAGTCGTTGTGCCACTACTAGAGAACTCTAAACACGGAAAACCAATCCGCGTTTGGAGTGCGGGTTGTTCTACTGGTGAAGAGGCTTACACGCTAGCAATGTTATTTGATGCAACCATGGGTGAAATGGGCATAGAACGAACGGTTAAAGTATTTGCCAGCGATATTGACCAGATATCGATTAACTACGCAGGTAACGGTATTTACCCTTCTAGCATAAGTGACGAGCTTTCCCCAGAATTTTTATCTAAATATTTTAATCAGTTAACCGATGGCGAATTTCAAGTCAGTAAAGAATTGCGCGCTAAAGTGGTATTCGCCATTCATAACATGATTGAAGATCCTCCTTTCTCGAACATGAATTTTGTAAGTTGTCGAAATGCGATGATTTACTTTCAACAAGCAGCACAACAAAAAGCAATGGCATTTTTTCACTTTTCTTTGATAAAAGACGGCTATTTGGTTTTGGGTAGTTCTGAATCTCCAGGAAAATTTTCTAGTTATTTTCCGGCTGTAGATTCGAGTAATCGAATTTATCAAAAGAAAAGCGAAGCACGTATACCGATTGCTCAAATATCGGGCAGTGGCTTACGTAAATCGGGTTATGAGTTAAGAAGTATTCCTCAATTTGTTGAACGTATTAACCGGCGAATCGTAAAGCCTAAGTCTAAGTCTGTTGGGATAGATCAGCTTCAAGAACATTATTTACCGCCCACTTTTATCTTAAATACAAAACTGCAAACTGTTTTTTCGTACGGCGATACCAGTGCTTTTACAGAAAAACTTCGACCCGGCGAAATTACGAATGACATTTCTGAAATAGTCAAAAATGAGATTGTCAGTAGCGTATTATCTGCCGCCCATGAAGTTATTCGTGAAGGTAATAAGGTAGTAATGAGAAATGTGTTACAAAGCGAAAAGGACGTTTATTCTATCAGCTGCTTTTCATTTTTAGATACCGACTCCACTGAGCGTTTTATCGCGTTAAGTTTCTTAAAAAGTAGTGAAGTTGACAGCGAAGAAAGCAATGAGGTGTCGGTTTACACCCCTGATGAGCAATCACAGCAACGTATCATCGAGTTAGAAACCGCTTACGTAGAATGCCAACGCATGTACCGTGAAGCACTTGAAGATTTAGATTCAACAAGTGAAGAACTACAAACATCAAACGAAGAATTGATGGCGGCAAACGAAGAATTACAATCGACCAACGAAGAGTTACAGTCGGTTAACGAAGAGTTGTACACCGTAAACTCTGAGTATCAACAAAAAATTGTTGAATTGACCGACACTAACAACGATTTAGAAAACTTGCTAAACGCCACCGATTTGGCGGTATTGTTTTTAGATGCAGATTTAAATATCCGACGATACACGCGCCCTATTCGCAATTTCATCAACATTATGGATTTTGATTTAAATCGACCATTTAATGATTTATCACTGAAATTTAAAATGGATGACATTCACGATATTGTTGCCAAAGTGAATAAAGAAGCTAAATCACACTACAGCGTTATTGATTTTGAAGATACACATGGTATCGAAATATCGATAAGTCCTTATTCAATCGGAAAAGATACACAAGGTGTGGTTATTTCGATGCGAGAAAAGGGTAATTAGTGATTTGGTCTGAGCGGCTTGGCCCTCGCGCTATCAAAAGAGATGGCGACCACCGTAGTGCCTTTCAGCGTGACAAAGCGCGTATAATGCATAGCGCTTCTTTTAGGCGCTTGCAGGCAAAAACTCAAGTAATGGGTGTAGGCATTAGTGATTTTTTTCGTACGCGCCTGACGCATTCATTAGAAGCGGCTCAGATAGGCACAGGCATTGCGGCACAGCTTGCTCAAAAAGAACCAGAACTGTCTACCCACCTTAATATTGACGAATATTTAATAGAAACGATTTGCCTAGCGCATGATATTGGCCATCCTCCCTTTGGCCATGGTGGCGAAATAGCCTTACATTACATGATGCATCAACATGGTGGTTTTGAAGGTAATGGACAAACCTTTAGAATACTAACCAAACTTGAGGCGTATTCTGAAAGTCACGGTATGAATTTAGCTAGACGAAGCTTATTGGGCGTTATCAAGTATCCCAATTTTATGTCTGTTTTAACTAATAACGCTATTATGCCAGACATTAGCGAGCGTCATTCTCAAGTTAAAGCCTCGCAGTGGCATCCACCCAAATCGTTATTTGATTGTGACCGTGATGTATTTGATTGGGTATTAGAGCCACTTTCTATGCACGATAAGACTAAGCTAATGATCTATCGTAGCCACGAATCAAAACATGCCAAAACACTTTATAAATCACTCGATTGTTCTATTATGGAACTGGCCGATGACATCGCTTATGCCATTCACGATTTAGAAGATGCTATTGCGATGAATTTGGTCACGCAAAGCAGCTTTATTGAAGAAGTCTGTGAACCCATTGCTTCGCTCAACATTGATTGGCTTTCTGGACATATCAATGAAATGCAGCAAAAACTATTTAGTGCTAAATCCCATAGTCGTAAAAATGCGATAGGCGCGCTCGTTAACTGTTTTATTACGGCGATTACGCTTTGTAAACGAGATGAATTTGAGTCAGAACTACTAGATTATGCGGCTGTATTACCAAGCGAATACGAACACGCACTCAATATATTCAAACAATATGTGTTTACGCATGTGATTGAAAAGCCAGAGATCCAGTTACTCGAATATAAGGGGCAGCAAATAGTCATGGCCTTATTTGATGCCTTTACAAGCGAACCAAGCCGTTTGTTACCAAGTAATACATTACAACGTTACATCCAGTGTGAAAGTACGACTGAAGAGTTACGCGTAATTTCTGACTATATTGCTGGCATGACCGATGAGTTTGCAAACCGCATGTATGCCAGCTTATTTTTACCCAAAGCTAATAGCATTAATGACTACGGTTTGTAGGGCATAAATTCTTGTGGCAGCCATATTTTAACTGCATCAAACCCTTCTTAATTTCATATTTCAAAGAAACTAAGCATCCAAACATTGTGGTCAGATGGTCTATTTAAGTGACGTAGCGTAATAATAAATACGTTTTACCGGTCATATATATGCATGGTATTTACTTTGTGCTTTTGCAATTTTTATGCGCTAGCTTTGAACAGTGCTTATACAAGAGCTTAAACAAGAGCTTTGACCGGCACTTACACAGTTATTTTTACAATCACGTTTGGCGGACATCATATGTTAATTAAAAGCCCCTCTTCCTCCCATGAAACTGAATCACACGTTACCGATGAGGCAGTGTTTAACGACCGGCGTTCTATTTTAAAAAAGCTCGGTTTTGTGGGTGCATCTGCCTTATTAAGTAGTCATGCACAAGCAGGTCCATTGGATTGGTTTTCGTCTGACAAACCTGTTTTTGAACAACGACCGCTAGATTTCATTAAAGGGAAAGCTGACGACGCGCTTACGCCTGAAGATATGGCCACAAGTTATAATAATTTTTATGAGTTTGGTACTAGCAAATCAGATCCCAAGGAACATGCACAAGAATTTAAAGTTGACCCTTGGACGCTGACAATAGATGGTTTGGTTGAAAAGCCGATTACCCTTGATTACGATGATTTATTTAAAAAGCTTACTCTCGAAGAGCGGATTTACAGACTGCGCTGTGTCGAAGCGTGGTCAATGGTTATTCCTTGGGTAGGTTTTGAGTTAGGTAAGTTACTGGCCCTAGCTAAACCACTAAGTAGTGCTAAGTATGTGGCATTCTCGACAATTCACGATCCAGAGCAAATGCGTGGGCAGCGCAGCCGTTTTGTGGGTGGTGGCGTCGATTATCCTTATGTAGAAGGTTTGCGCTTAGATGAAGCAATGCATCCTCTCTCATTACTGGGTGTTGGCATGTATGGTAAGACCATGCCACCGCAAAATGGCGCACCAGTGCGTCTTGTATCGCCTTGGAAGTATGGTTTTAAAAGCATTAAGTCAATTGTATCCATTAGACTTGTTGATAAAATGCCGCCGACTAGCTGGAATATTCTCATACCTAGCGAATATGGGTTTTACGCTAATGTAAACCCCAAGGTTGATCATCCAAGATGGTCACAAGCGCGAGAACGACGCATTATGGGAAGTAGTGTTTTTGATCAAAAACGCATAGATACAAAGATGTTCAATGGATATAGTGAGGTCGCCTCATTGTACGATAAGATGGATTTACAAAAATTTTATTGAGTATTCGTGTCGATTTTATAGGTCAAACCCAATGTTAACTAAAAAGCCAATTCGCGTGGCACCGCGCTGGATAACACTTTTGCGAGCTATTATTCATGCGACGAGCTTTTTATGGCTCTCGTATGTCCTTTTTCTTGGTTTAACCGGCGGCTTAGCTGGCGATCCCGTTCAATATCTTTTAGATTTTACGGGCATTGGCAGCATCAATTTAATGTTGCTGTCTTTATGCGTCAGCCCTGTTTCTCAGTATTTCAAATTTGCGCAACTCGTTCGCGTCCGTAAAACCCTTGGTGTATATAGCGCTATATATGCTTTAGCACATTTGTGTGTTTTTATAGCCTTTGAATTGCAATTTGAATGGCTACTTATTGTAAGTGAAATAATTGAACGACCTTATATAACCGTTGGTTTCTTAGGTCTATTGATATTAACTAGTCTTTTAGTCACCTCATTTGAGAAGGTCAAACAGAAAATGGGGAGAACATGGGGGAAATTACACCAATGGGTTTATGTCGCGCTTGTTCTAGGTCTTGTTCATTACTTATGGTCTATAAAAGCAAATGAGCTGCAACCTATTGTATATATTGTTTTTGGCATCGTTTTATTGCTGCAACGAAGAGAGAAGATAAAAAGTATTTTTAAATAAGCCTTGATTTATTTCTTATACAGTAATACTGTATATGCATCCACTGTATAAATAAACACTGATTATATAAACACTGTCTATATAAGCATAAAATAAAGGGCAAACTATGTACTCTCAATCTGAACATTCAACTAGTCTACAATCAGCCACTACGGCTATCGATGCTGCTAACAGCCTTTCGCTAAACAGGGTTTCGATAGACAAAGAAGCACGTAGTTCAGATGTTATCCCGTTTCCTAAACCTTTTAAAAAACGCTGGGTATGCAACCTTAGTAGTCAATTTCGCTTTATTAAACACAGCCCTTATTTTTTACAAATTGCTGCGACATCAAGCAATTCACAATTTGATATGATTTGTAAGCTACTTCAATACAATACTTGCGATACTATTTATTTTGACCAACACTTTACGCTCGACGAATTGAACACTATAAGAGCTCTACAAAGTCGTTCACGCACCAGTCTAATTAATGCAAAACAAGCGTATTTGTTAAATAAAACTTATCAAGGCTACGCGTAAAGATTCCCATTTTTACGAAGGTTTATAAAGCATAGCGACGTCACAACGTTGATAACTACGCCCAAATTTGGCCATTATTGACTTATCGTGTACAAAGCCATTTTTCTCATATAAATGAATAGCAGCCTCGCACTTAGCATTAGTCAGTAAAAATAGCAGCGTAATGGACATAAGCTTAGTTTGCGCTAAAACATGCTGTAAGAGCTGCTCACCTACTTTTAAACCTCGAGCAGCGTCAAGCACGCCCATCTTGGTTAGTTCAAATTGACCATTGCCCTTATTTAGAAGCGCACATGCACCAATAATGCCTAAGTCAGGATGCTTCGCAAACCAGATTTTTCCGCCTTTATCAATAATGTACTGTTGGGGGTTTTCGAGTACTTGCTTATCAACATCTTCCAAAACAAACATCTGCGTGATCCATTGCTTATTGATAGTCTCAAAGTGAGGCGCAAGTTGTGGTGAGTATTCAAGCATTTCGATGTTAGTGTTCATGGTCATATGCTCAAGGATTGACTGACTTATTTGTCCACACACCTTGAGCATCAACAACATGTAGCTCTCTGGTTTGCGGCTTTGTTTTTAAGTTCAAATAATCAACCTCAAAAGGTGTGAAAACAACGACCGCAAAATATTGGTGACATGACGTTATTGAAGAAGTGTTAGTATCTTTGTTAGTAGGGCTTTGGCTTTGGCTTTGGCTTTGGCTTTGGTTTTGTCCTTGTTCAATGTCCGTTTTAGGCGCAGGCCAGTAAAATTGTTCTTTTGCGTTATCAGAAAGCATAGACCAAACACGCATTCGCGTCTTTTTATCAATGTCTTGGTGCCCAGATTCCTCATTATTGTTAGAATTATTATCACTCAATAGACTCACGTGAGACGAAATCCTAAATTGTTCTCTTGTTTTGGTGAAATACCAACAAAGTTGAGCATTAGGGTCACGGCGCCATTGCTCGTATTTTTGAGAGCGAGTATCGGTAATGGCTAACAATTGGTGAGTGCCATCTACAAAACCTCTAAACACCATCGTGCGATTTTGTACGCGCCCTTCTTCATCGATATTAGCAACTTGAAAAAATTTTGATTCAAGTTTACTACGCTGTAAATGTAGAGAGCGCGCTAAGGTTTGACGCCAAGAAGGATAAGTTATGTCCATTTGCTATTTTTGAGCCTGCATAATAGCCTCGCTTAGAGGTGTCTTTTGTATAGCCGTAAACAAGTTATAGAAATTATGTGTAGTATGCTCGGCTAATTCTTCAATGCTAACGCCTTTTAGCTCAGCAATAAACTTAGCCACTTCAACGACATTTTTCGGCTCGTTCTTTTTACCCCTAAACGGCACAGGTGCCAACCAAGGTGAGTCAGTTTCAATCAAGAGCTTATCTAGTGGAATTTGCTTAACGGTATTTTGTAAATCACGGGCACTTTTGAATGTCACAATGCCAGATATCGATATATAAATCCCCATTTCCATGGCCGCTTGTGCCATTTCAAGGCTTTCAGTAAAGCAATGTAATACTGCGCCAGTATCACGCTCATAATTATCCCGAAGTGCATTAAGCGTGTCTTGTTGTGCTTCGCGAGTGTGAATAATTAACGGCTTTTTCACGACATTGGCTGCCTTGATATGATCTACAAAAGAACGCATTTGCACGTCTTTGGTATCTTGGCTATAAAAGTAATCCAAGCCCGTTTCACCCACGGCTACCACAACATCTTGTTTAACGTTATTTAATAGCGTGTCGTAGTCACAAGCATCTTCGTTATGTAAAGGATGCACCCCACACGAGACAGAAACATTGTGGTATTTTTTTACCGCTTGATACATCGCCTCATATTCTCTAACGGATACGGCAACGCACAACATATGCTCTACTTTTTGCAAAGCGGCTGCACTCACAACTTGGTCAAGCTCTTCACTGGTTTTATCTAAACGGTCTAAATGACAATGAGAATCCACAAACACAATAATCTCTTCTTATATAGTGGCAATTTGATTAAAAAGGCGCTGTAACAATAATGATTTATTGATACCCGCTTGACTGATTTTTCGATTAATTAATATGCATTGATCAATTAGCTGAAGATATCCCAAGCTATTGTTGGTACTCGCGTCAGAACTTAATGGGCTATCAAAGCCTTTTTCTTGAAACTGAAATTGTAAATACTGATATGTCCATGTTAATGCACTACCCGCGTCTTTTTCCCATTTTTTAGCCAGACTTTGTCCGCTAATTTTTTGTTCAGTCAGCATCTGCATGTCTTCAAAAAAAGATTGATGAGCTGCCTTGTCATCAATTAATGAGGCCAAATAGTCTATGGGGGAACCACCGAAAGTTAGCAAACTACGCTCATCAACAGGCTTATTGGTTTGCGATTTTAGCCATGATAATGCCTCAGATTTACCTGGCAAACTTAGACGATGCTTTTCACAGCGGCTTGTAATTGTTGCTAGCACTGCATTTGGCGTTGTAGTACTTAATAACAAATACGTATTATTGTTGGGCTCTTCAAGTGTTTTAAGTAAAGAATTACTGGCTGATTCAGTCATTAACTCAATATTTTCAATCACCACAACTTTGTTACCTAGCAACTGAGATGTACTGGTCACAAATTCAGACACCGAACGAATTAAATCTACGCCTATGCTCGGTTTATCCGATACGACCTGCTTAATATCAGGATGAGATTTGGCCTCAACAAGCAAGCATGCTTTGCATCTACCGCAAGCATTTTTGTTAGCGCATACGAGCGCTTTTGTTAGCTTTTCGATTAATAGGTGTTCACCTACGCCTTTATCTGCGATAAATAAGAGGCCGTGATGTAATGCACTTTTTGCAAGCCTATCTTGAAGGGAATTGAAGGTTTGTGTCAGCCAAGGGTATATGTCATTAGTCATTAAGTATTATCTACCCTTTTTCATCTTTGTTTGTCTCAAACTTCTCATGATACCAACTTGATAGCGCCTTAAGGACATCAGTTTTTACTGTGTCAACGTCGTTTTCTGCGTTAATCGTCGCCGCGTTTGAGAGCATCGCTATTTGCGTTTGATACGTTAATCTTGCTCGTGTAAAAAACGCCAAACCAGAGAGTTCTATACGGTCAAGTTCTCCGCGGCCTTTTGCGCGAGCCAAACCAACGGCCGGATCGATATCCAAATATAAAGTGAAATCTGGGCTAAAATTGCCCAAGGTCATATTACGCAATTGACTGAGCGTTTCTAAGGGCACTTGCCTTCCACCACCTTGATACGCCACTGATGACAAATCATGGCGGTCACCAATCACAAATTGTTTATCTTTAAGCGCTGGTTTGATGACGTTATGGACTAATTGACTGCGAGCGGCATACATGAGCAATAGCTCTGTTTCTTGCGTCACCTCTTCCTCCTGCCAATCTTGTTTTACACACTCTCTGATAGCTTCTGCCATGGGTGTACCACCAGGCTCCCGTGTGCATATCACAGATTCACCCTTGTCTACTAAAAATTCTTTAATAGCACGTATCACTGTGCTTTTACCTGCTCCTTCTAGCCCTTCAACAACAATAAAAGCGCTGTGTTTCTGTGATATTTTTTGCGTCATCTCTCACTATCTATATTAATTATCTGTGTCGTTTGGATTCTGATTGCGCTGCAATAATTGTTTGCGCACCTCTAAATACTCGCGAACCGCTTTATTATGATCTGCCAAGTTAGTTGAAAACTGATGACCGCCCGTCCCTGTCGCCACAAAGTACAGCGAATCAGTTAAGTTTGGTTGCAGTGCAGCTTTAACTGAAGCCGCCGATGGCATCGCAATAGGAGTGATGGGTAGCCCCTTTATCACATACGTATTATAAGGCGTAGGCGTGCGCAAATGCTTGCGTGTAATATTACCATCAAAACTAGGACCAATCCCATAAATAACCGTAGGATCGGTCTGTAGTCGCATGTTTTGTTGTAACCTATTAGTAAACACGCCGGCTATTTCAGCTCTCTCTTGCTCTATCGATGTTTCTTTTTCAATGATTGAAGCCAGTATAAGCGTTTCGTATTGTGTGCTAAGCGGAATGTCTAAAAATCGCTGTGGCCAAAGTTCATTAAGAGCCGCTTGCATATCGCGATAGGCTCTTTTTAAAATAGTACTGGCAGGTGTGTTTAGCGTATAAAAATAAGTATTAGGCAGTAAGCAGCCCTCAACACTCTGATAGTCATTAACACAATGGCTGTCGTCAGAAGTAATTAAGGCTTCGTAAACATCACTGAGCGTGTTGACGTCATGTAATAAACCGTCTGATGCTTTTAGCGTGTCTAGCCACTGCTTTACAGTAAAACCTTCAATCAAGGTAACACTAAATTGTTTCTCGTCTCCTGCGGCAAGACTAGCCACAAAATCGACAAAGCGAGTGTTATCAGGTACATCGTATAAACCGGCCTTTATGTCAGTAAACTCAGGATGCAAACGCACCCAAATCTTAAAGCCGAGCGGGTCTAACTTAGTATATTGACTTAAGTCTTTTTGTATTTTGTATAAATTACTGCCTTTATTAACGGTATATTCATAATTCGGAGGAACCGATAAAATAGCATCGTTTATTGATGCAACTTTTTGCCATACAAACCAACTCAACCCTATTGCCACTAGTATTAAACTGGCAAAACCAAATATTAGAATTCTTTTAACTTTTACCAATGTTTATTCACCAATTAATAGACTGTTTATACATTAGTTCATAATTACCGCGTAATCATGCTTATTTTGCTTCCTGCACGCTGACGGTGTATTGATTCGACCAATCAAAAAAGTCGTTGAGCTCTTTAGGAAAAGATGCAGCAGTAAAATCAATAGTTTGCCTGCCTCGTGAAAATGATGAAACAGGCTTGATATAGCTTAAGGCATTACAAGTAAACATCGCACTAGCCAAAAACACATCATCAAAACGCAAATAACCGACCTTGTACGCAATATTATGCGCTTGCATATATCGTAAAATCATATTGCGCATAACGCCAGCAACACCTGATGTATCAAGTTCTGGGGTGTGCCATACCCCGTCGATATATAAAAACACATTGGCAGCTGTTGTTTCAATCAGTTTACCTAGTTGATTGCTTAGCAATAAATCATCCACATTGTGATTCATCAACTCTTTTTTAGCCAATACCTGCTCTAATCGATTATTATGTTTAAGGCCAGCTAAAAGCGGTTGAACCGACAGACGCATTATTCCAGCTTGTACATGCAGCTTAGCAGGGAAAATCAATTCTGGCGGTACAAAATGCGTATCCTGAAAGCTTATAAATATATGTGCTTCTGCGTTTTTGGCGGGCTGATATCCTCTTGTTCCTTCTCCTCTCGACACTAGCACTTTTATGGCTATGGCACTTACTTTTGAACCATCTTTACTTTGCTTTTTCATATAGGTTTGATGTAAGCATAGATTCTGTGTGAAGAAGTATAAAAGGGCTATACTTAATGCCTTTTTCTCTACATGAATCCCAAGTTTTTCACTATCTCTGCATAGTCTTTGTATGTGTGCCTCTAGCAAATGAACATCATGTCCTTGCGCATAGATAGTCGTAAAGCAACCATCACCATAATTGAAAGAACGGTCGCGTGCAAAGTGAACAGTGCCAATTTTGTATTTATCAGCATCTTCGTAGACATCGCTTTTATGCTCTTTTAGCGCTAAGCACTCAAGCTCAGCTTTATTAATTTGGTAAGTATCAAGAGGATTCGAACTAGGGTTAGACGACAAGTAGTTTGCTATTGAAATAAACATTTACTCAATAATCCTCTATTTATTGAAACGACCATTACTACAAGTAACATTGTGCACAAAAGATAACAAGAAGCATGGCAAGAAAGATGGCATCAGCCACTGCAAAAACGCCACACACGCAAGTATAAAATACTCTCAATAAAAAAAGCGAAGAGATTGTCTTCGCTTTTTTAGAGACATATTTTGTGAGTCTAAAATTACTCTGTATATCTCGATTCGTTATACATCAATTGCTAGCGTATATCACTAAAAAGCAACGAACCATTGGTGCCACCAAAACCAAACGAATTACACAAGGCGTATTTGGCACTAAAACTTGCAGCCCCCATCGCAACAAAATCTAAATCACAGCCCTCTGATGGCTTATCTAAATTGATGGTGGGTGGCGCAATCTGATCGCGTAGAGCTAAAATAGTAAAAATTGCTTCTACAGAGCCCGCCGCACCTAACAAATGGCCTATCATAGATTTAGTCGAACTGACTTTTAAATTCGTCGCATGAGACGAAAATATAGACTTAATGGCCGCTACCTCGGCGATATCGCCAGCTGGCGTTGAAGTGCCGTGGGCATTAATATAACCAATTAAGTTTCTATCTATTTTCGCATCGTTAATCGCATTTTCCATTGCGGCTGCAGCTCCAGCACCATCAGCAGGTGGAGATGTCATATGATAAGCATCACCGCTCATGCCAAAGCCGGCAACTTCTGCGTAAATAGTCGCTCCACGTGCTTTTGCAAGCTCGTATTCTTCAAGCATGATAACGCCTGCTCCTTCACCCATGACAAAACCATCTCGGTCCTGATCCCAAGGGCGGCTAGCTGCCTGCGGATTTTCGTTGTTAGTCGACAGCGCTCTTGCAGAACCAAAACCGGCAAAGGCTAAGGGTGTAATGGTGGCTTCTGCACCACCTGCTAGCATCCCATCTGCATCGCCATAGGCGATCGTACGTGCTGCTATCCCGATATTATGAACGCCCGTTGTACAAGCAGTCACTACATTTAAATTTGGTCCTTTCAAGCCTTCCATTATAGAAATAAAGCCTGAAATCATATTAGTAATTGTTGATGGAACAAAGAAAGGAGATACTCTTTTAGGTCCACTATCAATTAGCTTTTTATGGTTTTCTTCAATGAGCGGCAAACCACCAATACCCGAACCAATGGCAACACCAATGCGATTAGCATTGCTATCATCCACGATAAGTCCAGAATCTTTTAGTGCCTGCATACCTGCAGCGATCCCCAGTTGGATAAAGCGATCCATTTTTTTCGCTTCTTTTTTAGGGATATAGTCTTCTACATTGAAGTCTTTCACTTCTCCGGCAATTTTCGTATTAAAATTAGTACTATCAAATAGACTAATGTCACTAATACCACTTTTACCGGCGAGAATATTTGACCACGTTGTGTCAACATCGTTACCTAACGGTGTCAACATGCCAACGCCTGTCACCACTACGCGACGTTTCGTCACTATATGGCCTCCTGAGCATTACTTACAATATTTACGAGTGCAAAATGATAGTGCACAAATAAAAAAACGGCTCAAAGAGAGCCGTTTTCTCGAAAACTGTCTTACGCGTCGTTATTTGCGTTGATGTAATCGATCGCTGATTGCACGGTTGTAATTTTTTCTGCTTCTTCATCAGGGATTTCAGTATCAAACTCTTCTTCAAGCGCCATTACTAATTCCACTGTGTCCAAAGAGTCAGCACCTAAATCATCAACAAACGAGGCAGCTGATTTTACTTCTTCTTCTTTCACGCCTAGTTGTTCAACGATGATTTTTTTTACGCGTTCTTCTATGTTACTCATATTACAGGTTTCCTTTACATACCTTAAAAAAAATAGCGCGGATAGTTTATTGACCTTATCCGTACCATGCAAGCTTAACCAATGATTATTTACGTGGTCAAACCACAACAAACCAAATTATTGGTTAAAAAAACAATTGAATCAAGACTATATTGGGGTTTTTAACAAAAATCCAACAATAGTTTGATCTAGCACATGTGCATACCACCATTTACATGGATAGTTTCACCCGTGATATAAGCCGCTGCATCCGAACATAAGAATACCACGGTTGCCGCAATTTCATCAGGACTGCCCAAACGATTTGCGGGAATATCCTTAAAAATAGCTTCTTTTTGATCGTCAGTTAGACTTTTTGTCATATCTGTATCAATAAATCCAGGCGAGACAACATTAACTGTAATGCCGCGCGACGCGATTTCTCGAGCCATAGATTTACTAAAACCAATCACTGCCGCTTTAGCCGCTGCATAATTAGCTTGCCCAGCGTTGCCCGTAGAGCCTACGACAGAACCAACCGACACAATTCGGCCGTTTTTCTTTTTCATCATACCGCGCATGACCGCCTTCGATAACTTAAAAACGGACGTTAAGTTGGTATCTAAAATATCATTCCATTCGTTTTCTTTCATGCGCATTAATAAATTGTCGCGAGTAATGCCTGCGTTGTTAATTAGAATATCAATCGCACCATATGTATCGGTAATGTGTTTTATGCAGTTGCTTATGTCATCGTCTATTGTGACATTTACGCACATACCCGTCCCCGATTCGCCCAAATAGGCAGAAATTGCTTGTGCACCATTTTCAGATGTCGCGGTGCCAATCACCACAGCGCCACAATTAACAAGTTGTTGAGCGATGGCTTTACCAATACCTCGGCTAGCGCCGGTTACTAAGGCAACCTTGCCTGTTAAATCAAACATAATTCTCTCTTATTCTTATGGTTTATTTTATATCTGCGCTGGCGTTAACACTGCGCATTGCAATACTTTTATCAATTCTTTTTGTTAATCCGCTTAATACTTTACCTGGCCCCACTTCGATGAGTTCTTCAACGCCTTGACTGGCTAAATATTGAACACTTTGTGTCCAGCGAACGGGTAAATAAAGTTGACGGACTAGTGCATCTTTTATATCTTCGACATTGTCAGTCACAGCAACATCAACATTGTTAACAATGGGCACAACAGGTGATTTAAACTGAATAGCGCTTAATAATGCCGCTAACTTTTCGCTGGCACTTTTCATTAATGCACAATGAGATGGTACGCTCACCGCTAGTGGAAGAGCACGTTTAGCACCCGCTTCTTTTAAGGCAACGGCCGCAGCATCAGCAGCTTGCTTAGTCCCCGCAATTACGACTTGCCCTGGCGAGTTGTAATTGACAGGCGATACAACTTGATTGAGTTCATTGGCTATCTTAGCGCACACTTCTTCAATTTTAGCGTCATCTAAGCCAATCACTGCATACATGGCCCCTTCACCAGGCGCGACTGCCTGCTGCATAAATTGTCCACGTGCTTGTACAAGTTTAACACCCGCATCAAGCTGCATAACGTCACTTGCGACTAATGCGGTATATTCACCTAAACTGTGGCCAGCATAAAAATCAGCGCTAAGGCCCGTTTCTTCTTTTAACACGCGTAAACAAGCGATACTGGCGGTTAATAGTGCGGGCTGCGTTACTTCTGTTTTATTTAACTGACTTTCGTCTGATTGCGTGACTTTCCATAGGTCGTAAGATAGAGCGTCAGACGCCTCTTCGAAGGTGGTGTTAACACTAGTGAAATTGTCTGCCATGTCAGATAACATGCCAATTGACTGGCTACCCTGACCGGGGAAAACGCATGCGATTTTGCTCATATTACATCCTGTGTGTCGTACTTTTATTTGATTTTATTATGTCTATTTTATTAATTGTATGCAGTAACGCTTAATACTTAACAAGTGCTGACGCCCATGCAAATCCGCCGCCAAAGGCTTCTAACAAAAGATTTTGACCGCGTTTAATGCGGCCATCTCTTATCGCGATATCTAAGGCCGTTGGCACAGTAGCGGCTGAGGTATTACCGTAGTCTTCAAGTATCAATACGACTTGATCGAGCGACATATCTAGCTTTTTAGCTGTCGCCTTGATTATCCTGAAGTTTGCTTGATGCGGCACTAACCAATCCAAATCAGACTTTTGCATATTGTTGGCAGCAAGTGTTTGTTCCACTATTTCACTGAGTTTTTTCACTGCAACTTTAAATACTTCGTTGCCTTTCATTGAGCCCCAATTTTCGTGAACAGATGCTTCATCTCCTCGCGTAGGGTTACCCACATGTAACAAATCAGCGTAAGAGCCAGCCGCGTTTATGTGGGTCGACAAAATGCCGGGCTGTTCACTTGCTTCAATAATCGTTGCCCCGGCGCCATCGCCAAAGAGTATGACCATGCTTCTGTCTTTCGGGTCAATTAAGCGGCTTAGACAATCAGTACCAATGACTAATATCCGTTTTGCCATACCGCTTTTAATATATTGGTCGGCAATACTAAGTGCATAGCAATAACCAGCACAAGCAGCTGCTACGTCAAATGCAGGTATATTGTCGACTTGTAATAGCTTTTGTATTTCACAAGCGCTGCTGGGTAAGGCATAGCGTCCGCTTGTTGTTGCACATACAATCATATCAAGCTGACTTGCATCAATACCGGCGGCGTCGAGTGCTTTTAAGGATGCTTCGTAGCCCATGGTGGCTGCCGTTTCATTTTCACCAACAAGGCGTCTTTGTTTTATACCTGTGCGGTCAGTAATCCACTCATCAGAGGTATCAACCATAATTTCTAGGTCTGCATTGCTTCGCACTTGAGTAGGAAAGTAACTGCCTGTCCCCATTATTCGAGAATACATATACGCTAGTGCTCCATTAATTCTTGTTCTATTTTAGTTTTTATTTTGTCAGGAACTGATTGCTGAGCTTCAGTAATCGCTTGTTTTATCGCAAAAAAACAAGCATCACTAGATGCGTTTCCATGACTTTTCACGACTGTGGAGCGCAATCCTAACAGACTCGCGCCATTATACTGGTCGGGGTTCATGCGCTTGTGCAATGTTTTTAAAAGAGGCAAAGATACTTTGCTTAGTATTCGCGCAGCCATTGTTTCTTTTGACAAAAGTTTTAACTCATTCATCAAGAATTTTGCAATACCTTCACTTGATTTTAAGGCAACGTTGCCGGTAAAACCGTCGGTAACAACTACATCAGAACGCCCCTCAAAAATATGGTCGCCCTCTACGTAGCCAATATAGTTTAACGATTCACATTCTTTTATGAGAATGTCTGCGTGCTTTACTAAACTATTCCCTTTCGTGTCTTCTTCACCTACATTTAAAAGCGCCACTCTTGGCTCACTTAAATCGTTGGTTTCTTGCATTAATACTGAACCCATTAACGCATATTGAAATAAGTTCTCAGCGTCATAGTTAATCGAAGCGCCTAAGTCGAGTAATAATACAGTACCTCTGTCTTGTGTTGGCAAAAGTCCACACAAAGCAGGTCTAGAAATACCTGGGATGGTTTTTAATACATAGTACGCCATGGCCATTAATGCGCCTGTATTACCCGCGCTTACGCAAGCTTGTGCCGTATCGTCTTGGGTGAAATTTAAGGCTTTACGCATACTTGAGTGTTTCTTTTGGCGTATTGCCATGGCTGGCTTGTCGGTCATTAACACGACTTGCTCGCACACCTCGTATAAGAGACGGTTTGAAAAGCTAGATAGTAAGGTGCTGAAAAGTTGCTCTGATTGCTCGTCACCGCATAGTATAAGGGTAACATCGGGGAAGGTTTGTAATATTTTTTCGGTAGCCGAAACAAAAACATGGGGGCCGTGATCGCCCCCCATGATATCAATTGCTACTGTGGTGTTCACTAAGATAAGTCTAAACGCTGGGTTTAGTTACTAGACTTAGCGGTCACTTTGTTACCTTTGTAAAAACCATCTTCAGTCACGTGGTGACGACGATGAGTTTCACCAGAGGTTGCATCTACTGACAATGTTGCGCCTGGAAGGGCATCATGTGAGCGACGCATGCCACGTGTTGAACGCGTTCTACGACTTTTTTGTACCGCCATTGCTGACTCCTAATTTCGCTTAAGTTCTTTTAAAACCGCAAATGGGTTTTCTCGCACAGGTTCCGGACCAATATCCCCAAATTGTAAGTCTTTCTGGCCAATTGGGCAATCTTCTTGTTCATGAAGCGGCACAATGGGCAAAGATAAGATGAGTTCATCTTCTAACAATTCAAACAGGTTTATTTCTCCATGGTCATCGACCTCAACCGGTTCATATGCGTCGGGTAATGGTACTTGTTCGTTTGTTTCATTCCCCTGCACGGGCGTGAAACAAAACTCAGTGTCAACTGAATGATCGAGCACCTGATTACACCGCTGACAAATTAGCTGAACATGTGAATGCATCTTGCCGCTAAAGTAGGTAAGACCCTGCGCGTCTTTTAAAAACTCCACTTTAACTGGCACTTCAGCCTCGACTGCGACTACCGCAGAGGTAAATCTTAACATTTCGTGTGCGTAATAAAGACCTTCGTACGAAGATCGCTTTTGCGCACTTTTGATAGGATCTAACTTTTTAGGTAGTTTCACATTTGCCATAGCGCGCGTATGATATAGAGTTACACCTAAATAGTCAAAGGTTTTCAAGGCTTATTGCTTGTTTTTAGTCGTAGCTGTTATTTGTTTATTTGACAGATTTTTAATTTTGCGTGATGCTCAAGCCCCTTGTTACATTCTCACTACAAATGGTGACGCCAAATAAATGAAAACAACAAAGCGCAATCAAGCCAGTGTAATACTCGCCTCATCTTCTCCTTATCGAGCAGAATTATTATCTAAACTTGGCATTCGCTTTTCGCAAATTGCACCTAACATCGACGAAACACCTTTAGCTGATGAGTCAGCAGATAACTTGGTTAAAAGATTAACGTGTGCAAAAGCAATGGCACTTTGTGTTAAAGAGTTTGGTTCAGGCAGTGCTTTAGACAGTATTAATATCAGCGATATCACGAAACAAAAGCGTATTCACATTGAAGAAGAAACTAGGAATAAGCAAATAAGCAACATTATTATCGCGTCAGATCAAGTCGCGCTTACTAAAGACAGAAGTATTATAGGCAAAGCACATAATAAAGAAAAAGCGATTGAGCAGCTAATGAGCTTGCAAGGACAACGTGTAGAATTTTTAACAGGTTTATGTGTGCTTGCACTAGAATCGTCAACGACTAAAACAAATGAACAACAATGGAAGCGCCAATTTATTGCAGAGCCTTACACCGTTTATTTTAAACAACTAAGCAGATCGCAAATTGCTCGTTATGTCGAAATAGATAATCCCATCGACTGTGCAGGTAGTTTTAAGTCTGAAGGTTTTGGTATTTCCCTGTTCGAGAAATTTGAAGGAGAAGACCCAAATAGCCTTGTCGGCTTACCGTTAATCAAACTCTGCACAATGTTAAACAATATTGGTTTTGATGTTCTTGCTTAGACCTTAGACCTCAGACAATAGACACCAAAAGCTGAAGCATAGCCGCTACAATCTCGACTATCCAAAAAACCAGTACGAAACAAAAATAGCGGCCAAAATCCCAGCCAAATCAGCTGCCAAACAACAACCCACCGCATAACGACTGTGCTTTATCCCTACTGCGCCTAAATAAACAGCAAGCACATAAAAAGTGGTTTCTGTTGAGCCTTGCATAACCGATGCTAAACGACCCGCAAATGAGTCTGCGCCATGAAATTGCATTGTCTCAATCATCAAGGCTCTTGCACCTGAACCACTAAGCGGTTTCATCATCGCCGTGGGTAGTGCATCGACAAACGCCGTGTTAAAACCCGCTAAGGCTACTAAATAGGCAATCTGGTCAGTAATAAACTCCATTACACCGCTTGCTCTTAACATGCCAATGGCAAATAACATGGCTAATAAAAAGGGGATAATTGATATCGCAACGTTAAAGCCTTCTTTTGCGCCATCTACAAATTGTTCGTAGGTGTTTTGTCCTTTGCGCCATCCTATGACTAATACAGCTACAATAAACGTCATCAGAGCAAAGTTAGCAATTAGGCTAGATTGCGCCGCTAATTGGTCAGCCGCCAATTTCGAAAAATACAGCATCACCGCTGCCAACAAACTAAATGCCGTTAATAAATATAGCAATATAACTTTATTGAACAAATTTACGCGCTGCACTGCACAAGTCACGATAAGGCCAACCAAAGTAGAGGCACTTGTCGCTAACAAAATAGGGATAAATACGTCTGTAGGCTGCGCTGCGCCTTGTTCTGCGCGATACAAAAATACAGCTATCGGAAATAAAGTCACCGACGAGGTGTTTAGTACCAAAAAGAGGATTTGAGAGTTAGTCAAAGTATCTTTAACGGGTGCAAGTGTTTGCATATCTTGCATTGCCTTAATACCAAATGGCGTCGCGGCGTTATCTAGGCCCAGGATATTGGCTGACATATTCATTGTTATGCTACCCAATGCAGGATGGTCTCGAGGAATATCAGGCATTAGTCTGCACAAGAGTGGTGCTAACACGCGCGAGAACTTAGCAATTAAGCCTGAGTTTTCAGCCACCTTAAAAATCCCTAACCAAAAGGCTAAAAGACCAATCAAACCAAGTGCAATATCAACGCTAGTGCGAGCCATACTAGTTACGGCGGTCATGACTTCTTCAAATCCGCCCATATCGCCAGTCATAAAAACTTTTGCACAGGTTGCGATAAACGCACTGACAATAAACGCTAGCCAGATTTTATGCAGCATAACCGCCCTCTTCTTATTTTTGTTTTCATTTTGCGCCTTAACAGGCTTGTTTCTGCATTTTTATGCATTTCGCATTTTGATGTTAGCTAAGATGAAAAAACGTTATATAGATCATAGCATTAAATTTTGATTTAGGAGAATTATGATTGTGTTTAGGCGCAAATATTCATAATATTACTTAGCATTTTGGCCAATCGTTAGTGCAGTTGCTGCACTTTCACTCAAAGGAAAACGCATGCTTGCCAATATCAACAAAAGAGTCAGCACGGTGACGCTTGTTGTCATCGCCGTTTTAATTAGCTCATGGAATGTCTCCTTGCTGGCTAAAACATTTGATTTTACGGCCCAAAGCCCTTGGCCTGAAATACGAAAAGAACGGTTACAAACTTTATTGCCTCAAGCCATGGACACAACTAAGATTGACGCATGGTTAATCATATGCCGAGAAAACGACAATGACCCTTTAGCGCCACATGTGGGCTGTGAAAACGCAGGAAAGACTGCTGTATTCTTATTTTACTTCGATAAACAAGGTGGAAAAAAGCGGTTTGTTTCAAAAGCCTTCTCGCCAAATGGTGAGGCAACGGCCCTAGCAGATATTAATTTACTCGATGTCGTCATCCCTGTTGCACGCAATCAGGACGCTGTCGAGGTCGCAGTAGACTTTATCAAACAACAAGACTTTACATCAATTGCCATAAATCGCTCTTCAAAAAATGCACAGGCAGACGGTTTAAGTTCTACGCAATATGAAAAATTAAGCACATTACTAGGCTCAAGCTTTACCGCACGCTTAACCAGTTCTGAAAAACTTGTCTATGAATATCTGGCCATCAAACTACCCAGCGAAGTTGAGATTATGCGCCAAGCGGCCGCATTAACCGCTAAATGGCAAATAGAGGCTTATCAACAGATAGAAGTCGGAAAAACCACTGATGCGGATGTGGCTCGCTTTCTTAAACAAAAAATGCGCGAATATGGTGTGACAGATGCTTGGGCGCCTGACCAAAACCCCAATGTCGTATCTGGCACTGACCGCGGTCATAGCCATGCAACAAATAGAGTCATTCAAGCTGGCGATGTTATTCAAACCGATTTTGGCATTCGAGTGTATGACCGTTGGGTTACCGACATTCAGCGTTTTGCTTATGTATTAAAGGCTAATGAAACATCACCACCAAAGGATATTATGCATTATTGGGAAAGTGCCAAAAAAGGACGTGAAGCGGCTTTTGGTGCCATGAAACCTGGCAACACTGGCCAGCAAGTTGATAAAGCACAGCGCATCGTTATGCAGGAAACTAACTCCTTACCTGTTATGTGGAGTACCGGGCATCCGGTAGGCTATGTCGCTCATGATTCAGGCCCTAGTTTTAGTGGTGGTAATGGTAAGCCACGTGAGGCCTCACTTTTCCCATTAAAGGAAGGCATGACCTTCGCGTTTGATGGGTTTCATAGCTGGATTATGCCTAATGGTTTACCTAAAACAATTTCAGTAGAAGAAATGGTCGTTATTACCCCAGCGGGTGCAGAATATTTAATACCCGCTCAGCAGGATTTAGTCTTAGTTAAATAAAGGTATGTGTAAAAGCTGTGCATAAGCTGTTTGTTTATTGTACAAAAGCCACTGGTAAGATGTGTTTACAAAGTGGTGCTAAATACCTGTTTTAATTGTTTTATTTTTTCTTTTTCGCGACTAAATCAGCGTATTTTTAACATTTTTAACAATATTTTAGTAAAGACCCTTTATTTTAGATTCAAAAATGGGCTATAGTAAATGTCCGGTAACGATTTTTAAAACGCGTCTCCCATAATAAGGATGTTATTTTGCTGAAGATAGTCAGTACGTATGTGGCCCTAGAATATATGAAGGCTTACCACTAACGATATCGGATGTACCAGTTAGCGCAAGGCTCTTAAATGAGCCATTCCCCTAAGCCTGGAACTTTTGTTCCGGGCCTTTTTCTATCTAAGACTTCTCTTTTATGATTACCAGCATTGTTGAGGCTTTATTTTTTGTTAGATTTCTTAATTTGACGCAGCAAGCCTTCTTGCACTGATGACGCTACCAACACGCCTTCTTTATTATATATCTTACCTCTCACCATTGCCCTGCCATTTCCACTAAAAGGGCTTTCCATTTCATATACTAACCAATCATCAAACGAAAAATCTTGATGAAACCACATTGCGTGGTCAATTGTGGCAAGTAGTAAAGAACGGTCTTGCAATGCAAGGCCATGGGCTTGTATTGCAGTGCTCAAAAAATGGTAGTCAGATGCATATGCCAAAGAGGCTTGGTTAATAACTGGGCTCTTATCTACCGCATCCCTTCCCTTTAGCCACAATTGACGAATAGGATCTCGCTTGACAGCATTAAACGAATGCGAATTGTTGATGGTTCGAATATCGACAGGTCGGTGAAATGGCAGCGCGTCTCTCATTCTAGAAGACAACTTATCAATGTTGTCATCATAAAATCGAATGTCTTTATCCACCGTGTCAGGATCTGGCATCACAGGCATGTCACTAAATTGATGACTCAGCCCTTGTTCGGGCTTCTGAAAAGAAGCGGTCATATAAAAGATGGTTTTACCATGTTGAATAGCTTTTACTCTGCGCGCTGAAAAACTACGCCCATCTCTCACATTTTCAACATCATACACAACGGGGATTGTCGCATCACCGGGTAGCAAAAAGTAGCTATGAAAAGAATGTATTGTTCGGTCGTCTTCAATACTATTATAGGCTGCAACAATAGATTGGCCTAACACTTGGCCGCCATATAAGGCTCTAAATCCTAAGTCCCAACTTTTACCGCGGTAGAGATTTTGCTCTAATTGTTCTAATTCAAACAAGGATTGCAAGGTTGCTTGAGTCATCAATTTTTCCATTTAGTCATCACAGCAGTAAACATAGCACAAATAATGCTTCTCATATGAAAAGGCTGACATGAAGACGCTAGTACGAATGCACTTATGTAAAAGAATCGGATTATTTGGCGTGAGGATTACGAGGATAAAACTTCTCAGGCAATTCATTTTGTAATGCAAAAAAGCGTGTGTCTTTATAGGGTAACTTCATAAATCCAGATATGCCTAAACCATCAATACTTGGTATAAACGTAATGACTTTTGCAAGCAGTGCATCAAATTGAGATTTTTTACTATGGTCAAGCAAAGTATAGTAGCTGTGTATCTTTAAGTGTTTAGGTAAGGCTTCAAAAATGATGCAGCCTGTATGGTGTATCTTGTTTAAGGCTTGCAAGGTTGCTAGTAATTCTTCGGGCAATTTAAGCAATTCATCGGGGTCTTCGCCATCTTCAAAGTACGAGTGCATTCTTGACTCGTCTTCCACAATAGAGACTTTACTTAATTCATACGGAATCGTCATTTTTGCGCTTGGTACAAATTTAGCTTTTTGTGTTCTTCTTTCAATGTGTAGGGTGTTTTTAGCGTTGAACATGCACGATTTAAATACCCCCGAGCCTTTGATAGCGCGAGCTAGGGTAATCATATTATCAACGCTTCGGTCGAAAGAATATTGCATAGTAGGATCATACAGTTTCAACGACGAATCTACATAAATACCATCTTGTTCCCACCGAATAGCAAGGCCACCTACAACAGGATATTTACCTAAGCGGCTAAGGGCTGAGATAAACGCTTTTTCTGTTTCTCCCATGCCATGTAAATAGTTTTTATAGTAGCGCTCAAATTGCGCATCATTGATGTAATTTAGATTAGCATTATCAAAGCCCGTCGCGTTTCGTAAAAAAGATTTTCGAGAGCTGTACACCACTGTCTCAATATCTCTGCGCGATGCGCTTATCCACGTTGGAAGCAAACAGACTCTGTTATCTGTCTGCGTGTCCTTTATCACTAAGCGCTTTAAATGATGGTAGTTTTTAAACAAATAATCGCCGGCTTGATTGCGAGTTTCTTGTTTATCACTCATTAATGCGTCTAGACACTCACCTAACATTTTCGGTAGCCCGAGTGAGGTGGGTCGAATGACTTTTCGACCGAACCGGCAAGATTGTCCTGATGCTAAGGCATATATCGTACTGGCTAAACCTTGCTCATCAAATCGTGGAGTTGACAGCTTTCCTGCTAATTGGTCGTCTCCAATAAAATACACATCGCCAAGTCGTGCATTGGTTTGCTGTAAATCACCCGACATCAAATCCATCACGTTGTTACCAACATACTGTCCTGTGTGATCAACTTGTGCAAACACGCTTGAGCCCCAATCAATTAACATGGCCGTTTGCGTTTGCTCATCCCATACCACGTTCGAAGGTTTAATATCACCATGAACAATGGGGCGAGTGCCCGTTGACACATCACTATTACTGTTAGATGTATTGCTTGATGAGAAGCCTCTTAGCTCAACGAGTAAATCACATAAGGTCGTGAGAATGGTAATGATCGTAGCTATTGGCAATGGCCCTTTAATAAGAGAGTATTGCTCAAGATCCATTCCAGGCGCACGTTCCATCGCCAATATTGATTGACGTTTTATTTTTTGAAATGCAATCACTTTTGGAATGTTCTTATGACGCAACAGGCCTTGCATATAGGTTTCGTCTTCGAGCCGGTCTTGAACATGCTGCGGCAAGGTGACTTTTGAGAACTTAAACACTCGCTCCTCACCTAGTGATGAAATGGCAGCGAAAGCAAAGCCAAACGCCCCTTTGCCAATGAGTTCAACCCGTGAGTACCCCAGTTTCTCGAGCTGTCTTTCGCATAAAGCAAACCAGTCTTTGAGCTTTTTTGCATCCTTATGAGATAACAAGTACACAGACTGATCATCAGGGATATAAAAGTGCTTTAGGGTTAGCTCATTCATCTATTTTGCTGCTTCATCAAGCCAAGGGCACTAAAAATTCTACTCGCGAAACACCGCCATCGTTGTTCTCTACAGCGGCTAAGTCATCTAGCACAGACTGCATACCAAGATCGAGTTGCCATGGTGGGTTAACAACTAACATACCAGAGCCATACATGCCCTTGTACGGTGAAGGTGCTTGCGGGGCAAAAACAACATTTAACAGGCCTTTTGTGGCTATTCGTTTAATATTTTCAATCATATTTTCACTTAAGCCACTTTTGGGCGTATCTACTTCTGTCTTTGAGTGCTTATCAATACGAGTCGGCGACAGCAAAGGGTACCATATAGCAAACGTGCCCTGTGGCCACTTTTGAAGTGCTTTGGCAAGTGCCGAACAAACATCATCATATTCTTTTGCTTGCTCGTATGGCGGGTCAATTACGGCGACACCTCTGTTAGGTGTTGGCGGTAGCATCGCGTTTAATAGTTCAAACGCATCTCTTTGATGAAAGTGAAAATTGGACCTTGCGTCTCGTAGGTTTTTTCGAAGCGACCCATAAGCGGTTGGATGCAGCTCATTAAGGTGTGCATTAAGACTATTTTTAGCGCCAAATACATCAGCATAAAAAGCGTCAATCAACGATTTTACCATTAAAGGCGAGCCTGGATACATTGGATTAAGAGTGTCGTTGATATAGGTTTCAATGCATTTTTTGTAGATGCTTAGCAAAGGGCTTTTGCCCTTCAAATCAAACACTTTTTTGGCTAAAACTTCATCATGTTTTGTATTAATCGTAGCATTAAGGTCAATAGAATAAGCGCCCTCGCCCGCATGAGTGTCTAAATAAAAAAATGGTTTTGGTTTTTTACATAATTTCTCAATGATCGCAATAATGGTAATATGTTTTATCACATCCGCATGATTACCCGCATGAAATGCATGTTGGTAGCTGAGCAAAGTGTTCTCCTTAGCATTCTCAATAGGGTGATTAAAAAAGGGGCATTATGTATAAAAGGGCTTAGTGTATAAAAGGGCTTAGTGTCTAAAAGCCCTTCATGCGTTTACCTGTGCGTAAATGTAGATAAAGCTAGCACTTTATTAAACACTTTGTTTACCGTAAATGCACCAGCATTTTTTCAGGATTGTTCAAATAGTCCATCCACAAGTTATTAAATTTCACCATTGTCGCACCATCAATAACGCGATGGTCACCTGACCAATTAATCATCATTATGTTACTGGCAACCACTTCACCAGCGTCATTAAATCGAGGCAACTTCTGCGTTTTACCTAAGGCGACGATAGCAACATCAGGTTTATTGATCACAGGGGTAGCGGTTATGCCGCCTATTGCCCCAATATTAGAAATACTGATGGTGCCGCCCCGTAAATCACTGTTAGATAACTTACCTATTCGGGCATCATCAATAATACGGTTGACCTCTTGAGCCACTTCAAACAAACTCAAGTTTTGTACATTTTTGATATTGGGTACAAGCAAGCCAATTTTAGAATCAACTGCTAAGCCAATATTATGTGACGATAAGTAAGTTAATTCAGTCGCATCATCATTAAGTCGACTATTGAGTATTGGGAAAGACTGCATTGCTAAGGAAAGTGATTTAATAAAAAACGGCATAAAGCTTAATTTTTCGCCTTTCGCTTCAAAATCTGCTTTAAGCTTTGTTCTAAGTGCAATCAAATTATCCATGCATAATTCGTCTGACACACTAAAATGCGGAATACTCGAGACGCTCGCCACCATTTGTTTTGCCATGGCCGCGCGTATTCCCTTGATGGGTTCTACTCGGTCGTTTTCTTGTTTGACACCATTGTTGTTGGACATTTGAGTTTCAGAAACTTCTACGCCATTCGATTCATCAGTACCTGCTCGATTTATAGGCGCTTTGTTACCCAACTTATTAGACGTATCTTGTACAAGAGTTGCATCCAAAACATCCTGTTTCAGTACCCTTCCTTTGGCGCCTGTTGCTTTAACGCTACTAAGAGAAATCCCTTTTTCTCTGGCTAATCGCCGCACCGCAGGACTTGCAATCGCACGTGCAACCTCAGTAGGTGGCGTAAATGTTTCGCCTTGCTGATATGAATGTGAAGTGTGCGCATTATCGTTACCTAAGGCACCATTGTTAGCAATAGATTGGTCTTTGCTGTGCTCTTCATGCTTTGTAGCCGCAGAGCTGGATCCTTGTCCGCTTGCAGTACTACCCATAATCAGTTGATCAAATAAAGGAGTATGCACTGCTGCAATGTCACCTTTTTGATAGTGTAGTTTAACGATACGACCGTCAAATTTAGCAGGGATTTCAACAACTGCTTTGTCAGTCATGACTTCTACGACCACTTGGTCTTCGCTTACATCATCGCCTTCACCAACATGCCACTGCATAATTTCGCATTCAACAATTCCTTCGCCAATATCGGGTAAAATAAAAGCTTCAACATTCCCTTCGTTTTCGTTGGCCTGTTTGCCAAGCTTAGCGTCTGGCTTGCCTGCTGAATGAGACTTAGAAACTTCCTGATGCTCATCATGTGCTTCGCCTGGCGTTGCCGCCGTCGCTGTTTGCAAATCAGCTTCGTCGTTACTCATCGCAAATAGCGGTTCGTGAACCTTGGCGATATCCCCTTCCTTATGATAAAGCTTAAGGACAACACCGTCGTGCATAGCTGGTATTTCGACAGTTGCCTTATCGGTCATGACTTCAGCTACGGCTTGGTCTTCTTTTATGGTCTCGCCTTCTTCAACTAACCATTTCAGCAGCTCACATTCCACAATGCCTTCGCCAATATCGGGTAAAATAAAGTCTTTCATCTTGTCAGCCTCAATATTGCAACGTGCGTTTAATTGCTTCGTATGTTTTTAGATGGTCAGGCATGTATTCTTTTTCATGTGCCAATGGATAAGGGGTGTCTAAACCACACACTCTTGCTATTGGCGCCTCCAAATATAAAAAACATTCTTCTTGCACACTGGCGGCGATTTCGCTAGCAAACCCGCCGGTTAATGGTGCTTCATGATTAATCAGTAAACGGCCTGTTTTATACACAGAATTAAATACGGTTTCTGCATCCCACGGCAAAATACTCTGTAAATCGATAATCTCGCAAGAAATGCCGTCTTTCTCTGCCATTTCAGCTGCTTTTTCAACGATTTCTACTTGCGCACCCCATGCTAACAAGGTGATGTCGGTGCCTTGTTTAACCATATCAGCCTTGCCCAAAGGTAACTCGTAATCATCTTCAGGTACTTCACCCACTGATGCCCGATAAATCTTTTTAGGCTCCATAAATAGCACAGGGTTGTCATCTCGTATGCTTGATAATAATAAACCTTTAGCCTGATGCGGGTTGCGAGGTATTACTATTTTCATGCCCGGTATGTGCGCAAAAAACGCTTCAGGCGATTGTGAGTGATAATGACCGCCCGCTATACCACCGCCGTAAGGCGTTCTAATTGTAAGCGTGCCGCAGCTGAATTGACCACCCGAGCGATAGCGCCACTTAGAGGTTTCGTTAACTATTTGATCAAATGCCGGAAAAATATAATCACCAAATTGAATTTCAGCAACAGGGATAGAGCCTTGTGACGCTAGGCCGTTAGCAAAACCGATGATCCCCTGCTCGGTCAAAGGAGTGTTAAAACAGCGGTCTTTGCCAAACTTTTGTTGTAAATTGGAGGTCGCTCTAAATACACCACCAAAATGGCCAACGTCTTCGCCAAACACCATCACGCGTTCATCTTGCTCCATGCTAGAAATTAGCGCGCTATTAATAGCTTGTAATAAATTCATCTTTGCCATTATCTTATCTCCCCGCCGTTTTTGGATAGTCTTGAGGATACTTCGCGATATGTTCTTCGAGTTCTTTTAGTTGCTTTTTTAAATGCCAAGGCGGTGAATCATAGACATCTTCTATTATATCTTGAACAGGGTTTATGCTAACTTTTTCTGCTTTTTTAAGTGAGGCTAGAATGTCTTCACGGCTTTTCTCTTTGAACGCATCAATGGCTTTTTCATCAAACCAAGATTTACCTTCTAACCACTTTCTAAAGCGAATAATAGGGTCTTTTAATTGCCACTTTGCCTCTTCGTCTTTGCTACGGTAACCGCTTGGGTCATCAGATGTACTATGGGCCGATAGGCGATAGGTCATCGCTTCTATGAGCACTGGGCAATTTTCACTTAAGGCAATTTCTCGAGCGCGTTGAGTAGCAGCGTAAACCCCAAGTACATCGTTTCCATCAACGCGAATAGTTCGCACGCCATAGCCTACACCGCGCGAGGCAATACCATCGCCTGCAAACTGCTCTTCTGCTGGCGTTGAAATCGCATAGCCATTATTACGACAAAAGAAAATAACCGGACAGTTTAGCACTGCGGCCATGTTTAAACCGGCATGAAAGTCCCCTTCTGAGGCGGCGCCTTCACCAAAGTAGCAAATCGTTAACGCTGGCTCGCCGGCCATCTTTTGTCCATAAGCATATCCTGCCGCTTGCGGTATTTGTGTGCCTAATGGTGATGAAATAGTCATGAAGTTAAGCTTCTTGTCGCCATAGTGGATGGGCATTTGGCGCCCTTTATTCGGGTCAAGCTGATTACTAAACATTTGATTCATAAATTGGTCGCAAGTATAACCGCGATAGACTAATACTCCTTGCTCACGATACTGAGACATGACCATGTCTTTATCACTCAGCGCCGCCGCCGAGCCAATAATAGCAGCCTCTTCGCCCTTACATGCCAAATAGAAACTGATTCTACCTTGTCGCTGCGAACCAATCATTCGGTCATCAAGCAAACGTGTAAATTCCATGCTTTCATAAATTTTAAGCGCTTTTTCCTTACTCAAATCGGGGCTTTGTTTTTTATTGGTTTCCTTTCCATCCTCATTGAGTAATTGCAACATAGGTATATCAAGTAAGCCGTTTTCGATAATAGTGACTTGATTCGCAATGTTAACGCCCGACAAATGATTTCTATCTTTCATTTAGCTACTTCCGCAAGTTGACAAAAGGTCATGCAGTCATACGTAAAAAACACTTGTTTGTATCGGTTCATCAAGAAACAATGCACACGTAAGCCAGACAAATGCCATCACAATACTGTTACCAACAGATGAGCTAAGTGCTTATAGCAAGAGCTTATTGATAATTTACTGCATAAATGGTTATTGCAAATACTGCAAATATGACACGTAGTTTAATTAAGCTCGCCCCCTTACGTATTGCTTATTTAAAAATGTTGATGTGAAAATTAATGATGCAAGTTGCAAAACTTTAGCCGAAATAGGATACCCATCCTATTTGTAACAATTTTGTTGAATTTTAAGTACATTCCATTAAAAAGAATTAATTGAAACTATACTTTGCGTATGTCGTACCGATATATAAATAGGTAAAAACTGTATTTGATATGCGGTGTGAATGAAATGTGCGCAATTACAATCAATAGAACAATCAATAGCACAATCAATAGCACAATCAATTGTAATAAGACGCAGTCTTAAAAAGTCTGGAGAAGCAAATGCGCATTAGTCGCGAAAGGGTTAGTTTTTTAGTAATGGTTTGCAGCGCATTTGTACTATTTTCGTTTGCGCTTTTGGCCAGCGCAAGTAGCGCAAAAATAATCAAGAACGAAGCAGTACAGCAAGTAGTACAGCAGCACGTCAACCCCAATAAAGCGGGCGCATCGGTACAAAATTTTGCATATGAACCAAATCTTGATAACGCTGAATATATCTACATCATTGAATTAAACGAGCTAGCTATCGCGCAAGAGCCTAACGCTTATCGTGAGCTTCAGCGACGTCCAAAAGGTCGTTTATCCGCGCAAGAATTTAGCCAAACAAATCGTGCGAACAACGTAAATCTTAATGCTGTTGCTCGTCAGCTCAACAGAGTAAAGCAACAACAAAGCGCCTTTTTGCAAAAAGCGCGAACGATTAAAACAAATATCAAAACGATGGCGTCGTACCAGTATGCTGTGAATGGGATTGCGCTTAAATTAACTCAAAACCAAGCGCAAGCGCTATCAATGTTGCCTGAAGTGAAAAGTGTTCAGCGCAGTAAAACGCGCCGTTTAGATACCGACCGTGGACCCACACTCATTGGCGCACCAAGAGTGTGGAACGGTTCTGCTTTTGCCACAATCCCGCAAACGCAAGGCGAAGGCATTGTTGTTGCCATATTAGATTCAGGCGTAAATACCGACCACCCATCTTTTGCTGAAGTCGCTGGCGATGGATATATTCATACCAACCCCTTAGGAAACGGCATATATCTTGGCGATTGCGCCGCTGGTTTTCCCCAATTGTGTAACAATAAACTTATTGGGGTTTATAGTTATACGAGTATTACCGACGCATATGGCGATACAAGCGTTTTTCCACCGGGCTTAGCGCGAAATGGCGAAGATTATGACGGCCACGGATCACACGTAGCAAGCACGGCAGCGGGTAATGTATTGTTTGACGTTGACGAACTTACGCGTGAAGTCGGTGAAACAAGAGGCTCAGGTATCCCCACGGGTTTTGAATTTGAACAAATTTCAGGTGTCGCGCCGCGCGCAAACATCATTTCATATCAAGTATGCTATCCAGGTTCATCAGCCGATGGAGACACGTATGCGGCCTGTGTTGATGCGGCCATTTTGGATGCGATAGATGATGCAATTTCTGATAATGTCGATGTCATTAATTACTCAATAAGTGGCGGTGGTGATCCATGGTCAGATATTACAGAGCGTGCATTTTTACGTGCTCGTAATAGCGGCATATTTGTTGCCACATCTGCAGGTAATTCAGGGCCAGATGCGCAAACAAGTGAAAAGCATGCACCGTGGTATACGAGTGTGGCAGCAAGCGAACATGGTCGCGAGAATATCTTTGCTAAACAATTGCAAAACTTTAGCGGTGGTACCAGTGTTTTAGGCACAATTAATGGTCAAAGTAACTCAGGCTCAGTCACCGCGCCAATTGTCTACGCAGGTGACTTTACCAATCCAAATGATCCATTAGGAGATTCTGGAGACTGTTTAGAGTCTTTCCCAAGTGCGACTTTTTCGGGTCAAATCGTTGTATGTAACAGGGGCGATATACCTCGTGTTGATAAAGCAAGAAATGTGGCTGCCGGCGGTGCTGGCGGTTTTGTGTTAGTAAACATTGAAGGCGGTCAAACGTTTTTAGCCAATGATGAATATGTGGTACCAGGTATACACATTAACGCGGCTGATGGAGAAAGTTTAAAAGCTTGGCTTAATACAGGCAGTAACCATCGAGCTACCATCACTCTGGGGGAACCAAGACAATCCGTCGATACCGAACGAGTAGATGTCCTTGCGTCATTCTCATCGCGCGGACCTAACACGACTATCAGCACACTTGCCCCCACAGTAACCGCGCCGGGTGTTAACATTTACGCTGCTTATGCCGACGAGAATTTAGGGCGAGACGGACAAGATTCGGTTCCTGCTCCCAGTGACTTCAGCTATTTAGACGGCACATCGATGTCAAGTCCACACGTAGCCGGTTCGGCCGCTTTACTAAAAGCAGCTCATCCAACATGGGGACCTGACGAGATCCGCTCAGCATTATCATTAACCGCAACAAGCGCAGTGCGCTTGGAAGATGCGCAAAGCGATGCCACCTTTATTGACATGGGTGCTGGACGAATACAAGTAGACCAAGCCGTGGCGACTGGTCTAATAATGTCGGAAACCTCATTTAATTACGCAACTGCCGATCCTGATTTGGACGGCGACCCCAGAACATTAAATTTACCTTCAATTACCGACACATCCTGCGCGGGTATTTGTACGTGGGAACGCACAGTTACCGCAACAACGGATGCAACTTGGCAAGCGACGGGGACTCAGATATCAACTGGCATCAATATTACTGTGAGCCCTTCAGCATTTACCTTAGAAGCCGGACAGTCTCAAACACTCTCAATCACGATTGACAGCCTAGAAGCTGATAAAAACGTATACACGTTTGGCAGCGTAACATTAAGCTCGGCTGGTTTACCTGATGCTAATATTCCAATATCTGTTATTTCTACTATTGGGGAAATTCCCGCAGAAGTAGATATCCAGGCCAGCCGAGACATTGACAGTCAATTACTTGATAATTTAGACGGCATTACCATAGATGACTTGGTGCTTGAAACATTTGCACCGGTTAAAGCCAGCCAAATTAATGAAACGCTAGCGCAAGACCCTACAGCTAATGATTATCTAGATGAGCTCAGTGGCGGGACGCATATTACGGTTGTTGAGGTCTCTGAAAATACCAAACGTTTTGTTAGCTTCATTGAAACAACCACATCACCTGATATCGATTTATTTGTATTGAGAGATAGCGATGATGATGGAGAACCAAGTATTACCGAAGAAATCGCTCGCAGTAATTCTGGCTCTTCTGACGAATCTATCATGATAAACAACCCTGAACCAGGTCGTTATTTCATTGTGGTACAAAATTTTTCAGCGTCCTCGTCTAACCTCGACACTTTTGAAATGCGCTACGCAGTGGTTGACGACAATTCAACATCGACCTCGCTTGATGTCGATGCGCCCGCTCAACTAGATGCTGCCATGCCTTTTGATATGCGTTTTATTTACGATTTAGGTGACTCACAAGACGGTGATGACTATTTTGCCGCCGTGGGTGTGAAAACCGATATTGATGGACGGGAAGTCGCTTTAATAGCTGTCAACATTGAGCGTGTTGAAGATGACGTGCGCATAGGCGGTATGAACCTTAGAGCAAATCCTGGCGATAGTGTGCCTTTGAACGTGCGCGTTAACGCAAACGACACTAACGAAGATCGAGATTACTTGATTATGCTCTCGTTGCCCGTTGGCACCGAGTTTACAAATTTTAGCACTAGCAATAATGGACAACTCATTAATAATCAAGTGCAATGGGAAGTCAGCAAAGTAGCGGGTGATCCTACCGACACTATTTTAAATTTTCAGCTAGGCATTCTAGACGGCGCTCTGCCCGGCCCTATCACAGTTGAGGCAACGAGCGAACTCACCACGGCGCCTATTGAAAGTATTCAAAATGCGATACCGTTTATGGACTTACAAGTAGAGGGCCCGCCGTCGATTGATTTAAACGGTTCAAACACTACAACATTGTCAGTGATTGAAAGTCAAACACTCACCATACCGCTTATCATTAGCGAGCCTAATGCTGACAGTGTTAGCGTTGTATGGACACAAACTGAAGGTCCAAGCGCAACCGTAATCGAACAGGGCAATTCCTACTCATTAGTTGCGCCTCGTGTAAGCGCTAATTCAACACTCCGTTATACAGTGGAGGTAAGCGATCCTAATAATCAGAGTGCGACTGGCACTGTTATTGTTAACGTGATTAATAATGCTGAGCCCATCATTAACTCAATTGATGTGCCAGCGGCCGCAAACGGAGGTCAGAGTATTAGCCTAACAGTAGACGCAAGCGACCCAGAAAATGATGGACTACAAATATCAGTAAACGGTTCGATTATAAATGGAAACAGCGCGTCTTTGCGCACGCCAACAAGCGGAACAAGCGTAAGCTATCGCGTTGATGTGAGCGATGGAATATCAACCACATCACAAACCGTAAGTGTGAGCTTAACGCAAACCACACCCACTAGTTCTGATGGCGGTGGTGGAGGTGGAACCTTACCTTTATTACTGTGGCTAGTATTTCCGATAGCAGTATACCGACGACTAAGCGCTCGAAAGCTCAATACTTAAGCGTTTTTGGACGAGTTTTACTCGCATAAACATCAAAATTGCGGCGGCACTTAGGCCTGTGATAAAACCTATCCAAAAGCCTGAGGCTGCCATTTGAGGGACGACTAAATCTGTCAAACCAAGCACGATCCCTACCGGAAACCCAATTAGCCAGTAGGCAACAAAACTGATTAGAAACATAGCAGTTGTATCTTTGTAACCGCGCAGCGCATTGGCCGAAACAACTTGTATCGCGTCTGATAGTTGAAACAGACTAGCCAATAACAATAAGCTAGCCGCAGCAGCGATTACCGGTAATTCATTGCTATAAATACGAGCGATTTCCTCGTTAAACACGACGGTACATGTGGCAGTAAATATCACTGTAGATACGGCTAAACACATACCCGCCCAGTAGGCAATTTTAGTCTGTTGCGCGCGCCCTTCACCCACTAAAAAGCCAATACGTATTGCTAGCGCAATGCCAATACTTAAAGGTAACATAAAAATCAAAGATGATACATTTAGCGCTATTTGATGCGCCGCCACTGTCAGTGTGCCTAATGGGGCTAATAAAACAGCAACTGCCGCAAATAAGCTGACTTCAAATACCAAGGTAAACGCAATAGGGAGCCCTAGTTTTAAAAACATGCTGATATCTTTTTTATCAAGTGCATACCACACTGAATACATCTCTATTTTTTTCAATTTTTTTGCAAACAAGGTATATACGAATGTCGCAATGGCCATTGTGTAAAAGACTAACATTGTCGCCAATCCGCAACCGGCTCCCCCCATTTCAGGCAAACCAAATAAACCATTAATTAATATGTAGTTAGCAGGGATATTTACCACAAGGCCCGTCACCATAATCGCCATGGTAGGTAGAGTTAAAGAGAGTCCTTCGCAGTAATTCCTTAAGGTTTGGTAAATAGCAAAAGCTGGGGCGGCTAAAAATATATAAATGAGATAGTCAATGGTTTTACCAGCGACATAAGGTTCCATGTCGATTGCGCCAACTGCTCGAGGTACCAGAAACGCTAGCAGCATAAAGGCAAGGGATATGCCAAAAGAAAGGTACAGCATTTGCTGCACTTTTTTTGCCATGTCTTTATTGTTTTTAGCACCATCTAAACGAGAAATAATGGGAGACAATGCAAGGCTTATACCTTGCAAAAATACTAACATTGGTAAACTAATGCCCACGCCAATAGCCACTGCAGCCATATCGGCAGAATTGTAACGCCCCGCCATAATGGTATCTGAGACCCCCATTAGCGTTTGCGTTACTTGCGCTATTAAAAGCGGCCAAGCTAATTTTGCAAGACTTTTCAGCTCTTTAAAAAAAGGGGAATGGCCATTTTGCGGGACTGCATCGAGAGTCATTTACTTGTCTTTTTTATTGGGTGATTGCTTAATTAGTGATTGCTTTTCAGGTGCCTTGTTTTCAGGTGCGTAGTTAGCTTTCTCAGACCTTGATTTGTTTAACAAAGACAGTTTGTTTTTGCTCTTTCGTGGATTAATAACTTGTATTTTGGGCTTATCCTCACGCTTAAGTGTTGGCTTACTCTTGCGAGGATTATGTTCTTTAGTGCCCGTGTTATCTTGCTTTTGACTTGCTACCTTACTTGAACCTTGCAAAGCGTCATTCATAAGGGCCATTTCGGTTTGGCTCAAGTGACGATACTGACCCGGCGCGATTCCACGTAACTCGATGTGCATAATGCGCTTTCTAATTAGCTTAACGACATCATAATGCAAATACTCACACATGCGCCTAATTTGACGATTTAAGCCTTGCTGCAATACAATATCAAAGCTGCATTTGCCGACTTGTTTGACCTCACATGGCATGGTAACGGTATCGAGTATTGGCACGCCTTGGCTCATTTTTTGGATGAAATCGTCGGTAATGGCTTTGTTAACCGTGACTCTGTATAACTTATCGTGGGCATTTTCAGCGCGCAGAATTTTATTAACGATATCACCATCGTTAGTCAATAAAATAAGCCCTTCTGACGGTTTATCTAATCGACCTATCGGAAAAATACGCTGAGGGAAATTGATCGCGTCAACAATATTACCTTTAATTTTGCGTTCGGTGGTACAGGTTATGCCAACAGGTTTATGATATGCGATATAAACACGGTCACTCTTATTTTGGGCAACAGGCTTAATAAGCTGACCATTAATGGTCACCTTATCGGTGTCGGTAATTTTGGTTCCTAACAATGGAGGCCTTCCATTGACTAGCACTTTTTTGGCTTCAATCAAGGCATCTGCTTCACGCCGAGAACAATAACCAGTGTCACTAATATATTTGTTGAGTCTTTTCACTTTATTTTTTAAGCAGTGCTTTTATGCCGTCAGTTAACCCTTCGATGGTTAAAGGATACATCTTATCGTGCATAAGTTCTTTGATTATTTGAATCGAAGCATGATAGTGCCAATACGCTTGGGGTTGCGGGTTGAGCCATATCGCATAATCAAAATGATTGGTGATGCGCTGCATCCAAATAGCGCCAGACTCCTCATTCCAATACTCAACACTTCCACCAGGATAGGTTATTTCATATGGTCCCATTGTCGCATCGCCAACAAAGACTACTTTATAGTCGGCTCCGTATTTATGCAGTATCGAATAAACGTCTGTGACTGCGTCGTGTCGACGATTGTTGTCTTTCCATACGCCTTCATACACGCAGTTGTGAAAATAGAAAAATTCAATGTGCTTAAATTCGGTATGCGCGGCAGAAAACAACTCTTCACATTGTTGAATGTGTGGGTCCATCGAACCACCCACATCAAAAAACAAAAGTAGTTTTACCGCATTGTGTCTTTCAGGCGCCATTTTAATATCAAGGTAACCCGCATTGCGCGCTGTTGAGCTAATGGTATCACTAACATCTAATTCTTCACTTAAACCGGTACGGGCAAATTTACGCAGCCGCCTAAGTGCTACTTTAATATTTCGAGTGCCTAATTCAACGTCATTTGATAGGTTTTTAAACTTACGTTCATCCCATACCTTTACCGCCGAATTATTGCGGTTTTTATCCTGCCCTATTCTAACGCCTTCTGGGTTATAACCATTCGCCCCAAAAGGAGAAGTGCCGCCTGTGCCTATCCATTTATTACCGCCCTCATGACGCTTTTCTTGCTCATTTAAACGCTCTTGTAAAGTCTCCATTAATTTATCGAGACCGCCCAAGGCTTCAACTTTGCTTTTTTCTTCTTCGCTCAGTATTTTTTCAAGCGCATTTTTTAGCCACTCATCGGGTATCGTTTCATCAAACAAATTGATTGCTTGCACACCTTTAAAATATTCAGCAAAGGCCTTGTCAAATTTATCAAACTGGCTTTCATCTTTTATTAACACCGTACGACTGAGTAAATAAAACTCATCCATATCGGCATACACAAGCTTTGCTTTTAACACTGCATGTAAATCTAGAAACTCAGTAATGCTGGTTTTGACTTTGTGCTTACGCAGTGTAAAAAAGAAATCAATTAACATTAGCGACGAGCCATAAACATTAGTTTTTCGAATAAATGAATATCTTGCTCATTTTTCAGCAAGGCACCATACAATGGCGGCAAGGCATTTTTAGCATCTTTATCCTGTAAAACATCGGCAGGAATATCGTCGGCAACCAAGAGCTTTAACCAATCAATTAATTCAGAGGTTGATGGACGTTTTTTTAGACCGCCAACCTCACGAATTTGAAAGAATGAGGCTAGCGCTTGGTCAAGTAACTCTTTTTTGATGTTTGGATAATGTACTTTTACAATCTGTTGCATCTGGGCTTGGTCAGGGAACTCGATATAATGAAAAAAGCAGCGTCTTAAAAATGCATCTGGCAACTCTTTTTCATTATTTGATGTGATGATGACAATTGGGCGCTGCTTAGCGACAACGCGCTCTTGAGTTTCGTATACAAAAAACTCCATCTTATCGAGTTCGAGCAATAGATCGTTTGGAAACTCAATATCAGCTTTGTCTATTTCATCAATAAGTAGTACGGGACGTTTTTGTGCGGTAAATGCCTGCCATAATTTGCCTTTCACAATATAGTTTTTGATATCTTTTACCCGTTCATCACCTAATTGTGAGTCGCGTAAGCGAGATACGGCATCATATTCATAAAGCCCCTGTTGCGCTTTTGTTGTTGATTTTATATGCCATTGCAATAAATCGGTCCCTAATGCACTCGCCAGCTCTTGTGCAAGCATGGTTTTGCCCGTGCCGGGTTCACCCTTTATTAATAACGGTTTTTCTAAAGTGATTGCTGCGTTTACTGCAAGTTGCAACTGCTCGCTGGCGATGTAATCGTTAGTACCCGTAAAACTCATAATAATCCTATTTTTTGAATGGCTTGAATGATTAATCTGCATTACAGGGTCTATACATATGTCGTTTCTTGCCAAAAGAAGACTTATTGTATTAAATAAGTTCTGGCTTTAGTTCTGTATTGCGATGACGTACGTATATTGACCTGAATAAGTTATAGCAAAAAAACACTAAGCTTTTTTGCTATTTCAGCATATTCTTATAACACACACGATTATTGTACGAAGCATACGTGTATTACGACAGTAAAGATTATTAATAGCTGTGACTAAAAATTAATGATACTAGCGCCCAATAAAAGGGTGAACATAAGTCACATTTTTGTGATAGCAGTTCATTAGTTTCAAATCATTGCATTGTTAAAACGATAAAATATCGGATAAAAATATAAGGACCACCCGCATGAATGTATTTGAAGATAGCTCGTTAGCCATTGGCAATACGCCACTAGTTAAGCTAAACCGCGTAGTATCAGGCAACGTCTACGCTAAAATTGAATCGCGCAATCCAAGCTTTAGTGTAAAGTGCCGAATTGGCGCAAACATGATTTGGGATGCTGAAAAAAGCGGCGCCTTGACCAAAGATAAAGAGATTATAGAAGCGACCAGTGGAAATACAGGGATTGCCTTGGCGTTTGTCGCCGCTTCACGCGGATACAAAATCACATTGACCATGCCAGCTAGCATGAGTTTAGAGCGCAGAAAGTTATTAAAAGCACTTGGCGCAACGCTAGTATTAACTGAGCCACCAAAAGGCATGAAAGGCGCGGTTGCCAAAGTTGAAGAGTTGATGGCTGCAAACCCAAATAAATATGTGGCAATGAATCAGTTTGACAACCCTGCAAACCCAGAAATTCACGAACAAACCACCGGACCAGAAATATGGGACGCTACCGACGGTAAAGTAGATGCGTTTATTGCTGGCGTAGGTACAGGTGGCACCATTACTGGTACATCTCGTTATCTAAAAAATACCAAAGGTAAAGCCATTACCACAGTCGCTGTTGAGCCCGCTGACTCGCCAGTGATAAAACAAGCACTAGCGGGTGAAGAAATAAAACCTGCTCCACACAAAATACAAGGGATTGGTGCTGGCTTTATTCCTGGGAATCTTGACTTAGATATTATTGATGAAGTAGAGCAAGTGACCAACGAAGAATGCATGGAAATGTCTCAGCGCCTGATGAAAGAAGAAGGCATATTAGCGGGAATTTCATCGGGTGCCGCCGTTGTTGCCGCAGAGCGCTTTGCTTCAAGACCTGAAAACAAAGATAAAGTGGTTGTTGTATTACTTGCATCGGGTACAGAGCGTTACTTAAGCTCACCTTTATTTGCAGGACAATTTTCTGAATTAGAAGAAGTACAATAGTCTCAATAAGCAATTAATGACGAAAATTCGTCGTTAAATAACCGAAACAAAGCTGCTCATAAAAAGGCAGCTTTTTTATTAGCATTGTACTGTTTGTTTTTTACACTACACATTTTGAGAATTAACACACTGATAACACACCATATTGAACATTCACACTATGAATAGTCGTAAATTAAATTTATTTATAGGTAAAATATTTAAAAAGATACTCAATTTTTGACGATGGATTTTTATCGTAAACTTTTCTCTGCACAACTAAAAACGCTCACTAAAAATCAATAACCATCTGATATTTATAATTTTATTTCTCCCGCGTAATAACTAGATTAAACGTACATCCACATTTTTACGAGCTTAATTTTCTCAATATGTAAATGGTCGCAATGGCCAATTTGTCGCTACCCCACTATTTAGCCCATCACATACTCTAAGATCAGACTAAAGTCACAATTGTAAGCACTTAGTCATTTACTTAGTATGGCGCCCGAAAATGTTAGCAACGACACAGATCAGGAATCATTGAAGATGCCAATTCTCAAGTTCATATCACTTTGTTTAGTATGCCTATTATTGACGCTAAGCCCTTATGTAAACGCTTCAACAGGTGCACTAGATATTACGCTTACCCTCACCAGCCTTGCCTGTATTGTGGTCTTCGTTTTTGCTTACATATTGGTTATTTTGGAAGAGCAAATTCACCTAGCTAAATCCAAACCGGTACTAGTCGCCGCCGGTATTATTTGGATATTAATTGCTTATCAATATTCGTCTATGGGTTTATCAGCGCAAAGCACTGAGGCATTTAGGCATGCACTCTTAGAATTTGCTGAGTTAATGCTGTTTTTGTTGGTGGCAATGACTTATATCAATGCGCTTGAAGAGCGTCGACTCTTTGATGGTTTGCGCGAGTGGATGGTACAAAAAGGCTTCAGTTATAAACAACTTTTTTGGATAAGTGGCGTGCTTGCCTTTTTTATCTCTCCCATTGCCGACAATTTAACAACGGCACTTCTGTTATGTGCGGTCGTCATGAAAGTTGCCGATGGCGATAAAAAGTTCATTGCGATGAGCTGCGTCAATATTGTTGTAGCGGCTAATGCTGGTGGCGCATTTAGTCCATTTGGAGACATTACAACCTTAATGGTTTGGCAGGCAAACGTGATTGAATTTACGGGCTTTTTGGCATTGTTCTTTCCTTCTTTAGCTAGCTATATTGTCCCTGCTGTTTTTATGTCCTTTTTTATTGAAGATAAGAAACCGAATAATCAAGGTGCAGAAGTTGAACTAAAACGCGGTGCTCTGCGCATACTTTCTTTATTTTTATTAACAATCGCCACTGCCGTCACCTTAAAAACAGCCTTTGGTTTACCTCCTGTTTTAGGAATGATGCTGGGTCTAGGGTATTTACAGTTTTTTGGGTATTTTTTGCGACAAACGCTACCGGGTTCGTTAGCTCGCAAACGCGCTCTCGCTGAAAGAGACGGCGATTTGGATAAGCTTGATAGGCTTGGTTCAGTGGTGCCATTTGATGTATTTAGCCGAGTCAGTCGCGCTGAATGGGATACGCTTTTGTTTTTTTACGGCGTTGTTATGTGCGTAGGAGGTTTAGGGTTTATTGGCTATTTGTCGATTATGTCTGATGTACTTTATAACGATTGGAACGCTACCGGCGCAAATATCACCCTAGGCGTAGTGTCGGCTGTAATAGATAACATTCCTGTGATGTTTGCAGTATTAACCATGATGCCCGACATGTCTGAGGGTCAATGGTTACTTATTACGTTAACGGCGGGTATAGGCGGGAGTCTATTATCAATTGGATCTGCGGCTGGCGTAGCCTTAATGGGGCAAGCGAGAGCTTACTATACCTTTATGAGTCACTTAAAATGGACCCCTATTATCGCGGTTGGCTATGCCGTTGGTGTTGCTTTGCATTTATTAATCAACGCTAGTTTGTTCACCTAGCATTCAAATATTCTCAAGATGCAAATCGACTAGGCTTAGTCTATCCTTAAAGGATAATTAAAATACTAAGCCTAAACGAGAACATTGCGATGCTCAAAAAAGTTACTTTTTTACTTTTCATTTTTCTTATTGTGTGTAGTCAAGCTATGGCTTTGCAGTCTAATGCAGATGCCATCGTTAAGTGGCCTAATCTACAGCCACCACCACAAATAGACCCATCAACACTTAAAGCACAGAGTTATATCAGTGTAAAAGGCAATCGTTTTATTGACGAAAATGGCAATACCTTTTTGTTTAAGGGCATGAACATTGCTGCGCCTGACAAACTCATCAAAGAAGGACAATGGAACAAAGCACTTTTTGAAGAGTTAAAAGACTGGGGCGTGAATACCATTCGATTACCTATTCATCCTATTGGCTGGCGCTTATCGGGCGCGAATGAATACATAAAGATGATTGACGAGGCAGTGTTATGGGCAAATGACTTGGGCATATATTTAATTATTGATTGGCATTCAATTGGCTATTTGCCTGATGGCTTGTTTCAACACCCCATGTATCATACTGATGAACAAGAAACGCTTCAGTTTTGGCAAACCATTAGCAATCGATATCAAAACATTCCCACTATCGCCCTTTACGAAATATTTAACGAGCCGACCGATATTAATGGCAAAGCAGGCAGCGCTGATTGGCAAGAATGGAAAACCTTCAATGAAAAAGTCATCGACCTCATATACGCGCACGATAAAACCGTGATCCCATTGGTAGCGGGTTTTGATTGGGCTTATGACTTAAGCTCAGTGATTGACAATCCTGTAACGCGCGATGGTATCGCCTATGTATCTCATCCCTACCCACAAAAAGAAAGACCAAGCGTAAGATCTAAAGAAACACTATATCCACGATGGGACAAGGCATTTGGCCATGTCGCCGCCACCTACCCTGTCGTGGTCACAGAATTTGGCTGGGTACAACCCGACGGTTACGGCGCTCACATTCCCGTAAAAGACGACGGTTCGTATGGTCCAATGATCATAGACTACATGGATGAGCGAGGCATAAGCTGGACAGGTTGGGTGTTTGACCCTTCGTGGTCACCTACCATGATCCACGATTGGGATTTTAGGCCTACCGAGCAGGGAGCATTTTTTAAGGATGTACTGCAAGGGAAATACCAACCCAGCCCTTAAAAATATCAATACAAAATAAGCAGATACTCAAGCTTTATTGCCCTTCGCCGTTAACCATAGAGTTATAGTGAAAGTGGTAGGAATTAGAATGAAACATATTTTGGTATGCTTAATGGCGATAAGCTGTTTATTTGCTTGTAGTTCAGATAAAGAAAAAGTCAGCGCTGGTAAATACGGCATGATGAGCGATGATACTCCACAATATGCAGCCGTTCTTTTTATGCGCGCTATATACAACGAAGATAGCTTAGACAAAGCAATTGAAATGAGCACTGAGCGTTTTGCTCGCATCTTAAAAGGTCATCACACTAACAAAAACGTCCAGCGTCAAGTGTTTAATCTACGCCTTGACTCTATGAGTTCAGAGCCTGTTTCGGGTGGAAGTTTATTATTTAACGAGAAACAGACAAAAGCCAAAATCGATATGAAGATTGAAGGCAAATATGATGGCGATAAAGTCCTTGACCTCAAAACACTCTCTATGGTTAAGATTAAAGGAGAATGGAAAGTGGAGAGCGTTAGAGATGGTTACCGCTAAGACTTTGCACTTGCTTGTTTTATGACATATGCATATCATCCATTCCACCTTTCACTAATTAAAGACGTAAGCGGTATTTGGTAGTGCCACACACATAATGTGTAAAGCACAAATCTTTTAAAGACCTTAAAAACCAATAGCGACTTACCGAACTTTTACGTTTTCTATTACGATGCCATTGAAATACATAGCGGCTACGCTTGTCGCCCTAATCGCTTTTGCGGGAAATTCTGTTTTGTGCCGGTTAGCCTTAGGCAACGGTAATATTGATGCTACGAGTTTTACCATCGTTAGGCTGGTGTCGGGTGGCCTAGTGTTATATCTAATTGTGATTGGTATGTCTTTTTTTAGTCCTAAACACCAAATCGCTAGACAAAGTGCCAATACGAAAACTGCTTCGCGCTCAATGTTGAATTTATCCAGAAAAAGAATATTGTCTGCGGTCATGCTTTTTGTATACGCTGCTGGGTTTTCGTATGCTTACATTGAACTTGATACTGGCGTTGGCGCATTGGTGCTGTTTGGTTGCGTTCAGCTCACTATGATATCTCGCAGTATTTACAATAAACAACATTTACTGTGGCAACAATGGCTTGGATTGTTCTTAGCGTTTTCAGGCTTGGTATACCTCATCCATTCACAGCAATCTTTGGGCGATGCAAATGTGTCTTTGTTAGGGTTTATATTGATGATTGTCGCGGGTATGGCGTGGGCGATGTATACAGTATTAGGACAAGGTTCTGCATATCCTATTTTGGATACGAAAACTAACTTTTTGATCTCCATTCCATTTTGTTTACTGTTAGTGCCAATTTATCTTATGCTGCCATTTTCAATCAGTAGCGAAGGCCTATTGTTGGCAGTATTGTCGGGCGCGGCTACTTCTGCCATTGGATACGCTATTTGGTATTACGCCTTAGAAGGCTTAAACAGTGTTAGCGCGGGCGTTGTGCAGCTGTTAGTGCCGGTTATCGCCGCTATTGGTGGTGCGATTTGGGCAGCAGAAGCGATGACAACACCGCTTATATTGTCGCAACTTGTCATTTTAGGCGGTATAGCGCTAGTGATGTTTACTCGTCAAAAAACCTGATTGTGCTGCTATGCGTATCACTGGCCTTGTGCCACACCTTCACGACGAGGATCAGCCCCACCTAACAGTATGCCGTTCTTTATTTCAACACCATGAAGACCACTGTTTAAATCTGACACTCGCACTTTATGGCCCTTATTCTCTAACGCAGCTTTTAATTCAGCAAAAGCTGTTCCTTTCTCTAAGCTGGTAACATCGTTACGGTTAGTTATCCTAGGCGCACTAATAGCCGCCTGTATATCCATATCGAAATCGAGAACATTAATGATCGTATGCGCAACATAGTTGATGATACGACTACCGCCCGGCGAACCGACCACTAAACGTAAATCATCATTTTGGTCAAATACCATGGTGGGACTCATCGAACTACGAGGCCTTTTATTAGCCTGAACCGCGTTTAACACTTGTTTACCATCACGCATAGGGTTAATTGAAAAGTCGGTCAATTGGTTATTTAATAAAAAGCCCTCGACCATAATCCCTGAACCAAACATAAATTCAATGCTGGCGGTCATGCTTACCGCATTTCCTTGTTTATCAACAATCGAAATATGACTCGTACTATCAAGTTCAAAGGCATTATCCTTTGCAAAGCTTAACTGTTCATATGGCATACCCGCCTCGGCTTTAGTATAGGGTATATCAACACCCACCTTGTTTGCTCTGCTTGCAATATAATTCTCATTAACCAAAGGCATTGCAGAAATCCCCAAAAACGAGAGATCGGCAACATAATGCGCCCGGTCGGCAAATGCTAGCGCACTCGCTTGGCTAAATACATGTGCAAACTCTTCACCAAAAGGTGATAGAGATGCAATATCAACGCCTTCTAAAAGTTTTAATATTTGGTAAGTGGTTACGCCGCCCGAACTAGGTGGCGCCATTGAACAAACAGTATATACGCGATATGGGTTACACATCGGTTCACGCTTAATTGCTTCATAATTGGCAAAATCATCGCTTGATAAAGTACCGGGATTGATGCTGACAGTTTGTACCGCTTGTGCCATTTTTTGCGCTAATTCACCCTTGTAAAATACATCGGTACCCTTTTTTGCAATTTTGCTCAAGGTAGCTGCAAGTGCTTCGTTTTTTTGCACTTGTCCTTCAGCGAGCCCGACTCCTTGTGGCTTAAAATATTCTTTAGTGCTTGGGAATGCATTAACACCGGGATGCAAATCATATGCGATTAATTTAGCTAATCGCGGAGACACGATAAAACCCTCACTTGATTGTTTGATAGTATCAGCAAAAAGTACATCCCAAGGCAGCACACCAAACTCTTGATGGGCCTGCTCTAGTGCTTTTAAAACACCGGGCACACCAACTGAGGTTCCACCTACGACAGCATCTCTCCACCTCATCGGCTTACCGTCTTTAAAAAACATGTTCGCGTGTGCTTTTTGGGGCGCGACTTCCCGTCCATCAAAGGTGTGTAATTTTTTGGCCGTATTGTCCCAATACATAATAAAAGCACCACCACCAATACCCGACGATTGAGGCTCTACTAAGGTCAACATCGCTTGTACGGCAACAGCGGCATCTAAAGCGCTACCGCCTTGTTCAATGATTTTTTTACCTGCAGCAACTGCATATGGATTGGCCGCTGCTACCATATATTGATTGCTTTGCGATAGTGTATTATTAGTGCGCCCTGTCGCAGCCTCTGGCTCTCGGTCTTCTAGCACCACTTTGGTTTGGCTTGCGCTTTGGTCAGTATCTTTGTCTGATGCAAGACTACACGCCCCCATAAACAAACTTGTGCCCAAAAGTAATAAGGTTTTTCTAGCCAAAATATGTTTCAACGCATTTGTCCTTAAAAAAGAATGATAAGTGAAGACACAGTCAGTCTAATATCTATTAAATACAATTTAAACCGCTAAATCATTGTTGATGAGCGTTTGTTCACAAACAACTGAGCTTATTTGAATAAATCGTCATTCTAAAATATGTTATCTTTGCCATGTTATTATCCACAAAGACGCCTTTTATGCGCCAACAGACTTCAAAATATCCAAATAAACCAGAACAGTATATCCCATACACGATAATTTTCGTGTTAAGTACGATTGCGTTTTTAGCCTTGAACGTGGTCTTTGCCGAACATTTTGATTTGCTTAATTACCACCGTTCGTCAATTGACGGTGGACAATGGTGGCGCATTATTACCGGGCATTTGCTACATACAAACTTTATTCATTTAGCGGTAAACCTTATTGGACTGGTTTTATTATGGTTGTTACACGGTGACTATGTCACAGGCAGGCGTTTTTTATGGCACTTTTTATTTTTAAGCCTTGGTATCTCATTTGCCATCATGTACTTAAGCCCAAACATTCAATGGTATGTTGGTTTGTCGGGTGTTTTACACGGATTTTTTGTGTGGGGTGCAATGCTCGATGTCTATTACAAACGAAAAAGTGGCTATTTATTACTTATTGGCATTGTTATCAAACTCGTAGATGAGCAGTTTTTTGCAGATCAGAGTTTTATGAGTGGTTTAATAGAGGCTAGCGTCGCCATTGATGCGCATTTATATGGCGCTGTTTTAGGTTTAGTCATTGGCGCTATTGCTATCTATAAAAAATAAGCAGCATAAATATGCTGCTTATTTAATGATCAAGCTAAGCATCATGCCTAGCGACGTATACTAAAGATTGGTTTCAAATAATTTATGGATGCGTCTGTATTCGTCAAGCCAAGAACTTGGTTGCACAAACCCATGTGGTTCAACAGGGTAAATAGCCGTCTCAAAGTCTTCTTTTTCAAGTTCAATTAAACGTTGAACCAAACGCACCACGTCAACAAAAAACACATTGTTGTCGACCATGGGTGCGTTCATAAGTAAAGGCTTGCTTAAGCCTTCAGCAAAGTAAATTGGAGAACTTCTTTCGTATGCGATGGGGTCGATATCAGGCGTATTTAGAATGTTTGAAGTATATGGCAAGTTGTAATGTGCCCAATCAGATACTGGACGCAAGGCAGCGCCCGCCTGAAATAGGTCTGGCTCGTTAAATAGCGCCATAAAGGTTAAAAAGCCTCCGTACGAACCACCATATGTACCAATACGCTCTCTATCTACATTTGCATTGTTGACCAACCAATTAACGCCGTCTTTTAAATCTTGCACTTCTGGCGTGCCCATTTGACGATAAATTGCTGTTCGCCAATCGCGGCCATAGCCGGCCGACGCTCTAAAGTCCATGTCTAAAACTACATAGCCTTGTGATACTAATAAGCTATGGAACATAAACTCTCTGAAATAGCCTGACCAACCTAAATGGGCATTTTGTAAATAACCAGCACCATGATTGAACACCACCGCTCTACGCTTTTCACCCGTAGCGTTTTGTGAAGGTTGATACACTCGCGAGTAAACGGGTTGGTCGGTATGGCTTGACTCAATTGCGACAATAGAAGGTAGCGTCCAGTCAATCGATAAAAACGCGTCACTAACGGTATACGTTAGCCTTTGTGCCTGCATTTTTGCGCCAACTTGCTTGGTGTAGAGCTCAGGCGGCATCGCTAAACTTGAATGTGTAAGCAGTAATTCAGTCTCGTCAGCACTTAACACAAAATCGGTCATGCCGTTTAAATCCGTTAATGCTTCAGGCTCACCACCTTCACTTGCGACTCTGTAAATTTCATAGATACCAGGGTGTTTTTTATTTGCTTTGTAATAAAAGAAACTATCGTCTTGACTTAATACGACGTCGTCTACAACAAAACGACCTGAGGTTAAGGCCGTTAGTTCACCATCTAAAGCTTTGGTATACAGCTGTGAATAACCCGATTCTTCACTTAATAAAAAGAGTGAAGCTGCATCATCAAACCACCCAAATTGGTTAAAGCGGTAATTAATCCACGCGGTATCATGCATGCGATGCTGCGTTTCAAATGCTGGATTTTCAACGTCAACTGTCACTATCCAGCGGTCTTTGTTATCCCACGCTTCTAGCATGAGTGCAACATGAGAACCTGAATCGTGCCATTTAATCGGCATCTCGGTTGCATACCAGTCAAATAATAAGCCAATGTCTCTGGGTAAGCGATTGTCAGTGTATTGTTCGCCTTTTGCTTCTGCGTTTTCACGCTTGACTGATGCAAGCACATCTTCGTTGTAACCAGGCAAGGTTTTATAACTCAACTCTTTAATACTGCTGTTAGCGACATCGACAAAATAAATACTGTGTGATTGAGATTTAGCATCCGCCACGCGCTGGCGAACAGACTGCGCTTTGATGCGCCCGTTTTCTTCAATATAGTCGGGCATGATATCTGAATCATCCCGTGTTGGCGTATTTTCTCGGGTCACGATTATCGCATATTTGCCGTCGGGCGATAGGCTGGCAAGGACGTTGGTATGTGACTTGTCAAAATAGACCTTGTTTGTGGCCAATGTCTTGTTTTGTTGAGATAACAGCTGTTGCTGGTCAAAACGGTCTTGTCTATTTTGACGTTGCACTTGAATATACTTAATTAGTGATTGCTGCTCTTGCGCAATATAATCAGCCGCTGGTTCAAGCGCTTTGGGCTTGTCTGCAAAGTCCCATGTTAATAGCTCTTGGTATTGGCCAGTGTTCACATTAATGCTGTAAAAGGTATTTCCTTTTTGGAATGAGACAGCGTTATTGTTTAAATAGCGCAAGTTGTAAGCATCGTAGCTATCTTTAGTTAGCTGTTTGACATCATTCGAATTTCGTTTTTTTGAAAATATATTACCTTCGTAAATCCAAGCAATAAAATCATGGTCGTTGTCGTTTATCAACTCGTCATGAACATGCAGGTGCATATTAGCCAAATCAACTTTGTTGCCATTGCCTGCACCTGCGTTGCTCGCAAACACATCTCGCACAACTGAACCCTCGCGCTTGCGGTAATATAGCACTTGACCGCTGGTCGGAGAATAAAAAGCTGATTGAGGTTGTCTGCCCAGCCAATCAGGATCAGACATAATTTGCTCCATCGTCAGTTCAGCATTAGCACTTGAAGATGCGTTGGCTGATAAAGAAATGGATGGCGAAATGGTATCAGTCACATATGGCACATTGTCCAAAGGCACATTTGATGTGTTGTTGCCTGTTGCTTCAGTGCTGGTTGCATTACATCCTAAAACCAACGAAGCGCAAATAAAAAGTGTCGAAAGTTGAAATTTTTTTGTCATATTATCGTTCTTATTAAAGTTATAAAAAATACTGCTAGCATGCATACGACTGATACTTTGCATATGATCGTATTTTTAGGCAAACAAAGCAATTAATGCCTGTGATAAATAGGAAACATGTGCAGCGTTCCCTCACTTTACCTTCACTATTTACGGCGCAAAAATAAACACAGTGTAGTGATCTAAAAAAGTGGCATAAGGTTACTAACATGTTAAGTTACATGCAATAAATAACAAACTCGAAAATTTAATATATAAAGGCGAATTGATATGAAAAAAACAATGATAATAACGGCCGCTCTGTTCGTTAGTAGCTGGATTTCCTTTGCGGCAAATGCAAATGAGTGTCCAGATGTCCTTAAACATAAAAAGCGAATATTGAACTCACAAGAAGTCGTTAATATGTGTGATGCCTATTCGGGCAAAGCGGTTCTTTTTGTTAACACCGCGAGCAAATGTGGATTTACTCCCCAGTTTGAAGGGTTAGAAGCCTTGTATGATACCTTTAAAGACGAAGGTTTAGTGGTTGTTGGATTTCCATCAAATGACTTTGCACAAGAGTACAGCGATGAAAGTAAAACCGCAGAAGTGTGTGAACTCACCTACGGTGTGAACTTTCCAATGTTTGAACCGCTTTCTGTCAGAGGTGATTCTGCAGATCCTTTATTCGCTAAACTAGCTGAAGTAACAGGCAAACAGCCTAAATGGAACTTCAATAAATACTTAATGGCTAAAGACGGCTCAATTACACATTACGGAAGTCGTGTTAAGCCACAAGACAAAGAATTTTTAGAGGATATTAGCGCTGCATTAGCAAACTAATTACTAGACTCACCCAAAATAAAAAGCCCCGCACAAAGCGGGGCTTTCAACACACTCAACTAGGAACACACGATAACTGCAAGTCAACTACAATTATCAGTACTTATTAGTCGTTTACCCACCTATTTGGTTCACATTTTTTTTACTAATTCGATTATTTTTTGAACTAAATTACGTAAACAACTGAATTAAATAAAGTTTTTATTAAGACTAAAGTCTAATGTTATTAGACCTCATTCAGTGTATTGAAAGCTTCATCAAAGTCATTCATTAAATCCACAACATCTTCTATGCCTACCGATAAGCGTATTAACGTATCACTTATTCCCATTTGTGCACGTTTGGCTGGGCCATTTTCGTAAAATATAGTGCTAGCGACCGGTAAAGCAAGCGTGCGTGTGTCGCCAAGATGCGTTGCACGTAAGATAATATCTAAACTATTTAAAAACGCGCGTGTATCTACGTTAGGCGCCAACTCAAAACTTAAGATGGCACCAAAACATGCATGAGTATCGCTAGTCACAGAAGAATGAAATAGTGTTTTTGCCAATTCATGTTGGTGATGTTCAGCTAATCCAGGGTAATTGACCTTGAGTATACGCGGATGCGATGCTAAATATTCTGCTAGGGCTTTTGCGTTATCGCAAGACTTTTGCATCCTCATAGAGAGTGTTTCTAGCCCAACTGAAATCATATGCGCTGACTCGGGAGCGAGTGTTGCTCCCATGTCGCGAAGGCCTTTTTTACGTACCTGAATAGTGCCCCATAAGGATGGTTCAGCGCTTTTATAAAACTCATCTATATTTGGATATGTTGACCAGTCAAAATTACCTAAATCAATCAATGCTCCACCAAGCACATTACCGTGTCCGCCAATATATTTTGTCAATGACGTTGTCAGCATATTCGCGTGGACACTTTTGGCATCAAACATCACCGATGGTGTCATTGTATTGTCGAGCACAAATAGCAATTGCAAGTCTTGGCATAAGGCACCAATGTTTTTAAGATCAGCAACCTGCGTACCTGGGTTCGCAATAGATTCACAAAATACCATACGCGTATTTTCGGTCACTGCATTAGCAACTAAGCTTGCATCGGTCACATCAACATAAGTCACTGAAATCGCAAAATTCTGCAGGGTGTCAAAATAACTTCGGCTATTGCCAAACAGATATTGACTAACAATAATGTGATCGCCAGATTTGAGTAAAGAAAACATAAGCGAACTGATCGCCGCCATGCCTGTCGAAAATACAGTCGAGGCAATGCCATTATCTAATGAAGCTAATATATTTTGTAGTGCAACAGCCGAACCAGACGAACTTCGAGAATAAACATGTCCGGCTTTTTTACCTTGAAATACGGCCTCTAAATCAGCAACATCTTCAAAATCAAAGAGCACAGAATTATTTGTCGACTCGTGAACGCCTCCATGCTGTAATTCGTTGAGTTTTCTATCTGCATGTACAAGCGCAGTCGACGGTTTCATTTGTTTCACTAAAAAGCTCTCTGTAAAGGTAAGTATGATTTTAATATTGTTTGCTGTTATCGCTGTTATTGCTGTAGCGCAGCTCTGCTTAAGATCATATCACAAATATTTTAGATAATTATTTGATGTTACGATAACAAATCACTATGGTATAGACCGAATTTGTAGCTTGAGTCTTGTTTGTTATTGCTAAACTCAAGTTTGTCACGTGTCGAAACGAGTTTATTCATGTGTATTTTATTTATTGCAGTTAAGCAACATCCAAAGTTTCCTTTGATCATAGCGGCAAATCGAGATGAATTTCATGCTCGACCAACTAAGCCAACTCATTTTTGGCAAGACCACCCACATATTTTAGCTGGCCGCGACTTAAGCGCCAATGGCACTTGGATGGGCGTAAACAAAAGTGGAGATATCGCCGCGCTGACAAATATTAGAGCGCCAGGCAAAGAGCGTAAAAATGCCATTAGCCGAGGCGCACTCGTCGCCGACTTTATTAAAGACTCGCCACAACATGCTGATTACCTAGCGACGCTTCAAAACACTCATGCTCAATATAACGGCTATAATTTACTGTTTGGAAACTTACAAAAACTGCATGTGTATAACAATTTTGAAAACACCACTTACGATTTAGAAAAAGGCGTGTATGGCTTGTCGAACGCAAGTTTAAATAGCCCATGGCCTAAACTCGATGCGGGGAGAAGCGCACTGGCAGATTATTGCCAGCATGCGGATATCTTAAACTTTGAGCATTTATTTGAGCTATTGCGCAACAATGAACCCGCTCATGACGATGACTTACCTGATACCGGCATTCCAAAAGACTGGGAAAAAATGTTGTCTTCTATTTTTATTAAAAGTGAAGAGTATGGCACGCGTTCTAGCACAATATTATTGATTGATAACGAGCAAAAGGTGTATTGGGAAGAAAGAACATTTGACGCAAACGCACACTTAACCGGTACGACAGTTGAAGAATTTAGTATAGAAAGTTTGCCAAAATAGGCAAAAACTGCAACTTACGCAATATAAGCCCTAAAAATAGTAAATATCTGTTTATTTCATCGCTCAAATTGGCATAATAGCGAGTAATTATTCTGCATATTTTTTTATAGGACTTAATGCTGTGTTTGATACCCTTTCTGCGCTTCCACCCGACCCGATTTTAGGCTTATCAGCCGCATTTAAACAAGACAACAACCCACACAAAATAGATTTGGGTGTAGGCGTGTACAAAGACGAGCTTGGCAATACACCTATCTTAGATTGTGTCGCAAGCGCTCAACAAATACTTCAGGCTAACGAAACCTCAAAAGTGTACATTAGCCCGCAAGGTAATCAGGGTTTTATTGATGGGATGCTGAATTTATTACTTGGGCAAGACTCTCAAGCCCTTAAATCTAGCCGAGTAGCCGCCGTACAAGCGCCAGGTGGTTGCGGAGCGCTTCGTATTTTGGCTGAGCTATTAATGCGTGTAAATAAAAATACGACTGTTTGGGTCAGCGATCCTACTTGGGCCAATCATATTCCGTTGTTAGGCGATGCAGGCTTAGAATTAAAAACCTATCCGTACTTTGATAAAAATAGCGCGAGCATTAAATTTGATGAAATGATGGATTGTTTGTCTCAAGTTAGCGCAGACGATGTGGTGTTATTACACGGATGCTGCCACAACCCAACGGGTGCTGATTTAAGCCATGATCAGTGGCAGGCGGTTAGTGATTTAGCCAGCAAAGTGGGCTTTTTACCGTTTATCGACACTGCTTATCAAGGTTTTGGTGACTCAATTGAGCAAGACACCTATGGTTTGCGTCTGCTGGTTGAAAATCTTGATGAAGTCATTGTTGCCGCTTCTTGTTCAAAGAATTTTGGTCTTTATCGTGAACGCGTTGGTTTAGCGGCGATTATTTGTAAAGATGAGCGAGTGAAGCAAAAAGCACAATCACAAATCCAGTCAGTTGCTCGCGGCATATATTCAATGCCACCGTCTTATGGTGGTGCACTTGTCGATATTATTTTAAATACGCCTAGCTTGTATAGCCAATGGGTTGGTGAAGTCGATGACATGCGAAACCGTATGAAAAATCTGCGGGCAATGCTTGTGACAAACCTAAATGACCAGGGCTCATCTAAAGATTTTAGCTTTATCAATGATCAAAAAGGCATGTTCTCATTCTTATGCATTCCACCACAACAGGTGCAGCAACTGCGTAATGAACACAGTATTTATTTTGTCGATTCTAGCCGAGTAAATATTGCCGGTATTAACAATAATAACGTATCGGTTTTAGCGAAGGCGATTGTGGATACGCTTTAGTTTATTTGCGTTATCAAATCGAAGAAACACGTCATTCCCGCGCAGGCGGGAACCTCCTTGGAACTATCGTTTGCTCACTACGTCACACTTTGAACATTTGCGGTAACATCCACCAGGTCCCCGCCTTCGCGGGGATGACGCAAGGCATCGGTAAACGACTAACTTAATACTAAGTCAACATCCCCCCATCAACCACAACCGTTGCTCCCGTTGTATAACTAGACGCATCCGACACCAAATACAACACCGTGCCTGCCATTTCGTCCGGATCGGCGACTCTACCAAGTGGTATCACTTTAAGCGCCGTTTTTAATATACTATCGTTAGTGGTGAGCGCCGATGCAAACTTCGTGTCTGTAAGGCCAGGAAGTAATGCATTCACTCGAATATTTAAACTTCCGCACTCTTTTGCAAACGACTTAGTCATACTTATTACAGCGGCTTTTGTAATGGAGTATATGCCTTGCATATCGCCAGGACGAACGCCGTTAACCGAGGCAGTATTTAAAATAACGCCGCCACCCTGCTCTTTCATCATCTTGCCTGCAGCAATTGACATAAAGAAGTAGCCTCGCACATTCACATCAACTGTTTTCGCATAAGCAGCCTCGTCAGTATCTAGTATATGCCCAAAATATGGGTTTGCCGCTGCATTGTTGACAAGAATATCTATTTGGCCGAAAGCTTCCTTTATGTGAGAAAATATGGCGTCTATTTGCGCCATTTCGCCCACATGGCATGCAAATGCGCTTGCTTTACCGCCATTAGCAACAATTTTATCAGCCACTGCTTGGCACGCATCTATTTTGCGGCTAGACACAATTACGTGGGCACCTTTAGAGGCAAGTAAATGCGCAATAGATTCCCCAATACCTCGACTCGCGCCAGTGACTAATGCCACTTTTCCTGTTAAGTCAAATAAGTCTTTCATTAAACACTTCCTATCTGTTCCTATTTTGAAACTAAGGTGCTAACGCTCGCGTTGCGTTAACACCAGTGTAAAGTATGCATCTATTCTAGAGCATGCTTTACTCAGCTACTTTTAACACTAATTTGCCAAAGTTCTCTCCCTTAAACAGCATCATTAGCGTATCTGGGAAGGTTTCTATACCTTCAACAATATGGTCTTTTACTTTCATTTCACCTGATTGTATCCACCCTGCGATATCTTTCATGGCCACTGGGTATTCGTTAACATTATCAAAAACAACAATACCTTCCATTCGCGCACGGTTAACCAATAACGATAGATAATTTGAAGGGCCTTTAACAGGCGTCGTATTGTTGTATTGGCTTATCGCGCCACAAATAACAATGCGCGCTTTAAAGTTAATTTGCGTTAATACATCATCTAAGATGTCACCGCCTACGTTATCAAAGAAAACATCAACGCCTTTAGGGCATGTTTCCCTAAGTGCTTTTTTCACATTCTCGTTTTTGTAATCTATAGCCGCATCAAACCCGAGTTCGTTAACTAAAAACTCACACTTTTCTTTACCACCCGCGATGCCAACTACGCGACAGCCCTTAATGCGAGCTATTTGTCCAACCAAGCCACCAACAGCGCCTGCAGCGCCCGACACTACAACGGTTTCACCCGCTTTTGGCTCACCGCTTTTTAATAGTCCAAAGTAGCCTGTCATACCCGGCATACCAAGTACGCCCAAGTAATATGACAAAGGCGCAAGGTTTGGATCCACTTTATGCAAACCCTTGCCATCACTTACTGCATATTGCTGCACACCCGCATACCCAACAACATAATCGCCTTCGGCAAAACCAGCGTGTTGACTTTTAATCACTTTGCCCACAGTGCCTGCGCGCATTACGTCACCTATTTGCACTGGTTCGATATAAGATTTAGCATCATTTAGCCACCCTCGCATGGCTGGGTCTAGGGAAACATATTCTACTTTGACCAGCAGCTCACCTTCGCCTACGTCGGGAATTTCGTTTTCAGTAAACTCCCATGTATCAGTACTAGGCTCGCCAAAAGGACGGTTTTTTAATCGCCATTGTTTGTTCATCATTAACATTCTCCTTAAAACCAATTTGCTTGCATGCTAGTGCATACGTCGTTGTTACCATTTAATAGCTGAATGTCAGCTTGTACGGTGGGTAATTCCCAATCAATAAAATATTTAGCCGCTTGTATTTTTCCGCGATAGTAATCTTGCTTTTGCTGTGATGTTTCACTTGCTAAAAGTTGCTCTGCTTTACTCGCCTGACGAAGCCAAATCCAACTCACGACTATTGTCGAAAATACGTTCATTAGCGCTTGTGCGTTGCCCGTTAAAGTAGCGGCTTCTTGTGATTGCAGGGTTTTGCTTACATGCACAATAAGCTCATGCAAATGCTCTGTATAAGGCATAAATTTTTTGGCTAACAATGCCGATTGCGGTGTATTTATGTTTGCTAAATCTTTACCTAACTCGCGTTTTAGAATCGCTAAGCCTTGTCCATTATTCTGCCATAATTTTCTAAAGCTTAAATCGAGCGCCTGAATACCGTTTGTGCCCTCGTGAATAGGGTTAAGGCGGTTGTCTCGCCAAAACTGTTCAGAGTAGTACTCTCGGGTGTAGCCTGAACCGCCTAAAACTTGAATCCCTAGGTCATTAGCCTTTGGTCCGTATTCTGAGGGCCATGCTTTTAGCACAGGTGTTAATAAATCAAGTAGCTCTGTCAGGTTTTGTTTTTCTTCAGTCTCTTCACAGATATTAATTCTATCTATAAGATTAGAACCATATAAGCAAAGTGAAATACCACCTTCTGTATACGCCTTTTGAGCAAGTAACATGCGTTTGACATCACCATGTTCAATAATTGCTACGGCTGGGTCTTCTGGTTTGTTATTTGGTGGCACTCGCCCTTGGGTGCGGTCTTTGGCAAAATCGAGTGAGTACTGAAAACCTCTATAACCAATCATCGCTGCGCCAAATCCGACCCCAATTCTGGCTTCGTTCATCATCATAAACATATAGCGTAAACCAAAATGAGGCTGACCCACGATATACCCGTGGCAATCATCATTTTCGCCAAACGTTAAGGCGGTGGATGTTGTGCCTCTATACCCCAATTTGTGCAGTAAACCCGCTAGTTGTACGTCGTTACGTTGACCGACTGACTTGTCGCTATTTAATCGAAACTTTGGTACAACAAATAAAGAAATACCTTTCACGCCCGCGGGGCCGCCCGGTATTTTTGCCAACACTAAATGAACAATATTGTCAGACAGTTCATGCTCACCACCTGAAATATAAATTTTACTGCCTTTAAGCCGGTAAGTACCATCTTCTTGCAAGGTAGCGGTGGTATGAATATCTGCCAGAGAACTACCTGCATGAGGCTCTGTTAAGGCCATCGTGCCGGTAAAATCACCCGTAAGCATTCGTGGCATAAAGTCCTGTTTTAATTCGTCACTCGCAAAATGCGATATCACATTGATAGCCGCCGCGGTTAAAAACGGGTATGCCGTTGTCGACGGATTAGCCGCCATAAAATAACCGGAGACCGCCGTCATCACTGTTTCTGGTAGTTGCATGCCACCATCTTCAAAACTGTAGCGACCGGCAATAAAGCCTGATTCTCTAAAGGCGTCAAATGCGATTTTAACCTCGGGGATCATGCTCACTTTATGACCGTCAAAAGTAGGCTCGTTTTTATCAGCGATATGATTGTGGGGTAAGAATAAATTTGCAGCCATTTTGTGTGCTGTGTCGAGCACTGCATCAAAAGTTTCTCGATTATGTTCACTGAAACGTTCATGTTTGCATAAGTCTTCAGCGCCTAACACGTCGTAGAGTTGAAACGGAAGTTCAAAATCATGTATGAGTGTATCTGCTGCCATAGTGTTCTCGCTTTATGAAAATTAATCAAATTAGTAGACTCGTCTAATAATAGGACAAAGGATGAAAAACAAAAATTGTCATTTATGACTTAATTTAAGCGAAAAGTGACAGTCATTACTCATTCTTATATACTAACTACACCATGGTGAATGACAGTTAATCGCCCATTACATCAAAAGCAGGCTTTAATGAGCATATTAATGGCCTTATGGTAGTTAAATTAACAGACGTAAATTATTGTTTTGCAAATAACGCAAGAAACGCGAGAACAGTGTGCCTTATTATAAACCGCTCAATATAATCATTTTAGGCTTTGATGGGGTGCTTGGAAGCGCCCTTACAGGCGCCTTAGATTTATTTTCATTTACGGGTGTCAGTTGGCAACGGTTTTCGGGCGAGCCAGTTGAACCGCGTTTTAAAGTTCAAATCGCTTCCTTGCATAAACAAGAAATTAGATGCAGTAATCGGCTCATATTACAGACGCATTGCGACCTAACAACAATCGACACTTGTGACCTCTTATTAATTCCGACTATTGGCGACTCGGTTGATAAGGTCATTAACCAGCACTTATCGTTGTTACCACACATTATTAGAATTTATAACTCAGGCGCTGATATTGCCAGTAATTGTAGCGGCGCCTTTTTTTTAGCAAAGGCAGGATTGCTCAATCATCGAAACGCCACCACACATTGGGGATACGCTGAAAAACTTGCCAAAGAATATCCCTTAATTAACTTAAAAGAATCGGCGTTAGTGACACAATCTGACAATATATTTTGCGCCGCGGGAGGCAGTGCATTTTATGACTTGGGTTTGCTGTTAATTGAGCGATTTTGTGGTCGTGATATTGCGAGTCAAAGTGCCAAAACACAAGTGATTGATTCGCGTCGAAGTAGCCAGAATGCCTACGCTAAGGTAAATTTACATAAAAGACATAACGATGCCTTAATTAGCATGATACAAGATTTTATTGAAGATAATTATGCAGCGCCTTTAAGCATCAATTTATTGTGTGAACAGTTTAATCTTATACCCAGAACCCTCAATAGGCGTTTTCAAAAATCAGCCAACATGCGCCCTATCCAATACATTCAAACTATCCGCATTGAGCAAGCAAAGCGATTATTAGAACAAGAGCAAATACAAATAAAAGCACTGGCAAATTTAGTCGGCTACGACGATTCGAGTTCTTTTAATCGTTTATTTAAAAAACAAACGGGCTTAAGCCCAAAAGAGTACAAAGATACCTGTTATAAAACGCCAAATTTTTGACATATCAGGTAGGTACGATATAAAAAGCCTGATATAATCCGCGCGAAAATTAAGCGTAAACAAAGCAGGCAGTCTAATAGCCAGCAAAAACACAAAACGCAGAACACATAAACGCTCTGATTTGCACGAAAGATGTTTACTTGACTGCAATGCAAGGGCAAAAGGACTTTTTACAACACTCTCAGGAAACACTATGACATTTTTTAAGCAATCACTGCTTACACTTTCTATCGCAACAATATTAACTTCAGGTCTACACTCACAATACGCACTAGCGCAAACTAGCGATGCAGACGAGAGCGGACTTGAAACAATTACCGTCACGGCGAATAAACGCTCTGAGTCGATTCAAGATGTGCCTATTTCTATTGCGACAATTAGCGCTGAAAACCTAGATACTATTTTAGCAGGTGGTGAAGATATTCTTGCCTTGGCAACCCGTGTTCCTGGACTTTATGCAGAATCTTCAAATGGACGTGTTGCGCCGCGCTTTTACATGCGTGGATTAGGTAACACCGATTTTGACTTAGCCGCGTCTCAACCAGTATCGATCATTATGGACGATGTTGTGATGGAAAACGTTGTACTGAAAAGTTTCCCTCTGTTTGATATTCAACAAGTAGAAGTTATTAGGGGTCCGCAAGGTACACTTTTTGGCCGTAACACAACGGCTGGCATCATTAAATTTGATTCAGTTAAACCACGCGAAGATTTTGATGCATATGTGCAAGCTTCTTATGGTTCATTCCAAACCACCAGCATCGAAGCCGCGATTGGTGGTGAAATGGGAGAAGGTATTTCAGGTCGCTTCTCTATTTTATCGCAAGACCGCGACAACTATATTGATAATTTAGCTGACCCTTCAAGTCGTAACGACCTTGGTGGTTTTAACGAAACCGCGTTTAGAGGACAAATGCTGTTTAATGGCACTGAAGATTTAGAAGTGTTATGGCAAGTACAAGGCCGCAGATTAGATGGCACAGCCTCTATTTTTAGAGCGAATATATTTGACCAAGGTTCAAGTAAACTTAACGGAAATTACAAGCGTGATGAAGTCAATTTTGATGGCAACTTGCGTGGCAATGGCTTTGATAATAACCCTCAGGCCTATGAGAGTTATGGCACTACGCTTAAAATTGATTACGATTTAGGCGATGCAACGTTTACTGCTATCTCATCATATCAACAGGCCGACGGCTATAGCCTTGGAGACATTGACGGTGGTTTTGGTAGCGGAGAAACGTCTAACCCAGGCTTTATTCCATTTGGCGCGGTTACTCAAGATAATCTCAACAATTTACGTCAAGTCACTCACGAGTTTCGATTTGCCAGCGACACTAACGAAGCAAGACAATGGCAACTGGGTATGTTTTATTTTGATTCGTCATTTAATGTCACCAGCAATGATGGTTCGTTTGGCGCAACAACCGTATTTCATGAAAACGATACATGGGCCGTTTTTGGACAGCAGTCATATGAGCTAAGCGATGCGTTAACAATCACCGGTGGTGTACGTTATACAAATGACGAAAAATCGTTGGTGGTTGGCGATCAAAACGTTGGTGGTTTTTGCTTAGTCGTTGATTTCTTAGACTGTGAAATCCAAGACTATGACCCAATTGATGTAGAAGACGGACGTTGGAGCTTTGAAGGTAGCATCGATTACAAAGCAAATGACGACACCACCTTATTTGCACGTTATGCAAACGGTTTTAGAGCGCAAAGCATACAAGGTCGTGATGTTGCCTTTGAAGGAGCGCCTTCTGTTGCTGACGCTGAAACCATTAATTCTTATGAAATTGGCGCTAAATCAGATTTAGTCGATAACACTTTGCGCTTAAACATCGCTTTATTTTATTACGAAGTCGATGATTTACAGTTAACAGCGATTGGCGGCAGTGGCAATAATACTGCGTTAATAAATGCGGCTAGTGGTCGCGCCTTTGGTTATGAGCTTGATTTACAACTTGTCGCGACTGAAAACTTAGTGTTTACCGCGGGTTATAGTTTCAACGATACTAAAATTAATGACAGTGACCTCAAGGTCTTACCATGTGGAGCTAATCCTGCGTTTGGCTCTTTAGGCAACTGTAGTGTAAATGATCCACGCGTTGATACTTACTTTGCAAGCATCGATAACAATCCGTTCCCTAACGCACCACAGTCTATTGCAACATTGACTGCGCGCTATAGCATACCAGCTGGCGATGACGGTGAGTTTTTCGCGTTTACTGATTGGGCATACCAAGGTGAAACAAGCTTGTTCTTATACGATGCAGACGAGTTTGTTGTTGATAACCAATTTGAAGGTGGTTTTAGAGTCGGTTACGAAAACTTCGCTAAAAATTATAGCGTTGCTTTATTTGGTCGCAACATCACCAACGAAAGCAATGTTAAAGGTGCCATCGATTTTAATAACCTAACGGGTATCGTTAACGAGCCACGCATTATTGGTATTGAAGCCAAGGTATCTTTTTTCTAAGATGCGCTAGGTCAATCTTTAAAAGGCCAGTCACTAGACTGGCTTTTTTGTTGGTGTCATTCAAATAGTAGGATCATAGTGAAAATATTTTCGTCAAATCCAGTGTTGTTCGTTATTTGTTGCTTAGTGTGGGGGTCGACATGGATTGCCATTACGTATCAAGTTCACGAAATGCACGTTATGCTGTCGGTTGCGCTTCGCTTTGCTTTGGCTGCTATATTTATTGGTATCTGGTGTCTGGTAGCTGGCGTCTCTCTAAAACTTAACAGACATCAACATAAATGGATATTGCTGGCAGGCATATTTTTATACACCCTTGATTATTCGTTTTTGTATGCCGCACAGCAACATATGATCAGTGCCTTGTTGGCGGTATTAAGCAGCAGTGTCATATACTTTAATGTTGTGCTTCGTCGCATACTATTAGGAATACCCATGCGGCTAGAAGTGGTGATAGGCGCCACCGTTGGCTTAGTGGGTATTGTGCTTATCTTTTTGCCTGAGTTTGAAGCATTTTCATTACAGCAAGGGATCACCTTTGGTTTATTATTTGCCTCTGCGTCTTTTCTGTCGGCTGCATTGGGTAATGTCACGTCTGAAAAAGTACTCAATAGCAACGTCAGCGTACTACAAATGAATTTTTGGGCGATGAGCTATGGCGTAATCATTACGAGCACAGTCGCTTTCTTAAGCGGCGCTAAATTTGTATTGCCAAGTGCTAGTTCTTATTATGTTTCGTTACTGTATCTTAGCGTATTTGGCTCGGTAATCGCTTTTGGTGCTTACATGCGTTTACTCAAGCAAATAGGCTCCGACAAATCGGCCTACGTGGTGTTGGTATATCCCATTGTGGCACTTGTCATTTCTACTTTTTTTGAAAATTATCAATGGTCATGGCTTGCTGTTATCGGTGTTATAACAGTGCTGCTGGGCAATGCCATTGCAATGGGTAAACTAAACAACACACTAGGCTTAAGCAATTAGTCGTTTTACGCTAATTCAATGAACCCTAGAGGTGTGCAAGCTATTTTGCGATAGTATCTTGAATGTCACCACTTGAGGAACTGACGATACTCTGGCTTGCTTGGCCTTGTTGTTTTGATTTTTTACCTCTAATTATGCCCTTAAAGTCATCTAGCACTATGTATAAAGAAGGTACTAGTAATAAAGTGATCACCGTCGCGAACAATATGCCAAACGCTAAAGAAATAGCCATTGGAATAACAATTTGCGCTTGAAGGCTGCGCTCAAAGATAATAGGCATCAGGCCAATGAAGGTTGTCAAACTCGTCAGTATGATTGCCCTAAACCTTTCTGTTCCCGCATTTAATACGGCGTCCATTAACGAGCGCCCTTCTTTGCGTGCCCGGTTCACAAAATCAACCATAATCAGTGAGTCGTTCACCACAACCCCCGACAGCGCTATAATTCCACAAATAGACAATACGCTAATGGCTTTGCCCAAAACCATGTGCCCAATAATAGCGCCAACAAGGCCAAAAGGTATCACCGACATGATAATAAGTGGTTGAGAATATGACTTAAGTGGGATTGCCATCAGCGCATAAATCGCAAGCATGGCAAACAAGAACCCAGAGGCTAAAGAAAAAATAGCCTCCTGCTGCTCTTTGGCATTGCCTTGCAAGCGCGATTGCACCTCAGGGTATTTGGCTAAAAGCTCTGGAATGTAGACTGTAATCACATCCATCGCGACTTCATTAGGATCGATTAATTCTTTATTTATTTTTCCGCTGACCGTAATTGACCGAGATCCATCTACTCTCACAATACTCGCGTAACCTTTGGCAAGCGTAATATCTGCCACTTGACTGAACGGCACATCATCGCCATTTGGCGCTCTTACCCGCATATTTTCAAGATTTCCAACTGAGCTTCGCTCTTCAATTGGGTAACGCACCATGACTTTTACTTCTTCGTCATCACGTTGTATCCGCTGCGCCTCTGCTCCGTAAAAACCATATCTTACTTGTTGGGCCAACTGCGACAAACTAATGCCTAGCGCTTCGGCTTGAGGTTTAACCTTGAGTTGTATTTCATCGCTTCCTCCGCTAAACGAGTCGTTAACTTCAGTCACGCCGGTGTATGCATTCAAATAATCGGTTAAATCTTCACTGACTTGTTTCAATGCATCAACGTTGCTTGAATTAAATTCAAAGTCCACATCAGCGCCACCGCCAGGACCGCCTGGCGCGCCAATTTCGAGAGACCGAACACCCGGAATTTCTTGCACATATCCACGCCACACATCTTGTATTTGAGAATCATCTAATTCTCGTGTTTCGCCCTTGGTTAGTTCAATAAAGAGTTGTCCGGTTAATGGACCTGTGTCAAACGCTAAGGAGTGCTTAATGACAGGGGCGCCAGTGTCATCAATAATGCGCTGATTCATTTGCTCAGCAGAGAGCATTAGTTCTTTTATGGCGACATCACGTTGTTTAATAGATGAACCTGCCTCCATCTCGACCGATGCAATCATAAAATCTGATGGTATGTTGGGGAAAAATACAAAGCGCACTATGCCACCAGCAAACAAGCCTATAGTCAAAATAAATAAAGCCACGAAAGTCGCCAGCGTGGTGTAACGGTTTCGCACACATTTGAGTAAAAATGGACCGTATTTTTCGTGAATAAAACGCTGAAGAAATGTATTTATGTTTTGTCGAACGCGCTGAAAACCGCTTAAATTATCAGGGTCAATCGGTTTTAATTTCATGTGCGCTAAATGCGCAGGCAGAATAAGTTTTGATTCGACTAAGGAAAATATCAAACACAAAATCACCACCATGCCAATGGTCTTCCATATCACGCCAAACACACCGCTTACCATGAGCATGGGTGAAAATGCCGCAATCGTCGTTAATACCCCAAATGTAGCGGGCATAGCGACACGCTTTACGCCGCGGATCACATTGTCGATATTATGCCCTTTACGGTTGATTTCGGTATAGGCCGACTCCCCCATAATAATGGCATCGTCAACGACAATACCTAACACCAATATAAAACCGAACAAGCTCAGTAAGTTAATAGAAACGCCTATGCCTTCCATCGGCATAAACATTAAAGTACCTAAAAAACAGACGGGCAAACCAACCATGACCCAAAATGCGAGTTTTATGCGCAAAAATATCGATAGCACTAAAAATACTAAGACAGCACCGGCTAGCATATTTTTAATCATCATACTTAAGCGATCGGCTAGGTAAAATGAACTATCTCCCCAAGTCGCTGCAGTAATGTTGTCAGGAAAGGTCTTGCGCTTTTCGTCTAAATATTCGTTGACGGTTTCGGATATTTGCAGTGCATTTTGATCGCCCACAGCGCGCACTCTGATACTCATCGCCGTTTTACCATCAAACAAAGAAAAACTATTGTTTTCAACAAATCCGTCATTAATTGAGGCAATATCGCCTACTAATAAACGCGTGCCATCAACACGATTAATTAAAGGGATACTCGCAAAATCCCAAGCAGTATAGGCCTGCCCTTTTGCCCGTAGCAATACATCGCCGTTATCTGAGCGTATCGACCCACCGGGAATATCAACCGACGAACGCCTAATCGCGGCCACCACATCATCAAAGGTTAAGTTGTAAGCCTGAAGTTGCCTCTCTGATATCTCGACAGACACCTCAAAGTCCCGTGCACCGAACACTGTTACATCACTAATACCATCCAAATTTGCAATTTCGTTGCGCATGGCTTTAGAGACTTCTTTTAGTTCACGCTCATTTACATCGCCAAAAACAGATACCCAAAGCACGTCTTGCTGCGCTTTTATTCTAAAGACCACAGGTTTTTCGGTATTGGCTGGAAAGGTTGAAATAGCATCCACTTGCACTTTAATTTCATCAAGTAAGTCTTGTATATCGTAGCCATCTTCTGCTTCAACGCTTACGGTGCCTAATCCTTCACGAGCATTAGAGATAATCTTTTTAATACCTTCTAAATCTTTAATCGATTCTTCAATCCTGAGGATAACCCCTTCTTCCACTTCTTGCGGCGCGGCGCCCAAATAAGGGACTTGAATACTAATAAGATTCAAGGTGAACTGTGGAAACACCTGCTTTTGGACTTTAAAAATGCCATAAACACCCCCTAAAATAATGGTAATCATTAATAGGTTTGCGGCCACACTATTGCGAGCAAACCATGCAATTATGCCTTTGTGGGTATCAATATGCTCGCTCATAAACTGACCTCTGTTATCGCTTTGTCTTGTTGCTCGTCTTCACTATTAATTGGCTTGGTCGGTTCGTCTTCAGTAAATCTGACTGGCATACCATTATAGGGCGTTGAAACAGCGCTCATCACAACTAAGTGATCGGTAGGCAATCCCCCGCTAATGTAGACATAATCTTCATCCGCGCGCATAATTTCTACACTATTAATGCTAATTTTTTGCTCTTCATCAACGCTTAATACCGTCCCATCAAGGCGAATGACTGAGCGAGGTAATTTAACAATGTCTTGTGCAATCATGCCCGATACCGCAGCACTCACAAAACGTCCAAACTTAAGTGGTGATGCATGTTCTGTTGAGATTAAATTGTAAGGGTCTTGTACTTCAACGACGCCAAAACTCACGCGCCTGGCTTCATCTAAAACTGCTTCATCTCTCACTAATTTGCCTTGCCAAAAATGCTTTTTTCCTGCGACATCGGCACTTAGTGTGACATGGCGAGCAGATGTATTCATATCACCCAAAAAAGCGAGGTCATTATCGGTAAGCGGCAGGCGTACCTCTGCCGTTGATGTCGAAAAAACCTCACCGAGCTGGGTACCCATTGCAACAAATTGGCCTAAATCTACCAAACGTGATTTAACGAGGCCATCGTATGGTGCGGTAATTTTAGTACGAGAAAGGTTGCGTTTTGCGCGAGCAAGGTTAGCACTAGCCGCTTTTACATTAGCTTGCTCTCTTGCTAATTGAGGCTTACGCAAGCCTAATTCTGGACGCTGACCTGAGTTAACCGAGCTCCATTCTTTTTCGGCCACTCTTCCTCTGGCTATTTCTTCATCAAGCGATGCTTGGGCGCGAGCGAGTTCTGCTTCAGCTAGCAAAAGGTCGCTCGTGTAGTCATCGCTTTCAAGTGATAACAACACCTCACCTTTTTTGAAAAAACCGCCTTCAGTAAACTTTTCAGAGACCTCAATTACACGACCGCTAACTTGTGTACTTAGCATAGTTTTGTGTTTAGGCTGCACGGCACCTTGCGCGTAAACTAAAAACTCAACGTCTTCAGATAAAATAGGCTTGGCATCGACTAAAAAAGACCTAGACTCAGGTTCTTTTTTTTCTGGTTCTTGTTTTAGCGCTATCATCGCTACAGCAGCAGCAATTGCAACAACAATAATAATAATGGGAAGACCAGTTTTACTGATAGATGTGCTCATATTTTACTCGAAACGTTTCTTTCTGTGCATAGTATACGCCCTCGCTTAATTAATTAGCTACTCTTTAAGCGTAAGCCTTTGTCAGTTTTAAGAATAAATTGTGTCTAAATGTTTCGAGTGGCATTTTCTCGACGCCAGCACAACAACAG
>CAYURD010000002.1:111061-144400 GCA_964446865.1 uncultured Glaciecola sp.
CAGCACAACAACAGATTATTAAGTAGTCACTCAACTACATATTTATTAATCGCGTAAACTCGCTAATTTTGGGTGACGAGTTACACTCTAGTAAAGCCGTTTATTCATACAGCAAAGATCAACAGGCCCTAAATTAATAAGAGTATAAAATATGTCTTCGAGTAAAAAACCTGCTGACAAAAATAGCATTGATAAAGAAAAATACTATAAGCTCATCGAGTCACCAGAAATGCTTGACTACGGCGTCTATTTACAGTGTGATAAGTTACTAGCATGTCAAAAGCCCATAAGCAAACTTGCCACCGCAGACGAGCTTCAATTCCAACTTATTCATCAAGTAGAAGAACTGTGGATGAAGTTAATATCCTTCACTCTCGTCGATATTTTAGATTACATGCAAAAAGAACAACATCATCGCGTAGTGACCTTGTTCAATCGAGTACATCGATTGCAACGAATGATGGTTGACCAATTAGATGTGCTTGAAACCATGTCGCCAAAAGAGTATCAAGAAATACGTTTACAACTAGGTAATGGGAGTGGCCAAGAGTCTCCAGGATTTCGCACCTTGCTGAAGTTACCACCTGATTTATGGGCGATGTTTACATCAGTGTATTTGGATAAGGGCGGTGTCAGTGTTCAGCAAATTTATGATGATGAATATGTACATGATCATCGCTATGCGGTTGCCGAAGCGATGATTGAATTTGACGAGCAGTTGCAATTATTTAGATGGCGACATTTATTTCTTATTCATCGCTCAATTGGATTAGGTTCAGATTCTCTTAAAGGACGGCCTGTTGAATTACTCCAAAATGGAGCGAAAAAGCGGTTTTTCCCCGAGTTATGGGATATACGCAATACCATGACCAATAAATGGGGCAGCGAATACGGAAAAGTGCGCCCATCAATAAGCGGGAAATCATAAAAATGAGTAGCACTGATTACCCATATTCGAACTTATTCGAGAAACCCAAAGGCATTTACGCCCTTTCCCACTCTGTCGGCCCTTTATGTAAAGTTGCTCGAAAAGCCTTAGATACACACTACCTTAATGATTGGGCAAATTTAGGCGGTGATGCTTGGCCCAAATGGCTGACACAAATCGATGGGTTTTCAGCGCAAGTGGCAGGGCTAATTAATGCCAATCCACAAGCAATATGCCCTCAAGAAAACCTTGCCAGTGGTTTTTATACGTTTATAAGTGCTATTGCAAAGCGGCCGGAACACAAGCATCAAGATACCATTGTCATGCACAAAGATGCCTTTGCTTCAATGGGCTTTGTTGTGCAAGGTTTGGCAAATACTTATAAGCTAAAACTCGTTTTACTAAATGACGCACCAAATGACATTGATGCTTGGTATAACGCGTTTGAAGATAATAGTGTATTAGCCTGTTTAGTTACCCATGTGCACTCTAATACCTCTGTCAAATCAAAGGTGAGAGAGATTTGCGCCATTGCGCGCCAGTTTGAAGCCTATTCAATGGTAGATATTGCGCAATCGGTTGGTATTGTGCCGGTCGATGTGAAAACTTGGCAAGTAGACGCTGTATTTGGTTCTTGCGTAAAATGGCTTTGCGGCGGTCCTGGCGCAGGGTTCATGTATGTGCGCGAAGACCTGATAACAAGGCTTGAACCGGATCCTATAGGGTGGTTTTCTCACGAAAACCCATTTGAATTTGACATTAATCGATACGTGCCCGCCAGTGATGCAAAACGTTTTTGGGGTGGCACACCAAGCGTTGCGCCTTACGTTATGGCGAGTAGCGCTATTGAGTGTTTACAAGACATAGGGCTTACTAAAATTATCGAGCATAATTACATGCTCAAACACCTTATTGTTGAGCGATTAACAGAGTATGGCGTTTTAACAGAAAAAGTGGATGTAGATAGCCTTGGCGGAAGTTTATGTCTAGCAGCCAATCAAACTGCTAAAACGCAGGAGAAGCTAGCCAAACACGCTGTTGCGCACGATATGCGAAGTGATATTTTTAGGATTTCTCTACATCTAATCAACACGGTTGAAGAAGCTGAAGTAGTGGCAAGTTGCTTTGATACCTAAATTCAAACAAAAAGCAAAAAACAAATTAAGCAAATAAATTCGTTTGCAATTAATATTGCAAACGAATTTGGTTGTCAAATTTTGACAAAAGTTTATAACGATGCCTCTAATTTAGGTAATTCTTCAAACAAATCACCCACCAAGCCATAATCAGCGACTTGAAATATTGGCGCTTCTTCATCTTTATTGATAGCCACTATTACTTTAGAGTCCTTCATGCCAGCTAGATGTTGAATGGCACCTGAAATACCCACAGCAATGTACAATTGTGGTGCTACGATTTTACCTGTTTGACCTACTTGCATGTCGTTAGGCACGAAACCCGCATCAACTGCAGCTCTTGATGCACCAATTGCCGCACCTAACTTGTCAGCAATGCCATTTAACAATGCAAAATTTTCACCGTTTTGCATGCCACGACCGCCCGAAATTATCACGTCAGCGGCGGTTAGTTCTGGTCTTTCAGATTCGGTAAGCTCAGCCGACACAAAACTCGATTTGTCTGCTTCTTTCACCGTATCTATATTTTCAATACTCGCACTACCATTACTACCTGCAGCATCAAATGCTGCCGCTCTGACGGTGATAACTTTAATCGAGTCTGCAGATTGCACGGTCGCAATCGCATTACCCGCATAAATTGGGCGGACAAATGTGTCGCTAGATTCGACTTTAATAATGTCAGAAATTTGCGCAACATCTAGAAGCGCCGCCACACGCGGCATGAAGTTTTTACCCGTAGTGGTAGCTGCCGCTAATACGTGGGTGAAATCGGATGCTAATGCAAGCACTAAATCGCCTATATTTTCAGGTAATTGATGCTCGTATTGGGCATTGTCTGCCACAATAACCTTGCTGACGCCATCAATTTTAGCCGCATTGGCAGCCACATCAGACACATTGCTTCCCGCTACCAAAATAGTAATGTCGCCGCCAATATTACCTGCCGCATGCACCAATTTATTTGTTTCAGGCTTTAACTCAGTATTATCGTGTTCTGCATATATTAAAATACTCATGAAATCACCTTTGCTTCATTTTTTAACTTATTGACTAATTCTTCAACACTCTCTACCTTGACGCCGCCTTGACGTTGTTCAGGTGGAGTGACTTTCACTAGACTTACTTTAGAGCTTAATTCAACACCCATATCTGCTGCATTTTTAACATCGATAGGTTTGCGTTTTGCTTTCATAATATTAGGTAAAGACGCGTAACGCGGCTCATTTAAGCGCAAATCAGTCGTGACAACTGCAGGTAACGATAACGCAACGGTCTGTAATCCACCGTCTATTTCTCGGGTGACATTAACCTTGGCATCAGCAACTTCAACCGCGCTTGCAAATGTACCTTGGGGCATACCTGTTAACGCAGCGAGCATCTGGCCCGTTTGATTGTTATCAGAATCAATGGCTTGCTTACCTAAAATGACTAAGTCAGGGGATTCTTCATCTACGATGACTTTGAGTAGTTTTGCAATTTGTAGAGAATCTAATCTTGCGTCTGTTTCGATGTGGATCCCTCTATCAGCGCCTAGGGCTAAACCCGTTCGAATCTGCTCTTGCACTGCTTTGTCACCAACAGACACGACCACTATTTCAGTCGCTACGCCTTTTTCTTTTAGCCTTATCGCTTCTTCAACCGCTATTTCGCAAAATGGGTTAATGGCCATTTTGACATTGGTCAAATCAACGTCTGACTGATCTGCTTTAACGCGTACTTTCACGTTGTAATCGATAGCACGTTTTACAGGCACTAAAATCTTCATATTTTCCCCTACGCTTTTGATGAGCATTAACTTGCGTAAATAATAGTATTATTCGTAAAAACCTTATTACGACTTTTGGGCCATTATGGCGCACCGCAATCACTATTATTTACTGATAACCATTAACTAATAAAACTTTACTAGTTATTATGTATGGCGCAATCTATATACAGTTTACGTAAACGTCAACCTTGAGTTGCCATTTTTTGAGCCGATATATTACAATTATATGCACAGTTGTCATATTCAATTGACGAATACAATACTATAACCACCTGACTTGCCTTTGGAGAAACCATGGTCACAGACGTAATTGAAAGAGAAGAAATGGAGTTTGACGTTGTTGTTGTTGGCGCAGGCCCTTCTGGACTTTCTACGGCGATAAAGCTAAAACAACTTGCCAATGAGAATCAACAAGAACTCAATGTTTGTGTCTTAGAAAAAGGTTCTGAGGTGGGCGCGCATATATTATCAGGCGCAGTATTTGAAACAAAAGCCTTAGACGAACTATTGCCCGATTGGCAATCGCTCGGTGCCCCGCTTAGTACGAAAGTGACCGAAGACCACATTTATCTTCTCAAAAATGACACATCTGCTACCAAGCTTCCCAATTTTATCACGCCAAAAACCATGCAAAATCATGGTAATTACATTGCCAGTATGGCGAACATGTGCCGATGGTTAGCCGAGCAGGCAGAAGGCTTAGGCGTAGAGATATACCCAGGGTTTGCTGCCGCCGAAATTCACTATGATGAACACGGCAATGTTGGTGGCATCATTACTGGCGACATGGGCGTATCGATGAGCGGCGAGCAAAAAGATTCTTATATGCCAGGCATGCTGCTAAAAGCAAAATATACGGTATTTGCCGAGGGTTGTCGTGGGCACTTGGGCAAAACACTTATCGAGAAATTTGAATTAGACAAAGGATGCAGCCCTCAGCACTATGCTATCGGGTTTAAAGAGATTTGGGATGTACCACCTGAGCAACATCAAGAAGGTTTAGTTGTTCATACAGCTGGTTGGCCATTAAATGATGCTACCGGCGGTAGCTATTTATACCATGCCCAAGACAATCAAGTCTTGGTCGGTTTGATTGTTGACCTCAACTACGCTAACCCTCATTTAAGTCCATTTGATGAGTTTCAGCGAGTCAAACATCACCCGGTAATAGCCGACACTTTAAAAGGTGGAACACGCGTAGCTTATGGTGCGCGAGCCATTGCAAAAGGTGGTTTGCAATCTTTGCCTAAAATGACTTTTCCTGGCGGCATAATGGTGGGTTGTAATGCTGGCACATTAAATTTTTCGAAGATTAAAGGCAATCATACAGCAATGAAATCTGGCTTGTTAGCTGCCCAGACACTGTTTCCGTTACTGGCTAAAGAGGCTATTGAAGACCCTACACAATACGATGCGAACTTCAAAAATTCGTGGCTATATGATGAGCTTTACCGTTCTCGTAACTTTGGGTCGGCTATGCACAAATTTGGGACCTTTTTTGGCGGTGTATACAACACCCTTGATCAAAATCTTTTTGGTGGAAAACTGCCATTCTCCTTGACTGATTCAACGCCCGATCACGCGAGCCTTAAAAGCGCATCAAGTATGCCTAAAATTGATTACCCAAAGCCAGATGGCACGCTTAGTTTTGATAAACTCAGTTCAGTCTTTCTGTCAAATACAAATCATGAAGAAGACCAGCCCTGTCATTTGAAACTCAAAGACCCGAGTATTCCAATTAGTGTTAATTTGGCTAAATATGACGAACCTGCACAGCGCTATTGCCCTGCCGGCGTTTACGAAGTGGTTGAGAATGAGGCTAAAGAAAAGGTGTTTCAAATCAATGCGCAAAACTGTGTACATTGCAAAACGTGCGACATAAAAGAGCCTAATCAAAATATAACTTGGGTCACACCCGAGGGTATAGGCGGGCCAAATTATCCGAATATGTAAGGTAGATCATGTTAGATACTTTACATTACACAATTGACGAATCAGGCAGTGCTGATGAAACACTCAGCAATCAAGCTAACGTCGTGCTTATTCATGGGTTATTTGGCTCAGCAGACAATTTAAGTGTGATTGCTAGGCATTTAAAAAACGACTACAGAGTCATCAAGCTTGATTTACCCGACCACGGAAAATCGCCATGGTCAACGAGCTTTAATTTTGAAAACTATGCCAAACAAATCAAGCATACCCTTGCAGAACTTGGCGTCACAAAAGCCCACTTTGTTGCTCACTCATTGGGTGGAAAAGTGGCCATGTGCTTGACTCGTATCATGCCTCAACTTTTTGATAAATTAATTGTATTAGATATTGCACCGGTGGCATACGAACATCGCCACCAGAAAGTTATCGAAGGCCTTAGTGCTGTCAAACTTGGCGATATTACATCTCGTCAAGATGCACAAAAGACCTTAGCTCAATACATTGAGGATAAAGGCACACAAGCGTTTTTATTAAAGAGCCTGTTTGAAGAAAATGGTCAATGGAAGTGGCGCTTTAACCTTAAGTTACTAGCTCGAGACTATAATGCGCTACGTGACTGGCCATTAGATGATGAAACTAGTAATCAAGATGCCTACGACGGACCCGTTTTATTCATGAAGGGACAGTATTCAGATTATATATTAAAAGAGCATCAAGCGGCCATTATGGCCCAGTTTCCCAATGCAAGTGCCAAAATTGTTCAAGCGGGTCACTGGCTTCATGCCGAAAAACCACAAGTGGTTAACAGCTTGATTACAAAGTATTTACGTGGTGATAAAAACTGACAGTTTTGACCAAAAAATGCGCTTGTTTTTTCTCTTTTTGTTGACGTTTGTGATAGAATCCGCGGCAAATAACGGTACGTGTTTATGACGGGTGTAGAACGAATGTCGCCAGAAACATTTCAACAAATTGAGTCCTTGGTATTAAATGTGACCCTTGTGGGTCTGTTTTTATTAATGGGATATGCTGTTCACGATGTGATGAAAAAAAATGACGTACCGAAGATAGGCCGTTTTGTAGCATACGGCGTATTAGGCTTAGGAACCTTAGGGTTTTTAGCTAAAGGCATCATACAGGTTTTTTATATCTCCTCAGGTGTATAGACCTTAATACCAGTCATTTTTGCTTATCGTAACAGTGTAGTTAACGTGATTTTGTAACATAGAAATAAAGTGGAGTAGTGGCATGGCAACGGTTGGTTTATTTTTTGGAAGCGATACAGGCAACACTGAGCATATTGCGAAGATGATCCAAAAAGAATTAGGCAAAAACTTAATCGATGTAAAAGATATCGCTAAAAGTACTAAAGAACAAATTGCAGAGTTTGATCTGTTAATTTTCGGTATTCCGACTTGGTACTATGGCGAAGCCCAATGCGATTGGGATGATTTTTTTCCTGAACTTGAAGAGCTTGAATTTGAAGACAAACTGGTTGCGATTTTCGGTTGCGGCGACCAAGAGGACTACGCTGAGTACTTTCTAGATGCAATGGGAATGATCCGTGATATCGTAGAACCTAAAGGCGCAATCCTAATTGGTCAATGGCCGACTGAGGGATATGACTTTGAAGCATCTAAAGGCATGGCAGACGACGATCACTTTGTCGGTTTAGGCATCGATGAAGACCGTCAGCCTGAACTGACAGACGAGCGCGTTAAAGGTTGGTGTAAACAGCTGCACGAGGAAATGTGTTTAGCTGAACTCGCATAAGCCTTACCAGCCTCTTTGATTACATGGCGGTTGTAAAATCGCCCTCTTTTGTCCTTACCATTTATTAGCCTCATTTTGGATAAATCCATTGGCTAACAAGGAATAATATGACGATTGATAAAGACAATCTGGACGCTGACAACAAAGCATCGACTGAACAAGATGACATACACAGCACTGAAATAAATAGCACTGCGAGCAGCAAGCCTGAAGTAGAAATCACTGAACCAAAGCCACAACAAAAACCCAAATCTTCATTCACCAAAAAAGTCGCTGTTGTAGCTGTCATCGCTATCGCTGCCATTGTCTACCAGTTTTCGGGTGATGACGAACCAAGCCAAGAAGAACTCGCCCGGCTTGCCAAAATTGAAGCCATCGCAAACTTTGACGAACGACTTTTATCTTGCAACGACGTAAGAACTGCAAAACCAAGTGAAGCATTTGATACCTGCCTAAGTTTAGCCAAAGAGGGTCAAAAAACCGCCAAACTCAGAATGATATGGGCCTACTCACGTGCTGGAGAACACCAAGATTGGCAAGCCGTATTTAACTGGCTTAAGTCGTTACGCACGCGTGATAAAGGCAGTGAATTTCTTATGTATGCCATAATGCATCTTCTTAGCAATGATGAGGCCTTGAAGAAACAAGGAGAAAAAGGCATCAATGATTTGGTGACAAAAAACTTTGCGCCGGCTAAGGTCTTTATGGCATCCATTTACGCCTTAGGCGAAAACCAATTACCGCCTGCCAACAACGCCTTATGGTTACTTGAAAAAGCACATCAAAACGATCCTGGCGCCATCGACGTTAGCCGTATTGCGCTGTTATATGCAAACAATTTCTTAGGCACCAATAGTGTTGAAAAGGCAAGTGAACTTTTAGAACGCACCGCACAAAAACGATATCCGATAAACGCTAACAACATCGCTTGGTTTTTATCTACCATTGATGAAAACCCATTTTCAACGCCTAAGCTCGCACTTGATTTAGCACTGAGCGTAATTGAAAATGAGGAACATGCAAACAATCCAATTTATGTTGATACACTTGCCGCAGCCTATGCGGTAAACGACATGTATGAAGAGGCTGTATTGACACAACAAAACGCAATAGAGTTACTTGCCGACAGTAATTTATCTGAAGAGCGTATTCGCTATGAAACTGAACAATTCGAAAAGCGCTTATCGCTTTACAAAAATCAAGAGCCTCTTGTTGAAGAAACCTTGTTAGTAGAAAAAGAAGCATTTTTTAGGGAGTTAAAAACAAGCGTTATTGAATATATATTTAGGGCGTATTTAGTCAGAGTAAACGCACCTACTTTAGAGGCAAATGTTGGATCGCAATAGACTATTAATGTCGTTGAGTGTATGTTTTCGCTCCTAAAGAACCTAGGCAGACGGCGGTAACTTAAACTTTTTAACGGCTGAACTTAGCGCATCCATATGAACAACCAACTCGTTTGTTGCATCGTTAGAAGCTTGCGTGTTTTTAGCACTTTCATTACTTAAATCAACAATGGTTCTTAAGCGTTCAACAACGGTATCAAGCAGGGCATCTTGAGCTGAGGTATCGGTAACGATGTTTCGATTCACAAGTGATAAGCTCTCGATAACACTCTTTATTTGATTCACTTCTTGGTTGACCTGCTCAATGAGTTCAACCCCTTGATGTACTTGTTCTGAGCCTTCGTTCATTGCTTCAACTGCTTTACCAGAATCAGACTGTAGATCTGCGATCATTTTTTCAATTTCTTGTGTTGAGTCATGTGTTCTGGTTGCCAGCGTTCTGACTTCATCTGCGACAACTGCAAACCCACGGCCTTGCTCTCCGGCACGCGCGGCTTCAATAGCGGCGTTTAATGCCAATAAGTTGGTTTGCTCTGCTATTGTCTTGATAACATCTAAAATACCACCAATTTTATGACTATTTTCACCAAGCCGATGCACTATTACTGCACTTTGTTGGGCTTGATTGGCTTGTTCGTTAATTTGCGAAGCCGATTGACTCACCAAACTAACCACTTTGTCGCTTTGCGCAATCGCTTCACCAATTTTTTCATCAGCATCTTGAATTAGCTGCATGTTTGACCGACTGGTTTCTTTTACCGTAAACGTATCTTTTGATGTGAGATCTATTTCTGACTCTTGCGTAACCGCCTGTTTGATAGACTGGTCGCCCATTTCAATGCTGCGTTCGGTCACCTCTCGTAGTTTTATTTCTTTTTGTTTGATGCTCCCTATCAATGAATGCAACGAATAAATTAACTTATTCACATTCTTTGATAGTTGAGAAAATTCATCATGCCCATCTTCATACAATGGATTTCGTAAATCACCATCGCTTAATTTCGTTAATTTACGGTTGATATAACGTAGAGGTTTAGCGATGCTTCTTGTTGCGATAATGGCAAGAGTCACCGTTGCAATAATGCCAAATATCGACGCAAGGAGGCTTTTTATCATGTTACTTTGCACAGTTATTAATATTGATTCTTGACCAGCCAATGCTGCGTCGTTCGTGCTCTGATTAAGTACTTTTAAACCAGAAATGGCGGCATCTATAGCATTTGAAGTAATATCTCGTTGTTCAGCCAATTCTGTGTTTATGACAAGGGATGACTGCTTTAATGCAAACAAACCTGCATCGCCTTTTAATGCATTGCTTAAGTTCGCAAATTGCTCATCAAACATTTCAAAAATGCCCTCATCATCAATATCTTCGGCCAGTCTTTTTGCATAATCGATATCTACAATGGTATTGCTCATTAAATATTCTAAGTCATCGACGATAATTTGAACTTGTTCTTTATTTTGTTCTTTGGGCAAATTTTCTATATTTGTTAGAATTGAGCTAAATTTATTGTCTATATTGGTTGTCATACCAATAAGCGTTTCCATATTAGGCGAGTCGCTTTCTAAATAACTTAGGTCAAGAAGCAAAGCACTTGCTTCATCAGCATACGAGAATGCCTTTTCGCCAGCGCTATTAATTTCGGCTTGTAAACTAATGAGTCTGCTCTTTTTATCAAAGATTAATTGACTGCTCTTGACGAATTGTTCGCTGTTGATAACAGCCTCATCTAAGGATGTTGAATTTTTGACAAGCCCTTTTAAGTGACTTACTTGTTGGTCAAACACTGTATTTAAGGAAGAGAATTCTGAATTGTAAACAGACAGCTTTTCTTGTGTCTGTTCAAAATAGGCGTTTGTACTAATGCGCGCCAAACTAAGCACTGACTCATTGATGCCTGCTACCGCTCTTTGCACGGGCATTTTTTCGAAGGCGACTTCTTCTGCAGACTTTTTAATGTCTGTTAGGCCCAAATACGAGAGTCCGCTAGTCAGCACAAGCAGTAATGCTAAGGAAATAAAACCAATCACCATTTTGCTCACAACATTGAGTTTAATTGTAGAGCTTGTAAATGCCAGATTTTTTATCATCTTTGCGCTTAATTATGTATCTAGTTAAAAAAGTTAAGTGTAGATAAATAATTACGGCAAATGCTGATAAAACTTTAAAACTAACCTATAATCATGGGATTCTTCTACAGACAGTATTAAGCAGATGGAACATAACAAAGAACTAAAAAAAGCCGGCTTAAAAGTCACCCTTCCCCGCATAAAGATATTAGAGATATTGCAAGATCCTAAAAATCAACATATCAGCGCCGAAGACGTTTACAAAATATTGCTTGAGATGGATGAAGAAATTGGCCTAGCTACTGTATATCGTGTACTTAACCAATTTGATGACGCAGGTATTTTAAATCGTCACCATTTTGAAGGCGGCAAATCTGTCTTTGAAATCAGTCATAAAGAACACCACGACCATCTAGTTTGTCTAAAATGTGGCAAGGTCGTTGAATTTGAAGATGATACGATTGAACAACGCCAAGAAGCGGTTGCCAAAGCAAACAACATGAAATTGATTAATCACAGTCTATATCTGTATGGCGAATGCACAGATGTAGATTGCGAAAATGATGATTAATCTTTGACCGCCCTAGTCTTTGCAAGTTGATATTCGCTAGTGAAAATTAGCGTCTAATCAAAGACTAAATTTATGCTTGTTGTAAGCCGTTAATGCGGCTTGCCACATTTTTCCCGGCTTACCATCACCAATTACTTTTTCATCTACCTTAACAACAGCCGCTATTTCTTTGCTTGATGAACTTATCCAAACTTCGTCTGCATCTTTTAATTCACTGACACTAATATCTTGTTCACTGACCGTAAATCCACCTTCTATTTCAAGCGACGCTAAAATGATATGACGCGTAATACCCGGTAGTAATTGATGATCGAGTTTTGGCGTTTTAATCACATCATCTTTAACAATAAACACATTGCATGCGGCTGCTTCAGTGACATTTTTGTGGCTGTTATATAAGATTACTTCATCTTTTTGACGGTCTTGTCCTTGTTGAAAGTGCATCACATTGCCCAATAAAGATGTGGATTTAATATGGCATCGTTGCCAGCGTAAATCTTCTGCAGTCACCACTTCTTTGCCTATTGCTGTATCTCTGTTTACTTCTTGAGAAGGTGCTATGTCAAAGGCATAGGCAAACACAGTGGGAGCCACATTGTCTGGATATGCATGAAAACGTTTCGTATCGGTGCCTCGGCTTACATGAATATAAACCCCCACAGACTCCGTGCTCGTTTGTTGTGTTAGATATTGAATATGTTCACGCCACTGCGCTACATCAGCCTCGTACTTAATACCAATTTCTTTTAGGCCACGATTCATTCGGTCTAGGTGAAGAGATAAACCTACTGGTTTGCCGGAATATGTGGGAATGACTTCATATATGCCATCTCCGAATAAAAAGCCTCTATCCATGGGTGAAATTTTGGCTTCAGATTGATCAACGTAGTTATCATTTAATAGTACTTTACTCATAATATTCCTTAACTATTTCCTCTAGAGCTGTGCTTTTTACCTAATTTGCTTTTTACCAAAAGTGCTATTAACCCAAAGTGTTTTGTTTTGTCGAAAGCTTTTCAAGCGCTTGCTGCAAAAATCTAAATTGTATCTGCGAAGACTCAAGGCTTTCATCAACAAAACAAATTATATCACCAGGTCTTGCTTGACTTAAGATCATGAGGCCATAAGCGCTGACAGTGGCAATAATAGGATAGCCACCAATCGTTTGTCGTTCATTTCGCATAATAATGGGTAGGCCATCTCCGCTGATTTGTATCGCACCTTTTGCAATGGGTTGTGATAGCAGCGTCATTTTGTTTATTTCTAATGCTTGCCCCTTTAGGCGCAATCCCATCCTATCAATTTGCGAACTGACTTTATATTGCTGACTCAAAAAAAGCGTTTTATCACGAAGGCTAAAACGCTCATGTTGATAACAAAAAGTGATAGGTAACTGTTTAATTAAGCCACCTTGTTTACTATGCAAGGCTAGTATCGATGCGTCTAATAACGCAGGTGCATTCGTACCTATGTCATGACTATTATTATCATCAACATCTTGAATGTTGTGCGTATCTCTAATATTCGCCAACTTAACTACATCGCCATGTTTAAGCCCTATTCCATCGCCTCGCAGCCCGCCGGCTTGTTCTCGTTTTACCGCACATACACTGCCCCGAAATGTTGTTATTACAGGCTGAGCGCAAAATCCGATATAACAAAATAGCCCGTCTTGAATTTCGCCAAGGTGAAGCGTGTCACCCGGGTGCAGAACAAAAGGTGTGTAAAGTGGAATAGTTCTTTTCGCTCTATTTTTGTCTGAACTTCCATCAGTGCTATCCAAAAGCGTGAGTTTAGTACTTGCTCCACTCACACAACAGGTAAGTTTTTGATTAACAGAGAACGAAAATTGACCGTGCATTACTTCTATGGCTGGTATGTGCAAAGGGTTACCTAAGAGTGCGTTGACCAAAGAGTAATTACACCAATCCACAGCACCAGATTGACTGAACCCATCTATTTGCGCAAAGCGGCGCCCTAAATCGGTCCATTGTGCTTGCACCTGAACTTGTTTGATTGTTAACGTGGCGTGTTTGCTCATAGATGGTCTGGCTGGTTAACGCTCTGGTCATTAGCGCTCTGGTCATTAGCGCCCTGGGTCTTTCCTTCTAGTAAACTGTTCAAAAACGCTTCTTTTGAGATAGGACAAAATTCGATTGAATCCCCGACTTCAAACCCCTGCGAAAAATCGGGTCTATTGAGGCAATTTGTATAGCCAATTATGTGCCATCCACCCGGAGAAGCCTGCGGATAAATAGCGGTTTGTCTATCGGCAATAGCAACCGCGCCTGCGGGTACTTTTACGCGGGGAGTCGATAACCTTGGTGTGCTCAGAGCACTTGGCAACTGACCTAAATAAGCGAAATTGGGCATAAAACCTACTGCATATACTCGATAAGCGTGGCCATGATGCATCTTAATGATGTCGTCTATTGTAAGACCTGTTTGTTGGCTAATCTCAGCGAGATCATTTGGATATTTTTTATCGAGCCCGCTATTTATGTAAGAATCTATGTAAGAATCTGCACCAGCACCTATATCTTCGTAGCATACCAACACTTTAAAGGTGTTACTTTTACGTTCATGAATATCTGCTAAGTTCAATGTTGACAGCCACCGACTAACACGATAGTAGTCTGTTTGCAGGATATCAAACTCGATAAGAAGCGCATTAAACGAAGCTATCAGGTCAATCACAAAACTAGCATCTTCAAGTTGTATGGCATGAAGCCACATTTGAATGTTTTCGTTATCATCATCAAAAATGACGACCGCAGATTGAGACACAGCTTCAAGATGATATTTTTGGTGAATGACGCTTTTGTGACTCTGATTAAATCGTGTCAGCATATAAACAATTACGAAAAATGAGCATCAAGGATTAGCCGGATGTCTTGGCATAGCGCTAAAGCTGATGGCGAGTCACCGTGGACGCACAGAGTATCAACGAGTAGTTTAATTTTTTGACCACTGTGAGTAATCATTTCTTTGTTACTGAGAAGTGTTTTGACCTGTTGTATGGCTTGTTTATTATTTAAGACTGCATTGTGTTGAGTGCGAGGTATTAACAAGCCTTTGTCATCATACGCTCTGTCAGAAAAGCCTTCGTAGCGTAATTCAATATCATAGCTTTCAGCTAAGGCAATGTGCTTCTCATTATCGAGTAATGCCTGTATCACCAAGGGTAAGCTAAAGTGGTAAGTCGATAAGGCAATAAGTATAGATTCGAATATTGCCAGGTCTCTCATCATATCGTTATACAGAGCGCCGTGAGGTTTAACATAATCGACGCTAGCGCCTTGGCATTTAGCCATGCCTTCTAGCGTGGCAATTTGAGCATGGATAAAAGCAGTTAGCTCATTGCGAGGCATTACCATTGAGCGTCGACCAAAGCCCTGTATATCAGGGTAAGATACATGTGCACCAATACTAACACCATATTTTACGGCTAATTGAAGTGTTTGTTGCATAACCAGTGGGTCACCTGCATGCGCACCACACGCTACGTTTGCCTCGTCAATTAGTTGCATGATTTTGGCATCATCACTCATCTGCCAAATTCCGTAGCTTTCACCAATATCTGCGTTAAGTTTCATATACCGCTACCTAAAGTGAAGTCATTCTGCTGCTTTTGTTATATTAATGTCTCTCTTAATGAGCACGACTTTGATATACTTCATATTATTTAGGAGCATCATAGCAAGATGATAAAAGTTGGACAACGAAATCAACTTGTCGTGGTTGATATTTTCCCAATGGGTTATTTACTTGGCCCGACTAATAGTACCTCACCTAATAATGATGAGTCCGCTGATCAATCAAACGATAATGCACACTCAAACATCAGCGAACCACCACATGAAACCGTAAGCTTAAAAGAGACGACTGAATCTTTTGAAATAGGTCACGTACTTGATGTGTTTGTTTATACAGATGCCGATGGCAGTCTATTGGCATCAACAAAATCGCCAAAACTGCTGCTTAATGAATTTGCTGCACTCACTGTTGTTGGTAACAGTGCACATGGCTGTTTTTTTGATTGGGGCATTAAACCTGATTTATATGCACCAGAAGGTCAATTGCATAGTGACCTTGATTTAGGCAATACTTATGTTGTTCGTCTAGTCAACGACAAACTAGGTAAGCTAGTAGCGACCACTAAAATTGAACGTTTTTTAGAAAGTGATGGGCGCGCTCTGCGTAAACATCAGCCTGTAACAATCCTAATTTATGCACAAACGCCGCTTGGCTTTAAAGTGATGGTCGACAATCAATATCAAGGCCTATTATACAAAAGCGACCTCATCAAACGAGTTAAAGTAGGCGAATCAATAGGTGCTTTCATTAAGCACATTCGTGACGATGGCAAATTAGATGTAAGCCTGCAAGTCCAAAACCAACAAGCTAGACAGAGTCTTGCGGAACAAATCATTGAGGATTTAATTGCTCACGATGGTATGTCTACATTGACTGATAAAAGTAGCCCTGATGAAATATTTTCTCGCTTTAAAGTTAGTAAAGGGGCATACAAAAAAGCAATTGGTAATTTGTATCGCGATAAAAAAATTAGAATTGAAAAGAATTGTCTTTATCTAAACCAATAAGTTCTCAATAGAAGCATAAATAAAGCAATCAAAAACTAAATCAATCACGTAACCAAAACACCACCCAAAATAGGAAGGTGATATGAAAGCAAACGTTAGCTGGGTAAAAAGCGAACATGGCCTCGCATTTGATGGCGTAATGGATGATGGGAAGTCGCTTCATTTGGATGGGAATGGCGAAGGTTTGTCACCCATGCAGGCGGTACTAATGAGCGTTGGCGCTTGCTCTTCGGTTGATGTAGTTGAGATATTAAGAAAAGCTCGGCAAGGCATCGAAAGCTGTGAATGTGAAATAAACGCCGAGCGCGCAGAAACACCACCACGTGTATTTACCAAGATACATGCACATTACAAAGTAAGTGGCAAAGCCATTAAAGAAAAACACCTTGAACGAGCGGTACAACTTTCTACCGAAAAATACTGTTCGGTTATGCTGATGCTTAACGAAAGTGTTGAAGTAGAGACTAGCTTTAGTATTGAGCAGTAATTAAACCATGCAGAGCAAGATAAAAATGTTGCTTGTTATCGGCTTTATCATTATTGCCGCGTTTACTTTAGGGTATCAGCTCGGTATCTCAAATACGCTTGCATCACTATCATCAAATACATATACGCTTGCTCAACATAGTGAACATAATCAAACAAATTCAGTAAACTCAACTAACACTGGCAAAAATTTACATGAATTAGCGCCAAATGAAAGCACAGCCTTGAGCAATAGCACAGCCTTGAGCAATAAAACAGCCTTGAGCAATAATATAGACGCATCAGCGTCTACAATAGACACGTCTGAAGCTGCGCTTTCGTCATTAATACTGAAGACAAGTTCTGGGCTACTGATGAATAAAGAGTCAAGCACCAAAGATATGCTTGCCTTCTTAAATGATATCAGCAAAAGCACTACGAGTGCAGATATTAACCTATATGGCCCAGCAATGGATTTGATTCAACAAGCAATCAACGACAACCCTAATCGAATGGATGAGCTGGTAGAGTACTTTGTAGAGGCAGACGCGAGTTCACGTTCGACCTTTTACATCACAAGTCTTATTCAAGGCTCTGACCTTAGTAACAAGACAGAGATTATTAATGACTTAATAACGCGACTATCTGATTTAGGCGATGACCTTTCTAACAGTAAACTGCTTAACTTGGTCTCAAATACCGGCGCGCATTACGACAACCAAGAGGTTACAAACTCTATCAAAAACATCGCCTTATATTCACAAAATCAAGATAACAACCGAATGTATGCCTTAGATTTATTAAAACCATTTCAATTAAGTAATCAAGAAAAAGAAGTCTTAGTGAGTAATTTTACCGTTGAACTAGAGCAAGGCGACAATATAGAAAAAGCTGCGTTACTAGAGAATATTATTCGCTTTAGTGACATCCAAAAAAGACCACAAATCGCGGCTAATTATTTAAGCGATGCGCATGAACTTCAAACAAGAGTAGCCGTGCTTTCGGCGGTGCACAGAGGTACCGTATCCAAGACAAACGCACTAAAACAGCAGCTATTCAACATTGCAGAAGATGGCAACGATCCATTGAATTCTCATGCAAAAGACACTTTGATATACGCATTTGAAATCAATAATGAAGAATACATACGCTTAAAAGGTGATGCTCAGTAGTCGCGGTCTACTGCATCTGCACCATCAGCTTCTGCTGCTTCTGCTGCTTCTACAGCTTCTGCAGCTTCTGCAGCTTCTGCAGCTTCTGCAGCTTCTGCATCATCAGCTTCTTCAGCCCCATCAGCATCGACCAAATTTTTATTGATTGATTTTGTCGGTGTCACGCCCAACTTCTTAAAGCTTTCGACTTGCCTAACTAAATTACCTCTGCCCGTCGAAAGTTTATTCATTGCGCCTTCGTAATTATTGTTCAGCGTTTCTATGTTTTTACCAATGCGCTGCATATCATCAATAAAACCAGCAAATTTGTCATACATCTTTTTGGCTCGATCGGCTATAAGCTTAGCATTTTGGTTTTGGTACTCATATTGCCAAATATTATTGATTGTGCGCAGCGCCACTAATAAATTAGTGGGGCTGACCAACATAATTTGATTATCCATGGCTAGTTTTACGATGCTAGGATCATGCTCTACCGCATTTATAAACGCTGACTCAATGGGGATAAACATCAATACATAATCAAGCGTCTTAACGCCTTCTAGTTCTTGATAGTCTTTGCTGCTTAATCCTTTTATATGTAATTTGATCGAATTGATATGTTCCCGTAGAGCTTGCTTTCTAAGGTCGTCATTTTCAGCATTAACCACTTTTTCATGGGCCACCAAAGACACTTTAGAATCAATCACGACATCCTTTTCGTTAGGAAGATGTACAACCACATCGGGGCGATAGGCCTTTCCTTCTTCGTTATGTAAGTGCTTTTCAACTTCATATTCATGGCCACTACGTAAACCTGACTCTTCCAAAATACGGGCCAATACAACTTCACCCCAGTTGCCTTGTTTTTTATTGTCGCCTTTAAGTGCATTGGTTAATGCCGCTGCTTCTTGGGTTATTTGTAAGTTGAGTTCTTTTAAACTAGTGAGTTCATATTTGAGCGATGCTCTTTCTTGCCCTTCTTTTATATATTGGTCGCTAATTTGCTTTTTAAAATCGTCAATTTGAGATTTTAATGGGCTGAGCAATTGATTTATCCCAGTTTCATTTGTCTTTGAAAAGCGTTCAGCTTTTTGCTCAAATATTTTATTGGCGAGATTTTCAAATTGATTATTAAGATGCTTTTCTGCGTTATTTAACAAGATTAGTTTTTCGTCAAACGCTTTGCGCTCTTGTTCAATGGCGGCTTCTTGCGCCTTTTGTTGTGCCTGAAGTTCAGCAAACTCAGTTTGCAGCTTAGCGTATATTGTTTGTTGGTTTTCAAACTGCTGACGAAGCGCAAGCAATTCGTTAGATTGCTGCGATAACTCTCCAATTACCCTTTCTTGAGCAGCAGACTTGTTTTGTGTGTTTTGTAAAAACTGAGCATGAGCTTGCTTTTCTTCATCAAACTTTTCTTGCAATTGCTGATGCTGCAATTGCAGACTCTCTAATTGTTGCTTGACTAAGGCGTCGTTATTTTCAAACGTATTCTTTTGTTGTGTCCATTCGCTCTGAGCTTGCTGCATAAGGTTACGATGGGTTTGTGTCACAAAATATCGGGTAATGATTGGCAATATAATTACCAAGACGCCAATTATCGACGCCATGATGATAAACATATCGCTTTGTGCCCAGCTTGGTAAATTCAAAGCGCTTCCTTTTTTATTATTATTTAGCGTTTATTATTATTGACTAAGAGATTGTTGGCTAATAAATCGTAGATTTTACGGTTTAACTACAGTTCAAGCCTTGCCTACTGTTATTTAGCCATTTCTGCAATTTTTACTTTCCATATATCAGGACCGTTTTTATGCGCATTTGCGCCGGTACTATCCACCGCGACAGTGACGGGCATATCTTCTACTTCAAACTCATAAATCGCTTCCATACCTAAATCTTCAAATGCGACAACACGAGACTTTTTAATCGCTTTTGATACTAAGTAAGCTGCGCCACCAACGGCCATCAAATACACCGCTTTGTGCTTAGCAATACTGTCTACCGTGGCGGGTCCGCGCTCGGCTTTACCTATCATCCCAATTAGACCTGTTTCTTCAAGCATCATATCGGTGAATTTATCCATGCGTGTCGCCGTTGTTGGCCCCGCAGGTCCAACCGCTTCGTCACCAAGTGCGTCAACAGGCCCTACGTAATAAATAAAGCGATTAGTTAAGTCAACGCCTTCAGGCAGACCTTCACCACTTTGTAACATAGACTGAATGCGCTTGTGCGCCGCATCTCGGCCAGTCAACATCTTACCATTAAGGAGAACGGTCTCTCCCACTTTCCAGTCTTGAATATCATCACGCGTTAAATTGTCTAAATTTACTCTGCGAACATTTTCGCCCACTTCCCAAGTTACCTCTGGCCAATCTTCCAGCTTAGGCGCTTTTTGTTCATAAGCACCACTGCCATCAAGGGTAAAATGCGCGTGTCTTGTTGCGGCACAATTTGGGATCATTGCCACAGGTTTTGATGCAGCGTGCGTCGGCAACGACATTATTTTTACATCGACAACCGTCGTTAAACCGCCAAGTCCTTGTGCGCCTATGCCTAAATCGTTGACCTTTTTGTAAATATCAACGCGTAATTTTTCTTCTGTCGTTTGTGGACCTCTAGCAATAAGCTCTTGCATATCAACAGGATCCATTAGGCTTTCTTTCGCTAATACGGCGGCTTTTTCAGCAGTTCCGCCAATGCCTATTCCTAGCATACCCGGTGGACACCAGCCTGCCCCCATCGTCGGTAAGGTTTTAACGACCCAGTCAGCAATATCATCACTTGGGTTTAACATCACCATTTTAGATTTGTTTTCGGAGCCGCCTCCTTTTGCCGCAATCATCACGTCTACTTTATCCCCTTCAATCATATCGATATGCACAACTGAGGGAGTGTTATCTGTGGTATTTTTACGGGCCCCTGCAGGGTCCGACACAATAGATGCACGAAGCGGATTGCTAGGATCTAAATAGGCTCTGCGAGTACCTTCATCAACCATTTGCTGCACCGTCATATCGGTTTTGTCCCAGCTTACGCCCATGCCCACTTTAACAAAGCACGTCACAATACCTGTATCTTGGCAAATTGGACGTTTACCTTCAGCAGACATGCGTGAATTAATCAGTATTTGCGCCATCGCATCTTTGGCGGCGGTACTTTGCTCTTTGTTGTATGCCTCTTCTACCGCTTTAATGTAGTCAAGAGGATGATAATAAGAGATGAATTGCAAAGCATCGTGAACACTGTCGATAAAGTCTTGTTGACGGATAACGGTCATAATTTCCTCATAAGACCCCAATTGGGGTAAGTTTTAGATGTGGTCGTTCTTTACTCGTATTAGTCTGGCGCACGCTTTAATACCTTGCAAGTTGAACACAGGCTGTTTAAAAACAATCAAGGCTACAATAGCGAAATTTAACTGTTTTGATTATACTAATCACGTGAATATTATCTACTACGTTAAGCATTGCCTTACAAATTTATTAATATAGTTTCACTAAAAGTATTAGAGCCGAATACACTTTATCATCAGAGTACAGTTTTTTAGTATTTTCACTTCGTTTTTACTATTAGGCTAATGACACGCATTTATAATATTATGGAGCCGGTTTGACCACCTTAGTCAAAGTACATACCGTTACATCATTTTCACCTGCAAATATGCTGCAGATCGCACAACTCGTACAAACCCAAGATTGGACCTTTTTTTTAGATAGTTGCGAACAAAATGAAATGGGCGGCAGATTTGACATACTCGCAAGCTCCCCTTGCATAAAGTATCAATGTAAACATGGCGTGCATAGCTTATCGGGCAAGTGGTTAGAAGAACCCGAAAATATTCATGATGCTTCGTTTTTACACATCATAAAACACGCCATTAATACGCATGATTGTCCATATGAAAAGCTATCAATTATTCATAATGCGTTTTCTGCATTATTTGATGATTCTGACGTTGCTGCACTTGAGGTGCCTTTTATTATTGGAGGGATAGGCGCATTTGCATACGATGGCAATATTTCCAGTGACAATATTCACGATGCACAAGCCAAGCAATACAAAATCCCCGATATAAGCGTCGGTTTTTATACTAATAGCCTTGTTTATGACAACCTTAGCCAAAGCCTTTACATTTTTTCGATTGATGATGACTTTATTAAACAACAAGTCGACAACATAACTGAAATACAAAATGAACAATCTCAATATCGCTCGCCAAGTCACTTTTCCCCCAATAAATTTGCCTTAACGACCCAGTGGCAGTCTAATTTGCCCCAACAAGACTATGCATCTCAATTCGCAAAAATAAAACAATATTTAATTGAGGGAGACTGCTATCAAGTCAATTTTGCACAGCGTTTTGTCTCAACTTATATGGGCTGTGAATGGGAGGCTTACAAAAAGCTAAGAGCTGTGAATAAGGCGCCTTTTTCGGCATTTGTACGCTTACCTGAGAGCACAGTGTTAAGTTTATCGCCTGAACGTTTCTTACTCGTTCAAGATGAGCAGGTAGAGTCAAAACCCATTAAAGGTACAAGGCAACGAAAATCAGACCCAATTGAAGATGCTGCTAGCGCAAACGCCCTGTTGAACGCTGAAAAAGACAAAGCTGAAAACTTGATGATTGTCGACCTACTGCGAAATGACTTGAGCAAACATTGTCGACCAAACTCAGTTGAGGTGCCTGCGCTTTTTGCTCTTGAAAGCTATCCGGCAGTGCACCACATGGTTAGCACGGTACAAGGAAAATTAAAACAACAATCAAGCATTTATAGCTTGTTAAAAGGCGCTTTTCCAGGCGGCTCTATAACCGGCGCACCAAAAGTAAGAGCTATGCAAATCATTCAAGAATTAGAGCCTGATAAGCGCGCAATTTATTGTGGCTCAATAGGTTATTTTGGGATCCGAAATGACATGGACACTAACATTTGCATTAGAACGCTACTGGCTGAAAACAATCAATTATATTGCTGGGCGGGTGGTGGTATTGTCATCGATTCTAATGTGGATGAAGAGTATCAGGAGAGCAAAGACAAAGTGGCTAAAATCATTCCAATTTTATCAAATAGCATCGAATAAACGTAAAATCCAATAAAAAGCTTAGCGTCATACACTGCGTATGAATAGCCAAAATTGCAAAGTTTTTTTAGGGCCTGTTGTTCTTTGCTATTATAGTACTTGAAAAAAGTTCATAACCTTAAATTCAGAGACATGACTGAGACCGATTTTTTACTAGCATTTAATAAACCGTTAGTCCCTAACGAACACGAAGAAAACCCGTTTAAAGACGCTACCCGGCCTGCGGCAGTGCTTATTTGTTTGTTTAAAAATCGTCAAAAGCTTCATGTGCTTTTCACAGAGCGAGCGAGTCATTTAAAACATCATGCAGGCCAAATTAGCTTTCCAGGTGGTAAAGCTGAAAAGGCAGACGCTAGTTTAGTGGAAACAGCCTTTCGCGAAGCTCAAGAAGAAATAGGCTTAATCCCTCAAAACCTGCAGTTATTAGGGCGCATCAGCACGTATAGAACAATTAGCGGGTTTGCCGTTGCCCCAATTGTTGCGCTTTATAAAGATGAAATTGATATAGAAAAAGACTTGATAATCGATTCGAATGAGGTCGCTCAAGCGTTTAGCGTACCATTAGAATATTTAATGGAACCATCAAATTACTTAGTGCAAAAAATAACCCGTGGTGAACATCAACTGCCTGTTTATTTTATTCGATACGAGCAATACACGATATGGGGAGCGACTGCCGGAATGCTTGCTCAGCTACAGCAGCACATTAGTGATGATCTTTAACAGTCCCATTAACATTTCTAATACTTTCTATTAGCATATTTCGCTTGTGTTGTCGTAAATTTGTGCAACACTTTGTGGCATTACACTAAGTGCATAAATTGGAAAACGTAAAAATGATCAGTGTTTTTGATATGTTTAAAGTTGGCATCGGCCCTTCAAGTTCTCATACTGTGGGACCCATGCGTGCTGCCTTAAGTTTTGCACAATCACTCGAAACCGAGAAGCAGTTTGGTAACATTACGCACATCACCACCGAACTTTACGGCTCTTTAGGTCAAACAGGTAAAGGCCACGGAACAGGTAAAGCTGTCATTTTAGGCCTGTTAGGTTACACTCCAGAAAATGTGCCCGTCAAGCAAGTCGACGCTTTACTAAATAAAGTTGAGAGTACGCAGTCTTTGGATGCCTTGGGCCAATATAATATACAGTTCTCCCGCCAGGGCGCAATCGTGTTCCATCGACGTAAAACACTGCCTAAGCACGCTAACGGCATGACGCTGTTTGCATATGCAAACGATACCTTGGTAAAACAAAGCACTTATTATTCAATTGGCGGCGGTTTTATTGTGACCGATGAAGAATTTGATGAGCAAAAAAAGGCGAAAATAGCAGAAGCACAAATGGATGCACCCTTCCCCTTTTCTACCGCCAATGAGCTATTGCAAACCTGCCAAGACAATAGTTTTCGCATTAGCAGTTTGATGTTAAAAAACGAAACGATGTTATTACCCGAAGAAGAGGTTCGCAACAAGCTCGTGTATATTTGGCAAGTTATGCAAGAGTGCATCGACAATGGGATTCATACAGAAGGTATTTTGCCAGGTGGCCTAAAAGTACACCGCCGTGCTCCTGCACTTTTTGCACGACTCGAAAACGAGCAAAGTAACGACCCAATGTTGGTCATGGACTGGGTCAATTTATTCGCTTTGGCCGTTAATGAAGAAAATGCCGCTGGTGGCCGTGTTGTTACCGCGCCGACTAACGGTGCTGCAGGCATTGTACCCGCCGTGATGAGTTATTATCATAAATTCGTTAAGCCATTATCAGAAGACGCAGCATGTCGATTTTTATTAACCGCAGCGGCTATTGCTATTTTATACAAAAAGAATGCGTCAATATCGGGCGCCGAAGTTGGCTGTCAGGGTGAAGTAGGTGTCGCGTGTTCAATGGCGGCAGGTGCGCTTACAGAAATTTTAGGTGGTTCAGTAAAGGCCGTTGAAAATGCCGCCGAAATTGGCATGGAGCACAATTTAGGGCTCACTTGCGACCCTGTTGGCGGATTAGTGCAAGTGCCCTGCATTGAGAGAAACGCGATGGGCGCAATTAAAGCGATTAACGCGTCACGACTCGCGCTTAGAGGAACGGGTAATCAACTTGTTTCGCTCGATAAAGTGATTAAAACCATGTGGGATACTGGTAACGATATGAAAACCAAATACAAAGAAACCGCGCGAGGCGGTTTAGCTGTGAATATTATTGAGTGCTAGCGAGCAACAATAAACAAATGACGATGACCACGCCCGTATTATTTTACGGGCAGCGTTAAATCCTTAAACATCGCTTCAACATCGTCATTATTTTTTTGCATCATTGCGCGCTCAACCACTTCTTTAGTCAAATGCGGAGCAAATCGCTCAATAAACTCATACATGTAGTTGCGTAGAAATGAGCCCTTTCTAAATCCAATTTTGGTCGTACTGTAATCAAACAGATGACTAGCATCTATTTTAACCAAGTCAGAATCCAAGGTTTCATCGACCGCCATTGATGCGATAACACCAACGCCAACCCCTAAACGCACGTAGGTTTTAATAACGTCAGCATCTGTTGCTGTAAACACAATTTTAGGCTCTAGCCCTGCTTCACTAAATGCTCTATCAAGTTCAGAACGTCCGGTAAAGCCAAACACATAAGTAACTAATGAGTATTTAGCAATATCTTGAATAGTAATCGTTGTTTTTTTCGCGAGTGGGTGAGATTTATTAACAATAACCGAACGATTCCAATGGTAACAAGGCAACATCACCAAATCGTTGTACAGATGCAAAGATTCGGTAGCAATGGCGAAATCAGCCTCACCCTTTGCCGCTAAATCACTAATTTGCGAAGGTGTCCCTTGATGCATATGCAAAGAAACCTTTGGATACTTATTCATAAAACCTTGTATCACATCAGGCAGCGCATAACGTGCTTGAGTATGTGTAGTCGCAATATTTAGTTTACCTTGGTCTGGCAGCGTGTGTTCTCGAGCAACGGCTTTAATGCTTTCGACTTTTGCGAGTATTTCGCGAGAAATATTGATAACTTCTTTGCCTGCTTCGGTAACGTGCGTTAAGTGCTTACCACTTCGACCAAAAATTTGGATCCCTAACTCATCTTCCAACATCCTAACTTGCTTACTAATGCCAGGCTGGGAAGTAAATAGGTTTTCAGCCGTCGCCGACACATTTAAATTATTATTTAAGACTTCTACAATGTATCTAAGTTGCTGTAATTTCATTTATATCCTTTGAATGTCGCGGTTGCATTGCAGATCATATTGCAGATCAATTTGTCGCTTATGTTGCCACTGAGTCAGTCGCTATCTTTGAGTTAACGCTAACATAATCATACTCAAGCGCAATAATAATATACTCGGTATCAAACTTAATATGTCACTCTTGCTTGTTTTAGTGCTCATCAAAATACTACTAAGTAGTTTCCACTTTCTGACGATATATTACTATGGGGAAAGACCTATGTAACTCATAAATCAACAAGTATTCGAATTTATTAACAGGCCGCCCAGCCTGCGATTCGATGTTTGTTGCATGGATTACTAGTTTTCACCACCTTTTTTATTGAACATTATCTCATTACAAAGGCTACGATTAAAATGGATACCAAAGATAAAAACGCTAATGATAGTCAAAATAAAGAAGCCTTTGATTTTTCTTCTGTAATAGCCGTAGCTATCCACGACATGAAAAACTCACTGAGTTTACTCATGCAGTCTATCGAACAATTAACAAACAATATCCCAGACACCAATATTGAGGCACGAGAAGGGATAAACAGTGTGCATTACGAAGCTAATCGAATGAATACTACTTTAGTACAAGTTTTATCACTTTATCGCTCAGAATTAAATGCTTTACCCATAAATATTGACGAAAGTTTTATAATTGACCTCCTTGAAGAAGTCGTTGAATCGAATAGAACCTATATTGATCAAAAAGGAATTGAGGTAAATATCATGGTTGACGAAGAACTTTCTTGGTATTTAGACAGAGAATTAATTTACTTAATGGTGCACGATGTACTGATTAATGCAATAAGGTATGGATGTAATAACATTAGTTTAACGGCCATAACTATTGACGATGAGTTGTGTATTAAAATTCAAGATGATGGGTCGGGCTATCCGCAAGCAATGCTCGATATGAGCACTGTAAACTTGGACAATTTTTGCATAGCAGAAGGTCGTACTGGACTTGGCTTATTTTTTGCCCGATTAATCGCACAGACACATAAAAATAAGAATAAACAAGGGGCAATTAAGTTATCAAACTGCGCAAATAGTGGCGGCAGCGTATTTGAACTGAGATTACCGTAGTTAACACCTATTTTTAACGCTTTTTAAACAAAGACACTAATTAATACTAAGAGTATATGACTTACACTATCATCATTATCCTAATCGCTTTTTTAATTGTTTGTGGCATTGCCGCAACAGCAATACAGCAGCATAACGAGCGAAAAGAAACTGAAAAGCGCGAAGAAATAAGTCGCCAACGATCTCTTTTTGATGAAACCGAAGAGTCTATTGTTGCGGCACTACAAATGCCCGTATCGCAACTACTAATTGTCATTATGCGTAAGCGCTCATTATCTTGTTTAAAGGCCATGTATGACCACAACCCGACACCAGAGATAAAAGCAAAAATTGACGAAATCAAAAAGACAATCAAAACGCTCGATCCAAGTGAGCCCGCGCCAAATCAAGACGCTTTTCAATTGCCTAAAACAGATAAAGTCATCATCAAATACATTCAAGCAGTCAAAAAGTTAAGATCGATATTGCGCTCAGAGCAAGCAAAAGGAAATATAAACCCTAAAATATTCGCGCAAGAAGAAAAAGCACTGGCCAATCTTCAACTACGTGTCAATGTTGAAACGCTAAATAAGCGAGCGACCGATGCAATCGCAAATAAGATGCAAGGCTCGGCCAGACAATACATTGAAAAAGCAATTACAGCGTTAAGCAATCACAAACAAAAAACAGAATATACTGAAAAACGCACCGCAGAACTAACAAACATCTTAAACGGGCTTGAGAGCACGGTAAAAGACAATAACCTGAAACAACTTATGGAAGAGAAAGCTAAAGAAAGCGAAGAAATTGACAATTTATTTGCGCCTAAAAAGAAATGGTAAGCGTTTAACATATGTTTTTTAATGTTTGAGCGCTATAATGCGCGCCGACAAACATAAAAGGTGCATGACTTGCTATTTTCTGACTTACCCATTGATCATCGGATCATCAAAAATCTTAGCACAGCTCAACTAAGCGAGTTAACTGACATACAAGCTCAAGCCATTCCCCATGCTTTGCTTGGTAAAGACGTAATAGCCGCCTCCAAAACAGGCTCAGGTAAAACACTTGCATTCGTTGTCCCTGCCGTAAACAGGCTGTTGAGTCAGCGCGCCTTAAGTAAAGCAGATCCCCGAGCCCTTATTTTGGCCCCTACTCGAGAATTAGCCAAACAAGTTTACGGGGTTGTTCGCCAAGTTATTGCTAACACCTCATTACAAGCAAATCTGGTGGTTGGTGGTGAAAACTACAACGACCAAGCAAAACTATTGCGACGTCACCCACATATTGTAGTTGGCACGGCGGGGCGCATAAGTGACCATTTAAACGATCGCCAAGTATTTTTGCATGGTTTAGAGTTACTTATACTAGATGAAGCCGACCGCATGTTAGAGTTAGGTTTTAGTCAGCAACTCACTCAAATACACCAACAAGCCGATCATCGTAAACGACAAACCATGATGTTTTCAGCCACTATTGAACAAGCACAAGTAAAAGATATGACGGCGCAATTATTAAAAGCGCCACAAAAAATAGTCGTCGACGAATCTAGCAAACCACATAAAGATATTGAACAAACATTTTACTTTTCTGACTCTGTTTCGCAAAAAGACCAGCAGGTCTTGCAGCTTTTAAACATTGGGGACCGCGAACAAGCTATTATTTTTACTGCTACCCGAGATGACACAGCAAGAATTACAGAGTTATTGAACGAAAATAACTTAGATGCTGTTCTGTTACACGGCGATTTGCTACAAAAGCAACGTAGTCAGGTCTTACAAGACTTTGGACATAACAAATTTGCAGTGTTAGTCACGACCGATTTAGCCGCTCGCGGACTTGATATTAAAAACGTTGCCTTGGTCATCAATTACGATTTACCAAAGTTTCCTGAAGAATACATTCATCGAATTGGACGCACTGGACGCGCTGGGAAATCGGGTAAAGCACTTTCACTCATCGGTAAAAAAGACTGGCATAGCTTTGAGGCAATTAAAGCAAACTATGTTGGCGATGTTGATATCAGCAATATTGATGGCATGCAAACGCGTTTTAAGGGAATTAAGCGAGTCACAAAACCACGCAAAACATCGTCGAATAAAAAGAAAGTCCAACAAAAAGTGACTCAGGCTAAGCCAATTAAAAGAGAAAAATCGATGAGCGGAGAACAGATTGGTCATGCGCCTGTAAAAAGACAAGCGCGTAAAATTGTAAATGATGACTAGACTATTGCGTGCAAATGAGTGTTGTATCTTTTGGTACGCATTAAAACTCGGTGTATTGGTATGGGTTTAGTATTCCCACCAGCAATCTTGCCACCACTCTAGAAACTCTTCAAAATCGATATAGCCGTCGCCGTTTTCGTCGATCATACTAAAGCCTTCTCGAACATGACTGGCTTTTGTTTTAGGGCTTAAGATAGTCAGCATTTCGATAAACTCTTTGAAGTCTAATTGACCGTTCTTATCACTATCAAAGTACTCAAACTCTTTGCGGATTTCTGCAATCTTTTCAGGACTTAAGGCTTTGGTGTTTTGGTTTGACTCTGTCATTTTAAATTCACGTGTAAATAAGTGATAGCTAAAGTTTACACGATGAATTAAGGCTGTCTAGTTAAAATACGCAAGGAAACAGCCTTAACACCATATATTATCTGCCTTTTTGGCTTGTTTTTTGTCCGTTCTCTCGATTTTTAGCAAGCGCCCTAGCCCTTTGCTCATTTGCTTTTTCGTCACGCTTTTTCTGCATGATATCTCGAGCTTCGCTGCCCACGTGCTCTTGAGAACGTTGTTTGGCGAGGTTTACTTGTTTTTCTCTTTCTCTAAAACGAACAAGCTGTTCATCACTATGAGTATTGAAACACCTAGGACACGTGACCCCTGCTTCGTATTTCTCACTTTGCTTATCTTCTTCTGTAATTGGCAAGCGACACCCATAACATTGATCATACTTACTCTTTTCTAAGGAGTGGTTAACCGCGACTCGGTTATCAAACACAAAACAATCGCCTTCCCATAGGGACTCACTAGCAGGCACGTCTTCTAAATACTTCAGAATACCACCTTCTAAATGGTAGACTTCATCAAATCCTTGCTCTTTTAGATAAGCTGTAGATTTTTCGCAGCGGATACCACCGGTGCAAAACATCGCCACTTTTTTATGTTTTTCTGGCTTAAGTGTTTTGGCCACATATTCTGGAAACTCTCTGAATGAATCTGTATGTGGGTTTATGGCGTTTTTAAACGTTCCAATTTCAATTTCATAATCATTTCGCGTGTCAATAACGGTGACATCAGGATCGCTTATAAGTGAATTCCAATCTTTTGGTGCGACATATGTACCTACCGTTTTACGCGGGTCAATACCTTCAACCCCCATTGTCACAATTTCCTTTTTCAGCTTAACTTTCGTGCGATAAAAAGGCTGTTCTTCATGCCAAGAGAACTTAAACGAAATCGGCGTAATGCGCGCGTCCTCATTTAAATAGACTAATAATTCATCGATGGCATGCTGAGTGCCTGAGACTGTCCCGTTAAGACCTTCTTGGGCAAGTAAAATAGTGCCTTTAATCTGACGAGCTTCCATAAATTCTTTAAGACTTTCTCGTTTATCTTCAAAGTCCTTAAGTTCAACAAATTTATAAAGCGCGCACACTAGAAAGTGATTGTGATGCTTATCCATATATTTTTCCTTTGCTAGCTGGAACGTAAAACCAATGCAAAATGCGGCGCGAAGACTAGCATAATAGGATGCTGCTTAGCAATGATACCTTTGTGCTATTTCGTGGCGGCTTTAACCAAGAGAGGCTTTAACCAAGAGAGGCTTTAACCAAGAGAGCTACTGCGAAAGCCCCTTAGTTGCAGCGTCAAACAAAAAGTCTACGTTGTGATCGGTAGGTAATGCATCGTCTGTATCTTCGAATAAATCGTTTCGCTCTGGCGCTTGGCTGGTATCTGATAAATCATAAGTATTGTTAACAGAATTCAAGTGTATTGCTTGAGTCGTAAAAGGCGCGTTTTTAATATACTCTCGAGGTATTATTTGCTCTTCAGGATATCCGCTTAAACTATGAGGTTGAACGGCGTTCAACCATGCTAAATATATCGCAGGCTTTGCTGTTTGATGAATATTTTGATGCTGACGTTCAAATTGAGTGAAATGGCTATGACTTGCATAAAGCTCACTGCGCTGAAAAGACACGGCCTTCATACTTGAGTATGAAGAACCATCATCTACCTCACCTAATGTTCGGGCATCATTCGGTGCGGGACGGTCAAGTTGTAAACTAATGTACCATCTAAAATCGGCACCCGCGCCTGCACTCTTATCGAGTGAATGCGCAATAGAACGCTCTATGCGATCTACATATGTATCGAAATTAAATGGATGCAATAGAGCACCTTCCCTTAATTGGCAAGAGAATGACATGACAACGCCAAACCCCGTAACTTATTATTGATATTAGTATCGGCTGTATAAAAGAAGCCTCAAGGCATTTAGTCAATTGGTCGATGCCAATATATTAAATGGATAGTATTTTTAGAAAGGAAGTAGTTTACAGGACAATATGAGAGCTTTAGATTATTCAGATAAAAGGTGTTTAGTTATTGAGGATCGCAGACCATTTTTAATGCTTCTGCGAGGTCTACTCAATAGCTTAGGTGCACGAAAAATCACTACAGAAATGTCTGCAGAAGCGGGTATAAAAGCCTGTAAAACGACCAAATTCGATATTATTGTATGCGACCTTCACTTAGGCACTAACCGTAAAAATGGCTTTGAGTTTTTAGAAGAAATCAGGAAGCGTCATTTGGTAAGACCGTCGACTGTTTTTATTATGATAAGCGGCGATAGCACACGTTCAATGGTACTAGGTTCAATCGAAAAACAGCCTGATGATTACCTTGTTAAACCGTTTTCGCAAGCGCAACTTAATTCTAGGATCACGCGCGCCACCAAACGACGAATTACGCTCTCGGCTTTGTATAGCCAAATCAATCATGAAAAATACGAGCTTAGCATAGAAACGTGCCACCATTTTTTAGAAACCGAGCCTCATTACGCAAACCATCTATTACAAATTTTAGTTGAGTTGTATTGGAAGACCGAGCGCTATGACGAGGCAGAAGCAGTACTCAAAAAGATATTAAAGCAACGCCAATTACAATGGGCGCTTTGCGCAATGGCAAAAACTAAGCTCTTTCAACAAGAGTTTGCTGAAGCCATTGATTTAGCCAAGCAAGCAATCGATAGCTCGGTTCATAATGTTGAAGCCTTTGATATTATTGCTGATGCATATCTTCAAGACGATAAGAAGCCAGAAGCCTTAAAGTTCATTTTGGAAGCGCTTTCGTTATCACCGCTATCTATCGACCGGCATTTTAGAGTGTGTGAAATAGCCAGAGAAAATGGTGATTTTGAACTGGCGATGAATAGCGCTAAATCAATATTTGAACTATCCCAACGTTCGGTGCACAAAAACGTTAATCATCTTTGCGGTTATGTTCGCAGTATTATTGACCGAGCCGAAAGCGCTGATGATAAAAACACCCGTAATAAATACATGCAAGAGTCTTTGCTTGCCCTGCAACGTGCAAGAACCGATGAGAGTATAAAAACACAACCTGATGACTTTGATTTTAAAATATTCGAAAAAATCGTACACGCCCGTATGCTGCATCTTGAAGGTAAAGCAAGTGAAGCCAAAAAAGCGCTTGAAGAAACGCAAATAACCATTGAGCGAGAATTTTCTGAATACCCCGTTGCTATGGCCGCTGACAGCCTTAAAGTGATGCTAGATTTAGGTGATTTTGAAGAAGCGGCCAAGCTAATCAATGTCATCAAAAGCTCACCCGATAAAGTCGATAGCTCCATTCTATATTTAGCGAGTGCCGAATCAGATAAAATCAAAGACAGTCGCGCCAAGTATGTCAAACACACCAAGCACGGTATTGCGCTTTATTCCGAGGGTAACTATACCGGTGCATATATTGAGTTTGAAGAAGCTAAAAAAATATCACCTTTGAACATCGGTGTCACACTTAACTTGTTACAATCCTTAGTTAAAATGATTCAAAACACAGAAAAACCCGAAGGCAAACATGTAATGGAAGCCAGAGATCTATATCGCTTTGTCAGTAATATGCCTCTGAAAAAAGTACACAAAAAGAAATTTGAGTCGATGAAAAAAGATGTCGAGGATATTGTTGC
>CAYURD010000002.1:144500-145627 GCA_964446865.1 uncultured Glaciecola sp.
TAAGACTTTTTCTTTTGCAGATAGCTTATATCATCCTGCAAATCTTCAATTTTACTCAACAAGCGTTTAACTTGTTTATCAGAAGACGCTTCAAAAACTTCAATCATGTAATTTGCACTGACAGTCGCGTTTTCATCCATCAATGTTTGAAACGCCGCTGAGCGATATTTTTCGGGGTCAACAATAAGCTTGTACAGATTGTTTTTAAAAAGTTCGTCACGTTCTGGCATGTCGAAGGTTTCGCGCAATTGTTGCTGGTACTCGCGCTTATATTCAATCCAGTAATCGCCCGTGGATGCAAAGTCATCATAATAACTGCCAATAATCTGTTCTTGGCCATTGCTTAACTTGCCTATCCAGTTGCGGATATTTTTTTTATTACGCTTAACCCAGTCTTTTACTTGCTTTTCTTCGCTTTTTTCTCGCCTATCGGCAATGCGCTCTTCATCCTCTATATTTTCGTCTTCTAGCGCTTTAAAAAAGCCTGCAATTTGCTTATCGTCTAATGTTACCGCCAAGTCGACAATGTCATTAGCGACATATGTTCGTGCTCTTACCCAATGCTGTCTAGCGCGTTCTCTGTGTTGTTCTATCACCGTTTGCGAAATATTTTTAGCCTGTATATCTTTCACCACGTCTTGCAAATGAGCTTGATACAATGGCAACTCTTCATTTCTGTGCCATGTCATCCATTGCTCAAAGACTTTATCAAACTGTTCTTCTTGTTCAGCATTAAGCTCAACAAAATCATCTAAATACCAATGCACTAGCCAACTGGCATTGTTATACGCAAAGGTTGTCGAGCAACCGCTTAACAAAAGCACGCAAAGCAAGACAATAATTTTTTTCATGCAATTGTTTTCCTATAAATATTGTTGATTATTCTAATATACGACAGCAATTACAAATAAGGTTCGAAATTACGTGCAAGAAATTTAGATATTAAACACAGGTAGTAACGCACAGAGCTTGAATACCTGTATTCAAGCTCTGTGCATCACGATTTGAAGTTTCGATATAGATAGCGCTGATAAACAGCCCAGACCTACATTAGTTATGCTAGGAAAGCCTAGTAACTAATATTCATGCGTTTTAGCCAATGAACCCACCACCATGCTGGTCCAACT
>CAYURD010000002.1:145637-173137 GCA_964446865.1 uncultured Glaciecola sp.
TTATAGCTTAATCAAGATAGTGAAAAGCATAGTTGTCATAGAAGTCTTTTTTTTCATTTTCACTTAACAAACCTGCTTTTAGATTAGTGTAGACATCCTCAGCGGTTCCATACTTATCAGTAATAAATGTAGACAATTGACGACGTTTTGTTGCTGCTTCTTGTAAGCTGTCTATTTTAGGTACCCATAAAGCCGATATTTTGTCTTTGCACTTAGATTCATGGTTCACGCTACATCCATTTAACAATAAGAACAAAAAGAATGTTGCTAGAAATAATTTACTCATATCTACCTTTGAATAAATCGAACATGAATAATTTGTCGGTCATCAAGGTATGAGAGAAAAACCTAATAACTGATATTCATGCGCATTAACCAATGAACCCACCACCATGCTGGTCCAACTAATAAATACCGAAGATCTTCAAAAAAGGAAGGTTTAGCCCCTTCAATTTTGTGTCCAATAAATTGCAATATCCACATTGCAACAAATAGCACTAATGAAAACAACCACACACTGATATTTAGCATGACAAGAAGGTTAATCGCGCCAAACGACAACAATGTTAAAAGCGTCATCGCGGCACCAATTGGCCCAGAAAGTTTGAAGTAATAATATAAGGTAGGTACCGCAAGTATATGAGCAAAGGTCACATTGAATTTGGCAATAAATTCAGGCACTGGGATAGACCATATCAATGCAATAGTGACAAAATAAATGCTAGGCACCGCAATAGCATGTATCCAAATATTGGTTTTATTTTGATGACTTGCACCATAATGATTAATTAAACGCTCAATTTCACGCTCGGCCATCGTACTTTCCTCGGTCTATTTATTATTATATTTATAACATCTTACTAGCATGTGCCACACTATTAAAACACATGAACTACGCAATAGTTTACAAGTCCCTTTAGTGTAGTACAAGTCTAGCTTAGCTCAGCTATAGATTTGAAATAATGCACCTATCTGATATTACATACAAAAAGTATCAGTAGATGCTATATTCATAAACAATATTATTTTTTAATGGGTTTCTCTTTTGTCATCAACAGGATTTGCAACTAAAAGCACAGGTATAGATAGTATTCACTACGATGTTAGCGTATTAAGTAAGACAGAACATTTGTTCGCTGTGTCAATGAAAATCAATTTGTTAGCAAACGAGGAACAAGCGCTTAATAGTTTTATAGTCGCCCTACCCGCATGGATACCAGGCAGCTATATGATTAGAGATTTCGCCCGAAACTTACATTCATTGCGGGTTGTCCAAATTAATGACGCCAAGCAAGCAACAATGCAAGTCAAAACAAATCAAGTCAAAATAAATCAACTAGATAAACAGCGTTGGTTATTAGATTTCTCAGGCCACCACGACATCAATACAATAGCACTTGAATATCAAATATACGCATTTGACTTATCGGTAAGAAGTGCATTTATTAACGACGAATATGCGTTTTTTAATGGCACATCCATATTTTTACATGTTCAAGATCATGAAAACGTGCCGCATTACGTAACGCTTAAGCGAGACAGCGATTTAGATAATGTTGCCACTGCAATGCCGCTTATCACCAGTGATACCAAAAATGTAGAGCCTGCCTCGCTAATCACAACATACAAAAATGATGATTATTTTGAGCTTATCGACCACCCAGTTATCATTGGGAAATTTGACGATTACTGCTTTGATGTCATGGGTCATCGCTTTCATTTGGTCTTTACAGGAAGTCATGCAATTGACTTTTCACAGTTAGAGTTAGATCTAACAGACATTATCGAACATCACATCCGCTTATTTGGTAACTTTCCATGTAAAGAATATTGGTTTATGACCCTTGTCTGCGATAAGGGCTTTGGTGGCTTAGAGCATATGGCAAGCACGGTGCTTCAGTATTCGCGTTTTGACTTGCCGATGATGAGTTATAAAAATAAGTCTGCCAAAAGCGATGAACATGATCAACGCGAAGAAAATCAACCTGACTTATCAAACAATGCAAATAAATCAGCAAGCTATAGAACGTTTTTAAGCCTGTGTAGCCACGAGCTTTTTCATACATGGCACGTCAAACGCATTAAACCAAGTGTTATGCACCAACCTAATTTACTACAAGAGGTCTATACCCCTCAACTTTGGATTTATGAAGGCTTTACCTCTTTTTATGATGATTTGAGCTTGGCACGAGCTGGTGTTATTTCGCCGCAGCAGTATTTAGATGTATTGAGTGAAGCAATAAGCCGTTTAATGCGAAATGCAGGTCGTCATAAACAGAGTGTTAGCACGTCGAGCTTTGAAGCATGGAGTAAATTTTATAAGCAGGATGCAGGTTCAGTTAACCATATTGTTAGCTATTACAACAAAGGCGCAATCGTGGCTCTTTGTTTAGATTTGACGCTTCGTCAGCAATCATCAAATAAAGTCTCACTCGATGATGTAATGCGCGTATTGTGGCAGCAATACGGTAAAACAAATCTGGGCACAGAAGATGATGTGATTGAAAACATTTGCAAAACGTCGTTTGATATAGACATTGCTGGTTTTATTCACATGGCGACCCAAAATACAATGGATTTGCCATTGCCTTCTATGCTTGAGTGTATTGGTGTCAGTATGAAAACCAGAAGCATGACTAGTTTTGAAGATAAAGGTGGCAAAAAAGCGGGCAAGTTGAACATGGATATTGGCGCGGTACTGAGCGATCAAAGCGGTTTTATTAAAGTCAACAGCGTTTATGAGAGTCGCGCAGCCTGTATAGCCGGATTGCAAGTAGGCGACACAATTGTTGCGTTTCAATGCTTGCAGTGTGACCTCAATAAGCTATCTCAGTTGCTTTCACAAACTAAGCTTGGTGAAAAACACCCATTGCACATCATAAGAGATGGTCGTTTGCTTGAGTTAAGCTTCGAAATATTTCCAGCTATTCCAGACACATGTGAACTCGGTATAGAAAACTCACAAGCATTTAAACAGTGGTTAAACTTACTTTAACTCATCGATAAGCAGCGCAGGATCTAGGCGTTCTTTATACCAATTAATGCGCCAATCTAAATGCGGGCCGGTCACGCGGCCTGTTGCGCCGATGTCAGCGATTAGCTGTCCTTGTTCAACCTTCTGACCGTCTTTTACGTGTATCTTACTTAAATGGATAAAAGTGGACGTCACACCAAAACCATGATCAATAATGAGCGTCCCGCCAGAATAATACATGTCATCAGCCGCTAATCGCACAACACCTGTTGCAGGCGCAACAACCGGCGTCCCCACCACATTAGCGATATCCAAGCCATAGTGAGGGCGACGAGGCTCGCCATTAAAATACCGCTGTGAGCCATAAACGCCCGATATTCTACCTTTAGACGGTAGTATAAAATCTTGTGTAAAATATAGGGCCTCAGAAAATTTAGCACGTGCGCTTGCCACTGCACGATTGTCATTGCGAATACGGCTAAGCACAGCTTCTGGAGGACTTACATATTTTTGAGCAACCCCGGTTATTTTATCAATTTGATACTCTCGCTTTGACAAACGAATGGCTTTTTCGCGCCACTGGCTCTCACCGCTGAGTTTATAATACAAAGTATGCGTCAAGTCAGCGTCACGTCCAAAGCCAAACACAAAATCGCCGTTAGCTGATACTTGTATTGGCGTTTTGTTTAACTTTACTTCGCTATTGGGCGCTAATTTACCGCGAATTAGACTGCCTTGTGTTAGCTCGCCAAGCAATATTGGATTTGTTTGCGCCATAGTTACGGGTGCAATAAAAGCGAATACTGCAATGATGAATAGTACTTTATGCAAGGTTTTATTCATTGCTGATCATGGCTCCTTTGCCCACACCTTCAAACGCTTGAACGCGAAGCGTACCGTCGGTTTGCAAGGCCGTTTGCTCTAGTACATATTGAGCTAAACATTCTACCGTTGAGTCATAATCAATAATTTCGCACACCTGTTTGGCAATCGCCATTTCAAATACACCCTGTGACGCTTCATACAAAAAACAGTGCATGGTGTCTGGGTTTTTTACCTCAAACGAAAGCGCTGTCGCGTCTACTAAATCTTCTGCACTAGCAATATAGATATCTGACCATCGCTGTGCCCAATATTGTTGCCATTTCAATGAGTTTTTACCGCCTTCAGAAATAATGATTTTTGAACGGTGGCCGTGGGCAATTCGTTGGCAGTTACCGTCGTGCTTTTTTAATCCATGCGTGTAATGATAATAAGGTGAGCTTATGTGCTCTTCTCGAAGCGTAATCTCTATGTCGTGCACGTTTTCAGGCAAGTGAGTCGCAATCACATCTTTGAGATAAGCCGTCACAGATTGTTTATCGATGAGCGCCTCTCTGCCAGGTAAGCTGTATACAAATGCATAGGCTTCTGGCGGGCAGTTAAGCTGAATGCTAGATGATTCGTTAGCAGATTCAGTACAAGGAGAGTAAAACGCAAAATCAACCTGCACTCGCTCATCTTCACTTGGGCAATGCAATACGCACTGAGGATGATCGGCGGGTACCACCAACTTATGATCCACATATTCATCGATAATGTGCTTTAGCTGTTTTTTAACAATCCCAAAATCCTGCACCATGCTCTCATCATTTAGGCCGCCGTCTAAGACAACATCAACAATCCAGCTTTCGCCAACCATGCCACGCTTCGGGCAAAGATACGAAAAATCCATGACGGTAAGGTCATTCACAAATAGCTTCATTAATCTGTGTCACCCTTAATCGTTTTATTGAGTTGATCTTTTAGGTTAGGCGGTAAACCATTTATTGTTAAGGTGTCAGTATGGATATCGTAATGTACTTTTGTGCCTAAAAGCTTACGATCAAAACTCAAGGTCACGCCGCCGCCCGAGCCTGAAAATTTATTCATCGCATTTAGCATGCTTTTGTCAGCTTGAAATTTAGGCTCTAGCGGCTGTTCTAAACTTGCATTGAAATGGCTAAAACTATTAGAAGAAGCGCCGCTATCGTCATCTAAAGCACTCAATTTAGGCAGTATTTCATCAACTTCGGTAATAGTAACGTCTTCGCCTAAACTGGCTTTATCTTTATAATAATTAGCCACAGTTTGACGATGTTCGTGTTTTTCGTTGGCATCAAGTGATTGTGTCGACAAATATGAATCAAGCTGCTGCACAAATTGTTTGTTTTGTACTTTTGTATCTACTTTTTCTTCGCAACCAATAAAGTTCATGAAAAAGTCTGATACTTTGCGCCCCATACGGCCTTTTATAAAACTAATATAGCGGTACTCATCTTCTGCAACAGAAAGCTGAGTCAAATCTATCCGCACAGCTATTTGCATTTTTGCCAATTCTAAAAACTGATTTTGTGATAGCTCAAGGTCTTGGTTAACGGTCACAAGCTCTTTTGTATCTAGCATGGCAATCATTAAGTACGACGTCGCCAAATACTCATAAAGACTAAAAATCACATAGCCCGTTTCAAGCATCGCTTCATCGTTAATGGCTTTAAGTAATAAGTCACTCGCTTGCAAACTAAAATCATAAAATTCGATATCTTGCTGCGTTAATTGAGTGAGTAAATTGTGCATTGATGGATCTAATTCTGGTCCAAAACCACCTACCCCTTTTGCCGGCTTACCATTAAACACGGTATGGATTTGCGTCGCGAGGTCTGTAATAGGGTTAGTGACTTCAAAGCAACTTGGACGAGGAACAAAGTGGAGCTTTCCGTCTTCTGCGAGTGTAATTTGATGCACAACAAATTGATTTACGTTTGCACTCATATATGATGTTTTAACCTTGGTATTTAGTAAAATCGCTGAATGCTAAGATTATACTATAGGCAACTATGAAAGACACAGATATTCGTTACGAAGGCAGCTTTAAGTTAATACAGAAAATAAAACGCAAAAAGTTGGTGAAAACCAAATGCTGCAATTATACTTCAGTGCATTAAGAATGTACTTTGAATAAAGAAGATCAAAAAGGAAAGCTGAATGCCGGTACAATCGCGCTACAGTAATGAAGAGTTTGAAGCATTAATGCACGATGTGTTTTTAACGCTTGAAAAAAACAAGTCACCCAAAGACTTATCTATTATGGTGCTTGGGAATGTATTGGCCAATATTTTCCAAAATCAAATTGCCGAAAATAGTCGAGAAGATATGGTAGAGCACTTTTGTGCAGCCCTAAGAAGAAGTACAATGGTCACTCAGCAATCAGAAAACGTGAGTTCTGATCCTCAACAACAGCGTCAGCACAAAAAGGGCAAGCCGCACTAAACTAATGATATACAATGAATCACCGCGCAGAAAACAAATAACACAACAAGTTAGCTGGGGTCATTGGTTTGCATTTGCAAATATCTTAATGGCAATCGCCATTTCTTCTGTTTACTTATTTTCAACACCCATTGCCGACACTCCAATTAGCTTTATTTACCTAATCACCACGTGGCTAGGTCACACTGCGTTTATCACCTTCTTGGGCTTTGTTATTCTTATTATGCCTTTGTGTTATCAACTCACCAATTTGAGAGTGTTAAAAGGTGTTGCATCACTCATCGCCGCTATTTGTTTAGCCTTGCTCGCATTTGATGCATTGTTGTACAACAAGACCGGCTTTCATATTACCTTAAGCTCTGCCGAGTTACTGCGCAGTGAAACGGCTGGGCAAATAAGCGCTTTTGGCTGGCTACAATGGTTTTACCTGTTCTTATTAACCATTATTTGGCTTATGTTTCAGTTGGTGGTTGCCAATGCAATTTTTAAACGAATTGCTCGATTTCAAAGGCTCAAATTTGGCCCATATTTAATTACTAGCCTAGTGGTATGCTTTATCACCAGTCATGCTATTCATATTTGGGCAGATGCTCGCTTGTACACACCAGTACTAAAGCAAGACAACATGTTTCCTTTATCCTATCCAGCAACAGCCAAAACATTAATGGCACGATATGGCCTATTAGACTTAAACCAGCGTCAGCAGCAAGAAGAACTGCAATATAATAGTCAAACGAGTCGTTTTACGTACCCGCCACAACAAGTTTATTGCAGTGTGAACAAAGCAAAAAAAGTCGTCGTACTTGCTACCTTAGATGAAATATCAACTGAAATACCAGGGCTTGGTCAAAACGATTTTCATTTAAACATGCAAACTGACAACCAAGGGCTTGCGCGTCAACTGTTATATGGCATTCCTAATAATCTATTGCAAATAACCGCAGGGCCAGCGGTGGCAACAGAACTTTTAAGCGCCTTTGATGTGGAATTAATAACTTACGTTGACGGCAAACTTAACACACACGATTTGAGCATGGCCGATGCATCCTTTGTTCAATCATCAGACCAAGCTGAACAACCAACAAGAGAAGCCGCTTTCAAATCCTTTAGTGAGCGTTTGTTGCAATCAGATAGCGGTTTTTATATGGGGGTGGTAAGCAGTGAAGAGCTCAACGAATTTGACTTAGAAGGGTTAAATAACGATACGAACCTAATTCTGATCCATAAATTAAGCGCGGGTCAGTTTATACTGCGCAGCAATTTTGTAAATAACGACACCATTTCAACCAATGAAGATGTTATCCCAACGGTCTTATTCGAATTTGGTTGTTTAGCCGAGGCCATGAAGTACTCTACTGGCCAAACCTTGCAAAACCCAAACAGGCAATGGCTAGTTAGCACCTATGACAATAACTTAATTGTTGTGAAATACCCGCTCAAAACCATTATTGCTACCGATGGTAGTTATGAAGTCATTGATGTAAACTCAAACACGAAAGTTTTGCTCGATATCGATACCAACCTATTAAGTCGTTCAATTAAACATTTGGAAGATTTTAGCGCCCGCTAAACCATACTAACATGATGTGCCATTTATGCTCGTTGGCACTTCTGTAATCTTTAACCTGTAATCTTTTACTCGTAATCTTTTGCTCGCCATCTTTTGCTCGCCATCTTTTACTCGCCATCTTTTACTCGCCATCTTTACTCGCCATCTTTTACTCGCCATCTTTTACTCGCATTGTTTCCCTCTAGCACAGCCTAATAAGCCTTGCTGCAAGTAACTATACTTTAGGCGAGTATTCTCGAGCGTTGTGTTTATTCCAGCTCATTTATTTACGTGCTACTAATACGTGCTACTAAAAAATCTGTTTTATTCATTATAAAATTTCACTAAATCAATTAAGTCTTTTTCATCATGAATGACAAACCCTTATACCAACTTATCTTCAGGTCTTCTTAATCATTTAAGAAAAAGCTTGCAAATTAATATAGATTTAATATTATTAACAATAATGCAACACTGATTTTTTAAAACCACGCACACCGGAAGGTCATAAAATGAAAAAAAATAAAATTTTTAAACCAGCACTGCTATCAATTGCCGTCGCATCAGCGATAAGCAGCACGGCACTTATCAGCACGCACGCTATCGCGCAAGATGGAGCCGATGCCGATGTTGAAGTTATTGCCGTTAGCGGTATCAGAGGCTCACTAATTAGAGCACAAGCGATTAAACAAGATAGCAGCAGCATTGTTGAAGCTATTTCTGCTGAAGATATCGGTAAACTACCTGATTCATCAATCGCTGAGTCATTGGCTCGCTTACCAGGTCTTGCTGGCGAACGAGTAAACGGCAGAACATCAGGTGTTTCTGTTCGTGGTTTTAAAGAAGATTTTGTCGGTACTTCATTAAACGGACGTGAACTTATTGGTATTGGTGACAACCGCGGTGTTGAATATGATTTGTATCCATCTGAAATCATGACAGGTGCGACTATTTATAAAACATCTGACGCTACCTTAATGGTGCAAGGTCTTGGTGGTACTGTTGATTTACAAACAGTTCGCCCACTTTCTGCTTCTGAAACACTTACCTTTAACGGCAGTTACGAAAGCTCTGGTGCTAGCGCAGACAACCCTGAGTTTGATAACAAAGGACATCGTTTTGCACTTTCATTTGTTGAGAAGTTTGCTGATGATACTGTTGGTTTAGCTGTCGCGTTAGCATCAACAGAATCGCCAAACAACCAACGTAAATATGGTGTTTGGGGTTATGGTGCAAATGATGCTGGTCAAATCCTACCAACAGGTCTTGACACGCAGGCCATCAGTACAAAGCTAGAGCGCGACACTGTGTCGGTTGTATTACAATTCCGCCCTACCGATGATTTAGATATTGTTGTTGATGCGTTAAATATTGACTACTCAGATTCTGGTGTACTACGTGGATTTATCGAACCATTCTCTGCTGCAAACGTGACAGGGTCTGGTGTCAATAACTCTGGTACACAAATCAACGCAAACCCAGTTTTACGTACAGATCCGCTTCAAAAAGACGGCGACCTAAAAGTATTTGGTTTGAACGTTGAGTACGCGTTAAACGATGATTGGACGGTTAATTTTGATGCAGCGCGCAGTGAATCTACAAAACGAGATTTACGCGGTGAGTCATACTCAGGTCTTGCACGTTCGGGCACATTAACAAACGATCAGTTGGGTTCTCGTGAATTCCAAATGAGCAACGATGGCGTGTTCTTTACTGGTCTTTCTGGCTTAGGTGCATTTTCTGATCCTAATGAATTACAACTTACCGGCCCACAAGTATGGGGTGGTGGTTTAGCTAATTTGGCCGACCAGTTTACATCAACTGTGCTACAAGCAAACGGCGAACCGTTTAGCTATTTTAATGCGCAAGATGGCTTCTTGAACTTTGCTGACTTCTCTGAAGAACTAACAACAGTTCGCTTAGAAGCATCTGTTTTGTTAGATGGTGATTTCTTTACTGACCTAACCTTTGGTGTAAATTACTCTGACCGTTATAAAGACAAAGACAACAAAGGTTTCTTTGCTACAGCCGATTCTTACCCGTTCTCAACAGGCATACCTTCAGAGTATGTATTTGGTCTTGCTGACCTTAGTTGGGCAGGTTTAGGTCAAGTAGTTGCTTATGATGGTTTTGCACCATACAACGACGGTACATACACACTTAACGATGCTGGCTTACTAGAGCCTGACCGTTTAGGTGATACCTATGAAGTTGAAGAAGAAGTAACGACATTATATGTACAAGCTGACTTTGAAACTGAAGTAGGCATGTTAGCACTAACAGGTAACGTTGGTTTGCAATACATTCAAACTGACCAATCATCGACAGGCTTTATCGGTATTGTTGGTGCAAACTTTGCGGTTTGTGATGATAACAATGACGGCCAAATTGATGCGAGTTGTGTTGTCACCGATGGTGACGATTACAGCCATGTTTTACCAAGCATAAATGCAAGTTTAGAATTGAGCGATAATCAGTTCTTACGCTTTGCCGCTAATAAAACACTAAGCCGTGCACGAATAGACCAAATGCAAGCCTCTGGTTTTGTTAAATTTAACCAAAACATTGAATTGATTGCGACACCCAATACTGAAGCAGCAGTACGTGAGTTTGGTTCACCTTGGTCTAAAGCGACAGGTAACCCAACACTACAGCCGCTTGAATCAAATAACCTTGATTTATCATTTGAACATTACTTTGAAGACGAAGGGTATATTTCAATCGCATTGTTCTACAAAGATTTTGTGAACTTTACGCGTCAAGGAAACGATTTAATCGACTTTACTAACGATGCAACTAATAACGGTGCTAACTACTTTATCCCTGGTTTCCACGACCGTATCATCGACGTTGATGGTACTTACGGACCTTTAGATACACCATACTCTGCGGGTGATTTAGTCACGCCGCCAGATCAAGGTTTCTATTCGTTCTTTGAAGATGGTCGTACGGGCGATATGACAGGTGTTGAATTAACCGCTAACTTGCCTTTTGGTATGTTCTCTGACTCACTTGACGGTTTTGGTTTGGTTGCCTCTTATACTAAGCTTGACGCCAAGTTAGATGATGATACGCCAATTGCTGGTCAATCAGACGACATACTCTCATTGACGGCTTATTATGAAATGGAAGGCTTTGAAGTGCGATTTGCCATGACTGACCGTTCTGAGTTCTTAACTTATGAGCGTGGCGGTTCTAACAAGATATCTGAAGCAACTCGCGATGGTGTATCAATTGTTGATGCTCAAATCAGCTATGACTTTGAAAATTCAGACATTGAATATTTACAAGGCCTGCGTGTATCGCTTCAAGGTACTAACTTAACTGACGAAGATGAAGAAACCATCAACGATGCAGGTATTGTTACCACTCGTCGTCAATTTGGTCCAAGCTACATCTTAAACTTCAACTACTCGTTCTACTAAGCGATAGCTGGCAATTTAAGCTGACAAAGGCCCCGTTATTGTTTTAATAGCGGGGCTTTTTTATGCCTTTATTTTACTCATTCAACTACCTAGATCAGACCTTAGATGGTAAAATTTAGTGTAGAAAAAGTGGTAAAGCGCATATTGCTAAATGCTGATTTTGTGTTTCTCTTCAACTAAGGACATTCAATGCAAACCAATAGACCTTCTAATACTCACCCGCAAGGCGTGAAAAAAATGGTAATTGCTGGCGGTGGCACTGCAGGCTGGATGACAGCGGCTTTGTGTAAAAAAGTATTGGGAAATACTGTCGAGATTGAATTAGTAGAATCAGAAGATATTGGTATAGTAGGTGTTGGCGAAGCAACCATTCCACCTATCCAGATATTTAATCAGTATTTGGGTATTAACGAAAATGAGTTTTTACGCGAAACAAACGGCACCATAAAATTAGCGATTAAATTTGAAAATTGGCGCGTTAAAAACGAGAGTTATTTCCATACTTTTGGTGCACCCGGCGCGAATATGGGCTTTTGTAGCTTTCAGCATTATTGGCTACGCGCTCAGCAGGCTGGCTTACAAGCCTCACTTTGGGACTTTGATCTAAATTATTTGGCTTGTCAGCAAGGCAAAGTGGGCAAAATAAATTCACAAAACCCCATATATGAAATGCAATATGCATATCATTTTGACTCTGCACTGTACGGTCAGTACTTGCGTAAACTCGCTGAAAAATGGGGCGTTAAAAGAACCGAAGGTAAAATCGATAAAATCGACATTAATGAAACTAACGGTTTTATTACACAATTTAGTCTTCAAAACGGCAGCACGATTAAGGGCGATTTGTTTATTGATTGTACTGGCTTTAGAGGCTTGCTCAGTAAACAAGCGCTTTCGGTTAATTATGAAGACTGGTCTCATTTTTTGCCCGCAAACTCTGCACTCGCTGTGCCGACAAAACGCTTTGAGCATACCCTGCCCTACACTCGAAGCATTGCTCATCATGTTGGTTGGCAGTGGCGCATACCTCTGACTCATCGCAATGGAAATGGGATCGTATTTAGCGATCAATACATGAGCGAAAGTGAAGCCGAAGAAACGCTAATGGGAAATTTGGATTCTGAGGCACTCGACCAACCCAGAAGAATCAAATTTAGCACCGGAAGGACTCAGCAACAGTGGTGTAAAAATGTTATTTCTATAGGGCTTTCAAGCGGATTTTTAGAGCCCTTAGAATCAACCAGTATTCATTTAGTACAATCTGGGATAGTCAGGCTTTTAAAAATGTTTCCGAACGATGGCATATATGATTCGACCATTGAGACTTACAACGCCGAATCAAAACAAGAATTTGAAACCATTCGTGACTTTATCATATTGCATTACCACTTAACTGAACGCGACGATTCGGATTTTTGGAATGATATGCGCACAATGAAAATCCCACACCGATTAGAAAATAAAATGGCAATTTTTGCCGATTCGGCCGCTATATTCAACGATAACAATGATATTTTTAGAGATGCATCATGGTTACAGGTATTAGTAGGTCAAGGAAGTATGCCAGCTGATTATCATCCAGCGGCAAAAGTGCCCATGCAAGATGAACTTATCCGTAGTATGCAGCAATTGTTAAGCGCTAAGCAGCAGCCACTCGCGCAACTTAAACAGCACGATGAGTTTCTTAACGGTCTTTAATGAGGTGAAGCCGGCTATGAGGTGAAGCCTGCTATATGATGAAACCTGCTATATGGTGAAAACTCTTATAAGGTGCCGCCTTTCTCAATGGTATAAGGCAACACAACACTTTTGGGGTTATCTTCGAGCAAGAGCTTGGCTGCATGTTTGCCCTTTTCGACACTCGATTGACAAATAGTTGAAATTTGAGGTGTCACTCTAAAGGCTTCATTAATGCCATCAAATCCGGTAATTCTTAAGTCTTCTGGCACCTTAATGCCCATTTTTTTAGCGCAGTCCAACACTTCAATTGCAATTAAATCACTCATACAAAGTACCACATTCGGGCGCGGTACACTGTTTAATACTTCAAGTGCAGCTTGTTTTGCATATTTGTGATTGTTTTCGGGCGTATGCCAAATACTGCCACCTTCAAAGTCGACGTTACATTCTTTTATCGCCTTAAAATAACCTTCTAATCGACGATGGGTCACGCAGTGATCAACATCAATCAAAGGCGAATCATATATCCTACATGTGTGGTTAGCATCAATTAGGCGCAGGCCAATAATGGCAACGCGATCATTTTCTTTAAGCGCCATTTTAGCCACTTTATAAGCTGCTTCATCGTTATTAATATTGACAGACGGAAAATCACCAAGATTAAAATCAACGGTAACAACTGGCTTATTTTGATTAAGAATTTGCGTGATCAATTGACTGTTGCGCGGAGCGCCGTAACTAATAAATCCATCTACAAAATCAATCACGTCTCTGATATTTTCTGAATCACCTGCATATAATAATAAATGCTTTTGATTTTCTTTTAGTACGTGAGTCACGCCTTGAATAAAAGTATTCGCAACAGGGTCTGTCACCATGTATTCAATGTTGTCAGCCAACACCAACGCAATGATATTAGATTTGCCTTTTCGTAAGATCTGCGCAGCCTTATTTGGGCCGTCGTAGCCAAGCTCAGTGCACGCCGCCAGAATTTTTTCTCGTTTTGCGACAGAGAGTTGGTCGGGTCTGTTAAACGCGTTTGAAATTGTCGCAGTCGATGTGTTTAGCGATTTTGCCACATCTTTTAAGGTTAAGTTACGTTGTCTTTTTTGAATTAACATGCCCATTACTTACGTCTACTATTTATCTATTTAATTTGTGTTACGTCTATCACAATCATATTCGAAACCGCTGACACTATCACGCTATTTTACTGCATATCACTTAACATTTATAATAATTGCCTGATAGGGTAGCAACTCTATTTGTTCATCACTGCTCGAGTAACTATCGTAATTGTTTATTAACACCTCACGTAAAGCGTCTTTGCCTTTAAGCGCAAGTTCTTTAAACGGAATACTTAAATTAAGCGAAGAGAAGTTCAGTAGCACTAAAAGTTTTTTATCATCAAGTTCTCTAGTATACGCATAAAGCTCAGTATGATCAGGGCAAAGAAGCGTATAGAGTCCATAGACAAGGGTTAACTCAGTTTTTCTTAGCTTAACTAGCTTCCTAAAATAATTTAGTTCAGAGTCTTGTCTATTTTGTTGCTCTGCGACATTGACATCACTATAGTTAGGATTAATCTTGAGCCAAGGTTTACCGCTTGTAAAGCCAGCATTGGCAGTGTTATCCCACTGAATTGGGGTGCGCGCATTGTCTCTACCTGAAATTTTATGTGATTCGATAAGCGCTTGCGTATCGCCACCTTCAGCCTCGGTGAGTTTGTACCAGTTGATCGTCATCAAATCGTTATAATCATCGATATTATCAAACTTAATATTTGACATGCCAATTTCGTCGCCCATATAGTAATAAGGCGTTCCTCGCATCGACAATAAATATGTACTCAGCATTTTAGAGGCGCTAGCTCTATATTGAGGCTCATCACTTCCCCATCGAGTGACCATTCGCGGAAAATCATGGTTACCAAAATAAATCGTATTCCAGCCCTTGTCAGCAAATGCCTCGTCCCATTCGGTCATGACCTTTTTAAACTTTACCAAGTTCTGAAAATCATCATTTAGCAAATAACGTGCGCCAACACCAATTGATTGATGGTCAAAATGGTAGTTCATATTTAGTTCATGCCTATCTTCATCAACCAAATCTAAAACGTTGTGCGTATGTGTTCCGGGGCCTTCAGCCACCGTCATTATGTCGTAGTGTTGGAGCACTTCACGATTCATTTCTTGCAAATACTCATGCAAACGCGGGCCTTGTGCGTAGGCATCAATCATGTTCTGCCCTTGGTACTTTTCTTCAAATTCTGGATAGCCATCGTGTTTTGATATAAACGTAATCACGTCCATGCGAAATCCATCAATGCCTTTTTTAAACCAAAAGTGCATCATGTCGTAAATTTCGTGACGTAACTTAGGGTTTTCCCAATTTAAGTCTGGCTGTTTCTCTGAAAAATAATGTAGATAATAAGCATTGCTTGGCTCGTCGTATTTCCAAGCATTTCCTTCTTTATCAAAATAACTCCAGCGTGTTGGTGGCGTGCCTTTTTCGGCGGGCCACCAATGGTAATATTCACGGTATGGATTATCCCTTGATAAGCGTGATTGCTTAAACCACTCATGTTCGTCACTTGAGTGGTTAACCACAAGGTCCATCACCAATTTTAAATCGCGCTGGTGCATTTCAGCTAGTAGTTCATCAAAATCATCCATCGTGCCAAACTCAGGCATGATTTTACGATAATCAGAAATATCATATCCATTATCGTCATTTGGGCTTTCGTAGCATGGGTTCAGCCATATTACATCTACGCCCAAACTTTTAATGTAATCAAGACGATTAATAATGCCCCGTAAATCGCCAACACCATCTCCATTGGTGTCTTGGAAACTGCGTGGATAGATTTGGTAAACAACGGCTTCTTTCCACCACTTGCGATTAATATTTGATAATTTCATGATAATAAAATATGCCCTATATTACTTTTGTGATGACTGCTGTAGAGATTTTTCAAGGCTTTCCATTTCTGCGCTATCAGCTGAAGTATTAATGCGCAATGCTAAACCCGCACCAACGATAAACAATAGTCCGCAAAGTGCTAATGCATTTCGTGGATCGCCGCCAAGTACCGATTCAAAAATGAGACCAATCGTCAACATTTCCATAATTTGCGGTAGACAAATCATGGCATTAAGTAATCCCATGTATATGCCAATTCGAAGCGCAGGAGCAACATTTGCGCACATAATAAAAGGCACAGTAATAACACCGGCCCAACCTACGCCAACTAGCGCCATACATGCAAAGGTCATATATAGGTCATTGGTGAGTTGCATTGATAAAAATCCTAAGCCGCCAACAAATAAGCAAAACGCATAGACTTTGTTGTCACCAAATTTATGAATCGTTTTGGCAATAAAAAATGACATAACAAGCGTGCTGATGTGCATGACAGCAAATGCAGTTCCGCCTTGCGCTGTGCCATCTACAAAGCCTTCAGCATCGGGCGTTGGCGCGTTGTAAACATGATAAGCAATTGATAGCGCCAAGTATTGCCACATTAGCGGCAAACCAAACCAAGTCACCAATTTCACCCACCACACTTGTTTTAACGAATTAGGCATATTTTTGAACGCGCTGATCAAATCTTTGTGAACGCTACTGAACACTTTTCCTTTGTTCTCGGCTCTAAACGCTTCAATGTTTTCAGGCGGATATTCTTTTGTTGTCAAAAAAGACCAAAATGCAGTTAGCATGATCACAATCACGCCTATTACGAATGAATATTTGACTACGTCTGGAATTTCAGTGCCGTCGGTGGCTCTTGATACGCCGAAGTAAATCATGATAACGGGCATCAAACTCGCTAATATTTGGCCGCCCGAAATCATAAATGTTTGTAAAGCAAAGCCGAATGGACGTTGCTGGCGATTTATCATGTCACCAACCATCGCTCGGTAAGGTTCCATTGCGGTATTCATAGCGGCATCAAGGATCCAAAACAATCCCACAACCATCCAAAGCTCAGGCACATAAGGCATGAATAAAACAGCAACGCTGCCGACTAAGGCTCCCCACATAAAAAATGGCTTACGTCTGCCAAAACTTGTCCACGTTCTATCGCTGATAGCGCCAACCAAAGGCTGAATAAGTAAACCCGTTACAGGACCTGCTAGCCATAGCATGGGTAATTCATCATAAGACGCCCCATGATAAGTAAAAATGGGGCTCAAATTAGCTTGTTGTAAACCAAAACCATATTGGATACCAAAAAAGCCAAAGCACATATTCCACACCTGCCAGAAAGACAAGGTAGGTTTTTGTAAGACATTACTCATAAATTTCTTCTTATTTTGCTACAAACTGTTTAATCACGACGACTTGTTCTTTTACGTGGTGTTTGCAAGGTAAAATTTACTACTTAAGTTTCTTAATCTTGAAAAGCACCCAGAATTCGCATTTTGTAAACAATTTGTGAATTTCGTATCAACTAAGTATCTTACATTTAACTTAATCGTTCAATATAAAATTAAGAAAAGAGAGATTTTGTTTTTCAATAAATAAATATATTTTATTGAGAGAATGTGAGAAAATTCATAAATATACTATTATTACAATAACTTAAATTAATAAACGCAACCATAGAAAGGAAATGAAAAACAAAAATAAATATACTTAATTGTTTAAGACTACGTGGTTTTTTTATAGATTTATATCAGATATTTTTTCAATAATATCTACGTCTATATTGAATTGACGCTTTTCGATATGTGAGAGTGTGCTACCTTGATTTAACAAAAATGCCTTGCCAATTTTCGCATTTTCGGCAAATTCGATATCACTAATTTTATCTCCAACCATGACGGATGCATTTAAATCAATGGAAAACTCATCCTGCGCGTCTAGCGCCATACCGGGTGATGGTTTACGACATAAACACCTTAGTTTAAATGGCGCTAAAGCTTCTGTTGGATGATGCGGACAATGATATACCTTGTCTATACTTGCTTGTCTGTTGGCAAATTCTTGTTGCATCCACATGGTCAAAGATTGAAAATCATCCTGAGAATAATAGCCGCGCCCTATCCCCGATTGATTTGTCACGACAATGATTTTGTAACCCAAACCCTTAGCGCTTTTCACAAGGTCGAATATACCGTCAATCCAATCAAAAGAATCAATTTGACCAACATAACCATGGTTAACGTTAATCACGCCATCGCGGTCTAAAAAAAGTGCTTTGTTTACATTGTTTATGGACGTCATATCGCCGTGATGAAAATACCAAAATAGGTGTTTTAGAGTGCCATAATGCGCAAGCGCTAGCAAGCAAGCTCAACAAGGCGGCTTATTTTTGTAAAAAGCTCTCGAATATAGATGAGAAGTCTTTCTTTTGATTGCCTTGCAAAGCATGCAATTGATATAAGGATTTGGCCAGATTCCCCATAGGGACGGCCGATTGTGAAGCACCAGCGGTGTTGATCGCTAATTGAAGGTCTTTGTTCATTAATTCAACCATAAAGCCACCTTGATATTTATTAGATGACGGCACATTGTCCATCACATTAGGGACTGGGTTATATTTTTGTAAGGTCCAATTGTTACCAGAGCTTTGTTTCATGATCTCTGACATCACTTTTGGATCTAGACCATTATCCATCGCCATTTTTAACGCCTCGCTAGTGCCAGCCATTAGCACGGCAAGTAGCATGTTATTGCAGATTTTCGCAATTTGGCCTGCGCCCACATCACCGGCATGAAAGCAATGTTGCCCCATATTTTGTAAGACGGGCTGGGCTGCGTTCACATCTTCGCTGTCTCCGCCTATAATAAACGTCAACGACCCCGCTGCGGCTCCAGCAATGCCTCCTGATACAGGAGCATCAATGAAACGATGACCAGCTTCGCTTAGCATACAATGTAACTGTTTTGCTTCGCTAGCCTCAATCGTGCTGCAATCTATAAACAAAGTATTAGGATCCGCCGCATCAATAAGCGCTTGATATAGAGCTAATACATGTTTTCCAGCTGGTAGCATAGAGATCACGATTTCAGCGCTATTTACCGCCGAAGCGGGGTTGCTCGCTTTTTCAGCACCGGCTTTAACCAATGCATTCATTTGTTCATCTACTAAATCAAACACCGTCAGTTGATGCCGTGCTTTTACTAGATTAAGCGCCATCGACGCGCCCATATTTCCTAATCCAAAAAACGCTATTTTACTCATACTTTGTCTCCGTAATCTGCAATAAGATTTTTTAATGGGTGCATGTCTTCGTTTTGATTAAAATGAGTAAAGTGAGCATCAATTAATGCTTGAGGTACTTCACTATGATGCGAGTATTGCCAATTTGCTTGATTATCTTTGTCAATCAAAAGCGCCCTGACTCCCTCTTGAAACTCTCCCCGGGCACCGCACTGGTATGCGATAGACAGCTCCATTTTAAAGCATTCGGCCAAACTCATGGACTTTGCGCGCCTTAACTGTTCTAAAACAAGATGCGCAGTAATAGGGCTGCCGCGTAAAAAGCACTTCTGAGCTTTTGCCAAGGCTTTGTTTTCGGGATGTTGTAGAGCAAAATCGCTGAGTATTGATTCTACTTCTGTCAAATCTTCAGCGCTATCTAACGCTATCAATACATCATCATGGCCACTTAATTTGCCTCCTGAGTCCACAAGCTCACTTGGCTTTGCATGCTCATCAACTTGAGCCGTCACCGAGTCAAAGCTCATCAACGTTGACTCAATGGCGTCATCATCAATAACTTGTAACTTGCTTAAGGCCATAAGCACATCTTGTTTGCATTGATGCTCAACTTTATAGTCGGCCAAACCAATTTTTATGCAATCAAATGCATTGATGCCAAAAGCAGTTAAGCCTAAAAGTTTTCCTACGCCAGGAGGCATTTTATTTAAAAAATAACTGGCACCAACATCAGGAAAAAGGCCAATTGTAATTTCAGGCATGGCAACATGAACGCTTTGGGTCACCACTTTATGTTTGGCGGCAGCAAAAATACCAAGGCCCCCTCCCATTATTATTCCATTACCCCAACAAATAATTGGTTTTGGATAAACGTGGATGGTGTAGTCGAGTCGGTATTCTTGTGCAAAAAATTGTTTTATGAACTCAGGCACCTGCAGTGGCGATGCTTTAGCGTTTAACATGGATTCATACAAAGAAACAATATCGCCACCGGCACAAAATGCGCGATCGCCTGCACTATCTATAAATATTGCTGCAATGCTTTGATCATCACGCCACTGGTCTAAATGAGACTGCATAATCTGCACCATATCTAAATCAAGTGCATTGAGTGCTTTTTCTTTATGTAAAGTAAGCACTGCAACCTTTTGACCACTTGCACTAGGCAAATAACTTACCAATACTTTCTCTGTCTGCGACGTTTTCATGCCCTGTGTTCCTGACTAAATGTGGTTGGCTTGATGTAGCGCTTTGTTGCTCTTAGGTAAAAACACTTAAAGTACTTCTGTCATATCCGATAATAAACGCCTCGCAATAATCACACGCATTATCTCATTGGTTCCTTCGAGAATTTGATGCACTCTAACGTCTCGCACATGTCGCTCTAAGGGATACTCTTTAATATAACCATAACCGCCATGAATTTGCAGAGCTTGGTTACACACCTCAAAACCAACATCGGTAGCAAAACGTTTAGCCATTGCGCAATAAGTGCTTCTATCAGCGTCTTTAATATCAACTTTACTTGCCGCTAATCTAACGAGCTGGCGGGCAGCAACAAGCTCAGTTGCCATGTCGGCTAGCTTAAATTGCAAAGCCTGAAACGACGCGAGCGTTTTACCAAATTGTTGACGCTCTTGCATGTAAGCATTTGCAGTATTTAATGCCTGCTGAGCTGTCCCGATTGAACAAGTGGCAATATTAATACGCCCGCCATCTAAACCTTGCATCGCAAATTTAAAACCTTGCCCTAATTCACCTAGTAAGTGACTCTTGGGTATGCGCACATTATCAAACATTACCATGCGAGTGGGTTGTGCATTCCAGCCCATCTTTTCTTCAGCTTTACCGTACTCAACGCCCGTTGCATCTGCTGGTACCACAAATGCAGATACACCTGCTGCGCCTTTTTCGCCTGTTCTAGCCATGACAACAAGTACTTGTGTTGCACCTGCGCCCGAAATAAACACCTTAGACCCGTTTAGCACAAAATCATCACCATCTTCGCGCGCCGACGTACTTAAATTCGCAGCATCAGAGCCATTTGATGGCTCTGTTAAACAATAACTTGCAATACTCTGCCCTGTTACCAGCGAGTCCATTAAGGCCTGTTTTACTTCATCAGTCGCCCACGTTGCGATCATCCAAGTCGCCATATTATGGATAGTTAGCATGGCTGTGGTGGTAGTACAACCCATGGCAAGTTGTTCAAAAATAATTGATGAGTCAAGGCGTGAAAGTCCTAAGCCCCCTTCAGATTCGGGTGTGTATAAACTGCAAAATCCAAGCTCTCCCGCTTTTTGAATCACATCGACCGGAAAATGATGGTCTTTGTCCCATTGGGCGGCAAATGGCGCCATCTCTTGCTCTGCAAACTGTTTTGCCGTGCTTATAAATGCTTGTTGATCTTCACTTAATTCAAAGTTCATAGTGTTCTCTTATCTCACAATAATTAACGCAGATTAATCGTCATATTAGGCGTCGTTGCTTCATCTGATGATGCTTCACTTGATGATGTTGACCCTACTTCAGTTGAAGTCTTAACTTGCTTAGTGGTATGGGCATCATCAAACCATCTTGCCGTGATTGTTTTAGTCTCAGTATAAAACCTAACTGCCTGCTTCCCGTAAGCATGCAAATCACCATAAAATGAATTTTTCCAACCGGTGAATGAGAAAAACGGCAAAGGAACAGGAATAGGCACATTGATACCCACCTGGCCAACTTCAACATTTGATTGATAGTGACGGGCAGCGCTTCCACTTGCGGTAAAAATAGAGGTACCGTTACCAAATGGATTGGCATTAACCAGCGCAATCGCTTCTTCTAATGTATCTACGGTCATGCAGCACAAAACCGGCCCAAAAATCTCTTGTTGATAGATTTCCATGCTAGCGTCAACATCACTGAATACCGTTGGGCCCACCCAATTGCCAGCCTCATAGCCACTTACCGTAAAATCACTGCCGTCAAGCAAGCAATTAGCGCCTTCTTTTTTACCTTGCTCAATTAGCGACAACACGCGCTGTTTCGCCTGTGGTGAAATTAAGGGACCAAAACCTGCACTTTTATCGTCCCATAAACCAGGTTTGACCTTCGCAATATTTTGCGTAAGTTCATCAATCCACTTTTTGCTTTCACCCACAAATACAGCGACTGAGATTGCCATACATCGCTGGCCAGCTGCGCCAACGCTCGCACCCACTAAATTATTAATGACTTGCTCACGATTAGCATCTGGCATGATCACGCTGTGATTTTTAGCACCGGCAAAGCACTGAGCACGTTTCATATTAGACGTTGCTGTTTTATAAATGTGCTGACCTACCGGCACACTCCCTACAAACGAGACCGCTTTAATTGCGTCATGATTTAGTAAATAATTAACTTCGTCTTTACCCCCATGCACTACATTTAATACGCCAGCCGGCGCACCTGCTTGCATAAATAGTTCGGCGAGTTTCATAGGCGTGTTAGGATCTTGCTCAGAAGGCTTTAAAACAAACGTGTTTCCACAAGCTATGGCCATTGGGAACATCCATAAGGGGATCATGGCAGGGAAGTTAAAAGGCGTAATACCAAGGCACACCCCTAAAGGTTGGATCATGCTATATGTATCGATATCCCTCGCGACATTCTCGACTGTTTCCCCCATCATCATTGAGGCTACATTAGCCGCTTGTTCAACAACTTCAATTCCGCGCCATACGTCACCTTTAGCATCTTCAAAGGTTTTGCCTGTTTCATGCGACAATATTGTGGCAATTTCATCATGATTTTCTTTTAGCAAATGCTGATATCTAAGCATCACTCTTGCTCTTTCAGAAATAGGTACTTTGCGCCATGTCTCAAACGCTTTTTGGGCGCCCCCTATTGCCTGCTCTATTTCCGTAGTCGTCGAAATTGGCAATTGCGATATTTCAGCATTGTTCGCGGGGTTAGTCACTGAGATAAAAGCCGTGGCGTCCGAATCAACAAACTCTCCATTTATTAACTGCTTTACTTTATTCATGTTGTACTCACATTTAAACTGGCAAAAAGCGCATGTAAAACGCTTATGCTAAAAGCTAACCTTTACGTTAACGTAAACTATAAATGAAACGGTGGGTCTTTGTAAATAATCTGTTAAAAATTTAATCTAAATAGACGCAATGAACATCTATACAAGATAGCGAATGTTCATAGGCTTCTGGCATTTATCAACTGTTTTCAGTACAACAGTCATGGCTTCCTAATATTTATGCCGAAACGACCGATAAATTACATAGAAAATATTGATTAGGACATTATCCACTATGCTTGCCACTGCAAGTCAAGCCATCCAAGCGACTAGGCCGCTCAAAGTTGCCATTGTTGAAGATAATGCCACTGCAAGAGCAAACTTAAGAAGTCACCTCATAGGCCTAGAAAACTTCGAAATTGCCAGCTACAGCAATGGCAATGAGCTTCGTAATGGTTTACGCTTAGCGAATTTTGATATGGTGATCATGGATTTTCATTTAGGCCAGAGTAAAAATGGTGTTGAGTGGATCAATTTTTTAAGTGACCGAAAGCTTTTTCAAGCGTCAACAGGACTCGCGTTTATCACCTCTGATAGTTTACCGCAAACGATAGGACAAATATTAGATTTACATCCCGACTTTATACTTATCAAGCCATACACAATCAAAAGCTTACATACAAATTTAAAGCATTATTTGAGTTTACGAAAAGAAATCATGCCCGTGCTTAGCTATATGTCCCAAGATAAGAACGACCTCGCCTTAAATATTTTAGAAGACAAAATAAACCAAAATAAAAATAAACGCTTTAACAATGATTTTTACAAGATTAAAGGCAGATTATTGCTCGCTCAAAAGCGTTACGAGGAAGCAGCACAATTATATTCTGGGATACTAGCAAAGTCATCCAACGTGCTCTGGGCTCATTGGGGACTCATTAAAAGCGAATTTTTTATTGGTAAATGGCAAAAATGCGAAAGCATGCTGCATCATCTAATTTCCGAAAGCCTCACAAAAGACAAAGCCTTTGAATGGTTAGCTAGTGTATCGATTGGTAAAAAAGAGTATTTTCATGCGGAGTCAATTTTAGACAATGTCAAAGATAGTGATTTATCAATCCAAGCCACACGCCTAAAAGTACTTGCACTAAATATGCAACATAAGCATGACCAAGCCAAACAACTCTTAGAAAAAAAGATCCAAAGCAATTTAAGTGTGAAGGATAGAATGAGCGAATATTCACTTGAATTAGCACGCTTTCACATACAAATGGCAGAGTCTTTTGTCGATAAGCAGGCGCATGATCCGCAAAAATGTGAGGAAGAAAAACAATATAACCTGACCAGCGCTCGTAAATTAATCGGAAAAACACTCCGACCAGCTAACGACAGGCAGGGCGATACACAAAAAGACTTTTTGTTGGCACTGGCACACGTCATTGATGGCGACAATAACAAAGCGCTTAAACTAATTGACCAATCTGGCGAAGATCACAAATTATCGGATGCAAAGGCCGACACCATGATAGATGCCGTTAAAGTCTGGTTTGGTGTAGGACAGGCTGATAAAGCAAAAGCGATATTGGATGAATGTGATAACTTTTTGTTGAACAGCGACAATCACATTGATAGATCTATTTGCGCAGAACAAATTGAAGAAGTGGAAGAAAGCTATGCTTTACAAAAAGAACGTGCCTTACAAAGCAATGAGCGCGGCATGGGCCTTTATCTTAACAAGCAACACAACGAAGCCCTGCAGTGTTTTTACAAAGCCTATACCATGTACCCGGGCATACCTGCATTCGCATTAAACCTTCTGCAATGCCTGGCAGATTTAGATCAAAGTGAATTTCAAGGCCTATTTGCACAGTCTATATTTGTTGATTTACAGAGCGTATCTTTATCAGATAGTAACTTAGAACGCTTACAACATATCCAAGAAAAATTTGAATTTTAGTGTTATTATTTTGCCATTCCAGAAGCATTTAATTTATAAATGGAAAGACAATGGCAGACAATCTTCACGAACTAGAATTTAAAGATAACAAAGGTAACACCGTCTCACTTAGTGACTATGCTGGTAAAGTGGTGTTAATCGTTAACACCGCTAGTAAATGCGGTTTTACCCCACAATATAAAGGCCTTGAAGAATTATACAAAAAATACAAAGACCAAGGTTTTGAGATCATTGGCTTCCCTTGTGACCAATTTGGTGGACAAGAACCAGGTGACGATGTCGAAATAGAGCAGTTCTGCGAACTTAATTTTGGTGTCACCTTCCCTCTTTCAACAAAAGTCGATGTTAATGGCGAAAATACTCATCCGGTGTTTAACTATCTAAAAGCCTCTGCCCCTGGTTTACTTGGTAGCAAAGGCATAAAGTGGAATTTCACTAAGTTTTTAGTGTCTAAAGATGGGAATAAAGTGACACGCTATGCAACCGCGACTAAACCTGAAACTTTGGATGCAGACGTTGCTAAAGCACTAGCTAATTAACTGCATGCAAAATAATCTGAAAGTACTTGCCGAGCCATTTATATGGCTCTTGCCTTCCGTACTGCATTTCTAAGTCAAAAAGCATTTCGTAATTAGGTTCTATTTTTGATTTGTCTAGCATGTAGTCGTGAATGCAGCGAATTCCTTGTGTCGATGCGACTCTTACATGTTCAAGCTGATTGATAAAAGCCAATATCTCAGCAGGCTTTTGTGCGTTATGTGGGTTTAATCTCACCGTATTTTTGGACGGAAGGCCATCAACAACATATTTAAAATTACCATACAGTAAGTTATTAAACACCTTAGCATCGTGATTAAAAAATGACAGCGACATGCGCCCTTGAGGTCGCAGCAATTTACTCAAATGCTTAACATAGAAAGTAGGCTCTGCCAGCCACTCAAGCAAAGCATGGCATATTATCAAATCAAACTTTTCTGTTATGTCGATTGCATCTTGCTTCACAAAGCGAGTGTTTGGATATTCGCTTAACCGTTGTCGTGCAATGTCTAATGCATCATCAGATGTATCAACGATGCATACATCATGGCCAAGTTCACAAAATTCACGCGCCATCATGCCTGTACCGCCGCCTACGTCTAATATACGCATCGGTTGGTTAATCAGTGTTTGTTTGACCAAATGATGGGAAGGCTGTTTTTCATTGGTAGTACAAGCGTCTTTGAAAAGGCCTAAATCTTTTTGCAAATGCGCTAAAAGTAACTGGTGCCGCAAGCGTCCTTTGCTTGTGCCGTAAATATTCTCATCAAATTTGTTAGCAATCCCATCAAAGTTACTGCGCATTATGCTTTTATCACTTGTTTTTTCATTTGCGTCGTTGACTAATTATAGCGCTAGGCAGGATTATCAATGTCAATAAAACTTACGTCAAGGCCATGTTCATTCGCCAGCCATTCACCAATGGCTTTTACACCGTAACGCTCAGTGGCATGATGACCTGCTGCAAAAAAATCAATATTTTGTTCAAGCGCGCTATGTGTCGTTTGCTCTGAAATTTCGCCAGAAATAAATGCATCGATACTTTTGTCTGTTTCCTCGAGGCTCTCATTGGAATGCGCAACTTGGTCAATAAAACTCTGCCCACCGCCTGTGCACCAAGATAAGCGTTGAATTGAAGACTTATTCCCAACGCTGATGACTTTTCGATTTAACTTAGCTTCTATCAAGTCAACTAATTCGTTGTGAGTTAAAGCTTCAGGTAAATCTCCACACATCACTATGCCAGTGGGTTCAACCTGCGTTAGAGGCTTTATATTACTTATGCAAAGCTTTTCGCCTAATTGCGCGTTATTACCCATGCTTGGATGAACGTCTATTGGCAAGTGATAAGCAATCAAATTGATTTGGTGTTGCAGTAATAATGAAAGTCGCTTTTTCTTCATGCCCACAATTGGCGAGGCTTCACCTTTCCAAAAGTATCCATGATGCACCAAAATGGCATCTGCGTTTACTTCAATCGCCCTTTCGATAAGCGCTAAACTAGCCGTTACGCCGGTGACAATTTTATTACACTGCGCGGCCCCTTCTACCTGAAGTCCATTTGGGCAATAGTCTTTTATATTGTGGCTGTTCAGCTCGTTATTTAAGAGCTTTATGAGGTCTTTCGTTAACAAATTACTTTCCTTCGCTTAAGAAATTAGACAATTAGGACGATTTAGGTATAAACTACTAAATATTAACATTATTTCAACAATCAAGGTGCATAATTACCAATGGCGAAACAAGATAAAGACGCAGTAATCGAAAACTTCACGCAAGCATACACTAAAGCTAACGGCAAAGCCCCATCAATAGAGGCAAAAGGCGGTTGGTATAGCGTAGACGGCGGCAAAAACATGAGATTGGCGCAACTTGAAGAAATGACCGCTGAACTTAGCGCGAGTGCGCCTGCAGCGAAAAA
>CAYURD010000003.1:0-84708 GCA_964446865.1 uncultured Glaciecola sp.
TGATTGAGCTCATAAGAGGGTTCAGTAACAATTTTTTCGAGCACTTGTACACGCTCACGAAGTATCTCTACTTCACTCTTTAGGGCTTTATTCTCATGAGAGAGCGCGCATTCACTTTCATCGGTTTGATCAATAAATGACGATGACCAAGCATAACTAGATATTTTTTTGGCGTCACTAAATGGCGAACTTTTTTCACCGTTCATCCATGCAATAAAATTGAGTTTATATTTACTATCGATGTAAGCTAACGATAAGAAAGCAGCAATCATTAGGCTAAGTAGCATTATCACTTTATAATCAATCATGAGATTTCCTCGTTTATAGTGGTAAAGAAAATTAGGGTTTAGCTTAGTAGTCAGTGATTCGATAAATTTATTACAACTTTTTTTTAAATTATTGAAAAAAAACAATGACACGCGCCAATCCGTCACTTTCCGAGATTTTCCGATGTTTATTTTGATAGCGTAGTGAACAGTGGACTAGGCTTCATCCATAGAAGAGAAAAAGAAACACATGCGTATACGACATCTTAATTGGTGCAGACACTTTGCCCAGCGTAAAAGGCTAGCGATTGCATGAGTGAGTATTTAACAGGCGTCGAGCTGGTGTTTTTCCTCACCTTAGTAATCACCTTTGGTGCGGCTTATTTGGGCCGCAAGCATGCGAATGCGCGGGCAGCAAGCAAGCAAGACAATAAAGGAGAACACTTAAACAAATGGCTAGTGGGTTTAAGTGCTGGGGCGACGGCAAACAGCGGGTTTATTGTGACAGGCGCGGTCGGACTAGGTTATATATCTGGCCCGCAATGGTTGTTTTTGCCTTTATCTTGGTTCTTAGGAGACCTAATTTTTTGGCGGTTTTTTCCTCAACGAATTAACCGAGTTGGGCAAGACACAGGCTCAAGCACTATGTCTGAACTATTGAAATCGGGCCTTAACGGGAAAGTCGCAAAAATCGCATCAATTTTTGCAACCGTATTGATAGTTGTTTGCTTAGGCGGTTATACAAGCGCGCAGTGGATAGCCGGGCAAAAGTTTATCGCGGGTGCGTTTGAGTTATCTTCGCATTTATCGCTAATTTTATTTGCATTGGTTGTTATTGCTTATACCAGTATTGGAGGCTTTAGAGGCTCTATTTACGCTGATTCAGTACAAGCGATTATTAGAATTTTGGGCACCGCAATTGCCTTGGTCGCCGTTATTTATTTGGTGCTGGGTGATTTACCAAGCTTTTCACAAAATATTGCTGATGCGGGCCCTGCTTTTTCGACGTGGCTACCGGGTACCACGATAAGCGCATTAGTGTTTTTTGTTCTTGGTTACGCATGTGCTTCGTTTGGGTTTGGTTTGGGACAACCCCAAGTCATGTCAAGATATTTGGCCGGAAAGAGCCCTCAAGAAACGCAATCTGCCAAATGGATATATATCGGATTTGTGCAATTTACATGGTTATCAATGACCTTGTTTGGTGTGCTACTAAGAGGTGTAATGCCCGATATTAGCGACCCTGAAGCTGGGCTCAGCGTATTTTTTAGCACTTATTTTGGCACTATTATTACCGGGATCATTGTTGCAGATGTTTTTGCCACTATCGCGGCAACGTCTAATTCACTGCTAATCACCATGGCGCAGGCAATGATCCATGATTTTGTTCCTAAACACCTGAGTAGGGCCAATAAACGTAAATTAAGCCTCATGTTTGTGTTTGTTTTAGGCTTTTTTACCATGGCTGGCGCAACTTATTTAGCTAACGAAAGTACAGTATTTGAGATAGCACTTGGATCTATTTCGTTAATGGGAGCCGGTTTGGCGGCAGCGGTGATTGTTAAGGTTTTAAATTGGCAACGTACAGGCATATCGTTTTTAGCGTCAATGGTATGTGGATTTAGCGCGGCGATAGTATGGAAGCATTATGCAATGGATGCCATGTTAAACGAAGCGGGGATTGGCATAGCAGTAGGTTTACTCGCTAATTGGCTTTGTGTGAAGGCGACTTCTATTAAAACAAATAAGCATCAATCTAATGAGAGCAGGGAATATTAATGGCGATTAAAGATTGGAAATTGAAAAAAGAAATGGTGCGTATTGCTTTTGGGCAGATGCGTCAAAATGATGTGCCAGATCAGGTCATGGATGCAAATAATTTTGATGAAAAGCGCTACGGCTTTTCGTGGGATAGCTTACTTGATATGTACGGTCACCGCTTTGATAAAGAACGCATTAATGTAGGGCCAAACTCCAAATACCGTGTGTTTTTTAATGAGCTAAGTATGCAGTTAGCCTGTGATGAAGTTGTGCCTGGTACCACTATTATCGAAGGTAGTGCACTGGATTTCTTACGTATTTTGCCCTCACAAACACGCGAAAACTTGCTTGTAGCAATGAATCAAGGCGGCGTGCAGCTTGAATTCAGAGAGCAAATGGCTTCACTCTTAGTAAAAGAGGACAGCAATACTCAGGCACTTGCCTCAAGCCCCTTGATGAACGCGCCGCAAAACAATGAAGTGAAGCTCTTTGATTCAGAAAAGCAAAATTGGTATCCCATATTTTACACGCCAAGTGACAAACTCCCCACGATCAAAGATGGCCTCGACAGCGGCCATATTGACCAATCACTTTATTATCAAAATACCGATGCGGTAAACCGTTGGTATTCGATTACTAATGACGATTTTTATACGGGCTTTGATCAATGTAAAACAGGCCTGTTAAAACTAATTAGAAGTAGCTATTGGCTGGATTTTGTTTCGGCAAACGACTTTGATGGCATTGTGATGCTTTGTGGCGGAGGCGCGCATAGTAAAGATGCTATTCTAATAAAGTCGATATTAGATGCGGCTAAACAAAATAAACTAAGTGCCTCTCGCAAAAAATATAGTCTGGTCGATCGCAGTAGTGCCATGTTAGAGCTATCGCGTACTAAAATTGAAGAACTGCTCGATAAAAAAGATGCGCATCACCATATAGAAATCAAAGCACTGCGTCGCGACGTGATGGCAATGAATGGCTCGGAGCCGGTTCGTGATAAAGGCAAAGTTGCTTGGTTTAATACCGGTGGAACCTTAGGTAACCTTGAAGAGGCTCATTTTTTTGAAAGCTTAAGCGCCGTTAGCAAACAAGGTGATTTATTAGTCTTAGGTGTTAATTGTTCTGATGCAAAAGGAGAGGTTGACCTTGATGCTATAGCCAAAGAATATGAATCGGATGTAGTGAAAGATTTAGTCGCAGTGCCGTTAAGTGCCGTGTGGTCAAGCTTGGCTATTGATGAAAGTCCTGAAGACGCGATGGCGTCGATTAAAGTTGAAGCGGTAGCCAATACCTATAGTGATGTCCCTAATTCGGTAACTGTTGTTGCAAAACTGCCCAGTAAGGTACTTGGTGAAATAATATTGTTTAAATCGAGTCGTTATAATGAAGCGGCGCTACTCGAGTTTGCAACACATCACGGTTGGACACATCAAAGTAGTATTGATGGCTTAGATAATGCCTTTAAGCAAATAGTCTTTAAGAGAGAGTCTTAGCGCTTTTGGGGCTTTGCGTTGAGTGCTTTATCCGTAGTTTTTCGCCTCATTCCGTTGGGTCACAAGACAATTTTCAAGACTAGCATATACTCAAACCTGTCAATATTTCCCGCAAAGTAGTTTTGTTGTAAAAGTAGGTTAGGGAGAGTTGAGGTCCATCTGTGATACACATTTTATCTCAGGGCATACAGGTGGACCTTGACATGGCGCGTTTTTCTTTAAGGCGAGACGCTTGCCAAGGCTTGCACATTCTATCAGTCAAACGACATTTCAGGCATTAAGCTTGCTCTACGTAAAACAATATTTTCAACTGGCGTATCGGGATAACCAATAATTGGACTGACTTCAGTTTTCACGTTTGACATTGCTTCTATTATTTCTTGCCCCTCAATAACATCACCAAACACGGTATAGCCCCAATTTCGTCCAGGGTCGAGATTGGCGTTATCGGTCACATTAAAGAAAAATTGTCTTTTAGCTGAATGCGGGTCATTCATGCGTGCCATGGCAATTGTCATGGCTTCGTTTTTCATGCCATTGCCCGACTCATTGATTATTTTGAAATTCTCTTTTTTATCCTTATATTCAATATCATACCCGCCACCTTGGACAATATAATCAGGAATAACCCGATGAAATACCGTGTTGTCATATTCTTTGTCGACAACATAAGTCAAAAAATTATTCACGCTCACTGGCGCTTTACTGCGATTTAACTCAATAATAATGTCACCCATGCTTGTTTGAAATTTAACGCGCGGGTAAAAGTTGTCTTTTTGTATGGCAGCGCCTGCAGTAATTTCAATTTTTGGTTTTTGGCTGGCTTGAGAGAACGCAGCTTGCGTAAAAGAGAGTAAACTGGCAATGAGTAAGCATGAAAACGAGAATCGGGTAATTGGCATTGGCATATCCTATTGGCATTGATGCTGTAAATATACCTTAGAATTTAGAAAAAGATAATAAATGTCCGAAATCCCCACTTTTGTGGGGATGACCTAGGTTGTATTTACAAAGAGGAATTATGCTTTACTTTTTACTGGGCAAAGGCCGCATAAATAGCAATAACCGCAACAACTAAAAACGCACTGGCTACTTTAGTGCCTCTCCAAGGTGTCATGTCAATGGGGGTATTTGTTGCCATTTCCCATGCTTGTTCGCGTGGTGCTACTTTAGATGCAATAAACATCGCTAGTACAAGTGAGCCAAATATGATGCCCATCATATGGAAGTTACTGATCCCGGTAAGTTGCGAAGTATTCGCCCCGCCATTTAAAGCAGGATAAACAATTAATAAACCCACCAGTACGACAAGACCTGCAAGCATTGAATAAAACGCAGCTATAGAGGGAACACGTTTATTAATTAAACCCATCACAACCACCGAAAAGATAGGGATAGCGTATATACCGTTCATTGTTTGTAAATAACTGAAAATACTTGAAGTTTTAGATAATAAAGGCGCACCAAACATGGCCGCTATTGCAATAACAGTCACAAACAATTTTGCTGTCTTAACTGTTTTTTCGTCACTAGCCTCAGGGTTGATGACGCTTTTGTATAATCCAATCGAGAATAAAGCTGATGTAGAGTTAAGTGCCGCATTAAATGAGCTTAAAATTGCACCTACCATGACGGCAGCAAAAAATCCGGTCAATTGCGGGGGCAGAACATCGGCTACTAATTTACCATAAGCGTCATCATTGCTAACGCCTTGCCCAAAATACAAGTGATAAGCAATCAAGCCAGGCAATACTAAATAGATAGGGCCAAGTAGTTTAAGCGCGCCCGTTAACAATACACCCTTTTGTCCTTCGGCTAAGCTACTGGCGCCAAAAGTACGTTGAATTATTTGCTGGTTAGTACACCAATAAAATAAATTAAGTAAGGCAACGCCTGTAAATAGGGTTGAAAACGGGATTTCAGAATCTAAACCTTCAGCGCCTGTAGAATCCATACGTTCAGGATGCACCGTGTTTAATGTCTCCCAACCAGCCATGATCCCGCCGTCGCCACCTAGCACGTATAGCGCAAATGCAGCAATCATAAAACCGCCAATCAGCAAGCCAACGCCGTTTATGGTATCGAGTACTGCTAGCGTTCGTAAGCCACCAAATCGCGAGTAAATCATACCAGCCAAGCCAATACCAATACAGGTGATAAGTAACAGTGTGAACTCACTTTGAATGCCGGTGAGGGTTTGTAAATCCATCATATTGATTAAACCCTTCGCGCCGCTGTATAACACGATAGGAATAAGCAATAGTGCATAGGCTGCTAAAAAGATTGAATTGGCTAATGCTTGAGTGCGTCGGTCAAAACGCTGTTCAAGCAATTGCGGTACCGTCGTGATACCAGCGCGCAAAAACTTGGGTAAGAAGAACGCTGCCATTAGCACTAAGGCAAGTACAGCAATGACTTCCCAGGCCATTACACTTAGCCCGTTTTTGTATGCTGAACCGTTTAAGCCGACCATTTGTTCGGTTGACAAGTTTGTTAGCAATAGCGAGCCAGCAATGATAGGGAAGGTTAAACTACGGCCACCTAAAAAGAAGCCTTCGCTACTTTTGTTTTCGTAGCTACGAGTTAAAAACCAAGTGAGACCTGCGGCAAACAGGGTGAATAGTATAAATGAAACGACAGTCATAATAATTGTGCTTTTTTGTAGTTGTTGTAATGCATTAGTTCCTCTACGTTAATTGATAGAAGGAATTAATTAAAGATTTATTCTCATTACATTAACATCTATATATAAAAAAATACAATCATATATGAACATTGCTTTCTCGTCTTTTAGATTTCGGCATTTTTGCTTGATTACTAGGTGTTGTTGAACCAAAAAATTATGTTAATCATCAAAACAAAGATTATTAAAGCTATCAAATAACTTAGCATCACCTGTAACACCCTCACGACGATATGTTTTGCTTTAAAAAATTTAACAAAAACGGTAGTGGCATACAGCATAGAAACACTTAAAGTGATTAGTTCCATAACATCGACATTGGTGACGATTAAACCAATCACAGCCATAATTCCATAGATGAGTGATTGATGGCCCGTCACATAAAGATTTACCACAAGATGCTCAAGATAATTTCTTTTGTTGTTACTAAAAGCAATAAAACTGGCTAGTGCATAAATTGGAGCTACTAGCATAGTGGTATAGGCATAATTGTTACTAAGCCATGCTATTATGCGCGTATTTGCGTCACTGACGGCAGACATTCTATCTTCGGCACTCAAAGTAAACCCTTCAAACAAGTCATCAATAAAGGTACTTTGCTCAACCAGTTTAGTCAGAATAAAAAATAAGGTGGCTAGTGTAAAAGCATAGGCAATTGGTTGAAAATATTGCTTACGTCGGCCATTTAGATAATTTTCTATGCTTTGTGCGGGACGCAATGTTAATTCTTTAATTGAGAAAAACAAACCATGGTTTATTTGAAAAATATTATCTGAGATTTCTTTGATTATTCGTGAAGTACTCAATGGCTGAACAGAGGTTTTTTGACCACAGAAAGCGCAGTATTTATGCTCAACTTTTTGATCACAATTTTTGCAATATTTGCTCGTCATGCTTGTAATTTGTTACAGAGTTTGGTTTGCGGTAGTCACGAGTACATCAAATAAGATGAACAATTACAAGTAAAGCTAGACTTTGCACGGCAAATGCCCGCTTTTGCAGGCGTTGACAAACTAAATGGGTAGCGGATAAGCGCTATTTTATAGAAGACAAAACAACAAACTTTTTATCGCTAGCCACCACTTTGCAACCACCAAATAATTTGACTAGTTTTAGTCGGTGTTCTAAATGACGGTTGCCGACAATACGTAGCTCTCCACCTTGCTTGAGGACTGTTTTAGCATCGCTGAACATTTGCCATGCAATATCATCAATCACTGTGTTTTGCTGATGAAATGGTGGGTTACAAATAACGACATCGGCACCATTGTTGCCGTCACTTTGTGCCAAGTAGTCACTTAAACAATGACTCACAATAAACTCTGCATTGGCTTTATTTGCTTCGCTCACCTGACTATTTGCCAAGGTCATACGGGCTGATTCAATGGCCATATACGACTCGTCGACAAATATTAGTTTTATGGTTTTATTGCATGCGTCGGCTTCTTGCAAAAGCGACGTTCCTAATATTCCATTACCGCAGCCTAAGTCAATAATGACTTGGTCTTGCTTGCTGTTTTTGGGTAAATCAATGTCGGGTAAATTATCAAGAAGATATCGAGCGCCAATATCCACCTGTTCACGACAAAATACATTTGGGAAGTTGTGCAATGTAAAGCTTATTGCTTCGTCACTGACTTGTTTGACAAAACGCTCGGACTGTTTTTGTTGATGCTCTGCTTTTTTTCCCGATGGCTCAGCGAAGATTAATCTTGCTTTCTTTTTAGCCAGCGATGTTTTTGTATTGTCTAGCTGCTTGTCAAACACCTTTAAAGCTGATGAAGTCACTAGTTTTACCATCGCTGCGCCAATAATCACGGCTTGTTTATCACTTTGTTGTGAATGCAAAGTCAGATTTACCTGAGCTAATATAAAATCTAAATAGGCAAGGGTTCGAGGTATTTTGATTAAGATTAAATCAACAGTTGTATTATTTGACACAGAGTCAGTAGACACAGTGCTAGTAGATAGATCGTTAGATGACGAATTTGACGAAGATATTGCGCACATGTCTTCATACACATTGACACTACTGGCAATGCTAACGTGATTTTTGTCTAAATTACTGCCCTTGAGATTTTGTTCGATGGCATGCTTTGACATGATTGAGTCAGTAAATACGTGAATATTAGCGTGCGGGATTAAGCGCGAAAGTGCACAGCTCAGTGCTCCAAAGCCATCGTTAATAATACAAATGTTATTAATGCTCTGAGTATCTAACTCATCGCACACATGGTTAATAATATACTCGTCGGCGGCGTCCCATGCGCGCAAGGATTTATCAAATTGATTAGCTGGAAAGCGTTTAAGTGACAGTCTTTGGTCTTGAATGTGTAGTTGCGTGTTGTTCAATTTGTATTCTCAAACCTAAAAATATTGCTCGCGAATATAACATATTTTGACGTATTCTTTTTATGTATAGGTGAGTATCAATACAAAAGCAGGTATCCTATCGACATGACAAATAATTATTTAAAAATGCCAGAAAATAATAAAAAAGTAGATTGTGAGAGTGATAACGCTGGCGCTGCTCTTGCCAACTCTGGTGACAATCTAATACCGGATATCAGTGATGATTCGGCGCAAAGTGTAAAAAGCGGAAATCGCTCGCCCGATACTTCCTACGTGCTACCAATGGAAAACGCTGATGTCACTTACTTTCCGAATTGGTTAACGCACAAACATGCCAAGCATTTAATGGACTATTTTGTTAAAAGCCTGCAATGGCAACAGCCAAAAATCACACTTTATGGGCAAGAGCGACTTATTCCACGCTTGCAAGCGTGGTATGGCGATCCTAATACACAATATGAATATTCTAAGTTAAGCATGCAGCCTGTAGCTTGGGACTCGCGATTGTATAAACTTAAACAAGCGTGCGAAAATCAATGTGGTGCTAAGTTTAATTCGGTGCTTGCAAATTTTTATCGACATGGCAACGACAGTATGGGCATGCATGCCGATAATGAACCAGAATTAGGAGAACAAGCTGTTATTGCATCGGTGAGTTTAGGCCAATCAAGACGCTTTACCTTTAAGCATATTCACACAAAAGCAACGCAAAAAATACAGTTAGAGCATGGATCTTTGTTGTTGATGAAGGGTGATACTCAACAATATTGGCAGCATGGTATCAACAAAAGCAAAACGCAATTAGGGCCTAGACTTAACTTTACCTTTCGCTACGTTGTGCCAAAATAGTGCGTAATTGAATCCCCATCTTTTTTTAACACATTTTAAAGAGTTAACACCATGAGCGAGCCAAGCCAAGCTGACACTGTCGAAGAGACTATTAAGCAAAAAATTAATGCCAATTTATCGCCACTTTTCTTAGAAGTGCTTAACGAAAGCCATATGCATAACGTCCCCGCAAACTCTGAAACGCATTTTAAAGTAACGGTTGTGAGCGAGTCTTTTACCAATAAACGCTTAATTCAGCGTCATAGAGTCGTTAATGAGCTACTCAGCGCAGAGTTGGCAGGCCCTGTGCATGCATTAGCGTTGCATACTTATACGGCTGATGATTGGAATAAAAAACAGGGCTTGTCGCCTGATTCGCCTAATTGTTTGGGAGGCGGTAAAAAATAAAGGTTTGTTTTTTACAAAAGCGTAAAAGAATTCTGTTTTCGCTTCTGTTACACTGCGCGGCGCTTTTCCTAAATGTCCTTTCGACGTTGTATTTATCAAGCATATAATATTTTAATTAGTCGGTGGTCAACTACCGATACACAAGTGAGTGAACAATGTTCAATAATTTTAATGGTGCCCAAGGCAATATCAAAAATGATGTGCTATCGGGTATAACCGTGGCCTTGGCTTTAGTGCCCGAAGCGGTTGCTTTTGCGTTTGTTGCGGGCGTTGCGCCCATGGTTGGCTTATACGCTGCCTTTATGATGGGCTTAATAACCTCTGCTATAGGCGGTCGTCCGGGCATGATTTCTGGTGCAACTGGCGCGATGGCGGTTGTGATGGTGGCTTTAGTAAGCGTACACGGCGTGCAATATTTGTTTGCAGCGGTCGTATTAGCGGGTTTAATCCAGATTTCGTTCGGGATCTTTAAGCTGGGTAAGTTTATTCGACTTGTGCCATACCCAGTCATGCTTGGCTTTGTCAATGGTTTGGCAATCGTGATCTTTTTAGCACAAATAGACCAGTTTAAAATATTGGGTGCTAGCGGCCAATGGGAATGGATGGAAGGCACGACGCTTTATACCATGGCTGGGCTCATAGCCTTAACTATGGCCATTATTTATATTTTGCCTAAACTCACTAAAGCAGTACCAGCTTCGCTAGTGGCAATTGCTACAGTGACTTTACTGGTGATGTTTTATGAAGGCTTAGAAGCGCGAACAGTTATTGATTATGTGCGAGACAAATTACCTGAGGCCGAGCGTGCTACCGCATCTTTAGCCGGTGAATTACCTAGTTTTGCGGTGCCTGATGTATTGTTCTCTCTCGAAACTCTATACATTATTTTACCGGTGAGTATCATTTTAGCCTTGGTTGGATTAATTGAATCATTGTTGACCTTGAGCCTGATAGATGAAATGACAGATACCCGCGGTAAAGGCAATCAAGAGTGTGTGGGTCAGGGTGTAGCTAACACTGTAAATGGCTTTTTTGGCGGTATGGGTGGTTGCGCCATGATTGGTCAAAGTATGATTAATATAAACTCTGGTGGGCGCGGTCGTTTATCAGGTATCACCGCAGCCTTAGTGTTGTTGGGCTTTATACTATTCGCCGCACCGCTTATTGAAATGATACCGCTAGCGGCGTTGGTAGGTGTTATGTTTGTAGTCGTTATTGGCACCTTTGAATGGGCATCATTTAGAATCATTCGCGGCGTTAATAAGGAAGACGCGATTGTCTTGTTTTTAGTTACCGCCATTACCGTGATGTACGATTTGGCAGTGGCAGTCGTGGCTGGTGTGATTGTGTCGGCACTTGTATTTGCGTGGAAGCATGCAACACACATTATGGCGCGCACGCATACCGATGATGACGGCTGGAAAGTATATGAACTTGAAGGGCCATTATTTTTTGGTTCGATTACTCATTTCAAAGACTTGTTTGATATCACGGGCGACCCTCAAGATGTGGTGATTGATTTTAATGAGTCACGTATTTGGGATTCGTCTGGCATAGATGCGCTCGATAACTTAGCCGATAAGTATCAACAAAATGGCAAGACATTACATATTCGTCATATCAGCCCTGAATGTCGAAATTTACTTAGCAAAGCAAACCGCTATGTTGAGATAAATGTGAACGAAGACCCTCGTTATAAGGTTGCTGCCGACAAATTAGGCGGCTAGCAAAACGATATAATAAAGGCGGGTATTGCCTGCCTTTTTTCGTCACGTTAACTTTTTCATATCAACTGCTATACTTTTCACAACAAGAAACAATAAATAACAATAAAATCAAATAAAAAGGATGTCTATTATTTCTACGTTTCGTCTATTGATGTGCCATAAAACCATCTTGTTTTGCATTATCGTGGCTTTACCTATCATGCTAAGCACATCGCTTAAATCAAACGCGCAAATGCTCACACAAAAGTTAGACGTGCAGGTCAGAGCAGATGATCGTTCTTCTCGTGAATTGCGCTATCAATATAGAGTGCGATATCGCCCAGGCATCGTTTTTTCGGATACTTGGAGTGCCCATGCATTTGTCGTGACTGGCGACGAATATGGCTCTAGCCACAATACATTTGATGATGGCAGCGCCGACTATGTATATTTGCGTAGACTTTATGGCAGGCACACTGGTGATTACGGTAAAACTGAATTTGGCATTGTACCGACTTTTAAAGGGCGAGTATCGTCGTCAGGTTTGTCTAAAGATGGTTGGATAAAAGGCATAAGGCACGTGCGCGCGATTGGCAATGACAATTTAGAAGTGGTGTTGGGTCAACTGAAGTCACTTGACCCTAGAGATGCGCTCGAATTGCCAGATAAGCTTGATTACGTAGAAATTGAATATTCTGCTCGACTCGACGAAAAGTGGAGCTACGAGTTTAGCGCCGAGCGAATTACACAAGCTAACTTTTTACGCACCGAAGGGCGCTATAAATGGTCAGAAGATACAACTTATTTTGCTGAATATATTTCACGTATTGATTCGTCAAAAACAAAAGTAGTCATTGGCCTTGAAGGGGAACTTAAGGTCAAACACTATCCCATTGAGTATTTTGCGCATTATTCGTACGTTAGCGATAATTTTGGACTTCGTGCTGAGCTTACTGAGGACTTCTTGGGCTTTGGGCATGGCTTCTCATCTGAGCTTAGCGGTGACTTTAGTATTCATAAGTTAAGCTGGTTTGCTCGCTATGATATGGTGGAAGGCCGCACGCGAGTATTAGCTGGGTTAAAATGGTCTTTATAACACCCACATATGCAGAGCAAATAGACTTAACTAACGATTAAGGCTTTGCAGTCATTGTGCAAAATAAATGAAACGCCATAGTGTTAAGCTCACTATGGCGGTGTTAACTTTTAAATGACGTGTGTGGATTTACAATGATTCTAAATGCAGTACCCAATCTTTGTTTTGCGACGCTTCAACTGAACTAGTCATGCTCGACCATTTAATCGTGGTAGATGCTTGGTTAATGTTAATATTTTGTTGTGTAAGTATTTCACCACTAATTGGGTCCAAAAGTGTTTTTTGATATTCACCTGAGGGCATATCAACTTCAATCGAATCTTTCTCAATAACATAGGCTAAGAAATGACGCTGGTTTTTAGCTGCATACACCGAGCTCGCTCGACGCACTTTATCTTCAATGTCGCCATAACCTGCAATTAGTACTTCTATATCTTTAGGGTACCTCACCGGGTGCATGTCCCAAATCGGCACATTGTTTTGGATAAAGTCTTTTGCGATGTTTGATATTCGCCATAGCGACTGGCGAGTGCGGAAATCTTCTAAATTAAGGTCGTTTTGTGGTTGGCGGCCACCTGCGTACCACTCAACACCAGCACCGTTTGCTAAAAACGTAGGCCATAATACGTGCTGGCGCAGCGAATCATGGCTTGGGTCGTCGGCATCCACTTTTGCGCCGGTGTACCACATGCCTATTTCATCCATGCTTATTAACCATGGTCCCGCTTTTCCATTTTTAGACGTCGCTTTTTGAGAGTATTCGCGCCATTTAATGATTTCATCAAACACTTGTGTACGTGTATCTATTTGAAACGACACACCGTCCATACTACTGTCAACGAGCGCTGGCAATAGTTTATCTTTGCTCTGCGGTGTTGAATGAGTATGGATGAGTACTGGATGTTCGTAGGGGTCGTTTGCTTCAAAAAATGCAATCATGGCTAAGCGCTGAGCATCATTTTGCCCTATAGGAGAAAACGACGCAGGGCCGTTTTCTTCGCCTAAGTTCCATACTAGTGCTTTATGGTGACCAAATCGAGCGATGAGTTCTAAGTAATACAGCGAACGAAATTTACCTACATCACCGCCGTCTAATAAGGTCTCGTTTTCTGTTTCTTGGGTCACAATATGCAGCATGATCCCTTTATTTTGCATGTGGGAAAATACCATTTCCCACTGAGCGAGCTTGCTAATATCAAAGCGATCAAAAGTCTCTTGGTCAATATATGGAAACACGTCTTTGCCATCACCTTTTATATTCATGCTTAAAAAGTATTGAGCGTTCATTCCTATTTCGGCCACATAGTTAATCGCGCCTATTAAGCCTTTACCTTTATTTTTTTGTGCTCCCCAAAGTGGGTCACCGGTGTTGTAATCTGCAATATGTGTTGGATACTTATGTAAGTTAGTATCGGCAGCAGCTTCGCCCTGTCTTGTTTGGGCAGACGCTCTATAGGTGCCGTCAATTTCCCAATAACCGAGTAAATTTTCTGGGCTATTTGCGCCTGACTTTAGCCAATACGATTGCGTATGCGCAAAATAAAAATAACCATCTTTTATGCTTAAAAAGCCATTCTTAGCAAAATGTTGTGCAGCTTTATCATTTTGCTTTACTGTAAATTCACCAAATACTTGGGAGAGCGCTTTTTGACTACGTAATTTGCCTATATTTGGCATTGTGGTAAGCGCTATTTTATCACCCTTATACAGGCTTAGCGTGTATTTATAATGACCTTTGCTTGCAGGTGTGTAATTGATTTGCCATAGATCTCCGCTGTCTGCAGAGCTATATTGAGCTTGGCCATCTCCTACAAAAAAGCCTCTAATATTCTGAGTAAAGCCCGTGGGTGAAGTTATGCTCGCAATGGCCAGATAGTCTGTAAAAGGGTTTGTGGCATCTGTTTCGCTTACCTTGGGGCCTTTTATATGTGCGCTAAAAGTCTCAAACAGTGGCACACTTTGGGCTTCATTATTTTTAACAAGGCTTGTTTGATTGTTAATAGCAAAAGAATGGGCGTGAGTCAGTGTAGATAGCGTGTACAAAAGCGATAGCGTAAAAGTACGAATAAAGACGACTGGAAGCCTAGTTGAAGTAAGCATTGTTAACATCGTTAACCCTTATTATTATAATATTGACTTGAGTCTATGCGACTTCATTTAGAATGTAAACGATGGGAGAACAGTGTCATTTTGGCGAAGGCGAGGATTTGGTTGATGCTCATGAAAAACTTTGTAAAACAGAGGTCTAACTAATATCGATTGGTTTGTAGGGAGGTTCCCGCCTTCGCGGGAATGACGCTAGGTTTCGCGGGAATGACGCTAGGTTTCGCGGGAATGAAGCTAGGTTTCGCGGGAATCACGTGTGTTTTCGCGGGAATGACGCGTGCTTTTCTGGGAATGACGCGTGCTTTTCTGGGAATGACGTAAATGTTGCTCAAACAACAAGTATTATTTACTTTTGTTTTGTTAACCAAACAATTAAATCGACCATATCGTCAACGTTCATTGAGCGGTCACGAGAGAAGGTCACTAAAAACTTGTCGTTGACAATAAACGTAGGAACGCCGGTCACATGCTCACGAAAATCGTCAATCGCTTTGTTGTTCTTTTTCACTAAGCTGTTAACGCCAAAACTTTTTGCTAACTTATCAAACTTTTCGCCATCAGCACCATTGACAATAAATAGTGAGCGTACGTCGCCCATACTAGTAATCGGCGCTCTTTGTTTGTGAATATAATTAAATATTGCCGCGTTGTATGTTTCTTCATCTTTCATGGCGCGACCCACTATCATTGCTCTCGTCAACTGGCTTTGTATTTCGCGACTAGCAGAGCCCATAAAGTTAACATGTATTTTTTCAAACTTTGTGCCTTCAGGTATGGCGTCTTTAAAGCGCACAACTAAAGGTTCAAATTGATAACAAGCTGGGCAAAAGAATGAAAAGTACTCTTTAACAACAGGTTTTTTTGAAGCGGTTTCGCTTATCACATCATAGTGCGTGCCTTCTTTCCACTTTGCTAATTGAGCAGAGGCATGCATTGTGCCAATTAAACCAAGCGCAAGTGCTAATGCTAAAGAGCTGAAAAATCGTTTCATGTAAGTTCCTATCTATTTTAAATGCTTAAGATTGACTGTTTATGGACTCATCACTAAGCGATAAGTTCAAACAGGCGAATGCTTAGCGTGATTATGCTCGCAAGAATATCACACGCTAAGCGCACTGCAAGTATCGTCGAGTATAACAGCACTCTTTATGGTATCGGCTACGCGCTCGGTTATGGTATCGGCTACGCACTCGGTTATGGTATCCGCTGCGCGCTCGGCGTGTGTAGTACGAACGTTATTTACCAGCTATATTCTGCAGAGAGTAGTATCGTGCGCTCGTCTCCACTATACCCAAAGACATCCTCAAAGCCTTTATCTAAGGCGTTTGATACACGCAATGTTGCCTTAATTTGCTCGGAGTGAATATAAGTGTAATTAGCGCTTAATAACCAATAAGGATCTAAACCGACAATTTGTGAGGGCTGAGGAAACGGAGGAAAGAAGCGGTCTAACTTTGAGCCCGAGTAATCAGCTTGTAGGTACACCTGATGTTGCTCAGTTACACGATAAGTAAGGCTGGCTGAGCCATTATGTCTGGCTCGTCTAATTTCTATATCGTCGCCTTCTTTTGCGTCTAAATAGCTATATTGTGCTTGCCATAGTATGTGACTAAATTCACCATTAAGGCTGATTTCTAGACCTTGTCGACTGCTCTCTTGCTCTGCATTTTGAGCGGTAAATTGGCCGCTTTCAGCGTCAAAGACAAAACCCAAAATTTCATTGTCGAGTCGTGCGTTAAACCAGCTAATATCTATGCCAACATTACTAAATTGCCCGCTAACACCCGCTTCAAAAGAGTCCTGTTCTTCGGGCTTTAAGTCATCATTACCTAAAAATGAGCCAGGGAAAAAGCCAAATCGTTCCGTAAAAGTGGGATTTTTTATCGCGGTACCATGAGACACAAACACATGCCAATCGTTGTTGATGGCATAATTAAACCCCAATCGATAGCTGGCGGCGTCATCAAAACTGTCATTGATGTCGTAACGATAACTCAGTCGTGCACTAAATTGTTCGTTAAAGCCATATAAACCGTCACTCACTAATGAGTTAGCACGGGTAGACTGTGTTTGATTTGCTTGGCTTTGGGCAGAATCCCCGCGTTGTTCAAAGTTTTCTTCAGTGGTTTCAAGCCCAATGTTTAGCCAACGATTGTGACTAAAATCAAATCGATTATTCCATAATATGCGAATACTTTCGCCTTCGCTAGAACGCTCAAAGGCACTATTTCTAAAGTTATCACTCGCTTGTTTTGAATATTGGAATGACAATAATTGAGAATAGATCCCTTGCTTTTTGCCATTTTCAGACGGTGCAAAGTGCCAGTTAAGGCCAGCAGATATTTGATCGCCTTTTGCCTGTGCATCAGAATCGCCAACTAAGGAGGTGGCAAAGTTAAATGAGTCGCCATCGGCAGTATAGTTGACTATGCGAGTGACAAATTCGAGTGTATTAAACGCCGTGAATTCGTATCCAAGCTTCGCGTTTAACGAGGTATTGCGATAGGCGTCTTCTTCATCACTTTCAGGAGCAGGGCGGCTCACATTCTGTCCGTCTGTACTAAAGGTTGAAGCACCAAGACTGTATGTCAATTTATCAACTAATCCTGCTATGTTAGCGCTTGCTTGATAGGTACCTTTGTTGCCAAGACCTATTGATGCCCTGCCATTTTGCCCTTCACCCGAGGCACTCTTGGTTGTAATGCTAATTACGCCTGCAATCGCGTTTGAACCCCAAATGGCTGATTGCGGCCCACGCAGTACTTCGATTTTCTCTATATTGCTCAGTAGTATGTGCGAGAAGTCAGTCAAGCTACCTTGGCCTACATCATTAATAGCCACACCATCAACAATAACCATTATGTGATTGCTCTCGGTGCCTCTAAAACGTAACTCTTGTAAGCTGCCGAAGGGGCCTGTTTGGCCAAGATTTACGCCTGCGACGGTGCGTAATAAATCAGCCATGTTAATTGCGCCCGATGCATCAATTTGCGCTTGGTCAATGACCGTGACTGAACCTGCGACTTGCGCCGTTGGAATAGGGCTGCGAGAGCCGGTAATTGTAATGGTTTCGGTATCGCTTGAGGTTTGTGCGTATGCGATAGATGATAAATTAGCAAGCACGCTGCTTGCCAATATCAAAGGTATTGTCTTCATGAAAGTCCTTTTGTGCGCTCCACCCGAGCGCAACGATTTTAGTATATTGAGTGTATTCAACACGATTTACGCGTCAAAATGTATAAGATGGGCCGGTATCCGGGCTTTCAATATCTTTGCTATGCCTTCCCACAAACATGGTGTTTGCAGTGGCTGACGCATTGTTCTGCTACAAATAGTTAATAAGCCTATTTGCGATAGAAAAATGTAAAAGCAAAGTTCAAGTTGACAAACTTGGATTGATTACCGTTGCGGGGGCAGCACAGGTGTTTCACCTGTTTCCCGTTTAACTGCTTAGCACGCTAAATTGTAAAGTAGCGTGTAAACAGCACCTTTCTTAACGCGTATCATAACGGGTTTTGAAACAAACTAAAGCGAAGCATGGAATTTTTTTAATATGACTTATGCCATTGCGGCACTAAATCAAATAATGATTAAAACCTAGGCAACTTAATGCTTGGTTGCTGTAGTGCCGAGAACTGCTCTTTTAAAGCCAGAATCTGATTTTCCCAATATTTGTCTTCACCAAACCAAGGGAATGCCCGAGGAAACGCTGGATCTTGCCAGCGCTTAGATAACCAAGCCATATAGTGAACCATTCTCATCGCTCTTAGTGGCTCAATTAGTTCCAGTTCAAGAGCGTTAAATTCGCTAAATTCTTCGTAAGCTTCAATGAGGGTGTCGAGCTGAAGCTGCTGAGTGTTGTTATCGCCCGAGAGCATCATCCATAAATCTTGTATAGCAGGTCCAGAACGACAATCGTCAAGATCAACAAATGTAGGGCCGTCACGCCACAATATGTTTCCTGGGTGGCAATCGCCATGTAATCGGATATGAGTGACTTTGTTTGCAAATTGCTGATATTTTTGTTCGGCTAAAAAGCGAACTTGGTCAAAAATCGTAAAAAATGGTAAATGAAGATGTTGAGGTACCAATTGACTATTTTGCAGTTCGTCGGCCGGATCATACAAATATTCTTTTATATTGATACTTAAGCGGTGGGTGAACGCTTGTTTAGCTGAACTCGCATGAATTCGGCCAATGAGCCTTCCCATCCATTCTAATTGGTCTAGGTTATCAACTTCAAATTCGCGACCGCCCACTGATGGGAATAGGGCAAAGCGATAGCCTTGATATTCATGCAAGCTTTTATTGGCAAACTTTACGGGGGCGACAATTGGAAGCTCATGTGATTGCAGCTCAAAAGCAAAGTCGTGTTCTTCTATGATTTGAGCATCAGACCATCGCAGTGGGCGATAAAACTTAGCCACCATACGACCATGCTCTTCGGTCATAAATTGATAAACACGGTTTTCGTAGCTGTTAAGCGCTAGCAAGCCGGATGTCACATAAATACCAAGACTTTCAATCGCGTCGAGTATTAAATCTGGCCCTAGATTTTCAAAACTAAAATCAGACACCGGTGAATATAAATGTACTGGGCTCTTCAACCTCGACAATTTCGCCATTGAGCATTGTACTGACCTTAAAGTAGATGGTTTCGCTGCCGACTTCTAAATTATCTGGACTAATGGCAACGCTAATTGGGTTAGTATACACGCCGCCGCCTTCAACGACTACTTCAGTACTGCCAATAATCGTCGCGCCATCTATGCCAAATACGCTTATGGTATAAGTTTGCTTGATTTGACTCTTATTTAAGACTTTTAATGTGTATACATTTTCGATTAAGCCTTCGTTAGTTTCGCGACTTAAGGTATTGCGGTCACGAATGATATCTAGTTCTATCGAAGAACGTGACGCGATATCATAAATAAGCAATCCACACATAATGGTCAGTACAACAGCATATCCAATTAGTTTAGGCCTGACTATTTTAGTCACGCCACCGGCTAATTGATGCTCGGACGTAAAACTGATTAAGCCTTTGTCGTAGCCCATTTTTTCCATCACGCCATTACAAGCGTCAACGCATGCACCGCAATTTATACACTCGTACTGAAGACCGTTTCGAATATCAATACCAGTGGGGCATACTTGCACACACAAGTTGCAATCTACGCAGTCACCTAGACCTTTCTCAGCTAAGTCCTGTTGGGGAATTTTGCGTGAACGTGGCCCGCGTTTTTCGCCGCGCTCAGCGTTGTAAGCAACAGTAAACGTGTCTTTATCAAACATAGCTGACTGAAAACGCGCATAAGGACACATGTGAGTACACATGACTTCACGCATGTAGCCAGCGTTACCGTAGGTGCACACCGTAAAAAATATGACCCAAAATCCAGCCCAAAAACCGACATCAAAGGTAAAAAAGCCGATAAATAATTCATCAATAGGCACAAAATAACCGACAAAGGTCAAGGATGTTAATAAGGCAACCGCTACCCACGCGGTATGTTTGGCGGTTTTGCGCATAAATTTATCAGCGTCCATTTTACGCTGGTCGAGTTTGATTCGTTTGTTACGAGCGCCTTCAAATTTGTCTTCAAACCAAATATAGATATATGTCCAAGTCGTTTGTGGACACATAAATCCGCACCATACACGACCGGCAAAAGTGGTAATAAAAAATAGGGCAAAGGCAGACACAATTAAAATGTAGGCGACTATTGTTAAATCTTGAGGCCAAAGTGTCATGGCAAAAATATTGAAACGTTGGGCGGCTAAGTCAAAAAGGATGGCTTGCTGACCTTCGTATTGTATCCAAGGTGCGATAGCAAACATGCCTAAAAATATAAACCCAAATAAACGCCGAAAGCTCTCAAATGCGCCTTTTACTTTGCGCACATAAATACGATTGCGCGCCGAATAACTGGGTTTAGTTATCTCCACCTTCGATTTCTCGATTTTGATGGGCGTCACATCTTTTATGCGTATTTTTTCGGTCATCAGACACTGCCTCACAAACTGCCAATAACGCGGACAATATTATCCAGCGAGAGCAGTATATCAAAGCTCGCGCCTTAAAAGTTAATCAAGATCAATAAATTGTTTCTTCTTGTTGCTTGAGTTTTACATTGCTTATTTCGCTATTTTTTTACAAGTATTGACGTTTTCTGAGCTGGTTACGTCTTTTGTTGTTGGAAAATAATGGCATGAGTTGTCGTGCGTAATATCTATGTATACTAATGAATCTTTCTATTTAGCCGTAAACCCTTATACTATAAGTGTAAATTCAATTGTTAAAGCGGATGCATGCGTAAAATCATAATCATAGGAATTCAGGTGATATTGTTGATCTTATTTTTAAGGTCTTCATTTGCACAGCACTTTTTTGGTGGTGTAGCTGACCAGCTTGTGAATTGGTATGAGTCACTAGTTGAAGTGCCTGAACGCAGCAAAATTATTAAATTACGCGATCGATTTATGCGCAATAACATGTCTTTACAACCCCACCAAGTCGATTATGTGATTGAAATTACCGACAGTGCTGAAAAAGTCACTCGATTTCACTATTTATATTGCGTAAAAGAAGATGTAAATCCTTATATTTATGGCGCTAATTTGAAAAAGTTATGCAGCGACATAAAAAGTTCTGAACTATTGACCAGTAATTAAGCCATATAAGTATAGATAGGAGCTTGCTCCTACGTGCAAACAGCGTTAAATTAAACAAACTGTAGGCAATGTGACCGGGATGGTCGGGTGTCGTCAGTTTTTGACAGCGTAGCTGTTAACAAAAAAGCCCTGAGTTTTAAATCGTGACTTGTCACCAAATTTACTAATACTAATTTGGATTAAGGGCAGCGGTGTCGCTTTACTACAAAGAGGAATAAACATGCCAAAGACATTATTAGCAAACAATCGTGGACAAAAACCAATGACAAGTACTCTTGGCGTTGTAGCGCTCACATTGAGTTTACTTATTAGCACAAACTTACATGCTGAAGATAAGAAATTAGATGTATATGTAAGTGACAATGAACTAGATCGCATATCGGTAGCTTGGGTTGCCCCCAAGAAATTTACCGATGTAAAAGAAGCAAACTTTTCATCAAGTAAATTTAGAAAACATGTCTTTAATCATCTAGAAAAACATCTCGATAAACTCGCGCAAGACTTGCCTGAAGGGCAAAAAATGAGTTTTGAAATGACCAACTTAGACTTAGCTGGCCGTGTCGAGCCGGGTCGCATGCTAGGTTTAGGCATTGGCATGGATGATGTAAGAGTGATGCGAGATATTGATATCCCAAGGATTAAGTTTACCTACACGGTAACTGACGCCAACGGACAGGTGATTAAAACCGAAGATGTAAACCTCAAAGATATGGGATATTTGGATTCGAGTAATCATATTCGTCGCGATAGACCTTTCTTTTACGAAAAAGATATGCTCAGTAAATGGTTTAAAAAAGAAGTATTGAACGCTAACTCCTAATTTTTAAATTTTATTTTACTGGTTAAAGCTGTTACAAAACGCTGTTTTGAAACAGCTTTTTTTATACTCAATTAAAATCGTCCCGATTATTTCAATAAAAGCCCTAGACCGTCAAAAAATTGTCACATACTATTAATAAAACACCTGTACCTTGGTACAGGTTTTTTAGTGTAATTATAATAACTATATGGACAAACCATGAAAAATATCACGCTATCTTCTGTCGCTTTGGCGGTGAGCTTATCAGCTCCTGCTAGTGCAGATGTGTTCATTTCAGAATACATAGAAGGCTCGAGTAATAATAAAGCAATAGAATTGTATAATGCAGGCTCATCTGCCACCACGCTTGATGGCTACACGCTATTTGTATACAACAATGGCGGCGCCGACGCTAATCGCACCATTAACTTAAGCGGTCAATTGGCGGCTGGTGGGACATTTGTGATTGGTCAATCAAACGCTGGTGCAGAAATAACGAGTGTTTCGCAGCTTACTACTTCACTGAACTTCAACGGTGATGACACCATTATTTTGCGCGATAGCGCGGGTAATAATGTAGATGTGTTTGGCCAATATTTATTTGACCCAGGTTCACAGTGGTCTGAAAATGGTGTAACAACACAAAATAGTACCCTTCGCAGAGCGCCCGGGATTGTTGTTGGCGATACAAATGAAACTGACGCTTTTGACCCATCAAGCGAGTGGCTAGCTTTCGCGAATGACACCTTTGATGGACTAGGTCAACACAGCGTTGATGGCTCGCCACCTGTTGATCCGCCAATTGACCCACCCATTGATCCGCCGGTTGATCCACCAGTCGATCCGCCCGTTGAACCAGCCCCAGGCGACTTAATTGACCCATGTGTTAATTGCCCTGACTTAATGCCTGTCGCTGATCCTACTATGTTTGAAGAAGCGTCTTTTTATGCGAGTGTAAGCGACGCGATTGCGCTACTGCCAATTGAACCAAACGCCGCAGAACTCGCTTCACTTAAAGGTTTAATTAACGATACTGCGCAAGCCAATCAAGTAAACCTTACTTATTCGCAAGTGTGGAGTGCATTGACGGCGACCGACGAAGATCCTAACAACACTGACAATGTTATTTTATGGTATTCAGGTCGTTCAATTAGCAAGCGTAGCAACGGCACAGGCAATGCGTCTAATAACCCAGACAACTGGAACAGAGAGCACAGCTGGCCTAGTAGTAAAGGGTTTAGCGATCGTAGCCAAGACGCTTACACTGATATACACCACTTACGCCCAGCCGATATTTCGGTGAATTCTGATCGAGGTAATAAAGATTTTGACCTTGGCGGAAGCGAAATAAGTGACGCGCCAAATAACTTTACTGATAGTGACTCGTTTGAACCGCGTGACGACATTAAAGGTGATGTGGCCCGTATGATGTTTTATATGGACACACGTTACGAGGGCGAACCAGGCGAAGATACGCCTGATATCGTGTTAGTTGACCGATTAACATCTAGTGCTGAAGACGCTTTAGGTAAGCTTTGTGTGTTAATTGATTGGCATAACAATGACCCCGTTGACAATACAGAGCGTGATCGTCACGATAAAATTTATCAGTACCAAGGTAATCGAAACCCGTATATAGACAACCCGCAGTGGGTAGATATTATTTATCCTGAAGCGACTTGCGATCAGGTGGTTGACCCGGTTGATCCAATAGACCCGCCTATTGATCCTCCAATCGATCCGCCGATTGACCCGCCAGTAGATCCTGTTGATCCACCAGTAGGTGAAATTGCACCGATGTTTATTACTGCAGTGTTTGACGGTACCTTAACTGGCGGAACACCTAAAGGCGTTGAGCTTTTTGTGACGCAAGATATTAATGATTTGAGTATTTGTGGCTTAGGCAGTGCAAATAATGGCGGCGGTAGTGACGGGCAAGAGTTTACCTTCCCAGCACAAGCAGCCAGCGCCGGTGACTTTATTTATGTTGCCTCAGAAGCGCCTAACTTTAACGTCTACTTTGGCCGCGACCCAGATTTTACTAGCGGTGCAATGGGCATTAACGGCGATGATGCAGTTGAGCTCTTTTGTAATAGCGTAGTGGTTGATTTGTACGGCGACATTAATAGCAATAGCTCGGGTGATGTATGGAACTATCGTGACGGCTTTGCGAAACGCGTAAACAATACTGCCGCCAGCGATACATTTAATCCTGATGATTGGGTATTTTCGGGACGCGATGCCCTAGATGGTCAAGGTGACGGTAGCGCAATTGCTATAGGCAGCTTTGAATTTGCCCTCAACGATGTATTTTTTAGTGAATATGTTGAAGGCAGTGGCTTTAACAAAGCATTAGAGATTGTTAACTTAACTGGCAGAGCCATTGATTTAAGCGACTATGTCATTGAGGGTTACCAAAACGGAAATGATTTTGCCCAATATACAATTACACTTGAAGGCGTGTTGGCCGACCAAAGTGTATTTGTGTTGGCGACCACAGATGCGGCCGCTCAGGTTGCTGCATTTGATGGTGTGCTGCAAGTGTCAGATGGCATTCAATTTAACGGTGACGATGCGGTTGTATTGAGCAATAGCAATGGCATTGTGGATGTGATTGGCCAAGTGGGTGTTGATCCAGGTAGCCAATGGGGTTCAGGCTTAGTCAGTACGCGTGATAATACTATTCGCCGTAAGCTGGCTATAACATCTGGTGATACTGATCCAAGTGATGCTTTTGACCCATTAGTAGAATGGGACGGCTTTGCCAATAACTCATTAGAAGATCTCGGATTATATGCTGGTTTTGATAATGGTAATGAGCTTGTACTCGGCCAATGTGCAGACCCAGCGACTCTAATGAGTGAAGTACAAGGTGAAGGCGAAGTAACGCCTCTAAGCGGCGAAATCGTGGTAGTTGAAGGTGTAGTTACTTTAGCTGCTGACGGTCTATCAGGCTTCTTTATTCAAGAAGAGCTTAGCGACCAAGATAACAATCCTAATACCTCTGAAGCTTTATTCGTATTTGCTGGCGGGCTTGATTTCTTCCCTTCTGCGGGCGACGTAGTGCGCGTGATTGGTGAAGCGAGAGAGTTTAACGGTAAAACACAAATTAGTGCGCAAGACGTGTTACCAAACTGTGGCATAGACAGCGTTGCGGCCGTTGATTTTGCTTTACCTTTAGCTGAAGGACAAAGTCTCGAAGCGATTGAAAACATGCTAGTTAACAATTCAAGTGATTTATTTGTGACCAGCAACTTTTCATACGCACGCTTTGGTGAGTTAGTCGTATCGAGCGAACGTTTATATAACCCAACTCACTTACATTTACCAGGTTCGGCAGAAGCCGTAGCACTCGAAGCGCAAAATGCTCGTAACGAAATCATTTTAGATGACTTAGTAAATGGCTCTTATAATCCATTGACCATCTTTGGTGAGCTGTCACCCGCTAATAATATGCGAACCGGCAGTACCATTTTAAACGCTGACTTTGTCGTAGATTATGCGTTTAATGCATTTCGTCTACGTCCTGCTAGCCAAGTAAGCTACGTGCCTGCTTCGCGTCCTTCTGTGCCTAGCATTAGCGGTGATGTAAAAGTAGCCAGCTTCAATGTGCTTAACCTGTTTAACGGTGATGGTATGGGAGAAGGCTTCCCAACCTCGCGTGGCGCTGATAACGTTGAAGAATATGAACTGCAACTCAGCAAAATTGTAGAAGCGATGATTGAGCTAGATGCAAGTGTTTACGGCTTAATGGAACTTGAGAATGATGGCTTTGATGACACCAGCTCAATTGCACAATTAGTCGATGCGCTAAATGCTCGATATGGTGCTGATGCCTTTGCTTATGTTGATGCAGGTGAAGCACAAGGCACCGACGCTATTACAGTAGGGATTATTTACAATAAAAACGTCGTGACGCCAGTTAATGCTGTTGAAGTGCTTGATTCATCAAACTCAATTGTGGATGAAGCCGGCCCACTATTTAACGACAATGGGAATCGCCCTTCATTTGCGCAGTTGTTTAGCGTGAATGACGGTGATGGAAGCTTTGTTGTGAATGTTAACCATTTACGTTCTAAAGGTGGCTCGTGCGGAGAGGGTGATGATGACTTTGTGAATGGTCAAGCAGCTTGTAACCTAACGAGAACACGCGCAGCACAAGCGATTCATGTTTGGTTGGCAGATACCTTTGCTAATCAAGCTATATTGTTAGTGGGTGATTTAAACGCTTACGCAAAAGAAGATCCATTAACTACGCTCAATATGGCCGGTTACGTAAATGTTGCTAGTGAGCGCAATGGTCCATTGTCGTACAGCTACACCTTCAGAAGCCGCTTTGGTAGCCTTGATCATATCTTGGCAAACTCTAGTGCAAATGAACTTGTGACAGATATTGCTGAGTGGCACATCAACAGTGATGAGCCGGTGGTATTTGACTACAATGACACGCTACCAAATAGTAACTCGCCTAAGCCAATGAATTATATTGATAGTTCGGCTTATCGGTCTTCAGATCATGATCCAATCATTGTGGGGTTAACCTTCCCACAAGATGACTTTATGCTAGGTGACGTTAACGGTAATGGGCGTTTAGACTTTGGTGATTACTTTGGTATTTTCTTTATCAGAGGCACAGCAGAAGGTGATGCTAGATTTAATCCAGCAGCTGATATGAACGAAGATGGTCGTATAACACGTACCGATATGAACTTATGGTTTAAGGCATATCGCGAGTCTAGACGTAGCTTTAGTTTGTTCTTTTAAGCGAGTAAAAAGTAGACGCTCGTTTACCTAAAATGAGCTAGTAAAACCGGTATTGTTAATTCGCAATGCCGGTTTTTTGTTTATAACAGCAGTAAACTTCCCAAGCCTAAAAATGCTACAAAACCAACGATATCGGTTACCGTTGTTAATATGACTGAACCCGACAAGGCAGGGTCAATTTTTAGTTTGGATAAAATAAGCGGTAGCAGCACGCCTGTGATGGCTGCTGATACGATATTAAGCAAAATAGCGATGGCAATCACCATGCCTAACAAGCTACTGTCAAACCACAAAAAGGCAATACCGCCGACCACGGCAGCCCAAATAAAGCCGTTCAAAATACCGACTTTAAGTTCTTTACTTAATAATTTGCCACGGTTGCTTTTTGTGACCTGCCCAAGCGCTAAGCCGCGCACAATAAGCGTGAGAGTCTGACTACCTGCAATGCCGCCCATACTAGCGACTACTGGCATTAATACGGCAAGTGCGACGACTTCTTGAAGGGTGGCTTCAAATAAGCCAATAAACCATGAAGCTAAAAATGCGGTGAGCAGGTTAATGCCTAACCACACCGCGCGTTTACGAGCACTGGTGCGAACGGTTGCAAATAAATCGGCATCTTCATTCATACCGGCTGATGACATGACTTGGCGTTCAAAGTCTTCGTTAACTAATTCACAAGCAGTGACAATATCGACACGACCAAGTAATTTATTTTGTTCATCGACTACCGGTAGCGAAATAAAGCCACTGTTTTGCACATCACGTGCGGCTTGAACAGCGTCTTGTTCTGCTTTTACGATGCCGATATATTCTACGGCGAGGTCGACTAATGGCACATGCTCAGGGGCGCCAAACAGGCTACTGAGTTTAACCGCGCCCGAAAACTGGCCTGCTCGATTCAGTAAAAAAATACTTTCGGTAGCGTCAGGTAATTCTCGTCTTAATAGCCGAAGCCCATCGCGAACCTTCGCATTTATTGGCAGTACAAGTAAATCGTGGGTTAACCAATGGCCGATTTGTTCGTCTTTATAGTGACTGGCATCTTGAAAATATTTACGTTGTTGTTTGCCCATGACCGACAAGGCAAGGTCAAGTAAATGAGTGGGGAGGGTATCTGAAATCTCAAGAAGCTGCTCAGCATCAACATTTTGAAAAATTGATTCCCATTGCGATGGGTCGGTCAGCTCAATGACAGTTGCACGCGGATCGCCGCGCATTTCAACAAGTACATCAAGCTTTTTATTGTCGGGAACTTGTTGCCAGCTTTCTACACGCTGCTCAAGCGGGATTGACTCAAGTAGCATCGCTAAATTTTCAGCATCACTTGAGGCAATTACATTTAGTAATTCAGGTTTGTCTGTTAACTTGTCTGTGGCAGCGACTTCTTCAATGAGGTCAGGAAGCTGGTCTAGCATGAGAATTCCGAAAAAACATAGGGCTTATGCAGACCATTTTAGACGGGAAATGGGAGGATCACCTAATTAATGCTAGGCAAATTGCGCTCGTGAATGAACAACATACTGATTAGTGCCTTCACTTTTTGCTTCGAATACGGCTTTGTCGGCATAGCCAACCAAGCTTTTGTAATTGAGTGAATCAATATTGTCGTCTTCACTAATAACAACAATGCCAATAGCGGTTTTTATATTAAGCTTGTGTGATTGAATAGTGCGTGTTTTTCTTAAAGATGCGATGATTCGCTTAGCCAGTTTAACGGCATCATCCTCTGTTGTTTTTGGTAGAAGTAGTGCAAATTCATCGCCGCCTAAGCGCCCAAAAGTATCGGTGTCTCTTATGCAGTCAGAGACTAGCGTCGCAAAGGCACACAAATAATCATCACCCACGTTATGGCCATACTTGTCATTAATTGTTTTGAATTTGTCTAAATCAAAATACATAAACGATAAGCTTTCTTTAACTCTTTTGACCCGAGCGATAGATTGTTTGACGCGGTCGGTAAATAGATATCGATTGGTCGCGCCAGTTAAGGCATCGTAATGGGCCAACTTTTTCAAGCGCATGTCTTTACGAAAGTCCCGCCGTAGCGTGACCAACAAATATTCGAGTATTTGTGGCGTAATTGCATTTACTGAAAAAGCGTCAATCGTTAAATTTGCATACCCGCTAACATCAAAACTATTAAAGCTATCGCTAAGGATAAGAATAGGACAGGGTAAGTCTTTGGCAGAATAGTGTTTTGACAATTGCCGTCTTAGCACGACAAACTGTTCTTGATTGACAATAATAAAGGCAGAGTAAAAGCTAGTCTCTTCAATATCTAAATCGATTGCTTTTTCATAGCAACTCACGGTGGCGACTTTAGAGGATATATCTAAGCACGCATTTATCCATTGTGTTTCTTTTTTATTATCGTTAATTAAAAATACTTTCATTAGCGCGAAATTCCTTATGTTATATAAGGTGTATCATTTAACAATTTATTATTTTTATATTTCGATTATACGCACTTAGCCATCAAATTGTCCAATTATTGAACAGTTTACGTTTGAGGCCTATGCACTCGTTATCAAAATGCTTGGTTGATATGACTATTTTGATAAAAAACTAAGCTTTTAATGGCAGTAAATTGGCGAGCTTGCTATCGTAAAGCTCGTTAAGCGCTATGCACGATGCAGTAAACCCCATGCATCGAAAAACATGCACCATGCTCATATGTTACTTTTAGACGAGATACAATCATGAATGACAAACAAGAAAATTCCTTAACACTGCGTAAAGTAGACTATGCTAACATCGCACATATTGATTGTTTAACAAGCTTGTTGCAAGGATATGCAAAAGACCCAATGGGAGGTGGCCAAGCAATTTCTGATTTAGTCATTGCCGAACTGCCAAACGCATTAGCAAGCAGACCATACATGCATTCATTTATCGTGTATGAAGGTGATAAGGCGCTCGCGTTTGCAAACTGTATTGAAAGCTTTTCTACTTTTTCAGCAAAAGGACTGATGAATATTCATGATTTTGCCGTTGTCGCAGAAGCGAGAGGAAAAGGCGTCAGTCAATTTTTGTTAGCGGGTATTGAGAGCTTTGCTAAATCGATTGACTGCACAAAAATGACACTTGAGGTGCTACAGGGCAACGCATCTGCTATCCGTGCATATGAGAAATGGGGCTTTGGTGCTTATCAATTAGATCCTGAAATGGGCAGTGCTATGTTTTGGCAAAAGAGCATTGCCTAGGTTTTTGGAAAAATAATATTGTTTAGGTGCTAGGGTAAAAACGTCTGCTAGTCATAAAAAGTGGCTTTCGGGCAAAATACTTGTTTTCTTAACCGTTCCGTAAGCAAAGCTGCTATCGATAGACGCAATGCAGCCAATCGAGTGCAATCGATGACGTACAAAGTGTTCATAGTCGTGCAAATCTTTAGCTACCACCTTCAAAAGATAATCTGCCCTTCCAGTCATCACAAAACACTCAATGACTTTTTCTTCATGCTTAATGGCATTTTCAAAATGTTCGACTGCATCTTTTGTGTGTTTATCTAATTGTATGTTGACAAAAACAGTGACGGGTAAACCATATGCTTCGTTGTCTACTTCTAATGTGTAGGTTTTTATAATTCCTGAGTCTTCAAGTGCCCTGACTCTGCGTAAACAAGGTGATGGAGAAAGATTAATTGCATCTGCTAATTCTTGATTAGTTATACGGGCGTTTTGCTGCAGTTTTCGTATTATTTGACGATCTAATTTATCCATGTTCCATGCTTAATAATCAGTCATTGTTGGCATAATATAGCGTATAAATATAAAACTATGAATGATCTTGATAGTTAATTGCGTTTATCTTGCAATAACATATGCCTCAACATTAAAAGTGCTTAGGCGAGAACTGACCATGAAAGCTCCTAATTCAACTACCGGTTTTGCAACTCAGGCAATCCACCATGCTTACAATGCACAAGAACATCAAGGGTCACTAAATCCACCGGTACATTTTACCTCTACGTACACGTTTGAAACTGCGCAGCAAGGCGCTGATTTGTTTGCCGGTGAGTCACAAGGGCATGTTTATTCTCGAATTTCTAATCCAACTTTAAGCGTGCTTGAGCAACGCGTAGCTAAATTAGAGAACGCAGAAGCGGGCCTAGCAGTTGCTTCTGGCATAGGCGCAATCACTTCTACGCTATGGACGCTGCTCGCGGCGGGTGACGAAATTATTGTCGATAAAACACTATATGGCTGTACCTATGCTTTTTTGCATAAAGGCCTAGCAAAGTTTGGCGTAAAAGTGACGCATATAGATTTAAGTGACGAGAGTTTACTTGTTGCTGCCCTAAATAGTAAAACAAAAGTGGTTTACTATGAAACGCCCGCCAACCCTAATATGCGACTTATCGATATAAAGGCGATTTCAAACATCGCTAAAAAGCATGCAGTCGTCACCGTTGTCGATAATACATATGCAACGCCCCTTATTACCCGCCCAATTGAGCTAGGCGCAGATATTGTTGTGCATTCTGCAACAAAGTACTTAGGCGGACATGGAGATTTAATAGCTGGCATAGTCGTTGGCCATCAAGAAATGATTGAGCAAATTCGTCTAGAAGGGGTGAAAGATATGACTGGCGCGTGCATGTCGCCATTTACCGCTATGCTAATTTTGCGAGGCATTAAGACTCTTGAATTACGCATGCAAAGACACAGTGAGTCTGCGCAAAAAGTGGCGGAGTATTTGGAGCGTACGCCCATGGTATCGGTTGTTTACTATCCCGGTTTGCCCAGTTTTGAACAGCATACGTTGGCGTCTGCACAAATGGCGCTATTTGGCGGCATGATTGCTTTTGAATTACACGGTGGCTTGGAAGCCGGTAAACAATTTATTGATCAGCTTAACATGATCCAATGTGCAGTATCTTTAGGTGATGCTGAAAGTTTGATACAACATCCAGCGAGTATGACGCACAGCACATATACCCAAGAACAGCGCGAAGCTCACGGTATTAGTGATAGTTTAATTAGGTTGTCGGTAGGGCTAGAATCTTTAGATGATATTGTGGCAGATTTGAAGCAGGCGTTTGATGAGCTTGCGTTTAAAACGGTGGCTTAATTCCCCGTCATCGCGAGGATGACGAGGAAGTTGTAATAAAGTAAGCAATGCTTGATTACGAAACGTAATCAAACTCAGCATCGCTAACGTCCATTAAATCACTGGCAGCAGAAAGTATTACCGCTTTATGTACATCTTTTTTCGGCAATATACGTTTCATAAAAAACTCGCAGGTTTTGGCTTTGCCGTTTTTAATATTAATATTGCTCGATGCTGTAGCGGCGTCGGCCATCTCTAACCATAAAATGCCCAAAATAATATAAGCACTATAATGCAAATAATCACTAGCCGCACCGGCAACGTCAACAACATCCGCACCAAGTAACTGACATGATAGTTGATGCCATTCATGCAGTAGGTGTTGGGCTTGTTCTAATTGCTTTTTATTGCTCATGCCATTAATGCGACCTGACAGCATTTCTACCGTTGCGTTAAGCATTAAACCGCCATCGCGGGTGAGTTTACGACCGATTAAGTCGGCAGCTTGAATACCGTTAGTGCCTTCGTACAATTGTGCAATACGAGTATCTCTTGCCAATTGTTCCATGCCCCATTCGCGCACATAACCATGGCCGCCATACACTTGAATACCTATGTTACTGATTTCGGTGCCCATGTCGGTCATAAAGCCTTTGCAGATTGGCGTTAAAAACGCCAGTATTTGTTTTGCTTGGTCTTTGCGGTGGTCGTGACAATATTTTTCTACGTCCATTTGCTGAGCATATAGTAAGGATAATGCTCGTAAACCTTCGGTCATTGCTTTTTGTGTCAATAGCATTTTGCGCACATCAGGTTGATGCATGATTGAATCCGCTTTTGCTTCAGGTTGTTGCGGTCCTAATGGGCTGCGAGATTGCAGTCGTTCTCTAGCGTACGAAAGCGCACCCTGATATGAGGCTTCGCAAATACCAAGGCCTTGCATGCCAACTTGAAAGCGCGCATCGTTCATCATGGTAAACATACACGCTAAACCATTGTTCGCTTCACCAACTAGATATCCTGTGGCGCCATCATAGTTCATGACACAAGTCGGGCTTGCCTTTATCCCCATTTTCTTTTCTATGCTACCTACGCTTAATGAATTTGCTTCACCAGGCTCATTATTTTCATCCAATAAAAACTTAGGCACTAAAAATAAGCTTATTCCTTTTACACCTTTTGGCGCGTCAGGTAGACGCGCAAGCACTAGGTGAACGATGTTACTTGTCCAATCATGATCGCCACCAGTGATAAATATTTTATTTCCGGTAATTAAGTACGAGCCATCGTCTTGCGGTTGTGCTTTTGTGCTTAACAAGGCTAGGTCAGTGCCCGCTTGTGGTTCGGTCAGATTCATTGTCCCGGTCCACTCGCCGGATATTAATTTGGCTAAATATTGTTGCTTCAACTCGTCTGTCGCGTGTTTATCAACAGCTAGTACGGCGCTTTCTGTCAGCATAGTCGTTAGTCGCCAGCTTAAATTAGCTGAATTTAACATTTCATGAATAGGCACAGCTGCCGTGTAAGGCAAGTCTTGCCCATCAAACTCAGGGTTACCTAACATCGCATTCCAACCGTTGGCAACGTACTCTTGATAAGCATCCGCAAAACCAGGCGGCGTAGTGACCTTACCATTTTCTAATTTACAGCCAATTTCATCGCCCTCACGATTAAGCGGCGCAACGACTTCTTCAGCAAATTTTGCGCCTTGGCTCATGATTTCTGTTACAAGTTCGCCATCCATACCCTCGGCACCCACGGCTAAGTAGTGACTGTCTATGTTTAGCCAATCGTTAAGTAAAAATTGAAAGTCAGCCATTGGGGCTTGATACTGTGGCATCGCCTACTCCTTATCGGGTTGCATTTGCGGTGTTTGCTTTTTCGTGTATTTACGATAATTTAAACGAACGTGGTGGACATCAATGTTCTAGCTCGCAGTAACTTATTTACGCATAAATTAGCAATTTGCTCACTTAGAGTGTGTATGATGATCCCAACAAGCGTGTAAATTATTATCTCATCTGACCAGTTTAAATCAAAATGAGGGTGAAACAAAACAATTTCCACATAGCCTTTGTGAAAAGCGTAAAGTTATTGAGATTGTTTGAGGTAATTGTGCTGTGCCACGTATGCGTCGCGCACCGAAATAAAGCGGTCAGGTTCTTGCCAATGTTGATGTTCTATTAAAAAAGGGTCGATAAACGCAATACTTTCGACGTCGGGTGAGCTCCAGTCAGGTGCATCAAAGGGTTTTTCACTGCCATCAAAGCCTGCTTCAAGCTGACAAGCAAATAACCATGTACCATCACTGTACAAGCCGACCACGTTTTGAACTTGCACATTAAAGCCGGTTTGCTCCCACATTGCTTCGTGTGCCGAGCATTGTGCACTGCGCAGCTGTGATGCTTCGCCGTGGGCAAGATTATATTTACCGGAGGTAAATTGTTTAGCCAAAAGCTTATCGTTCATCACAATCACACAAGCAGCAGCGCCTTGGTGATTTGAGGCATAATTCGCATCAACACGGCAGCTTGGGGCAGGGAAGTCTTTTTTGCTACAACCAAGGCCAATGATTGAAATTAATAAGAATAAAACGAATTTAGATCCAGTATTCATCGAGAAAGTATTATAATAACCGTTAATACAAAATACTGTAGTTGCCATTGCACACAGTTACAAGTCTATATTTTACATGTTGCTCAACTTTAGTTGACGACAAAAGAGAGAGTTATGTCTGCAAATTTTAAGTTTTCGCCCTTGTTGATTGGTGTTGTTGCGATTGTTGGTTTTTTAATTTACTTAAATATTCCAGCAAAAGAAGAGCAACAGCAAAATCGCCGCGGCGGCGGGGCAACGCCGGTTGTGGTCACCGTTGCAAAAGAGCAAGCATTTCCTATTACGATTGAAGCGCTTGGCACTGCCGTTGCCAATGAGTCGGTTAATGTGACCGCGCAACGTTCTCAGACCGTCACTAAAGTACTATTTGATGACGGTAATTTAGTAGAGCAAGGTCAGCTATTAGTTGAATTAAATAGCCGAGCAGAGCAAGCCCGAATTAATGAACTAGATGTAAACTTAACAGAAGCACGACGTCAACTAAAACGTATTCAAGGCTTGGCCAAACAAAGCGCCGCGTCAGAGCAGTTGCTCGACGAACAAATGTCCAGAGTTGAAAGCTTACTTGCGCAAAGAGAAGTGGCAAAGGCTAATTTGCAAGAGCTTAACGTAACGGCACCATTTAGTGGCCGTTTAGGCGTAAGGCAAGTTAGTGTTGGCAGTCTTGTTAGACCTGGAGACACTATCACTACCCTTGATGACTTGAGCTTGATGAAGCTGGACTTTTCGATTGCTGAAAATCATTTTTCGAGTATCCAAGATGGGCAGCTTGTAGTGGCGACTTCTGTTGCTTATCCTGGTGAGCAATTTACAGGTAAAATCACTAACATCGATTCACGTATTGACCCTCAAACACGAGCGATTAGGGTGAGAGCACAAATCCCTAACCCAGGTTTAAAATTAAGACCCGGTATGCTGATGCAAATTAATCTTGAGAAACGTGTTTTAGAAGCATTAGTAGTGCCTGAAAGTGCCATCGTACCCGAAGGTAATTCGCAATTTGTTTACGTGGTAAATGATGATTCATCGAGTTCTGAAGCGTCTGGTAGTAGTTCATCTGAGGCGTCTACTAACGGCAAAGCTGTAAAAACAGAAGTAGTGATTGGTGAACGCAAGCCAGGCTGGGTGCAAATAATATCGGGCATTAATAGTGGTACAAGGGTCATCACAGAAGGCACTTTGCGAGTAAGAGACGGCTCGTCCGTGAAGGTGCTTGAACAAACAGGAGCAGTCTAATGTTATTATCTGACGTTTCTGTCAAACGCCCTGTATTTGCCAGCGTAATCAATTTACTGCTCATTGTGTTTGGCATAGTCGCCATCACTTTTTTATCCCTAAGAGAATATCCCGACATAGATCCTCCTATTGTTTCAGTGAATACAAGTTACCCAGGAGCGTCTGCCGAAATCATTGAAACCCGAATCACGCAAGTGTTAGAAGAGCGTATTAGCGGTATTGAAGGTATTAAAAACATATCGTCATCGAGTCGAAATGGCCGTTCGAGCATCACTATCGAATTTAACCTAAGTCGTGATATTGATGCGGCCTCAAACGACGTTCGAGAGAGAATTTCACGCGCACTGAATAACTTACCAGATCAAGCATTTCCGCCAGAAGTCGCTAAATCAAATTCTGATGAAGACACTATCATGTGGTTTAATTTGCGAAGCACCAATCTAAATACAATGGAGCTAACCGATTATGCCGACCGTTTTGTTGTAGATAGATTATCAGTTGCCGATGGTGTTGCTCGTGTTGTGCTTGGTGGCGGGCGTACCTACGCTATGAAGGTATGGCTTGACCGCAATGCACTTGCTGCTCGTGGCATCACGGTGAGCGATGTTGAAAGAGTGATCCGCTCTGAAAATGTCGAGCTACCAGCGGGCAGAGTTGAATCGGTTGAACGAGATTTTGATGTTAGGGTGGCTCGCAGCTTTTTATCTCCTGATGATTTTGCTGAACTAACGGTAGCGGCTGGTGCTGATGGCTATTTGGTGAAGCTGCGTGATGTCGCAATAGTTGAATTAGCGGCTGAGGACGACGAAACCGACTTTAGAGGCGACGGCGTTAATATGATTGGTTTAGGGATTGTTAAGCAATCTAAAGCCAATACACTTGAAGTGGCTTTAGCGGCGCGCAAAGCGGTTGAACAAATTGGACAAACCCTGCCCGATAATATCTTTATTGTAAATAGCTATGACTCTTCGGTATTTATCGCAGAGTCAATCAACGAAGTATACAACACCTTAGCCATTGCCATGATTATGGTGATTGTGGTGATTTATCTGTTTTTAGGCAATGTACGCGCGACGCTTATACCTGCGTTAACCGTTCCGGTATCGCTTGTATCAGCATTTATTGTTATGTATGCACTTGGGTTTTCGATTAACTTGCTGACGCTCTTAGCGCTAGTATTGGCGATTGGTTTGGTGGTAGATGATGCGATTGTTGTCCTTGAGAATATTTACAGACGTATCGAAATGGGCGAGGAGCCCATACTCGCCGCATACCGAGGTGCGCGAGAAGTTGGCTTTGCGGTCATCGCTACAACGCTGGTGCTTATATCTGTATTTGTGCCATTGGTCTTTTTAGAAGGGAACATAGGCCGATTATTCACCGAATTTGCATTGGCAATAGCAGCCGCGGTTGCTTTTTCTAGTTTTACTGCGCTTACACTATCACCGATGTTGGCGTCTAAGATACTGAAAAAACGTGAGCGAAGCTCTGGTTTTGGCGTGTTCATTGACAAGTCGTTTAAAAGTATTGAGCAACGTTATTACAAAACGCTTGGCACCAGTATAAAGCAGCCTGTCATTATGCTTATCCTCATACTCAGTAGCTTAGCGTTAATTTTCCAACTACAAAATAATATCCCAGAAGAGTTTGTACCAAGAGAAGACCGAGGCAACTTCTTTATCTTGATGCAAGCTCAGGAGGGTGCAAGCTATGAGAGTAATTCTCGTAATCTCCAACAAATAGAGGCCTTGTTATTGCCATACCGAGAAACAGGCGATGTGTCGCGTGTTTTGGTGCGAACACCAGGATTTGGCGGACAAGCTGGTATCGCGATTGTAGGCATGGTTGATTGGGAAAACCGTTCTCGTTCTACCTTTGATGTGATGGGCGAGATAAGCGGTAAGTTAAGTCAGATACCTGACGTAAGAGCATTTGCAATTATGCGCTCTGCAATAGGCGGCAGAGGTTTAGGTAGACCAGTACAATTTGTTTTGCAAGGCAACACCTACGAAGACTTGGTGGCATGGCGTGATATTGTGGTAGAAAAAGCCTCCGAAAACCCTAAGCTATTAAGAATTGACTCAGACTATAAAGAAACATCACCTCAGCTACTGGTGCAAATAGATCGTGATAGAGCAGCAGATTTAGGCGTATCTATTTCAGAAATTGGCAGAACTTTAGAGACCATGCTAGGACAACGACGCGTATCTACCTTCTTAGATAGAGGGCAAGAATACGATGTTATTATGGAAGGCAATGAAGCCGATTACAGAAGTCCTAATAGTATTGATAATATTTACGTGCGTAGCGACAGAAGCAACCAACTTATTCCGCTAGACAATTTGTTGAATGTACAAGAGAAAGCAACATCAAATACATTAAATCGTTATAACAGAATGCGCGCAATAACGATTACTGCCAACTTAGCTGATGATTATACGATTGGCGAAGCGCTCGCCTTTTTAGAAGGCATTGTCGCACAAGAACTTCCTGAGCAAGTCTCGATTGATTACAAAGGAGAATCGCAACTCTATCAAGAGTCTGGTTCTTCTTTTGTGTTTATTTTTGCCTTGGCATTAGCGGTCACTTATCTGGTCTTAGCCGCACAGTTTGAAAGCTGGATACACCCTTTGGTAATTATGCTAACGGTGCCATTGGCGCTTGTAGGTGCCTATGTGGGTCTATTCTTGGCAGGCTTCTCAATTAACATCTATAGTCAAATTGGTTTAGTCATGCTGATAGGCTTGGCCGCAAAAAATGGTATTTTGATAGTGGAGTTTGCTAATCAACTGCGTGATAGTGGCATTGAATTTACCGAGGCAATCAAGCGTGCATCTATGCAACGACTGCGTCCGATAGTCATGACAGGCTTTACGACATTGTTTAGTGCATTACCCCTAGTCTTGGCAAGTGGGCCCGGCGCAGAATCTCGAGCAGTGATTGGTATGGTAATATTTGCAGGCGTGCTGTTTAGCGTGTTTATGACATTGTTTATTGTGCCTACTGCTTACTATTACCTAGCGCGTCGTACTGGCTCACCGCTTAAACGAACCAGAAAACTCGAAGCATTGTCGCAGGAAGTACCCTACAATAAAGGGGCTGACGCCTAAACACGGTTTTAGCAAAAAAGGGGTTGTAGGAGGTCTAGTTTGTGTATTTCTTCGTTTTGTCAGCTTATTTTACAGGATGAGAATTCACGAACTAAATAAGCTTTATCTTGATTAAAAACAAAGGGTTAGAGTTATTTTTGGTCGCCGTGAATATCTGATAAGCGTAAAGCACCATGATCAAGCTAGTTTAGTTGTCAGATATTTTTACACTTATGTATTATCGATATGTCTTGCGCATTTAAGTTGTTGATATACATATGAAATTAATATTGGCACAGCGATTGCTATGTCTCTTGTAAGAATAAGTTTTGAATATCACTCAATGTTTTATTCTTACTAAACTATAAATTAATAAGGATTAACCAATGTTAAAGAAAATTTTATTAGGCGCTACTTTTCTTGCAGCAGCAGGCATGGTAAACGCAGCAACAATCGAGCAAGAATTCGATATTCCTGTTCAGGCGACAAACTTTGATACTAGCATTTCATTCGATGAGTTCGATGATATGGGCGGTACTCGCATTTTGAATTCTGTTACTTTCTCAATTGACGGTTCAGTATTTGGCCAAGCAAGTGTTGAAAGCTTAGACGCAGCTCCTGCAACTATCGTTGCAACATTGGCAGCGACTTTAACACTTACTGACCAAAACATGAACGAATTGGTTGTAACAATTCCAAGTATCACAAACATGTTCGAAGCAACTGCTTTTGACGGAACTATCGACTTTGCTGGTACTTCAGGTATCGAATTCCCTGACTTGAGCGGTACTCAGTTTGAAAGCGAAACTTACACTGATGGTGCTGTTCTTGCTTCATTCATTGGTTCTGGTACTCAAATGTTTGGTTTCGACGCTGTTGCAACTAGTTCTGCAACTGGCGCTGGTAACATCATCACTCAGTTTGGTTCACAAGCTGGTGGTTTAGTTAAAGTTATTTATGACTACACAGAAGTTCCAGTAAACGTATCTGCTCCTTCACATATCGCAATGTTAGGCTTCGGTCTATTAGCATTCGCTGGTATGAGAAAAGTACGTAAATAATATTGCTTTGTAGCTAACGCTACAGTCAATTTTAAAACCGTTGCTCTTGCAGCGGTTTTTTTTCGTCTCCATTTTGTGTTGCTATACAAGGTAGATTTTAGATAGTACCATGATGATTGTGGCTGTAGTCGTGCTCATATTATATTTTGCTTTGTTAATTATTGACTGCTAGCCACCTAACTTAACTATAAAATACGCACCTTATTTTAGTAATACCAAAACCCATGGTTTAAATATGCTTCGCAACGAAGTGATGGAAGTTTTTTTATGGATCTGAATCTCTTTATTTATGCGTTTGTATTTTTAATATAAATAGGGAATACCTCGTCTATTATAAAAGGCAATGTCTAAAAACAACCTAGTAGCAGACTCAAAACAACCTGCCAGTAGAACAAAAACAATCAAGCAAAAAAAACCAGGCTAAAGAGCCTGGTTTTTAAAAACACAAATAGACAACGCTATTCGTCTAAGAAGCTCTTGAGCTGCTCAGAACGGCTAGGGTGGCGAAGTTTGCGAAGTGCTTTCGCTTCAATTTGACGGATACGTTCGCGGGTAACGTCAAATTGTTTGCCTACTTCTTCTAGCGTATGGTCCGTATTCATGTCGATGCCAAAACGCATTCTTAGTACTTTCGCTTCGCGTGCGGTAAGGCCTGCGAGGACTTCTTGCGTAGCGTCTTTAAGACTTCCGCCGGTCGCCGAGTCAAGAGGTTGCGTGATGGTCGTATCTTCAATGAAGTCACCTAAGTGAGAATCTTCATCATCACCAATTGGCGTTTCCATTGAAATAGGCTCTTTCGCTATTTTCAATACCTTGCGGATCTTATCTTCCGGCATAATCATGCGCTCAGATAATTCTTCAGGCGTTGGTTCACGGCCCATTTCTTGAAGCATTTGACGAGATATACGATTTAACTTATTGATTGTCTCAATCATATGCACAGGAATACGAATAGTACGCGCTTGGTCAGCTATAGAGCGCGTTATCGCCTGACGTATCCACCATGTTGCATAAGTCGAAAACTTATAACCACGACGGTACTCAAACTTATCAACCGCTTTCATCAAACCAATATTACCTTCTTGAATAAGATCCAAGAATTGTAGACCACGGTTAGTATATTTCTTCGCGATAGATATAACTAAACGAAGGTTGGCTTCAACCATTTCCTTTTTAGCGCGGCGTGCTTTTGCTTCACCAATAGACATACGACGGTTAATATCTTTAATGTCAGGTATAACTAAGCCAGTTTCTTTTTCAACGGCGTTCATCTTGCTCACGCAGCGTTCAATTTCTTCTTTAAATTCAAGCAAGTTTTCGACAAAACTAGCATCCGAATCAAGTAATTCGTATAACCAACTAGTTGATGTCTCGTTACCAGCAAATGCTTTAATAAATTCACGTTTAGGCATTTTTGCTTTTTGGACACAAAACTTCATTACTAAGCGTTCTTGAATACGCACACGATCCATCATGTCGCGCATATTTCTGACCATGCGGTCAAACTGCTTAGGCACTAAACGAAACTCTTTAAAAACTTCACTTAGTTCATTAATCTCTTTACGAGCATCACTGTGAGAACGGCCTTTAGACTCGATGATTTTACGCGCTTTATTATACTGAACACGTAGCGCTGCAAATTTTTCGCGAGCTTCTTCCGGGTCAACCGAATTATCGTCTTCTTCGTCCTCGTCATCATCGTCATCGTCGTCATCGCGTTCTTCTTCAGAAAGCTCAGAACCAACGTGTGTTGCAGTAGGAGCAACGTCGTCTTCGTTTGGGTCGACAAATCCGATGATAATATCACTTAAGCGGATTTCTTCGGCTTCGTACAAATCCCACTGGTCGAGTAGATAGGTAATTGCTTCAGGATATTCTGCTACAGAGCATTGGACTTGGTTGATACCATCTTCGATACGCTTGGCGATTTCGATTTCGCCTTCGCGAGTAAGTAGTTCAACGGTACCCATTTCACGCATATACATACGAACAGGGTCAGTTGTTCTACCAATCTCACTTTCAACTGTTGCCAATGCTTGTGCAGCGGCTTCAGCAGCGTCTTCATCGGTGGTAGTTTCTTGCATTAACAATTCGTCAGAATCAGGTGCGCGTTCAAAGACCTGAATTCCCATATCGTTAATCATGCGGATGATATCTTCAATTTGATCAGAGTCGACGATGTCGGCTGGAAGATGATCATTAACTTCTGCAAAGGTTAAATAACCTTGTTCTTTACCCTTGGCAATCAGGAGTTTTATCTGGGACTGCTTGCTTTGCACAATATACCTTACACGTTTTGCTCACCCGCACTTACTTGTGCGTTTGAACTGTTAACTTAAGCTTAACCAACATTCATGTTGATTTAGTATTACCTCATGTAAACAACCCTTTGAGGGGATGTAAACACGTCGGTAATGTTCTCAATCCTTGTTCGAAACAGCTTGTCATACCTCTTCAATTTCGAACTCGCTAGTTTAGCACAAAATACTATAAACATTCCACTTAATTAGATACTCATTAGCACAATAAAAGTTTATTTTTCAGCCAATTTATATCACTTTTTAAACGATTACTTAGCTATCGGTCGCTTGCAGTAAAATAGTAAGTTCTTGCGTTTCAGCTGCATTCAATTCAGTGACTTCTTGTTTTGCTATCAACTCATCTAGGCGAGCGTCCACTTGCCACTTAATGAGCTTTTGAAAACAGGCTGCATATTCAGTTTCAACGTCGATATTTTCATTAATGGGGGCAGCAAACAATTTACTCAAGTGATGAATGTGTGGATGGGCACGAAAAGCTTCAAACAAAGAAGCGGTATTACTATTGGGGGCTTTTACACAATAGTCATAAACTTCAACTAGCATATTCACGCCTGTGATTTTGTCGGCGCTTAAAATGCTAGGATTCACCGCTGGCACGGCGGCGGCAACGCCAGGCGCTTCTAACAAAATACGGATCATCATTCTAAGCGGAGACAAGCTAACTTCGTCGGGCGAGGAATAATCGAGGGCTTTTATTTTGCGAGGTTTATTCGCATTGTTTATTTCAGCTTCATAATCATGGCCGTCACCTTCGCCACAGATTTTCTTTAGCTGAGCAAGCATTAAACCGCGCTGATTTTCGCCTAAAATACTGTTTATCATGGGCAATGCTTGAGACTTTAATGCGGCTTTGCCCTCAATTGAGGCAATAGAGTGTTTATCTAAAAGCGTATCAAAAAAGAAGCTAGATAATGGTTTTGCTTCGGCTATCTTTATCTCAAACGCATCTTTCCCTATTTTTCTCACCATTGAGTCGGGATCTTCGCCATCGGGTAAAAACAAAAACTTCATGATTTTACCATCTTGTAAAAACGCGAGCGCGTTTTCAAGCGCTCGCCATGCTGCATCGCGTCCTGCGCGGTCACCGTCATAGCAACACACAACTTCAGAGGTCGATTTTAATAATGTTTGAATATGCTCTGGTGTTGTTGCTGTGCCTAGGGCTGCAACCGCATAATTGATGTCAAATTGAGATAAAGCAACCACGTCCATATAGCCTTCAACGACCATTATTCTGTCAAGTGTGCGATTTGCTTGTCGAGCTTGATATAGACCATAAAGTTCATAGCCTTTGTGGAAAATCGGTGTTTCGGGTGAGTTTAAATATTTGGGGCCATCGTCATCAATAATCCGACCACCAAAAGCAATGACTCGTCCACGCTTGTCATGAATAGGAAACATGACGCGATGCCTAAAAAAGTCATAACGTTTGTTATTATCGTTTTGGTTAACTAATTTAAGGGCTAATAGGCGTTCAACACTTTTGGGGTCTTTACCAAATTGACCAAGTACGCCATCCCATTGCTCAGGCGCATAGCCAATACCCCAGTGTTTGACGATTTTCCCGCTTAAGCCACGGTTTTTCAGGTAGTCGATGACTTTGGCAGAATTTTGATGGCTCTTTAACTGTGCTTCAAAGTACTTTGCGACCTGTTGCATTAGTGCATAGTCTTGTTCTCGTTGATTTCGCTCTTCTTGAGACTTAAGTGGTGGACCGCCTTTTTCTCGAGGAACTTCAAGACCATATTGTTTGGCTAAATCTTCAATTGCTTCAACAAAGTCAAGCCTATCGTATTCCATCATAAAACTAATGACATTGCCTTTTGCGCCACAGCCAAAGCAATAGTAAAACTGTTTTTCTTGCGAAACAGAAAATGATGGTGTTTTTTCGTTATGAAACGGACAGCAGGCCTGATAATTGCGGCCTGCTTTTTTTAACTTTACGCGGCTATCGACAATATCGACGATGTCGCTACGCGCAATTAAATCGTCAATAAAATCAGATGGGATACGTCCGGCCATATAAAAATATACAGCTTAGTTCAATTTTGATTTGATAAGCGCACTTACTTTGCCCATATCAGCTCGTCCTTGCAATTCACCGCGTATTGCGCCCATTACCTTGCCCATGTCTTTCATTGATTCTGCGCCGGTGGTGCTGATTGCTTTTGTGACAATGGCATCGACTTCTTCGTCTGTAAGGGCTTTAGGTAAGAAGCGTTGGATAACGGCTATCTCTTGCTTTTCTGTTTGTGCTAAATCGTCACGTCCGCCTTTTTCAAATTGCGTAATTGACTCCTGGCGCTGTTTCACCATTTTTGTCAAAATTTGCAGCACATCGGTGTCGTTTAATTCAATGCGTTCGTCTACTTCACGTTGCTTTACTGCAGCAAGTGCCATTCGAATAGTGCCGAGCGATAATTTGTCTTTGCTTCGCATTGCATCTTTTTGTGCATCTTTTAGTTCGTTAAGTAGCGACATATTTTGATTTCCTTTCTATCTCAAATTCTATTATTGACTTATTGTAGCTGAACACATTAAGCGCTAACACATGCGCTTGAAACAAAAACGGGCGTCTATTAAGACGCCCGTTTCGCAATGAATTCGTGAGTATTAACTAGTATAGTTTAATACGACGTGCATTTTCACGAGCTAACTTTTTCATGTGACGCTTTTTGGCTGCAGCTTTCTTACGCTTGCGTTCCCAAGTTGGTTTTTCGAAAAACTCACGACGACGTACTTCAGATAGTACACCGGCTTTTTCACATGAACGCTTGAATCTTCTTAATGCGATGTCAAACGGTTCGTTATCTCTTACTTTCACAATTGGCATGTTAAATCTTCACCTTTGAAATTGAATCAACCGAGTACTTGATGAAGAGCGACGCCTGCGCTCGTTCGTAAATTTATAGACTCGGGCTAAAAATTGGTGCGAAATAGTACTGTTTATTTAGCCTGCTGTAAAGCACAAAAAGCTAAAATATGGTGTTATTTCTGTGTTTTTTGACGAATTATGTAAATAGTATCATGTAAAGCCCGTTTGTGGTGTAAAACAAACATAAAAATTCACTGCACTCATTGCTAAACTTACTGCACTCGTTTCTAAATAGGCATCAAATCTTTCTTAACATTATTACAATCGATACTGCAATTAAGATAGCGTTATGGTTTATACTTAGGCCATCAATAAATTTCAAGATCTCCAGTTAACAAGTTAATAAGTTAACAAGAGAAATGGCTCAAGTACGAAGTGTGCAAAGAGCAGTGTATTACGCGACGCAATTGGTTTTAAATTTAATGAAAATACTAGGCATAGAAACATCTTGTGACGAAACAGGCATCGCGATATACGATGCCAAAGAAGGATTGTTATCACATCAATTATATTCTCAAGTAAAACTGCACGCCGACTATGGCGGTGTGGTGCCTGAGCTTGCGTCGCGAGACCATGTACGTAAAATCGTGCCACTCGTACAGGCTTGCTTAGACGATGCCAAACTTGGCAAACAAGATATTGATGGCGTTGCCTATACTCGCGGACCTGGCTTAATTGGTGCCTTACTTGTGGGTTCGTCAATGGCACGTGCATTAGCCTATGCGTGGAAAGTGCCGAGTATTGGCGTGCATCATATGGAAGGACACTTACTAGCGCCCATGCTAGATGATAATCCTCCGTCCTTTCCATTTGTTGCGCTGTTAGTATCAGGCGGACATAGCATGTTGGTTAATGTGCAAGGTATAGGGCAATATAGTGTATTAGGCGAATCTGTCGATGATGCCGCTGGCGAAGCATTTGATAAAACTGCAAAGCTCTTGGGTTTAGACTATCCCGGTGGGCCTTTGTTGGCCAAGTTAGCTGAGAATGGTCAATCGGGTATTTATAAATTTCCTCGCCCAATGACTGACAAGCCGGGCTTAGACATGAGTTTTAGTGGGCTTAAAACATACGTGGCAAATACCATAAGAAGCGAAGATAAAGACCCGCAAACTCAGGCAAATATCGCCTATGCTTTTGAAGAAGCCGTGGTCGATACTTTGCTTATTAAATGTCGACGTGCACTTAAACAAACAGGCATTAAGCGAATTGTAATGGCTGGCGGCGTAGCTGCTAATAAACGTTTACGCAGTGAATTTGCCAAAGCAAGTACTAAAGAAAAGTTTGAGGTGTTTTATCCGAAGTTTGAATACTGCACCGACAATGGTGCAATGATAGCTTATGCAGGTTGTCAGCGCTTAATGGCGGGTGAAACCACTGAACTTAGCGCTAAAGCATTACCAAGATGGTCTTTGGAGTCTTTAAGCGCAGTCTCTTAATAGAACTTTGCTAATAGCGGGTGTGCTGATCGCGACCATACAGCATAGATGAATAGGTCCTAGTGATCATCAGGCTTGTCTGATGACTGGGTTTGTGAAAAAGAATGCTCGGTCGAATCAAGTAAGCGTAGGATATTACTTTTATGCTTGACTACAATCAATAGACTCAATATGCCGACTGCAATACTGTATTCGGGCTTGATAAAAAACGTAAATATTGGTGCCAATACAAGCGTGATAATAGCAGCCAAAGACGATATGCGCGTCAGTAAAAACACGAGTAACCAAGTCCCTAAGACAATAATGCATAAGAGCCAGTTTAAGGGCATGATAGCCCCCAGCGCAGTGGCAACGCCTTTACCGCCTTTAAATCCAAAAAAGATAGGGTACATGTGCCCCAAACAGGCTCCCACGGCAATGGCACTTAACACAAACGGGCCAAATCCAGCTAAAAAACCAAGATAGACGGGTAGGGCGCCTTTGCACACATCAAAGATAAACACCATGGCCGCTGCTTTTTTGCCCGCGATGCGCAACACGTTTGTTGCGCCTGCATTACCTGAACCTTGCTCGCGGATATCTTCTCGAACAAAAAAGCGAGTCACTAGCACCGCGCTCGAGATAGAACCTAAAAGATAGGCGCCAATAATGTAAAAGAGTACCCACACAACCATATACTTGAGTGACCAAATAACGATACAATATGTCAAGGTTACTAAAGCTAGCGCGCCTGTGCTAGTAATTGAGGTAAAAAGTACACACAATGGATACCGTTTTTATAAAAGGCTTAACACTCTATACCTTAATTGGGGTATACGAATTTGAGCGAGTAGAGAAACAGCGCATTATTGTTGATGTAGAAATGAAGGTTGATTTAAATCAAGCCTGCCTATCTGATAATGTTAAAGACACGGCTGACTACGGTAAAATTGCCGAACGTTTAGCGCATATTGCGGAGCACGCAAGTTACCAACTACTTGAGGCAATAGGGCACGAAATGGCGACAAGCATACTCAACGAGTTTGCGGTAGAATCGCTAAAACTCACCATAAATAAGCCAGATATTCTTGACTCTGCCGATGGCGTTGGGATAGTGTTGCACCGTCCTTGAGACCTTTGACGCTCTTGAATGCCATGCCACTAATTTTGCCGCAATATTGACAGTAGAAGCAATGAATCAACAGACCAGTCCCCAGAAAGCGCCGAATGCTCCCCATCACATTTTAATTAGTGTGGGGTCAAATATTGACAAAGAACTCAACACAAAACTGGGATTACAAGCCCTCTATGAACAGTTTGGTGATTTGAGTTTATCTACCATTTACGAAAGCGAGTCTGTGGGTTTTTCGGGTAATAATTTTATTAATCTGGTCGTTTCTGCACATACAAAAATGTCGATTGCTCAAGTTTGCGCTACTTTAAAAGAATTAGAAGATTTGCAAGGCCGAACAAGGGATAAGAAATTTGGCAATAGAACGCTTGATTTAGATTTATTGACTTTTGACGATACTATTTGTGAAAATCCAGTGACATTACCTAGAGCTGAAATCTTGTATAATGCGTTTGTACTCAAACCAATGGCAGATTTAGTGCCCAACCAACATCATCCAGTTGTGCACAAAACATATGCACAATTATGGGAACACTTTGTAAGCACTAGCGAAAACAACACTCAACAGCTATGGCCAACTGATTTACCTTGGAGCGCGTCGACTAAATGACTTTATTTGAAATAATTATTTTGGCTATCATTCAGGGCCTGACCGAATTTTTGCCAATTTCCAGCTCAGCACATTTAATATTACCCGCTGAGGTGTTAGGTTGGAAAAGCCAAGGTTTAGCGTTTGATGTTGCGGTTCACGTGGGTAGCTTACTCGCCGTCATGATTTATTTTAGGCAAGACATTTGGCGTCTTAGTTTGGCGTGGTTTTCACAAGGTTTTAGTAAAAACCAAAGCACCGATTCAAAACTGGCTTGGTGGGTAATTATAGGCACGATACCCGCTGGCTTATTTGGTTTTTTGATGAAGGACTGGATAGAACTAAACGCTCGAACTGCCTTAGTGATTGCCATTACCACAATCGTTTTTGGCTTGCTGCTATGGTACGCAGATGTCAAAGCGAAGCAACACAAAACCACTAAAGACTTGAGCTTAAAAGATACTGTTATTATTGGCTTAGCGCAGGCTATGGCAGTTATTCCTGGTACATCAAGGTCGGGGGCCACGATGACTGCGGGCTTGTTGCTAGGCTTAAGTCGTGAAAGCGCTGCACGTTTTTCATTTTTGCTTTCGATTCCTATTATTTTAGCGGCGGGCCTCTTTGCTACACTTGATTTAATTGGCGATGAATCGGCAGTTGACTGGTCAGAACTTTTTTACGGGGCGGCCTTTTCGTTTGTTGCAGCCTACTTATGCATTTATTTGTTTTTAAGTTGGATTGCGAAAATCGGTATGCTGCCCTTCGTCATATATCGACTCTTGTTAGGCGCCGTTCTTTTGTACATTATTTATGCATAATTGATCCACATCAACCAATCGGAAAAAAATATGACAACAATCTTCACAAAAATTATTGAAAAACAAATCCCAGCCGATATTTTATTTGAAGATGATAGAGTGCTCGCATTTTCTGACATTAGTCCACAAGCGCCAGTGCATTTTTTGGTCATTCCAAAAAAAGCGATAGCGACGACCAATGACATTAGTGCAGACGACGAGGCAATAGTTGGTTACATGCATCGGATTGCCGCAAAGGTGGCAGACGATTTAGGTGTAGCTAAAGCGGGTTATCGAACGGTCATGAATTGCAATGAGCATGGTGGTCAAACGGTTTATCATATTCACCTTCATGTATTAGCAGGTAAACCTTTGGGTTGGCCACCCTTTACAGAAAGGGTAAAGGTACAGAAAGGGTAAAGATACAGAAAGATTAAAAAATTGATTAGTACTAGAAACATCAGGGACTAGCCGTTTATAAATATAACGGCAGCACACGGACCGGCATTTGTCATACTCAAAAAATAAGGTTCATTTAATGTCGACTCAAAACGCACTGCTGACCATCTTGGTCGAGAAAATCAACAACGATACACTTGTATTACCCACGCTTCCTGCTATTGCTTTAAAAGTGAGAAAAGCCGCTGACGACCCTGATATTAATCTAAACGACATTGCTGATGTTATTGGTCAAGATCCGTCATTGAGTGCGCGCATGGTAAAAATAGCAAATAGTGCTTACTTGGGCCGCACAATAAAAGTAGCGTCGACCAGTCAAGCAATTACACGCATAGGGCTTGCACAAGTCAAAAATATTTCAACTGCCTTGGCAATGGAGCAGTTATTTGTGTCAAAAAATGCCACGGTAAAAGCCTATATGGCAAAAAAATGGACGTCTACCGTTAACCTAGTGGGTAACGCGATGGCGATAATGCTGCAATATAAAGCAAAAAATAAAGCGAATAACCTTGCTTTAGACACGATGACATTGTCTTCATTAGTCGCTGATATTGGCGCACTGCCGGTGTTAACAGAAGCCGAAAGACATGATAGCGTGTTTGCTAACCCTGCCTTTTTAGATGTGGCTATCGAAAAGTTATCAGGTCGAATTGGTGGTAGTATTATGCGTGAATGGGGTTTTGATACAACGTTTATAGAAGTTGCAGAGCATTGGCGTGACCTCGATTTTCAGCCAGCTTCGGTTAGTTATTTAGATTTTATACGCGCGGGTGCGGCGCTTTCGGGTAATATTGAACATGCCCAAGAAATTTTAACGACTGCGCAAGAACGCGGTGTTTTTACAGATATCGAAGATTTACAATCACCTGAATTTATTGAAATGCGAGACAACGCTAAAGCGATATTCGCATAATCATTGTATAAACGTCACCTTATGTAAAAAGACATATTTTAGAAAGCCCAAGCATGTAGCGTGTTTGGGCCTTTTTGTATCTACAGAATCTAAGACAGTCGGTTTCTAAAGTCTTCATAGGTAAATGCTTTGACTAATTCAAAGTCATCATTGTCTCGTAATATTCCTATAGACGGATGCTCTACGCCATTGAAAAAAGACGTTTTTACCATGGTATAATGCAACATATCTTCAAATATCAAGCGTTGCCCCGCTTTAAGTGGTTCGTCAAAACTGTAAGTGTCAATCACATCGCCCGCCAAGCAAGAATTACCCCCGAGTTTGTAGGTATATGGTTTTTCGTGAGCTTCACCTGCGCCAACGACATTAGGTCGATAGGGCATCTCTAAAACATCAGGCATATGCGCAGTTGCAGAAATATCTAAAATGGCGATTTGCTGCTCATTTTCAACAATATCAACGACTTCACAAATTAGCGGCCCAGCCTGCCAAGCGACCGCTGAGCCAGGTTCCATAATAATGCGTAGATGTGGATATTTTGCCTTAAAACGAGTTAACGACGATATGAGATGTTCAATATCGTAGCCTTGTTTTGTCATTAAGTGACCGCCGCCTAGGTTTAACCATTTTAGACTAGATAGATATTGACCAAACTTTGCATCTATGGCGTCTAAAGTGCGAGCTGTCGCGTAAGAATCAGACTCACATAAATTGTGTACATGAAATCCATCTATGCCTGATAAATCTTGATTGTTAAGTTGACTGGCTAAAATACCTAAGCGAGAGCCCGGCGCACAAGGGTCGTATAGGGGCGTATCTGCTTCTTGATTTTCGGGGTTGACTCTAAGGCCAGCCGACACGCCGGCACCAATCACTTGAGCTTTGTACCGTTGCCATTGGGATAAACTATTAAAAGAAATATGTTCACAAAGCTCTACTAATTCAAGCATGTCTGCTGGTTTGTATGCAGGGGAATAGGCATGTACTTCTTTCTTCATTTCGTACTTTGCCAATTTTGCTTCCCATACCGAGCTCGCGGTGGCGCCTTGTAAGTATTTGCCAACCGCTTCAAATGTGGACCACATCGAAAATCCTTTAAGTGCGAGTATAATGTCGACACCGGCGCGTGATTGCACCGATTCCATCAAGCGTAAATTAGCAAGTAACTTAGTTTCTTCGCAGACATAGCAGGGGCTGGGGATATCAGCACTCAATAAGCGCTGATTGATACTATTGTTCATTTAAAAGGACTCTCACATTCCATTACATGCCACGGTAAGCCATGTTCATTTAACATCGCCATAAACGGGTCTGGGTCAAATTGCTCCATGTTCCAGACGCCGCTTTTGTGCCACGTTTTATTCAACATTAGCGCCGAGCCAATCATAGCGGGTACACCGGTTGTATAAGAGACTGCCTGCGCGCCCACTTCCTCATAGCATTTTGCATGGTCGCAGTTGTTATAAATAAATATCGTCTTTTCAACACCGTCTTTAAGGCCAGTAATATATGTGCCAATACAGGTTTTGCCAACATAGCCTTCGGCCAGTGAGCCGGGGTTTGGCAACACTGCTTTTAAAAACTCTAGTGGTACGATTTGCTGCCCCTGAAAATCAATAGCTTCAATGCTAGTCATCCCAATGCCCTCTAATACTTTTAGGTGGTTAAGGTAGGCATCACCAAAAGTCATCCAAAAACGAGCTCTTTTTATACTCGGGAAGTGCTTCACAATAGATTCAAGTTCTTCGTGAAACATTAAGTACGATGGGCGCACGCCAATATTTTGATAATCGAGATCTTCTCTTACACTTAGTGGTGGCGTTTCTTTCCACTCACCGTTTTCAAAAAAACGACCGACTTGCGTAATTTCGCGTATGTTTATTTCGGGGTTAAAATTGGTGGCAAAAGCTTGTCCGTGGTCGCCACCGTTACAATCAACAATATCAAGGTAATGTATTTCATCAAAATAGTGCTTTGCAGCATATGCGGTATATACATTAGTGACGCCAGGATCAAAGCCGCTGCCCAGCAAGGCCATTATACCGGCTTGCTGAAACCTTTCTTGGTAGGCCCATTGCCATGAATACTCAAACTTAGCGACATCTTTAGGTTCATAATTAGCAGTGTCTAAATAGTCGGTTTTAGTCGCTAAACACGCATCCATGATAGGTAAATCTTGGTAGGGGAGTGCTAAGTTGATAAGCAAATCGGGCTGAACTTGCTTGATAAGCGCCGTTACTTCATCTGCATTGTCTGCGTCCACTTTAAAAACAGCTTTTACTCTGTCTGCACCAATTTCTTTTTGGAGGGCTTCGCACTTTGATACTGTGCGACTGGCAAGATATATTTCATCAAAATATTGTGGTAATGATGCGCATTTTTTAACTGTGACCGAAGCAACTCCACCAGCACCAATAATAAGCACTTTAGACATAAACGTTTCCTGTATTGAGTGAGTTATTGTAAATCGTAAGCACGAAGTCTGGCATTGCTATGAGCCAGAGCGACATCGACGAGCTTGTTTTGTATTGATACATTGTAGGATGTGAATCGGCCAGCAACAAGGTTTTGCGAGCGAGTTATCCAAATATAATTAGTCAGGCAAATTTGCGGCGATTAAGCGCACTAATCTGAAAAGTCGCAAGTGTAAGGGCGATAGAATTTTATGCCAGTTTTATTACGATTATAAGGATAGATGGTTACTGTATTTTGCCCTTGAGAGTCAGTAATAGTAAACACTAAGGCATCTGAGCTTGAACGGTCTGGGTGTGTAACTGTGGCGGAATAGACCAGTAGACTGACGGCGTTTTCAGCAAATAACTTACGTTCGTTTATCTGCTGTTGAAGGTCTTCTATCATTCCACTACTGGCTTCTTGGCCATCACTGGGTACAAAAACACAATTGATGTCATTATCAATAGACAATACTGCATATGGGTAAAGCGTAGAAGAGTAGGTCAACATACTTTGGCTAAACGCCAAGGCTTTGCTGATGATCTGCGCATATGGCATGTGCTGTTTAAGTATTAGGCTCTTGTTCATGAAACTTGTGCTAAATAAATTGTGTATATAAGCATAACGGCCGAAATCGCTGAAAAGTTCAGTTTATTTACCATGATAATCTGTATGAAATTTGTTCGATGTTGGTTTTTGCTAGTTAAGGCTTGTCTGATGCTGCGCTGCGCAGGCCGCCAGTATGTATGATCATTACCTGACTGCTCGGCGCAAAGTAATTTGCTTTTAACAAGGCTTGCACAGCAAAAAAACACTTACCTGAATATACCGGCTCAAGTTTTACTGGCTCGTCAATAACTGTAGTCTTATGTTGATTAAATTGATCAACAAACCTCATAAGAGCTTGCGGTGTTTTGGCATAACCTCCTTGATGAAAATCATGCATTATTTCCCAGTTATCAAAGGGACTGTGCTGATTGTTTTGCTCTGCTTGTGCCTCTTTAAGCAAATTATTAACCAGATCTTCTAAATAATGCTCACCTTTTAACATCGCTATTCCTACTATTTTGGGTAGTGTTTGATTAGGATGCAACTGCCTGTATCGGGTAAAGAATGCGATTAAACCGGCCATGGTTCCACCACTAGCAACAGGCAATACGATATGGGTAATGTGTGTCTTTAAGATGGTTTGTTGGGCTAAGTACTCGTGCGCTATTTCGCCGACGCCTGCAAAACAATCTGTCATGGACCCGCCCTCGGGTATCAACAACTCTGCGGCATGTTGTTTGAGCAAGGCATTACAATAACTGCTTTGTTCTCGCTTGCGGTAATCGTTTTTGCTGACAAAGTATAGCGTGGCTCCCCAAGTTTTTAAATCAAGCAAAGTACTGGTCGGGTTTTGACTATAGTCGCCTCGCACAACCGCCGTAAATTTAATATTTAATGTGTAGCAAATATAAGCGAGCGCGTGTAAGTGATTAGAATGGCCTCCGCCAAAACTAATAACATGTTTGATGCCTTGTTTTTCAATGTAATCCACGCTTTTCGACAACTTTCGAGATTTATTGCCAGAAATAATTGGATGGATCAAATCGTCTCGTTTGCAAAAAATGTTTATTTTGTTTTTTAAAATAAGCTTGCCTAGATCTTCGTTAGTGTTAGGCCACAATATAGGCTGCAACGGCGACGGTAATCGCAGGTCTACAGGCGTGTTGAAGTGATTATTCATATATTTTTCGTAGTATTTAAGGAAGCTATGTTCATGAAAGCTGTGTTCGAAAAAAAGTGCTTATATCGTAGCAGTTAGTATGCACTCAGACCAAATATCCTAGCACTGCTATATATTCTTTAGTCTAGGGCCTGTACCGGTAGTGAGTTTTATTACACAAACTTAATAATCCAAAGCCTGCACACGAGCGTTATAATCAACAATATAGTCATTTGGTGAGCAGTAACATGAAAACACAGTATAACAATCAGTCAATTATTAAGGGCAAGCGAAAGTTTTGCATCTTTTTGGCCATGTTAACGTTTTGCCTGAACGCGCAAGGAGGTAACTTGCAAGAATACTTTGAAGAACCACAAAAAGTGGGCGAAGCGAGACTCAGTGTGCTTTTTTGGGATATTTACGATGCAGCACTCTTTGCGCCAAAAGGTGAATTTACAGGTACGCAACCGTTTGCACTTGAGCTTAAGTACCTACGCAACTTTAAAGGAAAGGACATTGCGAGTCGGTCAATTGATGAAATGCGCAAGTTAGGCATTAGCGATGAGGTTAAACTGGCTAAATGGTATCAAGAAATGCAAGATATTTTTCCAGACGTTAAAGAAGGTGAAAAAATTACTGGCATTGTAGATACACAACAGGTCAGTCATTTTTACTATAATGACCAACCATTAGGTAAGGTTTACGATCAAGAATTTAGCGAAGCTTTTTTTAATATCTGGTTATCAGAACAAACCTCAGAGCCTAAGATGAGAGAAAAATTATTAGGGCTTAGAAAGTAACACGATTGTTATCCGCAATCGATTGATTGCGTGTACCTCTTTTATGGAATGACAGAATATGCAACTTCTTAATACCACCGCTTCTTCACTTTCAAATTGCTTTAAAAAATACGCAAAACTAGTTATCTTAGCCATCTCACTTTTCATTTTGATGGGCTGTTCTTTATCGATTGATGGAGATGCTTACAAAAAACAACAACCTACTTTTGACCTCTATTCGTTTTTTGACGGTCCCGTCACTGCGTGGGGAATTGTGCAAAACCGCTCTGGTGAAGTTGTTCAGCGCTTTGTGGTAACAATCGATGGCAGCGTTGTTGATGATAAACTTATTTTAGATGAAACCTTTGAATACGGTCTGGGTGATGGCCCGATAAAACGTATTTGGACAATCACCAAAAATGCTGATGGCACCTTTACCGGCCGTGCTGGTGACATTGCGTCAGACGCCACTGGAACAAGTTTTGGCAATGCATTTAATTTCGTGTATGAAATGGATTTAGACGTGGATGGAAGCACTTACCGAGTCAATTTTGATGATTGGTTTTGGGCATTTGATAACAAACAAATAATGAATCGCTCTTACATCAAAAAATTTGGTATTGTGATGGCTGAGGTAACTATTTTTATGCAGCGTCAAGACATGTAGTTAGGAAGCGATAAACAGCTTATATGCACTTAAATGTGAGTGCACACCTTAAGCCAGATGATGTTGATATAGCAGATTTCTCAAACACGATTGACCCTTCATGTAGTGAAACAATAGCGTTAACCAAAGACAAACCTAAACCATTACCGCTCGTACTGCGACTTTTATCGGCTCTATAAAAGCGCTGAGTAAGCTTGGTTAAGCTTTTTTGATCAACACCAATGCCGGTATCATCGATGCAAAACGTAATGCTGTGATGTTGTTGTGACAAACTAACGTCTATGCGGCCGTTTTCAGGTGTAAACTTAATGGCATTGTCGATAACATTCGCAAAGGCTTGGAAAATTAAATCGCGGTCGCCTACAATCTCAGATGTTTTTTGAGAATCAAATGATAAGGTGATATTTTTTTCTTCAATTAAGGGAGAATACAAATCTACCGCATCTTCCGCAATATCCTGTAAATCTAGTCCTGTAAACTCTGCCTTTTTCGCGCTATTTTCGATATCACTGATGCGCAGCAAAGAATTAAATATTGATAGTAGGTTATCGCATTCGTTGGCAAGAGTAATCCGTTCTCGCTCGTCTTTTATTTCTTCAATATGGCCTTTTAATCGAGTGAGTGGTGTACGCAAATCGTGGGCAATATTGTCAGATACAGACGTTATTGCTTTGACCGACACTTCTATTTTATCGAGCAATTGATTAAGTACGAGGGCAAGCTTACTTAAATCATCCCATTGAGATTCTACATATAAGCGGTCGCTTAAATTACCGGTGGAAATTATATCGTCAGCGGTATCAGATATTTTATTAATCCGAGAAACCACATAATACGCAACGCCTAAACTAGTAATCGCCACAATCGACACAATAATAATCATGACCCAAGACGATATTTGCGCTAAGGTCACTGCAAACTCAATATCTTGAAGACTGCGGGCAACTAATAGACTATCACCGTTACTAAACTCTATTATCATTGCCATTGAGCGCTCGGGCCGCACCACATTACTGCCGTCTTTTTCAAATGTGTCGCGCAGTACAGCTTTAATTTCTAACACGCCGTTTTTAACCGATTGCACACTTTCATTTGGCCAACTCGCTAAGTTGCCAGCTAAAAAGTTCTCTTGCTCGTCTTGAAAGTAGTATAAAAAGTCGTTTGCATGGTTATCTAAGCGTTCATCTATTGCCCGCAAAACGGCTTCGCGGCCTGCTGCATTATACAAGCTTCTGAAACCACCTAAGTCTGATTGTATAGCGGCTTGTGTTTCTCTGACCAGTAATTCGTCGTTAGCGAGCGTAAGGGTGTAAGTATTAAACCCTACGCCCAGCATCAACAAAATGATAAAAAAGAAACTGACCACAAAGCTGGAGCTTTTGGTATAGGCTGTAATTGCGCGCATTAATAAAGACCCGTATTAGCGGCTGCTGATGGTATAACCTGCACCACGAATAGTTTCTATCATGGGGTAAGCAAAACCTTTGTCAATTTTGTTCCGCAGGCGGCTGATGTGCACATCAATAACATTTGTTTGCGGGTCAAAATTATATTCCCACACTTTTTCGAGTAACATAGCGCGCGTGACGATTTTATCGGGGTTGTGCATTAAATATTCGAGCAGTTTAAATTCTTTAGACTGCAAATCAATGACTTGGTCTTCTCTTGATACGGTGCGGTTAATAAGATCTAAGCTTAAATCGCCAAGAGTCAGTTTGGTGTTACTTGGCGTTGTCGTGTTTGCCAGGCGTGACGCTAAAATCTCAATACGCGCTAAAAGCTCTTCAAACGCAAAGGGCTTGGTAAGATAGTCATCTGCGCCGGCGCGAAGACCTTTTACTTTATCGTCGACTTTATTCTTTGCGCTAAGTATGAGGGTAGGTGTTAAAATGCCTTGGCCGCGGTATTCATTTAATACGTCAATGCCGTCCATTTGTGGCAACATGCGATCTAATATAATGACATCATATTGACCTTCAAGTGCCAAAGATAGTCCTTGTTTGCCATTATCTGCGTGATCAACTTCGTGACTAGCCTCGGCTAAGCCCTTTTGGATAAATCGAGCAACGGTAGGCTCGTCTTCTACTAATAATATTTTCATACTAAAAAGATAGCTAATAGAGTAGGCTTTGTCAGGTTAAATTGCTGTAATTATTTATAAAAAAGGAAAAAACGTGTTTATTATCATTATTTGTGTCCTCATCATTATATTAATGCCCTTGGTTGCGAAGGCACCTGTTGCCATTGGTATGGCAAAACTAGGTGGCTATGACAATAAGCACCCAAGAGCACAACAAGCAAAGCTTGAAGGCTTTGCGGGACGTGCGTTAGCAGCACATCAAAATTGTTTTGAAGCTATCTGCCTATTTGCCCCCACGGTTTTGTTAGTGCTCGCCTTAGACGAACACAATGTGTACACCGTGCAGCTCTGCGTTGCTTATGTCGTATCACGGTTTTTATACATAGGCCTTTACTGGGCCAATTGGGACAAGTTAAGAAGCATAGTGTGGATCGTCGGCTTAATCACGATTCTTGCACATTATTGGTTATTACTAGCATAGCGTCTGGCAGATCATCATGGCGTTTTGCCCAATCCAGACAATTCCATTACCCAATTAATTATCGTAGTATTAATGCTTAACTTTATGTGAGTATATTAGATGTTTTCAGCTTTAAATCTTGTTAGTCAAAAATCACGTTACCTCTTAACGGCATCAAGCCGTGTTGCTGTCTTTGCTCTTGTTTTTATGTTGTTGGCCTCGTGCGAAACAAAAAAGATGCCAACCGAAGGGATATCAGAAGGCGAAGCCGTATCAGCAAGCGAGCAAATAGAAGAAGTCGCTGCACCTATTTTACTGCCTGTCGATGAGAAAATCGTGAAAGGAACACTAGAAAACGGCGTGCAGTATATTATTCGCGAAAATTCGAAACCCGAGAAATTCGCAGAGCTGAGGCTCATTGTAAAAGCCGGTTCAGTTATGGAAGACGAAAGTCAATTAGGTTTTGCTCATTTTGCCGAACATATGGCATTTAATGGTACAGAAGATTTTAAAGAACAAGAGATAATCGATTTTGTAGAGTCTATTGGGATGAAGTTTGGCGCACATTTAAATGCGAGCACCACTTTTGATCATACGCTTTACAAATTGCGCGTTCCTACCGACGACCCTACCGTAATAGAAGAAGCAATACATATCCTCGAAAATTGGGCACATAAAATAACTTTCGAAAACAACGCGATTGATGAAGAACGTGGTGTTGTTTTAGAGGAGTGGAGAGGGCGAAAAGGCGTTGGCGAACGCATCGCAAAACAGCAATGGCCGCTTATGTTTGCAGGCACCAATTATGCAGAGCGACTTCCAATAGGGACGCCAGAAATTATCCAAGAAGGGAAATTTGAAGATTTAAAACGTTTTTACACAACATGGTATCGACCCGAATTAATGTCGGTAGTGGCTGTTGGTGATTTTGATCCTCAACAAATTGAGGCGCTAATTAAGCAATACTTCTCGCAAATAAAGTCCACAGATAGTACTTCGTCAAATGAAGTACCCACTGCAAAAACGCAATATTTAGAAGAATTCACCCAGCCACAAATTAAGATTATTCAAGATGAAGAACTCAGAACCACAACACTGTCGACAAGCTGGCGCAATAATCAAGCCCCGCTCCAGCAGTACACTATAGACACTCATCGCCAAGCGGTTGTGAAGAATTTACTCAGTAGCATTTTACGCAAACGAATCAACGACAAAGCACTTGATACCTCCAGTCCATTTTTAGGGGCAAGAGTTAGTTTAAGTTCTATGCTACCCACCGCCCAAGAGCTTTCTTTCAGAGCGGGTATTAAACCTGGGCAAAGCGAGCAAGCCTTTGAAAGTTTACTCACAGAATTTTTTAGAATGAAAGAGCACGGTGTCAGTGCCACTGAACTCGCGACAGAAAAGCGCTTATATATTGAATGGTTTGAAAGTTCGATTGAAAGTCAAAACACCTTGGAACACGGTAATTATATTTATCATTATGTGAATCATTTTTTACGTAAAAAACCGCTGACAAGCATTGAACAAGACTTTGAGATTACTCGTGAAATATTAAACAACATCAGTGCTGAAGATCTTAAAATTATGATGAGTCAACTCACTGATCATGACAATGTGCTTGTATTTTTAAGCTCGCCAAAAGAAAAAGACAAACAAGAAGACCTCAAGGCATCAAATGCAGAAAATACAAGTAATACAGCCAAGGTAAAAGACACGCCAGTAAGCCAACAAGCTTTACTCGCTATTTACGACCGAGTAAAAAACACCCCCACACAAGCAATGGCTGAAAAAGAACAAGTCAGCGAATTGATGGACACTATTCCAGCGCCAGGCAGCATCGTCCAAAAAACTCGAATCGAAAAGTGGGACGCACATGAATGGATCTTATCCAATGGGGCAAAGGTTATAGTAAAACCGACCAGTTTTAAAGAAAACTCAATACGCTTTCAAGCTATTAGTAATGGCGGTTTTGCCACCGTTGATAATGACACTTATTTACAAACTTTTGGTATGATAGATGCGCTTTCGTATTTGGGCTTAGGCGGCCTAAACATGGAGCAATTGCAGCAATTTTCGCGAGAGAAACGGTTCTCGCTTAATCCTAGAGTCAATGAATATAGCGAAGCGATGTCAGGTAGCAGCAATAAAGAAGATTTGTTGTACATGATGCAAAGTATATATTTACGATTTACCGCGCCGGTTAAAGACGAAGAACGCTTTGAATGGCTTAAAGACAACTATCGCCCTCAACTTGAGAATAAATATAACAGCCCCAATGCGCAATTTTTTGCTGCGATTCAAGAGAAAACCAGTGCCGGTGACCCAAGACGGGTCGAATTTGATGTCGATATGCTTAATAAGCAAGATATGGACGCAACATTTGCACTCTATTCAGAGCGTTTTGCCAATGCAGCAGACTTTACTTTTTTCTTTGTTGGCGATGTAGATTTGCCACAAATGGAAGATTTTGTTAGCACGTATATTGCGAGTTTACCTAGTACTGATGAACGAGAGCAACGCAAAGCTCTGCCTCGATATCAACTGAAAGGCGAGGTTGAGGTGCACATGGAAAAAGGCAGTGAGCCCAAAGCGACTGTCATCTATAGCTTATTTGGTGATGCTACGTGGAGCCATCAGAATCAAGTTGTGATGAGTGCGTTTAGAAGCAGTTTAGAAAAACAGCTACGTTTGCGCTTGCGTGAAGAGTTAGGCGCAGTGTATTCAGTTGGTCTAAATACAAGGCTAAGTCGTTGGCCATATCAGGACTATAGCCTTACGGTTAGTTTTACCTGCGATCCGCAGCGAATCGACGAATTATATAAAGAAGTAAATGCCATTTTTGCACAATTTATTGAAGGTGATATTGACTCGCAGTCACTAGAGAACTTTAAAACGGAACGCTTAACTAACCGTGAAAAGCGCTTGAAAGAAAATGGTTTTTGGATGGGATATATGGGAAATCATTACACGCCTTTTACTCCGCTACCTATTGGCGAATATGAATCATTAATTAACAGTATCGATTTGGATATGCTGAAGGCGGCGGCGAAACAATATTTGCAAACAGATAATAAAGTGTTTGCAACGCTTAAGCCTTCAAAAGAAGAACCAGCAAAAGAAGAACCAACACCAGAATAAAGCTAAGAATACAGCCTTAAGCTAAGTCGATTATGTTTGCGTTTTTCGTATCTCATTGAAGGTTACCACTTTACTGCGTCCGCTTTGTTTAGCGCGCAGTAGAGCTTGGTCGGCAAGGGCGATAATACTATTCACATCTATTCCTGCCGATGAGGCCACGCTCATTAGGCCAATTGATACTGTGCTGGAGAATGACGATTGCCCCATTCTTTTATGCTTAATTTGGCTAACCGCTGAACATAGTTTTTGAGCAACACTTTCGGCTTGTTTGTGCGTTTCTGTTAAGAGGCAAATGATGAATTTTCCGCCTTCATAGCGGCCAATGCTGTCTGAATCTTCGCGAATAGATTTACGTAAGGTCCGTGCTATCTTTTGCAAACATTCGTCACCAATATCTTGTCCATAGGTTTTATTTATAGATGCTAAGTTATCAACATCGATAGCAAGTATAGACAATACTTTTTGTTCGTTATCGTCGGTCTCTTTGTTTAATGAAAAAAGCGAGGTTTCTGCAAATTTGAGAATACTTCTTTTATTTGAGATGCCGGTCAGTACGTCGTTGTATGCCTGAGATTTAATTTTTTTGTTCAAACTGGTGTTCGTAGATGCGTAAATTAAACTAAAGCTAAAAGAAACAATCGTCGCAATAATTAACCAAACCATATGAGAAACGCGTTGAAAAGGTTCGTGGGTTGCACCCGTTAAGTCTAGTGATGTTAAATCTCCAATACCCATCAGAATAATCGCAGTAATTGAACCGCCGGCTATGATCCACGCCGTTTTTTGATTAATAACTAAAAAGAAAATAATGGGTAATATTGGAATGAGTACTGAAAATTGCGAATTAACGCCACCCGATAGCACGCAGGGTGTAAACACGGCATACATGCAAAGCGCAGCTAAAATATGACCGTTATATGGATAGGATGCCTGTTTATAGGCCAGTGCAACCATGACAATCGCAATACCAATATTGACAAGACTCCACGCACCGAGTTGCCAAGGTTGATTGGGGAGCAAATTTACCACAATCGCGCCTGCCAAAGTGCCACCGAAAAGAAGTAGCGAGGCTTTTTGGATGAGCGCGACTCGAATTCTATTGCTGTTACTCACAAACTTGTTTCTTTTACCAAGTGAACCTTGGTTTATTATCGGCTAGATGAGAATAGTCTAAAGCTGGGCTTATTGAGCGCATGTTGTGCGCGCATTCTGCGCAGAAGCTAGCGATTAAGAATGCTTTGTTTGTTTTGCATCAGGCCTATATTTTTTGACCATGCCTTGCAAAAAATTCCGAAGTAGTTGGTCACCGCAGACTTTATAGCTGCGATGGTCGGTACGTCTAAACAGTGCTGATAATTCACCTTTACTCACATTAAACTGAGCAAGGCGTAAAATCTGCATCATGTCATCGTCGCGATAACTCATGGCTATTTTTATTTTTCTCAATATTTCGTTATTTGATATGCGTTGCTTAGGACCCAAAACTTCTGGTTTTCTCGCATTAGGACCTTCCTGCTTACCCCGTTTTTTGATGATTAAGGCATCTAAAAATAGCGCTAAGATTTTGTCTCTCATTGGCAAAAAACCGTCATCATTTTCATGCTTCATAATACTGTGAAGATACGCTGCTTCCATTTCATAATCTACAAGCTTGAAAATAGCGATAGTGGCAATGTCATCTAATGACAAAGCAAAGCGCAGTCGTCTAAATACGCTGTTGAGGAATGGATTAATTGAATCTTTTTTTGATGCTTCTTCTAGTGACATAAGTTCGCGTGAGTAAATTTAAACCACGTAAAGTATACAGTATTAGTGCATATGGGATAAGAATTGTTTCGTTTGTTGGCGCTAAATCGCGCATTAATCACCAATTAGCCCAAATTATCTATTGACATATAGACGTCTATACGGCAAATTGAAGTCATGAAAACAAATATAAAAACTAATATAAGAACTAACGACATGATAACTATCACAACTGCATCTATTGCGATGCGAATGATGATTATTACCACCTCTACAGAGGGCGGTCGTTAGCTAGTGTCAATTTTTAGTTAACGAAAGCCCGCATAATGCGGGCTTTTTTGTATTTTGATTTGGTAAAACTTCAGACGCGAGAAAACACGGCGCGACAAATTAGCATTAAAATGGGTAAGGGCAAAAGTCGATGAAAGTATTAAAGTTTGGTGGGTCATCGTTAGCAGATGCAACGCGCTATTTGAAAGTTTATGAAATTAGCGCTAACACGCATAAAAGTGATGACTGCAAGGGCGCCGCGGTCGTGCTTTCAGCGCCAAAAGGTGTCACAAACGCCTTGTCGTTATTGTGCGAACAAGCACAGCAAGGTAAGGATTTTGGTGAGTTACTCGCTAAGCTTCATATGACCTTGCATGCCATTGCTGCCGAGCTTAATGAAAGTGTAATAGGCTTTGATTACCTGAGCATAAAAGACTATATCAGCGAACGCTTAGAGCTGTTAGAACAGCAATTAAGCGGTATTAAGTTATTAAGAACCTGCCCAGACCAAGTCACTGCTAGCATCTTGAGCATGGGCGAATATGTATCGGTGCGAATATTTAGTGCTATCTTAAGTGCTAACAATATTAGCAACCTTATTATTGACCCGGTCGATCATATTGTCGCCGAAGGTGATTATTTAGACAGCCTTGCTTTATTATCTGATAGTCGCGCACGATTTTCTGATATTCCTGACGACGGCAGTCAATTTCTTGTGATGCCAGGGTTTGTTGCCGCTAATGAGCTTGGCGAAAAAGTCACCTTAGGCCGGAATGGCTCAGACTATTCTGCGGCCATTTTAGCCGCGTGTATTAACGCGAGTTGCTGCGAAATTTGGACAGATGTGGACGGGGTTTATAATGCTGACCCTAACCAAGTCAATGGCGCGGTATTGCTCGATAAATTGACCTATCAAGAAGCCATGGAGCTATCTTACTTTGGCGCCAAAGTACTTCATCCAAAAACGATAGGACCCATTGCACAATTTGGCATCCCATGTTTAATCAGAAATACGCTCAACCCATCAGCCCCGGGCACCTTAATTAGTCACGAAGCCAGTGAAAAATGGACTAGCGTCAAAGGGATTTCACATCTTGAAGATATTGCTATGTTTAATATTTCAGGCCCGGGCATGAAAGGGATGGTGGGCATGGCGAGTCGCATATTTGATGTCATATCAAAAGGTAATATATCAATTAGTTTGATTACGCAGAGTTCGTCTGAATACAGCATCAGTTTTTGTATTGCTCATAAAGATGCGCCAAGAGCCAAAGAGTTACTTGAAGAGAGCTTTGCCCTTGAATTAAGTAATCATTTGCTCGAGCCCATAGAAGTGCGTGAAGACTTAGCCATTGTTACTCTTGTTGGTGATGGCATGCGCCAATCTAATGGACTGGCCGCCAAGTTTTTTAAAGCGCTCGCGCAGGCACGCGTCAATAACGTGGCAATAGCACAAGGCTCTTCTGAACGCTCAATTTCGACGGTCATTGAAAACAGCAAAGCGAAAAAAGCAGTCAAAGTTATTCATCAAAACTTTTTTACACAAATGATCAGCATCGACGCGTTTTTAATCGGTGTTGGTACTGTTGGCAAAGAGCTGCTAAGTCAAATAGGTGCGCAACAAGAAGCTTTGCTTAGCCGAAATATACAGTTAAATATTTATGGTATTGCTGATTCAAAGCGTTGTTTATTAGACAATGCAGGTATCGATTTATCAGAAGATGCGATTGCTAAGCTTAAGCAAGAAAGTGCAAGCTTTAGCGTTGATAGGCTAGCTAAATTTGTTAGTGACAATAGCTTGACCAACCCAGTAGTGATTGATTGTACCAGTAATAAAAAGATTGCCAGCTTGTATGTCTATATGATGAAGGCAGGCTTTCATGTGGTTACTCCAAACAAAAAAGCGAATACTGGTGATTATGCCGATTACTTAACACTTAAAAAGACGGCGCAGCAGCACAATCGCCAATATTTATATGAGACGACCGTGGGTGCCGGTTTACCCGTTATCGATAATTTGCAAAAGCTTGTGATCGCCGGCGATAGGCTTGAGAAGTTTGAAGGTATACTATCGGGCTCTCTTTCTTATGTTTTTGGTAAACTTGATGAAGGCTTAAGTATCGCCGAGGCTACCGCTATTGCTAAAACCAACGGATTTACCGAACCTGACCCACGCGATGATTTAAGTGGCATGGATGTCGCCCGAAAGCTGCTTATTATGGCGCGTGAGTCGGGCCTGAGTCTGGAGCTTTCTGACATCGATGTTGAATCAGTATTGCCCGAGTGGTTTGATGCCACAGGCGATGTAGACGCGTTTATGGAGAACTTACCTAAACTTAACCAGCATATTGGTGAACTGGCGCATGCTGCGAAAGAAAAAGGGGAAGTACTGCGCTACGTAGGTTCGATAAGCGAAGGAAATTGCAAGGTAAGTATTCAGTCGGTGGGCACATCTCACCCGCTTGCGGCGGTTAAAGATGGTGAAAACGCATTGGCTATTCACAGTAAATACTATTCACCTATTCCTTATGTTATAAGAGGTTATGGCGCAGGTGCCACAGTAACTGCTGCCGGTGTGTTTGCTGATATATTGCGCACCATGCCGATTCAAATGGAATTTCAGTAAATGAGTGAGACAACGCGTGCTTTTGCACCCGCTTCAATTGGTAACGTTAGCCTTGGCTTTGATGTGTTAGGGGCTGCGCTTGCGCCAGTTGACGGAACATTATTAGGTGATTGGGTAGAAGTGAACGATTCAGCGAATTTTAGCTTCAGCCAAGATGGCCGCTTTGCACATAAATTGCCGCCAAGTGCGAGTCAAAACATAGTCACTAAGTGCTACGATTATTATCAAGAGGCACTGATTAAAAAACAATTACCACCGCTTTGTGTTGCATTGCATTTGCATAAAAACTTGCCAATAGGAAGCGGTTTAGGCTCAAGTGCTAGCTCAATTGTGGCGGCTTTTTATGCCCTAAATGCCCATTGTGAAAAACGTGATGGCAAGGCCCCTTTTGATGTGGATGAGTTATTGCTGATGATGGGTGAGCTTGAGGGGCAAATAAGTGGTAGTATTCACTACGATAATGTGGCGCCAAGCTACATTGGTGGCATGACCCTCATGAGCGGCGAAAGCTCACCTATTGCCATACAACTCCCCGTGTTTAAAGATTGGTATTGGGTTAGCTGCTATTCGGGCTTATCTGTCTCAACGGCTAAAGCAAGAGCATTGTTACCCACTGAATATGAATTGAGTGACACGCTCACATTTGGCCGACAGTTGGCAGTATTTGTGCATAGCTTACACAGCGGCAATCGTGAATTAGCTGCAAAAGTAATGAAAGATGTCATTGCAGAACAACATCGAAAGGTGTTGTTACCAAAGTTTGATGAAGCTCGAGCGTATTCTGCCCAGCACAACGCGCTTAGTTTTGGTATATCGGGCTCTGGTCCGACAGTATTTGCAGTGACTGAAAATATAGCTGATGCCCATGCCATACAAAATTGGCTTGAACAGCATTACATTCAAAATGAAGATGGCTTTAGTCATGTTTGTAAAATAGATACGGCTGGCACACGCGTTATTGCCTGAAAATAAAATTCGGGCGCAATTGCGGCGAAATTTGCCGTAATTTCAGCTGAGCACAGAAATAAGGAAAATAGTTTTTCGTGGAATTAGTTAATTTAAAAGATAAAAATGACACTGCCAGTTTTAGTGAAGCTGTCAAACGCGGTTTAGGCAAACATCAAGGCTTATATTTTTTAGAAGATATTGCGCCGCTTGATGACATCGATGCGCTTCTAGCGTTGCCACTTACCCAACGAAGCATTCAAATTTTAACGCATTTAATTGGCGACGAATTACCAGCAAACAAAATCGCAGAATTTGTCAACGAGGCTTTTACATTTGAAGCACCACTTGTGCCTGTTACTGATAACATTTATAGCCTTGAATTATTTCACGGACCAACGCTAGCGTTTAAAGACTTTGGCGGCCGGTTTATGGCGCAGTGCCTCGCTCACATTAGTAATGGTGAGCCAGTCACGATACTTACCGCTACATCAGGTGATACGGGAGCCGCCGTTGCCCATGCGTTTCACGGTATAGATAATATTCAGGTGGTTATTTTATTTCCAAAAGGAAAAATTAGCCCGCTACAAGAAAAGTTATTCACGACGCTAGGCGGCAACATTCATACTGTGGCGATTGAGGCTGATTTTGACGCGTGTCAGCAACTCGTAAAAACAGCTTTTGACGATGTTGAGGTGCGCGAAGGTTTGCACTTAAATTCAGCCAACTCAATTAACATTAGCCGTTTAATGGCACAAATTTGCTATTACTTTGAGGCGATTTCACAATTGCCAAGCGATAAGCGTGACAAAGCGGTGTTTTCTGTGCCCAGTGGAAATTTTGGTAACTTAACGGCGGGTATTTTAGCAAAATTACTAGGCTTACCAATTAAGCGCTTTATTGCGGCTACTAATAGCAATGATACCGTGCCACGTTACTTACGTACGGGCAAATGGGAGCCTAATGCAACCGTTGCCACAATGTCGAATGCGATGGACGTGAGTCAACCAAACAACTGGCCGCGCATTCAAGCGTTGGTCGATAAAGGTCTTTTCAAATCAGAGCTGTTACAAGGCGAAGCAGTCGACGAACAATATACTCAGGTCGCTATGCGTCAGTTAGCGAGTTTAGGTTATATATCTGAGCCTCATGCGGCTATTAGTTATCGGTGTTTAGAAAAAGACTTAAACGCTGATGAAGTCGGGATATTTTTGGGCACCGCGCATCCTGCAAAATTTAGAGAAACGGTTGAGAATGTTTTAGGTCAACCTTTGTCGTTACCACAAGCGCTTGTTGATAGTTCTGCTAAACCTGCCTTTTCAGTGGATGTTGAAAATAATTACGATGCCCTAAAAGCCCATATGTTTTCGCTGCTTAAGTAAATTCAAGCAGTCAAGGTTTACGCCACTAATTTGAATGTCAATGTAAACCTTGGCGAGAACATGTAGATAAACTTGGTGATGTGCTGTGTCTAATACTGTTAATACTTGGGAAGGTTTACTGGGCCCAGAAAAAGAAAAACCCTACTTTATTGCCTTGCTTAATTACATAAAGACACGGCGCAATGAGGGCATTTCGGTATTTCCACCGGCGAAAGACGTATTTAATGCCTTTACCTTAACCCCAGCTCATCATGTAAAAGTAGTGATATTAGGGCAAGATCCATATCACGGAGCAGGGCAAGCGCATGGTTTATGCTTTTCAGTCTTAGACGATGTGAAAGTGCCGCCATCTTTGCGCAATATATATAAAGAACTTTGCGAAGATATTGACGGCTTCACCATGCCAAAGCATGGCAATTTAAGTCATTGGGCCAAACAAGGCGTGTTACTGCTCAATACCGTGATGACGGTAGAGCAAGGACACGCGCATTCTCATAAAGGGCAGGGCTGGGAAACATTCACAGATAAAGTGATCACGCAAATCAGTGAGCATATGGATAATGTGGTATTTTTGTTATGGGGTGCGCCTGCTCAGAAAAAAGCAAAGCTGATTGATCACCAAAAACATCACATATTAACAAGTGTACACCCATCGCCATTATCGGCTCATAGAGGATTTTTGGGATGTAAACACTTTAGTCAGACAAACACATTACTGATAGAACTGAAAAAGGAACCAATCGATTGGCAGGTCGACTAGTTCTATGTCTACTTTAGCTGTTTTATATATCTGCTAGTTGTAAATGTATGTATGTGTTTGATAGGTGTTATCGAACGCCTTCAAGCTCTGCTTCGAGCCCTACGTCCATATCACACAATTCTTGTTTAAGACGATAGCGTTCTTTGATGGCTTCTATTTCGCGCCATTTTCTTTTTTTGCTTTTGGTTTTTTTGTTGCGGCTTTCACTTTCTACTGAATTTAAAAATTCTACTGATTCCACGACGTGCTCCCTATATTGCTACTACGAGTAACGAAGAGCGGCGTTATACTAAAGTAGAGTTTTTAGTAAGTTATCGTTGCCACGTCTTCGTAAATAGTTGTACCACAGAGCAGGTAAAAATAAAACATAAAAAGTTAATATTTTGTTAACGAGATTTTATAGGGTTATTCGTATATGTCTATAAGTCTATATTTTACAGCCACATAGAAAAAGGCACAGTGTTAACTGTGCTAAGAGGTCAGATGTCTGTGAAGCAAGGTGTTAACGCGTAAAGCGCTTTATCAAGGCTTGTGTCGAACAGTCTGCTTGGTCGAGAGGAAGATTGCCTTGTATCATGTCTAGCACTTGATTCCCGAGCACTTTACCTAGTTCAACACCCCACTGATCGAATGAATTAATATCCCAAATGCTGCCTTGAACGAGCACTTTATGCTCATAAAGTGCAATTAAGGCACCTAAGCTCTCTGGATTAAGTTCATCAAAAATGATGGTGTTGCTAGGATTGTTACCTGGCATTGTTTTGTGTGCTGCTAAGACTTGTTTTTCTTCGTCGCTTAGCTCAGTGTCAGCTAAGTCATTGTAGCACTGTTCAAAGTTCTTACCTTCCATCAGCGCTTGTGTTTGCCCAAAGCAGTTTGAGGCTAACATTTGATGATGGGTGACCTGTTCTTGTTTATCCGTCTCTTGGTTATTGAGAGAGGGGACTTTAATCGGGAACATAAAGTCAGCCGGCACCGGCAAATTACTTTGGTGAATCAGCTGATAAAACGAATGCTGTCCGTTACTTCCTTCACTGCCCCATATAATAGGGCCAGTGCCGTGATCTACCGTTCGACCGCCAATGGTGGTTGTTTTACCATTACTTTCCATATCTAGCTGTTGTACGTAGGCGGGGAAGCCGCGCAAATAATGATAATAAGGTAATAGTGCGTGAGACTGTGCGCCCATGAAATTACGATACCAAATACCTAGCATAGCGAGAATAACAGGCATATTTTGCTCAAAGGGAGCTTCTTGGAAATGGGTATCCATTTTAAATGCGCCTTTGAGTAAAGATTCAAAATGCTCATATCCCAAGGCTAAGCTGATTGGAAGACCAATAGCAGACCACAATGAGTATCGACCACCGACCCAGTCAGCCATTGGAAAAACGTTATTCTTATCCATACCAAATTTGACAGCGGCATCAACGTTTGATGACACCGCGACAAAGTGTTTGGCGATATCTGCCTGTTTACCACCGTTGGCTAAAAACCACGCTTTAGCACTAAGTGTATTTTGCAAGGTCTCTTGTGTAGTGAATGACTTTGACGACATCACAAACAAGGTTTGCTCAATATCGCATTCGCTCAATACGTCGGCAATATGGCAACCATCAACGTTAGCAACAAACACGACCTCAATGTTAGTGGCTCGGTAAGGTTTAAGTGCTTCAGTGACGATTTTAGGCCCTAAAAATGAGCCACCAATGCCTATGCTTACTACTTTTGTAATAGGCTTGTCAGTATATCCAAGATGCGTTTTCTCATGAATGGCATTAGTGAATGACTTTACCTTAGCTAGCGTCGACATGACAGATGGCATGACATCTTCACCGTCAACCATGACTGGTTTTCCCGAGAAGTTACGAAGCGCGGTATGCAGCACTGCCCGTTGTTCTGTGGTGTTTATTTTCTCACCGCCGAACATTGCTGCGATTTTATTGTGTAAATTGCGTTCGCTTGCCAGTTCAAAAAGACTGTTTAACACTTCGGGCGTAAATCTATTTTTTGAATAATCTAAAAACAAGCCTGCAGCTTCAAGTGAATATGTTTCAGCACGCTTTGGATCGGCTTCAAACATATCGCGCATGTGGTAGCGTTTTACCAAAGGTGCATGATGCTCTAAATTGACCCAAGCTTCAGACTGCTTTAGTTTTTTCATTTGTTTCCCTTAACGTTAAAAGTTAATAGTGAGCGCTTAGTGCAGATTAGCTTAGCTTAGCTGAGCGGCTAACAATTTCTCAAGTTTGACTTGGTCTGCAGCAAAATTACGAATGCCTTCGCTAAGTTTTTCTGTTGCCATGGCATCTTGGTTCATATCCCAACGAAATGCTTCTTCACTTAAGGCTTCTGGAGCGCTAGTGCTGGCGCCGTTATCGACTAATTTAGTCTCAAGTGAGCCAGGCGTATTTGCTAGTTCATCTAATAATTGCGGGCTAATTGTTAAACGATCGCAGCCAGCAAGTTCAATGATCTCGCCAGTGTTTCTAAAACTGGCACCCATTACAACAGTGTTGTAACCATGCTGTTTATAATAGTCATAAATACTGGTTACGGAAATTACGCCAGGATCGTTTGCTCCTGAATAATCATTTTCATCTGTATTTGCTTTGTACCAATCTAATATTCGACCCACAAACGGAGATATTAGAAACACGCCAGCTTCTGCGCAAGCGCGCGCTTGTGCGAAACTAAAAAGCAGCGTTAAATTACAGTTAATGCCTTCTTTTTCAAGTGCTTCAGCGGCTTTTATGCCTTCCCACGTTGACGCTATTTTGATGAGTATACGAGACTTATCGATGCCAGCTTCTTTGTACATATCGATTAGTTGATGCGCTTTTGCGATAGTAGCATTGGTGTCAAAAGATAAACGAGCGTCTACCTCGGTCGAAATGCGTCCTGGAATAACGCTCAATATTTCTTTACCAATGAGTACCGATAATTTATCGCCTGCGGCTAACAATTGCTGGTCTAGTTCGTTACTTTGCTGCTTAGCAAAGCTAAGTGACTGAGCAATAAGATCAGCATACTGAGGTAAAGAAGCCGCTTTTAAAAGTAGTGAGGGATTGGTAGTAGCATCAACAGGTGTATATTTTTTTATTGCTTCTATATCGCCCGTGTCGGCAACAACGGTTGTAATTTTACGTAAAGATTCTAATTGATTCGACATGTATTTATAACTCGCTTGTATTGAATTTCACCAAAACATCATCATATCAAGTATATCGCGCAAATGACCAGAGAAAAGCCGATACAGAGCATAAAAATAAATACCGTTATGATATTTAATAATGCTTTTGGTTTATGCTAATGGTAATAATTTTTGAGGACAAAATATGTTAGTCGTTGTGTCACCCGCCAAAAACCTGGATTATTCATCACCTTTACCAGAATTTATTGATAACCTGGATGTTTCAGAACCAGCACTTATGCCAAATGTAAAAGAGCTTGTAAAAACCTGTAAGAAGCTAAGCCCAGCCGATTTAAGCTCTATGATGAAAATCAGCGACAAATTAGCCATCTTAAATGCGGAGCGTTTTTCAAGTTTTGAGTTTCCGTTTACTCAGCAAAATGCACGACCGGCAATGTATGCATTTAACGGAGACGTCTATACGGGCTTAGATGCGTCGAGTTTAAATGCGTCACAAGTCGAATACTCTCAAAAACATCTTCGTATATTGTCTGGTTTATATGGCTTATTGAAACCGCTCGATTTAATGCAAGCTTACCGATTAGAAATGGGCACAAAATTAACGGTGGGCGAGCACAATTCCTTATATCAATATTGGCAAAATACGATTACCGAAGAAGTGAACAAGGCCCTAAAAGAGCAAGGTGATAATATTCTCGTTAATTTAGCGTCAAATGAATACTTTTCATCCATTAAGCCAAAAAGCCTCGATGCGACAGTAATTACGCCTGTATTTAAAGATGAAAAAAATGGTAAATATAAAGTGATTAGCTTTTTTGCCAAAAAAGCACGAGGTCTGATGGCACGCTATATTGTGGAGCATAGTGTGAGTTCGGTAAAGGCGCTAAAGCGTTTTAATGTGAATGGCTACGCTATCGACGAAAGTGCGTCAAGCGAAACTGAGTTAGTATTTACACGTCCTGAGCAGGTTTAAGTCGTCTCTTTCATAACACTCAATATATGTTTATGTCGCTTATTCTTCTACATACATCGTTTGTTGAAATTTCAAATTTTGAGACGTTTTGCCTTGCTCAATGTTGATATCAAAACGCAAAACTTCTTTATGACTAAATGGCACGGTCGCCAAATAATAAATGGCGTCACCTTCAGTTACTTTCTTGAAGGTAAGCGTTTTCGTTGTGCCAAGTAAATTTCGGGCTGTACCTGACATCTCAACTTCTTGCGCTTTTTGACTGCGACTGTCTAATACTGAAATATTCACAAGCGCGTTTTTGCCACTGCGCACAATATTGTTTTTACGCGCAATATCAGGGCTTAAAAACGTCGTGGTGAAGGCAATGTAATGCACATCCCAATCACCCAAGGTCTTTTTGATTTCGCTTTGAGAACAAAAAGATACCAAGAGCAAAGCGAATGCCATTGACGCTAGGCTTATTATTTTCATCAATGGCTGTGTTTTTTGTGTGCTAACTTCATTTGTTTGACTTTGCGCGATTGCCGTCATCATTATCCCCGCTAAATATTTGCAAAATATACGCTTGATGTACGAAGTAGTTTATACAAAAGGACCAAAGAAGGACTCATATAAACGAATGATAAATTGAAAAGCGAGTAAAAAAACCAATACAGATAAATCAAGTCCGCCAATAGGTGGAATTAGCCGACGAACTGGGCGCAGTAGCGGGTCAGTGAGTTGTTGCATCACCAGCTCTATTGGGTTGCTACCTTGGCTGAACCAGCTAAGTAATGCTCTAATCACAACAACAAAAAACACTAACCACATAATTTGGTTGACCAAACTAAGCACCGATATTATTAAAGCACTTAGAATATCACTTGGAATGCCGCCCGCCGTCATTGCAATATAGACAAGGACTTTAGCAAAAGACACCACAATGGCGAATACAAGTGTGGCAGTATCAAGTGCACCAATTGAGGGAATAACTCGTCGCAACGGGCCAATGATAGGCTGGGTAACTTTTACGGTAAATTGGCTAAAGGGATTGTAAAAATCTGCGCGGTTTAACTGTAGCCAAAGGCGCAAAACGATCACCATAATATAAATATTAAAAATGGACATGATCAGGGCTATTAAAGGTTGCATTTTGTTGTTTTCCTATTAAAAATCTAAAGCCATTTGCTGCGCTCTGGCCACTGCCGCTTGCATCGCGTTTGCAAACATATTGTCTATATCGGCTTGTTGTAAACTTTCTACTGCTTTTGCTGTTGTCCCACCTTTAGACGTAACCTGACGACGAAGTTCAGATAGTTCGAGGTTGGGGTTATCTTGCATTAAGCGCGCACTTCCAAGCATGGCTTGTTCAACAAGTAAACGCGCGTCTTGTTTGTTTAAGCCCATGTCGGTGGCACACTTTTGCATCGCTTGTGCAATTAAAAAAAAGTACGCCGGACTCGAGCCTGCGGCTGCTATTACGGTGTTAATGTCATCTTCGTTTTTGACCACCAATGTTTTACCGACGCTTTGCATGATTGCTTCAACCATACCTACGTGTTCACTACTGACTGAGTCCTGAGCGTATATGCCCGACATGCCCAAACCAATTGCTGAAGGTGTGTTTGGCATGACTCGCACGATATTGGCTGTGTATGCCAATGGCGTGTTTTGGTGGCTTGTAAGCGGGCGGCTATGCAGCACCTTTGGTAAAAAGTCTCGTAATCGCGACACCGTTAAACCAGCTGCGATTGATACAAATAGGATGTTTGGCTTGGTGACAATAAAGTCTTTACATACTTCTTGCATCAGCTGCGGCTTGACAGCCAGCATGACAATATCTGCAAAATCGATGGCTTCTTGGTTTAACTGACTAGTATTGATGCCAAAGTCATTTTGCAGTGATAATAATTTGGGCTCGCTTGGGTTGCTCGCCATAATGTTTGACGGCTCAAATCCTGTTGCGACTAAACCACTTATTATCGCGCGGCTCATATTGCCAGCGCCAATAAAGCTAATTTTTGTGTTGCTGTTAATGGGAACTGCTGTCTTTTTCAAAACATCTCCTGTTTACGTTTTGTTAAATGCTTAGGGTAAACACGTATGTAAGTGTTAGCGCTTTCCAAAAATAGCGGTGCCAACGCGCACAAAACTTGACCCATATTCTATCGCAATATCAAGGTCATCGCTCATTCCCATCGATAATGTATCAAAATCGTCGAATTTTTGAGCGCAATCGTCAAACAAGTCACGCATTTTTGCAAAACTCGACTTACGCTGCGCTTCACTGACCTTTGCCTGAGGAATGGTCATAAGGCCTCGGCACTTTACTCGAGGCAAGGCTTGAAGCTGTTCAACAAAGCTGATGACCTCATTTGGCGCAATGCCGGCTTTCGCGTCTTCGTCGTCAATATTTACTTGAACGCATACATTTAAGGGCACTTGATGCACGCTACGCTGTTCATTAAGGCGTTTTGCAATTTTTAAACGGTCAAGAGAATGCATCCAATCAAAATGTTCAGCAATAAATTTACTTTTGTTTGATTGCAATGGGCCGATAAAGTGCCAAAGGATGTCTTGATAGTCAGACATCTGTATGATTTTTTCGACCGCTTCTTGCACGTAGTTTTCGCCAAAATGCCGGTGTCCGCTTTGATACGCAGTGATGATATCTGATACGGGTTTGGTTTTACTTACCGCAAGCAATTTAATAGAGTTTGCGGCACGGCCATTAGTGCTAGCGGCATGCGCAATTTTGCGGTTAATGGCAAGCAAGTTGTCGGTGATACTGCTTGCTGTTTTGGTTGACGGTAGCGTCATATTTATCGCCCTAAATAGTGTGATGGCAAATTTTTACTGGAGTAAATACCTTGGATATTAACGAATTATTGGCCTTTAGCGTGCAAAATAAAGCATCAGACTTGCATTTAAGTGCTGGTTTGCCACCCATTATACGGGTAGACGGTGAAATGCGTCGACTAAATGTACCTGAGCTTGACCATAAAACCGTTCATGCCCTTGTTTACGACATTATGAATGACAAGCAACGTAAAGAATACGAAGAAAACTTAGAAGTAGATTTTTCGTTTGAAATTGAAGGCTTGTCACGTTTCAGGGTCAATGCTTTTTCTCAAAACAGAGGCGCCGCGGCAGTGTTGAGGACGATCCCCAGTGATATACTCACCTTAGATCAGCTTGGTGCCCCCGACATATTCAAACAAATCATTGATCAACCCACCGGTATCGTGCTGGTCACCGGAGCTACTGGTTCAGGTAAATCGACCACACTAGCGGCGATGGTCGACCATATAAACTCTAATCAGCGTGAGCATATTCTCACCATCGAAGACCCGATAGAATTTGTGCATCAAAACAAGTTAAGTGTTCTCAATCAGCGTGAGGTGCACCGCGATACACATAGTTTTAGTAATGCACTGCGTTCAGCACTGCGTGAAGATCCTGACGTTATTCTGGTGGGTGAGCTACGTGATTTAGAAACCATTAGATTAGCCATATCGGCGGCTGAAACCGGGCACTTGGTATTTGGCACCTTGCACACCAATTCAGCGCCTAAAACGATTGATAGAATTATTGATGTATTTCCTGCGGAAGAAAAGTCTATGGTCCGCTCGATGTTATCAGAATCTTTAAGAGCAGTAATTTCACAGACACTGCTGAAAAAAGTGGGCGGTGGTCGAATTGCTGCACATGAAATTATGGTCGGGATCCCCGCCATTCGAAACTTGATCAGAGAGGACAAAGTTCCGCAAATGTATTCTGTTATTCAGACTGGGCAAGCTCATGGTATGCAAACAATGGATCAGTGTTTACAAAAGCTGGTCGCACAGGGCTTGGTGTCGCATACAGATGCTGCGGCATTATCGATAGATAAGCCAGCAAAACCTGGTTTTTAAGAAGATACCGCACCTTATTAGAACATCAACACAAACATAAACAAGCAGGTAACTTAAGATGATGACACTCGATCAATGTTTAGCCGATATGGTAGCGCATGATGCTTCAGATTTATTTGTGACGGTAGGCATGCCAGTGAGTGCCAAGATAAACGGTAAACTCACCCCGTTGACGAGTATCAATCTTAGCGAAACTGATGCATTAGATTTAGTTCATCAAGCGATGACTGACAAACAGCAAGATGCCTTTGATACAGATAAAGAGTGTAATTTTGCAATTGCACGCGATGACGTTGGGCGTTTTCGTTGCAGCGCATTTTGGCAGCGTGATCAAGCTGGTATGGTAGTGCGCCGCATTGTGACCGATATTCCTAAGTCAGAGGACTTAGGTCTACCCACAATATTAAAAGACATCATCATGTCGAAAAAAGGCTTGGTTTTATTTGTGGGCGGCACCGGTACCGGTAAATCAACCTCGTTGGCTGCGCTTATTGGACATCGTAATTTGCATTCACATGGTCATATTCTCACCATCGAAGACCCAATCGAATTTGTCCATGATCATCAAAATTGCGTGGTAACTCAGCGCGAGGTAGGCATTGATACCCTTTCTTTTGACGATGCGCTTAAAAGCTCATTGCGACAAGCCCCCGATGTTATTTTAATTGGTGAAATACGCTCAATGGAAACGATGGAATATGCAATGTCATTTGCCGACACTGGTCACTTATGTGTGGCTACGCTACACGCCAACAACGCTAACCAAGCCATTGAAAGGATTATGCACCTCGCACCAAAAGAGAGTCATGCTAAATTACGCTTTGATTTAAGCCTTAATATTCGTGCGATTGTCGCTCAACAATTAGTGCCTACAGTGGATGGAAATGGCCGTGTTGCTGCCATTGAAATATTGCTCAATACGCCGCTAATTAGTGATTTGATTCAAAGAAACGAGATTGGCAGCCTCAAAGAAGCGATGATGAAGGGTAAAGAGCAAGGTATGCAAACCTTTGATATGGCCTTGTATGAACTTTACAAGCAGAATCGGATTAGCAAAGACCAAGCACTGCACCATGCTGACTCGCCAAACGACTTACGCTTAATGATAAAGCTAGACTCACAGGAAGAAGCAAGTGCGCTTGGCTCTTTGTCGAGTGTGTCGATAGACATGGACGACTAGCAAAGACGGAATTCTTGGGTTTGGCTGATTATTTCGTGGGCAAAAAACTTTATGGTCAAAAAACATGAATTTGTCATCAGGTAGTGATACTTTCCATATACAAATGCAGTAGACTGTTATTGTGATTCGATACTTGTCACCTTAAAACAAGCGCAGAGGCATATATATGGAAAAGTTTTACAGCGATTACAATCAAGTTAAAGTGCGTTTGATAAAAGCGATGCTAGATGACGCCAATATTGCTAACTTTGTTAAAAACGAGTTTATTCAAGGGGCAAGTGGTGAAGTACCACCGCAAGAAGCCTTACCAGAAATTTGGTTAATTAATCACGAAGACCGCCACAAGGCAAAGGAAATGCTTGAGCAAGTCGACCAGGATTTAGCCGCTTTAGGTGATGAAGAGTGGACGTGCGAAACATGCAAGGAAACCAACGATGCTGAGTTTGTTATTTGTTGGCAATGCCAATCAAGTAAAGAGTTTTCATAGCACTTAAGACATCAACCAACTTTCATAAATTAAACACGCAGATACGCTGTCGACCTTCTCTTTACTCAACTTTTTATACCCACCTAATTCAAAAAGGCGCGCTTTAGCATCAACGGTTGATAAACGTTCGTCTTGAAAAAAAACCGGTAAGTTATATTTGTGTTTGAGTCTTGCTGCAAACTTTTTAACATTCGTGGTTAAGGCCTGCTCACTACCATCCATGTTTAAAGGTAAGCCTACAAGTAAAGCGTCGGGCTGCCACTGCTTAATGCACAATTGCAGTTCTTGCCAATTAGGAATGCCGTCAGTGGCTTTCAAAGCGGCCAGTGGACTTGCGGTGCCAGTGACTATTTGGCCAATGGCAATGCCGATGCTTTTAGTGCCAAAGTCAAAGCTCAGCACGCTATTGTGTTGGTAAGGATTGTTTTCCAAATTTTCTAGCCTGCTATTAATTTTGACATTAGTAATCGTGCCTTTAAGCCTGGCCAGACTGTTGAGTAAGCTGCCAAACATCTATACCTAGCTTATTCACGGCTGCTTGCCATTTTTGGTGAATTGGCGTATCGAATAAAATATCATCGTCGGCTTCTACCGTTAGCCAAGAGTTTTCCTGAATTTCTTGTTCTAATTGCCCAGCTTCCCAACCCGCATATCCAAGCGCAAGTAAGGCTTTATTGGGCCCTTTGGTATCGCCAATGGCAAGCAAAATATCTTTAGACGTTGTCACCATTATTTCAGAGTTGACCTCAATTGAAGAACTCCAGCCGCCTTGACTTGAATGCAAAACAAAACCTCTATCGGGATGAACGGGGCCTCCGCAAACCACAATTTTTTCGCTAAAGTCAGGGGCTATTATTGCCTCTTCATTCGCCATTTTGATTATTTCTCGCATCGTCATAGTCGACGGTTGATTAATGACAATGCCCATCGCACCCTCGTCGGAATGCTCAACCACATATGTTACCGACCGAGAAAAATACTTGTCAGTCAAGCTTGGCATCGCAATCAAAAAATGATGTTTAAGACTTGATATTGTAGGGATGCCTGACATTCTCTACTCCTGCCTGTTAGGCTTGTTAATGTTTATTCGGTCGTTATAAGCGCTTTTCGATAGCATCAAATAGCTTCGCACAAATGTTGATAGGGTAGGCCGCTTCTATTTCCCGAACGCACGTTGGGCTCGTGATGTTTATTTCAGTGACTTTATTTCCAATCATATCCAAGCCTACAAATAATATGCCTCGTTTGGGCATATCGTCTGCTATGGCTTGTGCCACTGCCATATCTTGTTGCGAGACCTCTTGCGGGTCGCCAGTGCCGCCTGCGGCTAAATTTCCGCGTGTTTCAGTGCCGGTGGGTAAACGAGCGAGACAATATGGTATAACCTCTCCGTCAACTAGCAAAATACGTTTGTCACCAAGTTTAATTTCAGGCATGTATGCTTGAACCATAGCGTGCACACTTTCGTTATCGGTGATTATTTCGCTTATGACGCCCAGATTGACAGCATCTTCTTTTACTCTGAAGATACTGGTGCCGCCCATACCGTCTAATGGCTTAACAATAATGTCTTTATGCTGCTGATGAAAGGCTTTTATTTGCGCCTTTTTGCTCGTCACCATAGTGGGAGGAATGTATTCGCTAAACCAAGACGTGAATAATTTCTCGTTAAAATCTCGCAGTGCTTGTGGATTGTTAACCACCAAAGTTCCCATTGCTTGCGCTAATGAAAACATATGCGTGGCATAAATAAATTGAGCATCGACAGGAGGGTCTTTTCGCATTAATAAAACCCCCAAGTCGCCTAAACAAATATCAGCCTGTTCAAGCACTTGATAGTAATCGTTTGGATCTTCTTTTACCGACACCTTTATTACCGTCGCGCGCGGTTGACCATTATCAATATATAAATCACCAATTTGCATGATATAAATATCGTAATTGCGTTTTTGTGCCTCTAACATCATGGCAAAAGTTGTATCTTTTTTGATGTTAATAGAATCGATTGGATCCATGACGATCCCAAGATTTATACTCATATACTCTCTTTACATAATGTGAATTGCTGTATGTATATTTATAAATGTGTGGGTTTTTAGCGTAAAAGCAAGCCTTAAATATCGCCAAAATGACTTTGTAAAATAGCAAGGCTTGCAATAGCCGCGGTTTCGGTGCGTAGTATGCGACTGCCAATATTAACTGCTGTGTAGCCTGTTTCCGTTGCAGTGTATACCTCTTGGTCGCTCAAACCGCCTTCCGGTCCTATTATTAGTCTAAATCCTTTTTGAGGTTTGCTAAGATTAGATAAATACATTTTTGCACCCGGCGATAAGATTATCTTTGACAGTTCACTGCTTTGTCCTAACCATTGCTGCATTGTGGTGATCTCGTTGAGGGTCGGTATTATATTGCGCTGAGATTGTTCACAGGCGCTAATAATGAGCTTCTTCCACCCACTACGCTTTTTTTCCCAGCGTTGGGCGTCAAGCTTTACATTGCAATTTTCGGTGATCAAGGGTGTTATTTCTGTTACGCCAAGCTCTACGGCTTTTTGAAGGGCTATTTCCATTCGATCACCTTTAGATACGCCTTGAGCCAGATGAAGGTGAAGACTAGATTCTACATTTATACTGATCTGAGAATTAACGACAATACTGACTTTACGTTTGTGTATATCGACGATTTCACTGGGGAAGTCACTACCATTTCCGTTAAAAAGCACGATTGGTGAGCCTACTTTCAGGCGTAATACATGGCTCATATAATGAGCAAGCTCGGTGGGTACTTCAAGCGGCTCATCGACTGACAAGTTATGGTCGATATAAAAACGAGGTATTCGCATATGGTGGAAGTCTTTGGCAGAAATGATTGAGGTATATCATATACAAGGGTTTTGCATAAAAAAAGCGAGGATTCATTCATCCTCGCTTTTTGTTTGATTTATTAACTACTATGCAATCATATACTAAAACGCCAGTCAGCGTTTTTTAACTTGTAAGCTGAGTTTTTAGGCCGCTTTTTTAAACTGTTCAGGTTTAAGCGTCGCAGTTTTTACACTTTTAGATGCTGCTCGACGGGCATGCGGCGTATTTTTACCTTTTGCTTCCGTGAAACAAAACACTAACAATCCTGATATTGCTAACAGTATCAGTGCGCCAAACATTAAAACTAAATCAATATTCATTACTTTATCCTAACTTATACTTCCAAACTGTCGGTCATAGGTATTTGTCGATAACAATAAACCTGTCTTACTGACGGCTTCATTCGAAAATATATTGAACTTTTTTGTATACATCTCGATGCAATACTCGAGTATAGTGTTGCAAATAAGTAACACTTAATCAAAGTATTTTTTAAGTATTTTACTTTATCTATATAAAACATATAGATACGCACTCTATTTGCGCTAAATATATCGTGAGACTTTTGTGATAACTGTGCTTCAAAACAGGTTTGTTGCTAAAAGTGTACAGCAAATGACCGTTTTTAGACTAAAGTGTAGCAAAAATGCAACACTGAATTTGTTTTGTTACCCACAGCTAAGACATTGAAATAAAAATATTTTGTTAGGAGTTTTCAAAAACACACTGATATACTCGCTAGAGTAGCATATTAATTTTGCACGCTTTCTACGGGTGTTTTATTAGACCGCTGCCATAAAAATAAGAAATCAAAACTTACAAAAATCTAATACAAGAAAGGAAAAGTTTCCATGTTTGGACTTACTACAGAAGATGCAAGCAAATATTTAGACGAGTTTATTATACCATTTGGTATCAACATCGCTATGGCGATAGTAATATACATTGTTGGTAAAATAGTCGTTAATATTTTAGTGAACGTGTTTGGCAAAATAATGACCAAATCGAAGTACGATGACATGCTCATCGACTTTTTAAAGTCAATTGTCAGAGCGGTATTAATGCTGTTTGTTATTATTGCAGCGCTCGACCAATTAGGTGTTGATACAACGTCATTAGCCGCAATTTTAGCTGCCGCTGGTTTAGCTATCGGTTTATCTTTGCAAGGTTCTTTATCAAACTTTGCTGCCGGCGTAATGCTTTTAGTATTCCGTCCGTTCAAAGCAGGTGATTTTGTAGATGCTGGTGGTGCTGCTGGTACTGTTAAAAGCATTGGTATTTTTACCTCATTGTTTGTGACGCCAGATAATAAAGAAATCATCATCCCTAACGGTGCTATTTATGGTGGTAACATCACAAACTTCAGCGCAAAAGACACTCGTCGTGTCGATATGGTGTTTGGTATTGGCTATGATGATGACCTTAAAAAAGCGAAAAGTATCTTAGAAGAAATGGTCGCTGCGGACCCACGTGTATTAGCTGAGCCAGCGCCACAAGTTGCTGTTTCTGAACTAGGTGATAGCAGTGTTAACTTCGTTGTTCGCCCATGGGCAGCATCAGGTGATTTCTGGGGATTAAAGTTTGACTTTACTGAAGCGGTCAAGCTACGCTTTGACCAAGAAGGCATTTCAATTCCTTACCCGCAAATGGACGTTCACGTTCACAAGCAAGACTAATTCAGTCTATGTATAAAAAAACCGCTGATGGCAACATCAGCGGTTTTTTCTTTTGTGTCTAGCTATTTCAAGCCATGCCCGACTAACCAGAACTATGTGCAATCAGGTTTATTAGGCGCTTGGTTATATATTTTGGTCGCTGACGGCATCAGACGCGTTAAATTGTCAATCCGTGTGCTAGGTGACGGGTGAGTCGACATAAATTCAGGTTGTCCTGCGCCGCCACTTTGTGCTGCCATGTTTTTCCATAGCTCAACTGATTCACTTGGCTGAAAGCCTGCTTGTGCCATTAAACTCAAGCCAATTTCATCTGCTTCACTTTCGTGAGTACGGCTGTACTTCAGTGCACCAAACTGCAAGCCCAACCCTAAGGCTTGCATGATGGCCGGTGTAGATGCAACTTCGTTAGCTGCCAATACCTGTCCAACCGCCTGCTGGCCTATGCCTATAAGTGCGGTGTTAGACATTCGTTCGTTGCCATGTTGTGCAATAACATGCCCAATTTCGTGACCAATGACCGCGGCTACTTGATGTTGATTTTCAGCAATATTGAGCAAACCAGTATATACACCAATTTTACCACCTGGCAGGGCAAAAGCATTTGCTTGATCATCGTCAAATACAACAATTTCCCATTCACCGTTAAATACTGATGAATTAACGTGCACAAGTAATTCGTCTGCTATACATTGAATTAGCTTATTTTCGACAGGTTTTCTTGACACTTTGTTATCGGACTTCATGCTGGCAAAAGCTTGCTGTCCCATATTTTCGAGCTGCGCCTCTGGATATAACAATATCTGGTTTCGACCAGTTGGTGATGTCGCACACGCGCTTATTAGTGATATTAAAAATACACTCGCGCTAGCGAGTACAATCGATTTTTTCATCTTGCTTTCCTGCGTTAATTAGGTCAAAACGTAATAGGTTCACGCTATCATTTAACGTACTACGTTCACGCTATC
>CAYURD010000003.1:84808-96424 GCA_964446865.1 uncultured Glaciecola sp.
GTTCACGCTATCATTTAACGTACTACGTTCACGCTATCTTTTAACGTTATACGTTAGGGCTGTTTTGTATTATAGCCCAGCGTCACGTTTTAATGCATCTGCTTTATCTGTCGATTCCCATGGAAACTGTTCGCGCCCAAAATGACCATAAGCTGCGGTCTCTTGATAGATTGGCTGCTCTAACTTTAACATCTTAATAAGACCAAATGGCGTTAAATCAAAGTGCTCTTTTACCAAAGCAACTAAGGTGTTTTCGTCTACCGTGTTTGTGCCAAATGTTTCGATGCTAATAGATGTAGGTTCTACCACACCAATGGCATATGAGATTTGGATTTCACAGCGCTTGGCAAGCCCTGCAGCAACAATGTTTTTGGCAACATAACGACCTGCATATGCTGCGCTTCTGTCGACCTTTGATGGATCTTTACCTGAAAATGCGCCGCCACCATGACGAGCCATACCGCCATAGGTGTCAACGATAATTTTTCGTCCAGTTAGACCACAATCACCCATTGGGCCACCAATGACGAAGCGTCCTGTTGGATTGATATGATATTTAGTGTGTTGATTGAGCCACTTAGCCGGTAAGACAGGTTTGATGATTTCTTCCATCACCGCTTCTCTTAATGTCTCGGTACTTATGCTATCACAGTGTTGAGTTGACAATACGACTGCGTCGATACCTACTGGTACATTATTTTCGTACACAAAAGTTACTTGGCTTTTAGCATCTGGACGCAACCAGTCTAGCTTGCCATTTTTGCGAAGCGTAGCTTGCTCTTGCACCAAACGATGTGCGTATGTAATGGGCGCGGGCATGAGTACATCAGTTTCGTCGCTTGCATAACCGAACATAAGCCCTTGGTCGCCTGCACCTTGTTGTTCAGGGCTTGCGCGATCGACCCCTTGGTTAATATCTGGTGACTGCTTGCCTATTGCATTTAATACTGCGCACGATTCACCGTCAAAACCCATATCTGAATGGACATAACCGATGTCTTTTACTGTTTTGCGCGTGAGCTCTTCAATATCAACCCATGCACTTGTATTAATCTCGCCGCCAACTAAGACCATGCCTGTTTTTACAAATGTTTCGCAAGCAACGCGTGCTTTTGGATCTTCTCGTAAAATAGCATCTAGTACTGCGTCTGAAATTTGATCAGCAATTTTATCAGGGTGGCCCTCAGAAACAGATTCTGATGTAAATACATGTGTGGTCATATTAATTCCTAAAAATTCATCTTACGTAGATAATGCTAAATTATTGATTAAATTGATTTAAAACAAAATTTTGCAGCATGAATAACACTAGTTGTTTTCGCAACTATTTATAAAGTGATTATAGCTTGCTTCTTGTCATTTACCAATCTTTACTTCTAGACGTCTAAAAGTCTATAATTAATTTTGAATCTTTACGAGATTTAATGTGCAGTGGATTAGTTACGATTAATTTACTGACCCTAAAAACAAGATTTAATTATTGAACAAGCGTCTTTTGTAAGTAACAATAGCCGCTTAATGTAAACACACGCTAATCATATCGTTTTCTAGGAGTTGTTATGCCTTCACGCCGCCACCTCGCCAATGCCGTTAGAGCATTAAGTATGGATGCCGTTCAACAAGCCAAATCAGGCCACCCTGGTGCGCCAATGGGCATGGCAGATATTGCACAAGTTTTATGGTGCGACTATCTTTCGCACAATCCTGAAAACCCTCAATGGCCGAATCGTGACCGTTTTGTGTTATCAAATGGGCATGGCTCTATGTTGTTATATTCACTTTTGCATCTAAGTGGCTATGACTTACCGATTGAAGAGCTTAAAAATTTCAGGCAGTTACACTCAAAAACACCGGGTCACCCAGAATATGGTTACGCACCTGGTGTTGAAACAACGACCGGTCCATTAGGACAAGGTGTCACTAATGCCGTTGGTATGGCCATTGCTGAAAAAGTACTCGCCGCACAGTTCAACCAAGAAAATTATCCTGTTGTCGATCATTTTACCTATGCATTTTTAGGTGATGGATGTTTGATGGAAGGTATTTCTCATGAAGCATGCTCACTCGCTGGCACGCTTGGCTTGGGTAAGTTAATTGCTGTATGGGATGACAATGGTATTTCAATTGATGGTGAAGTAGAGGGTTGGTTTAGCGACGATACACCTAAACGTTTTGAAGCTTACGGTTGGCAAGTGATTGCTGATGTTAATGGGCATGAGCCAAGCGAAATCTCTGCCGCTATTGCAAAAGCACAAAGCGAAACCGACAAGCCAACGCTTATTTGTTGCAAAACAACGATTGGGTTTGGCTCTCCAAATAAACAAGGCAAAGAAAGCTCGCATGGTGCACCACTGGGAGAAGAAGAGATTGTACTAGCGCGTGAAGCACTTTCTTGGAAACACCCTGCATTTGAAGTCCCTGCCGATGTATACGCTGCGTGGAATGCGAAAGACAAAGGCGCAAGTGCTGAGAAAGCATGGCAAGACATGTTCAATAACTACCAACAAGCGCATCCTGAACTTGCCGCGGAGTTTATTCGTCGTAAGAACGGTGCTTTGCCAGACGTATGGGAAAAAACCTGTAGCAAGTACATTTCGGCCTTGCAACAAAACCCTGCAAACGTAGCGACGCGTAAAGCATCACAAAATGCGCTTAACGCCTACGCACCGGTATTGCCAGAGCTACTAGGTGGTTCGGCTGATTTAGCAGGTTCAAACTTAACGATTAATACCAGCAGTAAAGGCATATCGGCAGATGATGCCAGCGGTAACTATTTGTATTACGGCGTTAGAGAGTTTGGTATGTCAGCCATGATGAATGGTATTACGCTTTACGGTGGCTTTAAACCATACGGCGCCACTTTCTTAATGTTTATGGAATATGCACGAAATGCTGTGCGTATGGCTGCATTGATGAAATTACCAGCCATTTTTGTTTACACGCATGACTCGATTGGTTTAGGTGAAGATGGCCCAACCCACCAACCTGTTGAGCAGCTTGTTGCATTGCGTGCAACGCCAAACTTAGATACATGGCGTCCTTGCGACCAAGTTGAGTCTGCAGTTTCTTGGAAAGCGGCAATAGAGAGAAACGACGGTCCTACATGTTTAGTGTTTACTCGCCAAGGTTTACCTCAGCAAGAAAGAACACAACAACAGTTGATGGATGTTGAGCGCGGTGGATACGTATTATTAGACACTGGTGACACGCCTGATGTGATTTTAATTGCCACAGGTTCTGAAGTCGAACTTGCGATGCAAGCGGCTAAGGTGCTTAGTGAAGATGGACAAAACGCACGCGTAGTATCGATGCCTTGTACCGATTTATTTGACCGCCAGTCTTCTGAATATAAAGCATCTGTACTGCCTTCAAATGTGACCAAACGCGTAGCGGTTGAAGCACTTGCAAAAGACTCATGGTATAAGTACGTAGGTTTAGACGGCGCGGTTATAGGGATGGATACCTTTGGTGAGTCTGCGCCGGCAGGTGAGTTATTTGAACATTTTGGTATTACGACGCAAGCTGTCGTAGATGCTGTAAAATCATTGTAAAGACAACTTTGTAAATTAAGGCAAGTCATTGCTAAAAATTGCCATTAATGGCTTTGGACGGATAGGGCGCAATATTGTTCGCGCCCTATTCGAAAATAATTACACTGACCGCATATGCGTGGTTGCTATTAATGAGATTGCAGAGCCTCATGCTATCGCACATCTCCTTAAATACGATACTGCCCATGGCCGTTTTCATGAAGACGTCTCTATCAACGATGGCGCTCTTTATATAAACAATCAAAAAATAGCCTTGTCGCAAAAACAGTCAATCATCGACATAGATTGGCAGCGTCATGATGTTGATATTGTGCTTGAATGCAGCGGTGTTTATAGTCAGCGAGAAGACGCATTAATTCATATTAAAAACGGCGCAAAAAAAGTACTATTTTCACAGCCGGCAAGCCAAGATGTGGATGCGACCATTATTTATGGGGTAAATCACGCAAGTCTTACACAAAGTGACACGGTTGTATCAAATGGGTCATGCACCACCAATTGCATTGTGCCTGTCATACAAGCTCTGCACAAGGCTCATGGCGTTGAGAGTGGTACCATCACAACTATTCATGCCAGCATGCACGATCAGCAGGTCATTGATGCGTATCACCCTGATTTAAGACGAACACGCGCGGCAAGCCAGTCAATTATTCCTGTTGATACCAAACTTGCCGCCGGCATAGAGCGGATATTACCCGAGTTCTCAGGAAAATTTGAAGCCATTGCCGTTAGAGTGCCAACGATTAACGTGACGGCAATGGATTTAAGTGTGACTTTACGAGATTCTGTCACGACTCAAGTTGTTAATAATACGCTCAAAAACGCCAGGCAGTATTTCCCAGACAATATTATAGATTATACCGAAGAGCCATTAGTCTCTATCGATTTTAACCATAATTCTCATTCGTGCATCGTTGATGGCACGCAAACACGCGTTAGCCATCTTACCTTGGTAAAAACCTTAGTGTGGTGCGATAACGAATGGGGCTTTGCCAATAGAATGCTAGATACTTCTTTGCATATGCATTCAATTGGGTATTCATCTTAAAAAAACAAAAAGGAAGCTATTATGCCCATTCGCGCCATGCACGAAATCGACATTAGCCAGAAAACTGTCTTGATACGACAAGATTTAAACGTCCCAATTGAAGACGGAAAAATCACGTCTGATGCGCGTTTAAGAGCATCCTTACCCACCATTAAAGCCGCGTTAGAGGCCAATGCTGGCGTATTATTAATGTCGCATCTAGGGCGTCCAACAGAAGGCGAGCTTGATGCGCAATATTCATTACAAGCTGTTGCCGATTATTTGTCTGATAAACTCGGTCAACAGGTTAACTTAGTCAGTGACTATTTACGTGAAGGCACAAGTGTTAAGCCCGGTGAAGTCACTTTGCTTGAAAATGTGCGCTTTAATAAAGGCGAAAAAGCAAACCATGATGAGCTTGCGAAGGCCTATGCGAGCTTATGCGACGTATTTGTGATGGATGCTTTTGGTACCGCACATAGGGCCCAAGCAAGTACACATGGCGTGGCAAAATATGCTAAACAAGCGTGTGCAGGTCCGTTATTAGCTGGCGAATTAGATGCTTTAGGCAAGGCATTGGACAATCCTGCTCGCCCCATGGTTGCTATTGTAGGTGGCTCAAAAGTTAGCACTAAGTTAACCGTATTGGATAGTTTATCAAGTAAAGTTGATAAGCTTATCGTTGGCGGTGGTATTGCTAACACATTTATTGCTGCACAAGGTCATTCAGTGGGTAAATCTTTAGTCGAATTAGACTTGGTCGATGATGCAAAAGCCTTAATTAAAGCAGCCCAATCAAAGGGAGGCGATATTCCTATTCCAAGTGATGTTGTTGTCGGTCAACAATTTGATAAGAATGAACCTGCCGTCATAAAAGATGTGAGCGAACTAGACGAAAATGATATGATTTTTGACATTGGTCCTCAGTCAGCACAAGCACTTGCCCATATATTGAAAAATGCAGGAACCATTGTATGGAATGGCCCGGTTGGCGTCTTTGAATTTGATCAGTTTGGGCAAGGCACAAAAGCAATAGCAGAAGCAATCGCACAAAGTGACGCATTTTCAATTGCTGGCGGAGGCGACACACTCGCAGCAGTCGACAAATATAATATAGCTGATAAAGTATCGTATATATCGACTGGTGGCGGTGCGTTTTTGGAGTTCTTAGAAGGTAAAATTTTACCTGCAGTCGCAATATTAGATCGCGACTAAGTGTAGGTAGCGTTTTTCGCGCGTGGCTACCATTAAGATACAAAAAATATAAAAGAAAAACTAACGGTTTAAATAAAGGAGTAAGTAATGGCTTCAGTTGCACAACAAGCGATGCTTGAAAAAGTTAAAAATGAAGTTGGATTTATAGCCGCCCTTGATCAAAGTGGTGGTAGTACCCCTAAGGCGCTATTGTTATATGGTGTTGATGAATCTCAATATAGCAATGACGAAGAAATGTTTGCCTGTGTTCATGCTATGCGCACCCGTATTGTTACTAGCCCGTCATTTGATGGAAAAAGAGTGCTCGGCGCGATTTTATTTGAAAATACCCTAGACAGAGATGTTGAAGGTAAGTCGTCTGCCCGTTATTTATGGGAAGAAAAGCACGTAGTGCCGTTTTTGAAAGTGGATAAAGGCTTAGCTGATGAAGAAAATGGTGCCCAAGTGATGAAGGCCATACCAGATTTATCAGTCTTGCTCGCTAAAGCAAGTGCGCAAGATGTGTTTGGCACAAAAATGCGCTCGGTAATCAAGTTGGCTAACAAAGCTGGTGTTGATGCGGTTGTAGAGCAGCAGTTCGATATTGGCAAGCAAATTTTGGCTGCTGGCTTAATGCCTATCATTGAGCCTGAAGTGGACATTAACAGCAAAGAAAAGGCAGAAGCAGAAGCATTACTCAATGCTGCGATTTTAGCCCAACTTGATGCATTAGATGATGATCAGCAGGTCATGTTAAAATTAACCTTGCCTGAGCAAGACGATTTTTACAGTGATTTAGTTAAGCATCCCAAAGTGCTTAAAGTCGTTGCATTATCGGGTGGTTATAGTCGTGACCTAGCAAACGAAAAGCTTGCTAAAAACAAAGGTATGATCGCTAGCTTCTCGCGTGCACTCACGCAAGACTTAAATGCGCAACAGTCTGATGAACAGTTTAACGCTGAATTAGATAGCACTATTCAAGGAATTTATGAGGCGTCTGCCACGTAAAGTTTTACACATAAAGTCGCTCGCCTATTTACGCAATCGTTAAGTGTTTATCGATTGACTGTAAATAGGCGTTTTCGCGACTAATATCGGCCAATAACAGTGGCGATAGTTCAAACCATTCTTTTGCAAAACCTAGCTTAATATCATGTTCAAGTACCGAAATTGTAAATTCGGGTAGGGCTTCTTGATGGCGATTTATATTGAGCAATACGCCAAGACGCACAATAACAATCAGTCGATTTAGGGTAAGTGAGTCAATGCTTCCCTCTTTTGGTAGTTCTTCAGGCCTGATTTTTTTTCGGCTAAAGCGCACCAAAAGCGCGATTGTTTGCTGTTGTTCTTGGTTAAATCCTGGCATTTCAGAATACTGCAATATGTAACTAGAATGTTTTTGTATGCTGCGCGAATGAATTTGCAGTCCAACTTCATGCAGTAACGCAGCCCAACCGACAAGGTGTCTAAATTGTGGCTCATGCAACGCCCATTCGTGCTGAACATGATTGAAAATAAGCATACATGTACTAAGTACTTTATGTGCAAAAGCGGTGTCTATATCATAACGTGTTGCCAAGCTTTGGGCTGTTCTTACTCGAATATTCTGACTGCTATGACTAGGTTGTAACTCATAAAGTACGCCCTCGCGAAGGGCAGAGTCGCTATATACCATGTGCTGAACACTTAAGGACTGAAAAATACCAATCAAAATACACAAACCAGCCACAAAAACTGCTTGACGGTCTTCGGTTAAGCCTTCAAACACTAGCGCTTCGCTGTGGCCTAAACTAATACAGTCAGATAATAAATCAATGAGTTCTTGATGGGATATTGGTGCGTCGAGCGCCCGCGAATTTTTTAAATTAATGACATTGCATACTGCTTTGGCTGACCCAGAGCTTGCAACTGCTTGCTCCCATTTGTAGCGGTTTAAATTTCCTGCAGCTAATTCCAGCTCAACTTTACAAGCGGTAACCGCTTTGCGCGTGGCGTCTTTAGTTATTTCGCCGTTGGCAAAAAAGCGCTGTTGATAACTCACGCAGCCCATTTGAATACTCTTGGTGATTTTTGGGTCAATTCCACTGCCAATAGCAAATTCGGTTGAGCCACCACCAATATCAAATATGAGTCGTTCCCCGCTAAATGATGAGTTGCTGCCAATGCCAACAAATATTAAGCGAGCTTCTTCATTACCCGATATTATTTCAATTGGGAATGGAAACACTTTTCGTGCTTGCTTTAAAAAAGCGCGAGCGTTTTTGGCTCGTCGTAAGGTGTGAGTCGCCACGACTCTGACCGACATCTTATCTACACCTTCCATTGAGTCACGCATGCTTTCGAGGACCGCGACACCACGATTTATTGCGTCTTGAGATAGGATGTTTTTGTCGTCGAGGCCTTGCGCAAGGCGCACTTTTTGTTTGACTTTACTTACCGTCTGTATCGCATCGGCGACCACTCTGGCAATCACTAAATGAAAGCTATTTGAGCCTAAATCTAAGGCAGCGTATAACTCTGTTTTACGCTGTTGACTCTCATCAAAAACTTGATATAAATCACTCAATTATGGCGCCTCTTTTTTACTTAAGTATTGATGAGTGGCTATTTGTGAACGTAGTTTTCGTCGATTGCCGCGAGTGACATAGTGGTTTTGCTGCTGGGCATCTATCACTCGTGCTTTAAGAGTATCTTTAAACTGTAATTCAAGAAGGTCAATAATCGTTTGTTTTGCCTCATCATCATAAATGGGACAGCCTACTTCAATTCGGTAATCCATATTACGCGTCATCCAGTCAGCAGACGATATATATACTTTGGCGTCGCCTCCGTTTTCAAACACCATGATCCTTGGGTGCTCTAAAAACCGGTCAACAATACTAATGATGCTAATATTTTCGCTTAAGCCCGATACACCTGGGATCAACGAGCACATACCTCGTATGATCATTCTAATTTCAACGCCTGCTTGCGACGCTCTATATAGATCATCTATCAGCTCTTGGTCGACCAAATTATTTACCTTGATGGTGATACGCGCATATTCCCCTTCTGTGTGGCGTTGGATTTCTTGTCTAATTAATGACTGAATTTTACTGCGCGCATTGATAGGTGATAACTGCAAATGATTAAAGCGATATTTGCGATAGGGGTTTTGCACCATCTCAAAGACTTCAATACCCTCAAGGGCAAGTTCTTCGTGGCAAGTAAAAATAGACAAGTCAGTGTAAATTCTAGCGGTTTTTTCGTTAAAGTTGCCGGTACCAAAATGAGAGTAATGTTTGAGCTTACCGCGTTCTTCACGCGTCACGATGCATAATTTACTATGGATTTTGACGCTTGGATTGCCTAATACGACTTTAATGCCGGCATCCGTCATCCTTTTTGACCATGCAATATTGTTTTCTTCATCAAAACGGGCACGAAGTTCGACGACGACGGTGACTTTTTTACCATTATCGACTGCATCAATTAACGAGCTTATTATGCGCGAACCTGATGCCACTCGATAAATGTTCAAGCGTATATGTTTCACCATGGGGTCAAATGCCGCTTGGCGCACAAATTCGGTAAAGTGTAAAAAGTCATGATAAGGGTAATAAAGCAGAATATCCTGCTTGTTTATCGCATCAAAGACCGTGTCATGCTCGCTGAACGTTTTATTTCGAATTCGGGCAAGAGGCGCATGCTCTAAGTAAGCGCGGCCAACATTTGGAAAACCAATAAAATCTTTAAAATTGCGATAATGACCCGCTGATTGAATCGTGTCTACTGACGAAATCCGTAAGCGCTTGCGTAAATCCAATATCATTTCTTCGGGCATACCATAGTCATGAATAATACGCACTGGCTCGGCTATCAAACGCTGCTTCATGCTCTCTGACATCTTTTCTACATAGCTTTCGTCAATTTCATCATTAATAGAATATTCGGCATCACGCGTTATTTTAAAAGAATACGCTTCGGCGGTTTCAAACTTGATAAATCCGCTGAATATTTCATGGACGCAAAGTTTGATAATGTCATCGAGTAATATTATCTGTTTCTTTTTGCGTGTTTTTTCGGGCGGAAGCACCACAAAACGACTCATTGATGAGGTAGGGATTTCAACCACTGCATACTTAGTATTGCGGCCGGGTCTATATAAGGCGACATCCAAATACACTGAGCTATCGTTTAAGCGCTGGATGAGTTGGACTTTGTTGTCGAGCAGAATAGGCGCGACATGCAATAAAACGTGATTACGAAAATATTCTTGTACCCACTTAGTTTGCGCTTCGTTAAGTTGGGTATAATTTAATAAAAAAATGTTGTAGCGCTGTAGCTCTTTGGTAATTTGGCGATGTATTTTATCAAAACGTGCCGACAGGCCTTTTACCTTTTTTTGAATTTGCTTAAGCAGAAGCACCAATTCATCAGCTTTTTCAATCTCATCTTCGTTTTGATTAATGGTGATTAAGCGCTTTACATCCGCCACTCTCACGCGATAAAACTCATCGAGGTTGTTACTGTAAATACCTAAAAATCGTATTCGTTCGACCAAGGGGGTGTTACTGTCTTCGGCTTCTTGTAACACTCTCTCATTAAACGCCAGCCAAGAAATTTCTTTCGGATAATACAAATTGCTCATGTTGTGCTTAACCCTTTAATGAAAGTCAATTAGGTGCGCGTTAAGTCTACCATTAAGTCATCGGCAATTTCTTCTATTGCGTCAACAAGCTTTTGAGCGTCAAAGTCATTTGGCGTGTGTACTCGCATTTTGGCAGTAAACAGAAGATTCCCCCAATTTGGTGCGCTCTCGCATTTTGTATCAAGTTCTTGAATGTTTAATTGGTAACGATTTAGTGCACTAGTAATATCGCTAACAATGCCCGTCCTATCATTACCGGTCACTTTGACATAGACTTCTTTTAAATCAGAGTGGATTGTTTCTTGCGCAGCTAAAAGTGTTATTTGTAAATTAGAAAGCTGTTCGCATGCGTCTATGAGCGCTTGTTGTTTTTCTTTGCTCAGCATGATCTCAACAAAACCTGCAAAATGGCCAGACAGCTGACAAAAGCTACTACGTAACCAATTCCCCTCGGCGCTTTTAACTGCGCTAGCAAGGTCGTCGACTAATCCGGGTCTGTCTTTTCCTACTATCGAAAGCACCATGGCTTGCATATTCTTAATACCTTTTTGTTGATTTGTGAATGTGATAATGCTTTATTACCCCATCATGATGATAATTTAATGAATTTAGTACCAATTCCATCAAATGAAAAGCAAAATTAATCCTATCGAGTCTGCTCGTCTTCGCAAAGACTATTTTTTTAGTCGACTGGTGACTGGATTTGGCCTTTTAGTACTTGCCACCTTTGCTGCGCTCATTGTGCATATATTATTAAATGCAGCGCCTCTATTAAAATCCCCCTCGTTAAGCGAAAATTCGTCAAATACTGATTCAACCGCGTTTTCGAATGTAAAACCGAATATTAATAACAGCCTCGGCCGTATCATAATAGATGGACATTGGCTTAATCTGAGTGTGCATGAATGTGCGCTTGTTGTCACACCCATTGCCGCGTCAAATGATACAAGCAAACGTTTTGCCCCAAATTGCAATAAAACAATTTTAGGTTTGCTGCAATCATTTGATGATAATCGCCAATATGTCGTCATGCTTAATAACAATAATATTCTAGAATTGTATATATTAAGTAATGATAAAAAGCTGTTTCTGCAAAATTCTTTTAAGGTACCGCCTGAGTTTTTGTCAAATACTCAAGGCGATTGGCATTTTGCACGTTCGCAAGAACAGATTATTATAAGGCGCGATTTACAATCCAACTTACAACCCAACTT
>CAYURD010000003.1:96524-116573 GCA_964446865.1 uncultured Glaciecola sp.
CCAACTTACAACCCAACTTGCAGCAACAACCTGGCCAATCAAACACGCAACTTATATCAGGTACGCTTCTTCTTGAGCATTCGCTAGCTAGCTTTAACACGCCCATTATTAAGCGATTTGAGGGCGCTAAAACCGTCATACCAATGTTGCGCTTTAATCAGTTTATTGGCGTTTATCCAAACTTGCTTCAAATCTTTAATGAAGACAAACAAGTGATACAAGAGATAAGTCTTGAAGCTGATTCAATGACGGTAAGCTTATCGCCCTCTATGCTCGATTTGTACGTATTAACGAAGCAAACAAATGCCATAGTGCGATACTCGTTTTCCAACCAGCAAGGTCAATTTTTGTTAAAAGAAGACTTTAAGGTAGTTGTACCACAAGACTTTGCAAAGTACCCATCAATTATACACTACGACCTTAGCCACGATGCGGCGTTTGTATTTAACCAACAAGGACAGACCTTGCTATTTAACACGGTAACGGGAGATATTGAATATCAATACGATTTTGCGCAGCCAATTTTATTTGCTGATTACGAAGCCTCTTCAGTGGTATTAGGCTTTGATGAAGGTGTGCGTCAATTACATGTTACTGACTGGCAAGGAATGATTAGTCTGCAATTATTATTTGGACAAAATACGCATGCTGGCTATCCAGAACCAAGTTATGTGTGGCAAACCTCTGTTTCTAGCGCAACACAGTCACCAAAATACAACATTATTCCTTTACTTATGGGAAGCATCAAAGCCTCGTTATTGGCCTTAATTGTAGCATTGCCACTTGCCTTAGGTGCTGCTATTTATACTGCATATTTTGCTTCTTCACATATCAGAAATGCAATCAAACCTAGCATCGAAATGCTTGAAGCTATTCCGTCCGTTATTATCGGCTTTATTGCCGCTGTATGGCTTGCGCCATTTGCCGAGCAATATTTAATGTCCATTTTTTGGGTCATAATATTATTGCCTTTTGTGGTCTTATGTATTGCGGGTATTCATGGGTTTTTGAGTACTAGGTTGCCGCCAAGCAAAATAGGCAACTGGCAGCTCGCGATTAATGCAAGTTTATTACTCATTGCTATCATTTCAATTTTTACACTAAGTCTATTAGTCACCCAGTGGTCTCAATCTGTTCCTTACAATTTAGTCAGTGATGCGGTTTCTAATCTAACGCTTTCCAAAACCGCCATCGTTGTTTCTTTAGCCTTGGGGGTCGCCATTGCGCCTACGCTTTATACCTTGATTGATGATGCACTGTACGAAGTACCTGAAGGTGTTAAACAAGCGTCGTTTGCATTAGGCGCGACGCAAATTCAAACATTGGTAAAAGTAGTCTTAGTCGTTGCATTTCCTAGTATTGTATCGGCGGTTATGCTTGGTTTTGGTCGAGCTTTTGGTGAAACGATGATCGTGCTAATGGTCACAGGCAATACGCCTATCGCAAATTGGGATTTGTTATCTGGTTTGCGCACATTAACCTCAAACCTAGCGATCGAATTGCAAGAAGCTCAAGTAGACAGCACGCTTTATCATATATTATTTTTGACGGCGGCAGTTTTATTTGTCTTCACCTTTTTAATCAATACAGTGGCGGCTTTACTCAAACGCAGGTTAAATGTCTATGGCGAGTAAACAAGAACAAGGTATTGTGCAAGCCGATTACGGACAAGAGCGTATGCGTAATCAATTTAAGACGCTAGGACCAATGAACGATCCTAGTGGTCAATCAATGGGACCTTTTTACACGCAAGAAGGGTTTCGAGAAAAGTATTTAGGGTCACTATTAGAAGTGCTGGTCATGCTTGCATGTGCAATTATTCTAATAGTACTTGTTAGCACTATTGTTTTTATTGCGGTGCAAGGTGGGCGATATTTTGCGCCAATGTCAGCGTTTCAAGTCACTACTTTTATCCAGCATGACCTAAATACTGCTAATGCCAGCATTATCGTCGATGACAGTACCAAAGCAGACAATACCAAAAAAGATCGAAGCACTAAGCAAACTGATTCGACAAGCATTGAATATATGCTTAGCCATGAATCTCAAGAAACCTTAACAAACAGTATTACGCAAAAGCTGGACAATCAATTTATTGACACTGGTTCTCGCAATATCACTGTCGTTGTCGCCTCTGCTGACGACCTGTTTTTACTATCGACCGTCTCAGGACAAAAGTTCTTGGGCGAGTTTGTTAGTTTACAAAACGGTGAGACTGAAATGGACAATTTGTCACAATTGACACCAATGAAGTCAACGGTAGCAAGCTTGCAACAAAACTTAAATGATATACAGATTAGTCGATTAACGCCCCTTCATCGCGAGATTAATGACCTCAATGTCAAACAAGTTTCACAAGATACCGAGCTATATCAACGTAAGTTAGCAGAATTCTATCAATGGCAGTCTCATGCAAATACGATTAAGCAACAGATTGAGAGCTACAGGATAAATTTACGCCTTGATACTAATGAAGTTATTAGTATCGGTGTCCTTAACATGCAAGAGTTTTATCAACCCAATAAATTAAATTGGTGGGAATCTTTAGGGTATAGCGTAGAGCAGATTTACATTTTTTTAAGTGATTCACCAAAACAAGCTTCAACCAGTGGTGGCGTATTCCCTGCTATTTTTGGGACGATACTGATGGTGATAATTATGGCAATTGTAGTGACGCCTTTTGGCGCAATTTCAGCTATTTATTTGCACGAATACGCACCCGCCAATCGTTTAACTGAGATCATTAGAATCTCTGTCAGCAATATGGCGGCAGTGCCGTCAGTCGTATATGGAGTGTTTGGTCTTGGTTTTTTTGTTTATGTACTTGGGGGCTCCATAGATTCATTACTGTATAGTGATAACTTGCCATCACCTACTTTTGGTACACCTGGCTTACTATGGGCCGCATTAACAATGGGGATATTGACCTTGCCGGTCGTGATCGTATCGACAGAAGAGGGCTTGAGCCGAGTGCCTAAAAATTTGCGAGCTGGCGCATTGGCGCTTGGTGCAACAAAGTATGAAACCATTAAAAAAGTGGTACTGCCTATGGCAAGCCCCGGTATTTTGAGTGGTGTGATATTAGCCATTGCGAGAGCGGCGGGTGAAGTAGCCCCGTTGATATTAGTTGGTGCGGTTAAATTTGCCCCAACGCTCCCAATTGATGGTGAGTTTCCTTATGTTCACTTTGAGCGTCAATTTATGCATTTGGGCGTGTTTATTTACGATGGCGCTTTTCATAATCAAACTGAGACGCAGGTGTCGTCGTTAATGTTCGCTAGTTGTATGCTGTTACTGATCATTGTGTTTTTATTAAATATTTCAGCTATCATCATTCGCAAAAGGCTGCGCGATAAATATGAGCGTTTATAAACATGTTTAAGTTATTCGAAAGAGAAGTATTATCCGTTGATGAGATATCTAGCGCGCAAACGAGTATCTCTGTACAAGATTTATGTGTCTCACTTAACGGTAAAAACGTCCTTAAAAATATTAATATCCGTATTCCAAAAAATAAAATCACCGCGCTAATTGGGCAAAGTGGCTGTGGCAAAACGACCTTGTTAAACAGTTTTAATCGGATGAATGAATTTATTAGCTCACATACAATAAGTGGTGAGGTCAATATTAACGGGCGTAATATATACGACAAACGCGAACGTGTATCAAAACTGCGTTCACAAATAGGCATGGTATTTCAACGTCCCAATCCTTTTCCGATGAGCATATATGATAACGTCAGTTTTGGTCTGCGCATTCAAGGCGAGAAAAAACGCAGAGTACTTGACGATAGTGTTGAAAAAGCGCTTCGAAAAGCAGCACTTTGGGAAGAGGTCAGAGACCGTTTGTTTGATTCAGCGCTCACATTATCTGGCGGACAACAGCAACGACTTATGATTGCGCGGGCGCTCGCACTTGAACCCGAAATACTGCTACTTGATGAGCCGACTTCAGCCCTTGATCCGCTAACGACGCTTTATATTGAAGAGTTGATTGTAGAGCTTAAAAAACAATGTACGGTCATTATTGTGACCCACAATATGCAACAAGCTGCGCGGGTGTCTGATTATGCGGCTTTTATTCATATGGGAGAGTTAATTGAATACTCAGATAGTGACTCATTATTTACGATGCCAGCAAAACAGCAGACCGAAGATTATATTACAGGCCGTTATGGTTAGGGAGTAATTTATTGTGCGTCGCCAGATACAACTCAATACTCATATTTCTGCAAAATATAACCAAGAGCTCGAGAGTTTGAAGCATTCTGTGTTGACCATGGGCGGTGTCATAGAACAGCAGCTAGTCAATACGCTTGTTGCCTTAAAAGAAAATGCACCAGCGCTCGCTGAGCGCGTTGCTTTAAATGATTCGCGAGTTGATACGATGGAGTTTCAAGTAGAACAAGAATGCATGCGGATTATTGCCAAGCGAAATCCAACGGCAGGTGATTTAAGACTTGTGATGACAGTATCTAAAACAGCCACCGATTTGGAAAGAATGGGCGATGAGATTGCTCGGGTTGCTAAACTTGTCACAAAAAACAAAATCCCTAACTCGGATATCGTGTTATCGGGCATGATGGACATAGGTAACCGAAACGTCAGTATGATGCGGGCAACCTTTGATGCGTTTGCCCGTCAAGATGATAAAGCAGCAGTGATAGCCCACCGTCAAGACACTGAGATTGACCGAGTATACAAAAAAGTACTTGAACAAACGGCAAAAGAAATTCAATCAAGACCAGACGAAATTGCGGTGTGGATGGATGTATTATGGGCAATAAGGTCGTTTGAACGCATTGGTGATAGATGTAAAAATATTTGTGAATATGTTATTTATTTAACCTATGGTCGAGATTTAAACAGTTCGAGCATGAAAAAAACGGTCAAGAAACTACTTAAATAACAAAGGTATAGTGACAAGCTTGGATAAAAAAAGTTTTTAGGTTGCGGTTTTATCCAATAGCCTTTATATTCAATTCAACTTCCGCAAATCATCAAAGCTTCTTTTCATGGATATTATTCAAAGTTATGGATTAATACTGGTTATCTTAGCCGGTGTCGTTGGATTTGTGATGGCATGGGGCATAGGTGCAAACGATGTCGCAAATGCAATGGGGACGTCTGTAGGCTCCAAAGCGATTACCCTCAAGCAAGCCATTCTTATTGCAATGGTGTTCGAGTTTGCTGGCGCATACTTGGCCGGCGGTGAAGTGACCGCGACTATTCGTAAAGGCATCATTGATGCTAATTATTTTACCGATATTCCAGAATATTTAGTGCTTGGCATGATTTCCTCTTTGTTCGCAGCAGGACTTTGGCTCGTCATTGCTTCATACAAAGGATGGCCCGTTTCTACGACACATTCTATTGTTGGCGCTATCGTAGGATTTACGGCGGTTGGCGTAAGTGCTGAGGCAGTAGAATGGGGCAAAATTGGTGGGATTGTTGGAAGCTGGATAGTGACACCTGCAATATCGGGCCTTATTGCCATCGGCATATTTATAAGTGCCAAAAAACTGATATTAGACCGAGAACAGCCATTAGTTGCGGCGGTTAAATATATTCCAATTTATATGGGCATGGCTGGGTTTATCATGTCCTTAGTCACCATTAAAAAAGGTCTAAAACACGTTGGTTTGGGTCTTCCATTCATGGAAGGTATATTATTGGCGGTATTAATTGGTGTGGTAACTGCCCTAATTGGTGCTTTTTTTGTCAAAAAGCTAAGCCGTAAAACCCTTGAAAATAGTCAATCTGAAAAGATGCTAAGTCAAGAAGATCAAAATATCAGCGTTGAACGAGTATTTGCCGTACTGATGGTACTTACCGCATGCTGTATGGCGTTTGCCCATGGTTCAAACGATGTTGCTAACGCCATCGGTCCGTTAGCGGCGGTAGTCAGTGTTGTCTCAAATGATGGCAATATAGTGGCAAATTCACCACTTGCTTGGTGGATATTGCCTTTAGGCGGTTTCGGTATTGTGATGGGCTTGGCACTTTTTGGGCATCGCGTCATGAAAACCATAGGACAAGGGATTACTCATTTAACACCTAGTCGAGGTTTTGCTGCAGAGCTTGCCGCAGCCACGACCGTGCTAATAGCATCAGGCACTGGTTTACCCATTTCGACCACACAAACGCTCGTTGGGGCCGTGTTGGGTGTTGGACTTGCTCAGGGCATAAATGCACTTAACACCAGCACGATAAAAAGCATCGTGACTTCATGGGTGATTACATTGCCGGTTGGCGCGGTATTCTCAATTTTATTCTTCTATTTGCTCAAATTTATATTTGGCGTGTCATAAGCTTTGTAAGACCTAATATTGCGTGCTAGTCTTCTACTATTGATTTTCTTGATATTTTAGAAGGCTTTTTTGCGTCTACCCAATTTAAAACACCTCCACTATTTGACCGTTTTACATAGTGAGCAGCACTTTGCTAGAGCCGCCCAAAAATGTAACGTGAGTCAGTCTACTTTAAGTGCGGCTATCCAAAATTTGGAAGACAGTATTGGTCATCAATTGTTAGAGCGCGACCATAAGAGTTTCGTTTTTACCGAGTTTGGTGAGTCAATTGTTGAAAAAAGCAAAGCCTTACTCGGACAAACTCAAGAATGGCTTTCGTTTGCGCAGTCGTATGGAGACTGGCAAAGTGGTACATTGAAAGTTGGCGTAATCCCCACTATCGCGCCGTTTATTTTTGAACAACTCATCACCAAAATTCAAGAAGGGCTGCCAAAACTAACTTTGGAATTGCTCGAAGATACAACAGAGAACTTACTCTTAAAGCTAAATGATGGTGCTGTTGACCTGCTGCTAATGGCCTTGCCAATGAAAACCCCCGGTTGTAAACAATTAGTATTGGGGAAAGACCCCTTTCATTTAATTGCGCATAATGAAAAGGCAAAGTCATTACCAGAAAACGTCAATATTGATGATTTGCCTGAAAACAGTATTTTTTTGCTGCAAAAAGAACATTGCTTAACCGAGCATGCGGTAAGTGCGTGTGGTTTAGCGCATAAAACTCAAATTAGTTCACTTACCGCGAGTAGTTTGCATACCTTAGTGTCCTTAGTGAATAGCCAAATGGGCTATACATTTATACCCGCCATGGCTTTGCAGCATGGTATTTTAGACGGCAGTAAGGTAAAAGCGCTTGCGCCAAGTAATGATGCATTTAGAGAAATAGGCCTAGTGTGGCGTAATAGCACTACCCGAGTACAATTATTTAGGCATATCGCGACCTTGTTGGCGCCTCTCATGCCTGAGCCCGAGAAAATCTAATGAAAGAGATTGATAGTCAGCTTATATCAAGAATATTTCAGCATTCTTCGACTGCTTTGATTATTACTGGCAACTACACTGGCGAGCCAATTATGTCTGTCACTGAGAACATTGCTCAGTTGTTAGGGTATTCGATGGAAAAATTGGATAACCATGCCGCACTCTTTGACGATCTTATTCACGAAGATGATATTGCTAACTACTTACTTGAGTCACAACAAGCCACCTTAGAAGATGATTGCCAAGACATGCTGCTTAGCGAGTATCGTTTAGCGCACAATGACGGTTATTATATTTGGGTGAAAGACCATATTCAGATTGTTAGGTCAAACAACAAAGTAAAACAGTTAGTGCATGTATTGACAGACATTACTAACGAGATGTCGGTTAGAACAACCTTAATGCAGCAAAAAGAACAGTTACAAAGTGTATTACACAAAGCTGGTTTTGGCATGTGGGAATGGCATAGTAATACTGAGATACTTGAATGTGATAGTAACTGGAGTCACCTTTTGGGCTTTGTTCAACCCATTAAAAGCATGAAAATATCGCGTTTGTTTGCCTTAGTGCACCCCGATGACCTTGAAGCGTTTAAAAGTGTGATTGAGTCTTTGCGAGATGGGAAAGCAGGGAAGTCAACCATCATTGTCCGGATTAGGCACCTAACGGGTAAGTGGCGTTATCATGAATGCCATGCGATTATGTCTGTAAAAGATACTGGCGCAGGTGGGGCAATTACCTATGCGTCAAGCGCGTCAAAGCAAAGCGGTCCGCCTACCATCCTTATGTCGCATAACGATATTAGTGCTCAAAAAGAAAATGAATTAGCGGCTATTGGAGCCCTTGACTTGCGTAACCAATTTTTCGCGAGAGTATCACACGAAATACGCACGCCTCTGCACGGCATCTTAGGGATGTTGAGTTTGGTAAAACAAGACTTAACGACAGATCAAGCGAAACTAAAAGTTGAAAAAATCACGGCACATTCAGAACAACTTTTGTATTTGTTAAATGATATTTTGGACTTAGCCAAGTTAAATGAAGCAAAACTAAAAGTCTCAGTTGAATTGGTGTCGGTGACCGAAATTATTAACCAAGTGCAACGCTTGTTTGGTTTTAAAGCTGCAGAGAAATCCATTGCTTTGAAAACGACCTTACCCGCATTACAGCATGATATGGTGGTGACAGATAAAGTTAGGTTAACGCAAGTGTTGAGTAATTTAGTGTCAAATGCCATTAAGTATACGCACAAAGGTGAAGTTAATATTTACACAAAACTTGAGCATGAACGCCTTGTTATTTGTATACAAGACAGTGGTATTGGCATTAAAGACACTGCGAGTGTTTTTGATGCTTATGTGCAAGAAGAAGGTGGATATAATCAAGGATCAAACAGCACTGGCTTAGGCTTAGAAATTGTCAAGAAACTGTGTGATTTGTTAGGCATCAAAATAGAGCTCAACTCTACTTCAAGTGGAACCTTGTTTAGGTTGGTTTTGAGTAAACCCATGCCAAATACCTTAGTCGCAATGCCAAGTGGGAATAGCAACAAAACGTCAGTATTAAACCTAGAAGACATCAGCGTGCTAGTGGTCGATGATAGTGATATCAACCGAGAGATTGTCACAGAGATGCTACAAAACGTTGGCGCCACTTGCACGCATGCGGTTGATGGATACGAGGCGTTAAAGTTAATTGCCAATAAACACTACGATGTCGTTTTAATGGATAAGCATATGCCTAATATGAATGGTATCGATGCGACGCGAGAAATTAGACAAAACAAGAGCATTCAAAAACAACCGGTCATTATTGCGTTAACGGCTGATGCCTTTGATATTGATAATGATGCTTGGTTTACTGAGGGTATTGATGAGCTTGTCACAAAACCCTTTGACGTTGATATATTGATAAAAACCATCAGTCGATGCCTTAGATCATAATTAAGAGACCCATATGTTAATTTCTCCCGAATTATTAGGTTTACATGAGCAAGCCACATGGCAGCATGAATTTGGTTTAAACGAATCGTCGTTAAAGTCGCTTATTGTGCCGATAGTGCAATCAAGTGCAAAGTTGCTAAACGTAAAGGGTGTGCGCGTTTGTTTGTTCGAAAAACGTCAGGGCCTTAGTGTTAATGTAGGAACGAGTATCAAAAGTGATTCCGTTTTTGATGCGCTTAGAAACACCCTTGCTGGTAAAGGCGAATATGCGCTAATCAGTGAGCGTGATAATCAGCCAGCGCTCACAAATTTAACGAAGGCCGCAGATAAGACGCTTGTCAATGAGTGTTTTGTGTGCACATTTTCGGCTAAAGATGAAAGAATTGACGGCTACGTGTGTTTTTTTGGTGAAACAATTAACCCAAACCAAATAGACTTAAGTGCATTTGCCGATTTATTAAAAAATAATATATGCAATGCCTTGTTGTTGAAAAAAGCGAAACGAGTAAGTGTTGATCAACAAGAGTTTTACGCACTAGTCGCTGACACGAACACCGTAAATATATTCGCGAAGGACGTTGATTCAAGAATTGTATTTTGTAATCAATCTTTTTTACATTTATACCCGCCTGAATCAAGAGATAAAGTAATTGGCTACACAACCGTAGAAGAATATGACGAAGCGCAGCGCAATATATTTCTGCAAGACGACAGGGATGCATTTGAGACTGGCTTTAAGTCACTTGTTGAAGTGATAGACTTTCCAAATGGCCGACAAGTCACTCTCGAAACCACTAAAATAAAATTCACAACATTGTCGGGGAATGATTATATTTTGTGTATTGCTTACGACCTGTCTAAGCAGTACAAGTTAATACGCCAGCTTGAAAATAAGAATCGCGATTTAGACAAAATCGCCAATGTGCTCGCAACCGATATAAGAGCTCCAGCAAATGCGATGATAAACATTATCAAGTGGCTTCAACAAGACCTTAAAACTGTTGATAATCATGAAGTGCATGAGTTGGTAGCAGAGCTTCGTAAGCGGTCAAATCGCGTTAATAAGTTGTTATCAGTAGTATACAAATATGCATTTGCAGGACGCGACAAGCATGTTAGCACAGAGGTATCGTTAACCTCTGCTGTGAGCGATTTACTATCAAACATAAGAAGTGACAAGACCTTTACGACCAGTATTACGGAAAAGACTTTGCTACTACCAAGGCGTCCGTTTGTGGACGTGCTCGATATACTTGTGCGTAATGCGCATGATCATCACCCCGATGACCATATTAAACTTGAAATAGATGTTAGAACCGATAAAAACAATTACTTAATCGATGTTATCGATAATGGCGAAGGCATTGAAGCATCAAAACAAGGGGCCATTTTTGAATTGTTCTTTAGCAGCAAAGACGTAGATGAAGATGACGTGTTTGGCGTTGGCCTTGCCATCGCCAAACGAATTTTACAGAGTTATGATGGTGACTTGGTGCTTGATGCTGAGAAAAAGAAAGGCACAAAAATCACCATTGTTTGGCCTAAAGACATAGGCCATAATACAGATAGCTAATATGCGCTTAACCCTATAGGAACTTTTATGCAGCAAGTAGTATTAAGTGGTTCAGGTCTCTGGACGCCAGAGCATACCATTACCAACGAAGAATTGATTGATGCCTATAACCGCTACGCAGATCATTTTAATCTTGAAAACAAAGCGCAGATTGACAACGGCGAACTTAACGCTAAGCCCCATTCTAGTGCGGAGTTTGTTGAAAAAGCATCTGGCATCAAAAGCCGATATATCTATGCAAAAGAGGGTGTGCTAGACATCAATAGAATGCGCCCAATACTGCCAGAGAGAAGTGATACACAATTATCTCAACAAGCAGAAATAGCGGTGTTAGCTGCTAAAGATGCCTTAAAAGCTGCCAACAAAACGGCCCAAGACATCGATGCGGTTATTGTCTCTTGTGCTTACACGCAGCGTTCTTATCCAGCTATTGCTATCGAAGTTCAAGAAGCTTTAGGGATAAAAGGCTTTGGTTTTGATATGTTGGTAGCTTGTTCAGCAGCAACCTTTGGAATGCACAGAGCATATGAAATGGTCGCCGCGGGCACCGCCAAAGCGGTATTAGTTATTAACCCAGAGTTAGTCTCACCTCAAATAAATTATACTGACCGTGACAGCCACTTCATATTCGGTGATGTGGCCACCGCCACAGTCTTAGAAACAGCAGAAACGGTAACAAGCGAACATGCTTATTCTATTTTAAGTACCAAAGCATTTACGCAATATTCTAACAATATTCGATCGAATTTTGGTTATGCTTCGCGAGCGACTGATGCCGACCCATATGGGGCCGACAAACTATTTCACCAAGAAGGTAGAAAAGTCTTCAAAGAAGTATGTCCTCTTGCCGCGGCTCATATCACCGAACATTTAGCCCAACACGATTTGTCGCCAAGCAATTTGCGTCGGTGGTGGCTGCATCAGGCTAATATCAATATGAATACGCTTATTAGTAAACGCTTGTTAGGCAGAGAGGCTAGTGCTGACGAAGCGCCGGTTGTGTTAGACACCTATGCAAACACAGCATCTGCCGGTTCAGTCATTGCTTTTAATCTGCACAATAAAGATATGCAAACAGGCGATTATGGCATCTTGTGTTCCTTTGGTGCAGGTTATTCAATTGGTAGCTTGTTAGTACAAAAAAGGTAGTTCTTTTGGTTCTTGATATTGGGTATGGACTCACTGCAATAGGCTATCTTGGCCTACTTTTTTTGTTGCTTTTTGTTCGTAAGTCAGGACTCGCTAAAAAACTTCTCATTGCAGCTACGTTTTTTACATTTGGATGGTCAGTCATCCAAATAGAAAGCTTAGGCTTTATTAAAAGTAGCAGTCAATTTGCACTGATAGATAGTATGCGCCTTTGGATCTGGATGTTGTTTTTAGCCGCATGTTTACAAAACCAGTTTTCATCATTTTGGCAGCTTATCTCAAGGCCTCTCACCATTGCCTTGTTAGTTGTGCCCAGCGCCGCTATTGCTGTGACTTCAGTTGTGAACCATGCTTCAAACTATGGTCATCTAATACTGACACTACTGACCATACAAATGTTAGTGATATTAGAGCAAGTTTATCGCCAATCAGGCCAGCATAAATGGGAATATAAACCACTTGTTATTTATTTAGCATCGCTGACAACCTTCGACTTTTTTACCTATGCAAATGCGGCAATGGTTGCGCAGATAAATATGAATTTCTTTGCAGCTCGAGGCTTCATATTTTTAGCTATGTTGCCTTTTTTAGTATTGGCTATACGGCGCATACAGCATTGGGGTATTGATATATTCGTCTCAAGAGAAGTCGTCATGCATAGCACCTTATTAATGCTCTCTGGTGCTTATTTGGTGGTAATGGCGCTTTTAGGCTATTTAGTGCAATTTATGGGAGGGAACTGGAGCGCCCCCATACAGTTAGTGCTGTTTTTAGTCGCGGTAGTATTACTGCTAAGCCTGTTTTTATCGAATGAATTTAGAACAAAACTAAAAGTATTTATCACTAAAAACTTTTATGCGAACCAGTTTGACTACCGAGTGGAGTGGTTAACCTTAACGCAAACCCTATCACTTGAAGAGAAGTCCTTGCCTGAAGTTTATAAAACGGCGCTTAAAGGGTGGGTGCAAGGAATTAAATATGACCGTGGGGTTTTACTCAAGTTAAATAATAAGCGCTTTACCACTATCGCTGAACTTGTCGATGATGGCACTGAACTGCCAAAAGTAGCCGATAGCATATTGCCAACACTAGCGACATTCTTGTCGAAAAAGAACTGGATAATTGATGTTGATGAAATGCGCATTAAGCCAGACCTTTATGTTGAATTACCCAACAGAAATGACTTAATAAAATCATTTGATTATCAGTTTATTGTGCCCATTTATCAGCAGCAAGCTCTATGGGGACTTGTTTTTTTGCAAGCAAACAATGCGGTAAAACGCACCTTAAATTGGGAGCTAAGAGATTATTTGCAGGCGGTAACCGAGCAAACTGCTAACTTTATTTTTCAAGCAGAAAGTTCACAAGCGCTGACAGAAAACGCTCAGTTTGCTGCTTTTAGTAGAATGTCTGCCTTTGTTGTGCATGATTTAAAAAATGTGCTGGCACAAATTAACTTGCTATTGGCCAATGCCAAACAACACAAAGATAACCCTGAGTTTATTGATGATACTTTTGAAACACTTGAGCATACTAAAGCTCGGATGGACAAGATGCTCAAGCAACTAATGGATAAGAGTGTCGATAAATCAGATATTATAGAGCAACTAGACATGCGGCAATTGCTAGCAGATGTAATTGAAAAAAAATGCTCGCTTTTAAAACCTATTCCAGTATTTCATGCTGAAACCGCAGTAATGGTCGTAGTAAATGCTGATAAATTCGCTAACGTGATATACCATTTAATTAGCAATGCACAACAAGCAACTAAAGAAGATGGCACGGTAGACGTTAAACTCTACTACAACGAAGAATTTGTTATCATTGACATAGTTGATGACGGAATAGGCATGAGTCAATCTTTTATAGATGAAGAATTATTTAAGCCATTTGTGACAACTAAAGGTAATGCCGGTATGGGAGTAGGTGCATACGATGCAAAAACCTACCTTGAAAGCATTGGTGGTAGTATAAACGTCACTAGCCAAATAAATCATGGAAGCAAATTTCAAATTAGTATTCCAAACACAGCGGAACAAGCAGATTTATGAATAAGGGTAAAGTATTAGTCGTCGACGACGATTTGGGCATTCAAAAGCAACTAAAGTGGGCATTGACTGATTTTGAGGTTGTCTTTGCCCTTGATAGACAATCTGCTATTAATCAGTTAAGACGCTTTGAGCCAAGTGTGGTAACGCTTGATTTAGGGCTTCCCCCCGATCCGACTAACGCATCTGAAGGTCTGCTTGCCCTTCAAGAAATCATGTCACTGGCGCCCCATACAAAAGTGATTGTGGTGACTGGTAACAACGACAAAGACAACGCCTTGGAAGCAATTAAACTTGGCGCTTATGACTTTTATCAAAAACCAATAGATAGCGATATTATAAATGTCTTGATACACAGAGCGCTTAACCTTTCTGCCTTAGAACATGAAAACAGAATGCTGAGCAAATCAAAAGTCAGCATGGGCCGAATTGTGGGTAACAGTGACGCGATTTTGTCGGCGAGTCGCAAAGCAGAAAAAATTGCGCAAACTGATATAAGCGCTTTATTGCTGGGAGAAAGCGGCACGGGTAAAGAAGTTTTTGCAAGAAGCATACACGAGCATAGCCAACGAAAAGATGAAGCTTTTGTGGCAATAAACTGTGCTTCAATTCCTGAAAATTTACTAGAAAGTGAGCTTTTTGGCTATGAAAAAGGCGCGTTTACCGGTGCTAACAAAACCACACTAGGTAAAATAGAGACGGCTAAAGGCGGTACGCTCTTTTTGGATGAAATTGGTGATATGCCAATAGGACTGCAAGCCAAAATGCTGCGCTTTTTACAAGAACGAGTTATTGAACGGGTGGGTGGTCGTACCGAAATTCCGGTTGATGTGCGAGTAGTTTGCGCAACGCACCGTGACTTGACGCAAATGGTAAAAGATCAAACCTTTCGAGAAGACCTTTATTATCGGATTGGTGAGATAAACATCTTTATACCGCCATTGAGGGAGCGAGCAGATGATGTAATCTTGCTGGCGAAGACCTTTTTGAAAATATACATTGATGAATATAAATCAAAAGTAAAAGGATTTAGCGAACAAGCAACCAATGCCATGCTCGGTCATAAATGGCCTGGCAACATCCGAGAGTTACAAAATAAACTCAAATCTGCTGTTGTGCTTGCTGAAGGCAGTTACATCGAAGCACAAGACATTGGTTTAATGGTCAATGACGAAGAGCCTGAAGATTTGCTGTTTAATTTGAGAGAAGTGCGTGAAGCAGCTGAGAGCAAAGCGATTCGCAAAGCCTACTATCAGGCTGAACAAAATATGTCTAGGGCGGCTGAGCTTTTAGGAATAACGCGCCCGACTTTGTATTCATTAATTGATAAATATCACCTTGAAGATTTGAAAACCAACGGTTGACGACTACACTATGAGTCATTAATTATATTCTCATGAAAAAAATAGGAATCGACAAAGATGACACATCCAGCAGAAGCAACAAATATGGAAGGTAAAAAAGTCCCGAGCGTTACATGGCCAACGCGTGTGGGTGAAGAGTGGAAAAACCTCTCTAGTGATGACTTGTTTGCCGGTAAAAAAGTTGTGGTATTTTCACTGCCAGGTGCATTTACCCCTACTTGTTCATCCACTCATTTACCTCGTTACAATCAACTAGCCGGCGTGTTTAAAAAGTTGGGCGTAGACGCTATATGTTGTGTGTCGGTAAATGATACTTTTGTCATGAACGCATGGTTAGATGATCAAGAAGCAGACAATATTATTGTTGTGCCAGATGGTAACGGCGAATTTACCGACGGTATGGGCTTATTAGTTGATAAAAACGACCTTGGCTTTGGCAAGCGTAGCTGGCGCTATTCGATGCTAGTGAGCGATGGTGTCGTTGAAAAAATGTTTATTGAACCGAACAAACCTGGTGACCCCTTTGAAGTATCAGACGCTGATACGATGCTTGAGTATTTATCTCCTGGCAGTGTTGCCCCTCAAGAAGTGTCGTTGTTTACCAAGCCTGGGTGCCCGTTTTGCGCTAAAGCAAAGCAAATGTTAGCTGATAACGGTTATGAGTATGAAGAAATCCAGCTAGGCAAAGATGCTAGTTTGGCATCGTTGAAAGCGATTACTGGTCGTGAAACTGTCCCTCAAGTATATATTGGTGGAAAGCACATTGGTGGAAGTGATGATTTAGAGGCCTTCTTCAAATAAGAGTTTTTGCGCTTAGCTAGCAATGCGCTTATCTACGAATGAGCTGATCTACGAATGAGCTGATCTATGAATGAAGAATGCGCGTTAGTCATTGAGTTTCTTTATATAGAGGGCTTGTGTATAGGCAATATTTTAAAAAGAGTCCAACGGGACTCTTTTTTTATTTAGATCCGTATTATTCGATGGTAAGGTGCTGTATCAATTGCAAGACGATTTGTTATCAATAGAAATCGACAAAAAGAAACACAATAATAAGAAAGATTTAGGAGTACGAATATATGGATGCATTGTTGGTTGGATTTAAACGAAGCGCTTTTATGGCCTTGTTCGTTTGTATTTTTTCTGTCAGTGGAACGCAAGTCGCCCAAGCGCAAGAGACATCACCTCAAGCAAATAATGACAGCGTAATAAAGCAATTGCTAAAGGAAAAGCTATCGAAGAACGCCTTGGCATCAGAAAAGTTAGCGGCTTTCATCGCATTGTACGAACCTGAATTAGGCACCGTTAGCCGCTGTGAAGAGTCTAGCGTACGTGACATAAAACTATGCTCATCATCCTTAAGAAATAGCGGAAATTCACCTTATATTCTACTCCCTAAGCAAACACCTAAAGCAACGGTTGTACTTTTTCACGGCTTAAGTGATAGTCCTTTCTTTATGCGTTCAATTGGTGAGTTTTTGCAGACAAAAGGTTACGTGGTGATTGCACCATTAACACCCGGTCATGGCAAAAAAGAAGCTGACGCTGATATGCAAGATGATCAATTACAGGACCGCTGGGTGTCGCATACTCAAGATGTGATGAACTTTGCAAGTAGTTTTGACTTGCCAGTTGTCATTGGTGGGTTTTCAACGGGCGGGGCATTAGCCAGTCACTATACCTTGAACAACCCTGACAGTGTGAGCGCTCTTTTGTTATTCTCTGGCGCGCTAGAGCTATCGGGCGCTGCAGAGGCGATGTCGAAAGTGTGGGGTATGAAGTCTTTAGCGAAATGGCTAGATGGAGAATACGAAGCCGATGGTCCTCATCCTCATAAATACCCTTCTGTGGCAACGTATACTGCGCTTGTATTGATGGATGTTATTAAAGAAATTCGAGAATTACTTGACGAGAAAAGTATCAGCAAACCAATATTTGCGGCTCATTCAATGGCCGACAATACGACTTTGTTTGAAGGTATTGAGAACCTAACGGGCGCGGTCGATGGCAACCATACAATTTTTAAAATAGATGAATCGTATGACCTATGTCATGCAGATTTGCCAATGAGCTCGGTGCAAATTGTCAACTTGGACTATGACAAAACACAAATTAACGATACCGAGTTGTGCAAAGTACCAAAAGCGAACCCACTCCACGATAAAATGTTGTTGATGTTAGATATTTTTCTAACAGAAAATATAGCGCTAGCTCTGGCTAGCTAGCGCTTCTACATCTTTCCATACTCGTATCAAATTACCACTTAGTATTTTGGTGATGTCTTGCTCGGTGTAGCCTCGAGATAATAAACCTTCGATTAATTTTGGAAAGGTTGAGACATCTTTTAAACCAGTGGGTAAAGAGTCGCCAACGCCATCGTAGTCAGATCCTATGCCAACATGCTCGATGCCTACTAGCTTAACGACATGATCTATATGATCAAGCACCAGTGACAGGCTAGCAAAAGGGTAGGGGTTTTCTTCTCTGTACTGTTTATTAAAGGCAGCAACTTCTGGGCTATCTTCGCCAAATGTTTGGATTAACACATCGCGTTGTTCTCCAAGCTTATCCCGCCAAATGCGAGCGGCAGGGCTCACAAAGCCAGAGCCAAAATTGATCATGATCACACCACCATTTTTAGCCAGAGCCACGATCATGTCGTCAGTCATATTGCGTTCAAAATTCGGCGTAAATTTACGCAGCGAAGAATGTGATGCAATAACAGGCGCTTTACTGATTTCTATGGTTTGATAAAAAGCCGCGTCCGACACATGACTGATATCTATCATAATACCCATATTATTCATTTCTTTGATGAGGTCTTTACCAAATGGACTCAGTCCTTTCCATTTACGCCTAAGATCATAAGATGAGTCGCTAATGTGATTTGATTGCGAATGGGCGAGGGTAATATAGCGAATACCTCTATCATAAAAGTGTTTCAATGTATCGAGACTGCCTTGTATGGGCGAGCCGTTTTCCATGCCCATTGGTAAAGAAATTTTGCCTAATGAAAAATTTGTATACACATCTTCTACGCTATAGGCCAACGCGAATTTATCGGGCGCCCTACCAACTATCGCTTCGACAGAGTCTATTAGCCGATTAGCTAGTACCGTGGATGCGTCTGAGTTATCAAGGCTTGCTGGTACATAAATCGACATAAAGGGTGCATCAAGGCCGCCTTGTTTCGCTCGAGGATAATCAAAATCACCAGTTTGTGTTGCTTGCGTAACATCCACCCAGTTCGCTTCAACTCGATAAGGCACATCTATATGGCCATCGACAATGATAGTTGACTGTGCAATACGATTGGATGCTTGTGCTAATGTCTCGGTTTGAAGCTTATTACTTTCAGAATGATGGTTGTTTGAACAAGCTGTTATAAACATTAGTAAAGCAAGTGGCGCAAGTTTACGTATATGAAGGAAATGGTGCTTTTCATTTGCGTTGATAATGAATGTTGTCGACATAAATTGACTCATTGTTTGTGTATATATTAGGCAAAACGTAATCGCTTCATTCACTAGTAATGCCATGACTTTGGTTTACTATACTCAAAACAAATTGATTTTTCTCACTATTTTTAATTCCGACAATAAACAAGCGCAATACGGTGTTTAGAGGTGACTTTGTTGTTTAATTGTTACATAATATCGCCTTTGAAAAATCAGCAGTCCTAGGGTCAACTGCCCCTAGCATAAACAATTATAAATATAGAGATTTAAAAATGGCGATTAATTACGTAGCTCTTGATAAAGACAAACACAGCGCACTTAAAGTTGTACCAAAAGTTAACTTTTCATTAGTTGGCGAAACTCACCTTGCTGCGGCAACTATTCGTGAATACGCACAACTATCTGGTTGTATGCCTTTAGTTTTTATTGAAGATCCAAAAACTAAAAACATTCACACTGTCGCGATGCTTGGCTTAGAGCAAGGTAAGAATTTATATTGGGCTGAAGAAAAGTGGCAGGCACCGCATGTGCCAATGAATATCCAGCGCTATCCGTTTGATATTCGCCCTGATGGCGACCGTTTAGGTGTGTACATCGACGAAAACAGCGACCTTATTAAAGAAGAAGGTGAACTTTTGTTTACTGAAGCCGGCGAGCCAAGTGAGTTTCTTCAAAATAGACAGCAGTTTTTAAGTGACTTGGCGAACAGCGAAGTACAAAACCAACGCTTTGTTAAACAGATGCAAGAGAACAATCTCTTAGAAGAAATCCAAATACGTATTACTTATATGAGTGGACAGGTGCGCAACGTAACAGGCGTGATGTCGGTTAACGAGAAAAAGCTTATTGAGCTCGAAGACGAAAAAATTATCGAGCTTCATAAAGCAGGATATTTAGGCGCCGCATATTCGATGATGTTATCGATGGGCCAGCTTAATCGTTTGGTAGAGTTGTCGAATAAATCAGACAACCCCGTGCAATCTATTCAACTTTCTCAGGTGGCGCAAAATGAAGCGGCTAACGCTCAAGCAGCCCCAGAAGCCCCAGAAGCTACATCTTAAGTAGTTGATTAAAATAAAAAAGGCCCGCATTAGCGGGCTTTTTTGTTTCTGGAATGCGAAACGTATGGTAAAACTCAAGCGCTTATAACCACCCTTTTTGTTTTGCAATCCGCCCTGCATCAATTCTGTTACTTGCGTCTAATTTAGAGATGGCTTCTGATAAAT
>CAYURD010000004.1:0-26647 GCA_964446865.1 uncultured Glaciecola sp.
CTTTAAGGCAATAAAGAAGGCTTACTAACGGATGCGAAAAAAGGCAAGATCAACGCTTTCTCAGGTCGTATTTTAGAGATTGAAGGGCTAGAAGATTTAACGATTGAACAGGCGTTTGAATTATCTGATGCATCGGCAGAGCGTTCAGCTGCTGGGTGTACTATCAAGTTGTCTGAAGCGTCAATTGCTGAGTACCTTACTTCGAATATCACCATGCTACGCTGGATGATTAACGAAGGCTATGGTGACCCTCGTACACTAGAGCGTCGTGCTCGCAAGATGGAAGAGTGGTTAGCGAACCCAAGCCTAATGGAAGCCGATGCTGACGCAGAATATGCTGAAGTGATTGAAATTGATTTGGCCGATATTGATGAGCCAATATTATGTTGCCCTAACGACCCTGACGATGCTAAAACCTTGTCAGACGTAGCAGGAGATAACATTGATGAAGTATTCATTGGTTCGTGTATGACAAACATTGGTCACTTCAGAGCGGCCGGTAAGCTCCTTGAACAATATGGCGGCACATTACCCACGCGTTTGTGGATTTCACCACCGACTAAGATGGATAAAGCGCAGTTAATGGAAGAGGGCTATTACAACATTTATGGCCGTGCTGGCGTGCGTACCGAAATGCCAGGCTGCTCATTGTGTATGGGTAACCAAGCAAGAGTATTGGCTGGTGCAACGGTATTGTCGACTTCAACTCGTAACTTCCCTAACCGTTTAGGTGATGGCGCTGATGTTTATTTGTGTTCTGCTGAAATTGCTGCTGTGGGTGCGATTTTAGGAAAGATACCTTCAAAAGAAGAATATATGGAATATGCAGATAAAATCGACTCTATGAGCGGTGAAGTATTTAGATACTTAAACTTTGACCGTATGGAAGCGTTTTCAAAGGCAGAAGAAGAAGCGAAAGCTAAGATTATTCCTACTTTAAATCTAGCGTAGCCTCTTGTTGAATGATTAAGGCCTGCCAATAAGCCTTATGGTAGAGTTTGGCAGTAAAACGTAAATAAAACCGAGCGGTTGATGACTTGCTCGGTTTTTTTATGTTTAACAATGTTTTTAAATCTTGTACTGTGTTGAAAATTCAAAAGGATGAATAATGATGATCACGTTTACATCTCGCTTTAGAAAAATCACTTTGGTAACTTTGTCTGGCCTGTTGTTTGTCAGTGTTCAAGCATGCGCTTTGCAAAACTCTGTAAACCAAGCTGACGCTAAAGCTCCGGTAACAGACACTGGGCTTATACAAAATAGGGTACAAACTAAGGCTCAAACTAAGGCGCTAACTAAGGAGAAAGCGCAACAAACAGTCGCCAGCGATGAACTGGCATTTGATGCAATGAGCGATGAAGAAGCGGATGCATGGCTCGCCGCCCAAGACGAAAATGATGGTAAAATAGCCCTTAACTTCCAAAACGATACTGCGATCCGTGTTGAATATGCTGATACGCCCCAAGAGCGCCAATTAGGCCTAATGTACAGACGTTCATTATGTGATGATTGTGGCATGTTGTTTAAGTTTGATTCAAACAGAGTGGGCAGTATTTGGATGAAAAATACCTTTATTCCACTCGATTTAGCCTACATTAGTGCAGACGGCACCATTGTTGATATCTTTCAACTGGCGCCTCATGACCTTACGCCCGTCAGGTCAACCTCAAAGGTATTGTATGCACTAGAGATGAACAAAGGTTGGTTTGCAAAAAAAGACATCAGAGCTGGCGAAAAAGTCACTAACTTACCGTAAATTTCAATTATCAGGACAACTTCTTGCATTGATTTGATGCATCTGTAAAGGAGAAAGTATGCCAAGTGAATTAACCGTCGCTAAATTTGGCGGCACTAGTGTGGCCAATTATGACACTATAAACAACTGCGCTAAAATCGTTATTGACAACCCTAACACAAAAGTCATGGTTGTCAGCGCTGCCGCTGGTGTGACTAATCATCTAGTCTTACTGGCCAATACAGCACTAACGTCTGAGCAAATCACCGATGTAGTCGAAAATATTCGCAAAATCCAGTTTGCAATACTCAACAAACTAAAAAAGCCTAGCGAAGTAGAAGACAAGCTTTTTGTCTTGTTAGATGAGCTTAATAGCTATGCCCGACACGAAGAAATCATCTATCGGGATGATCTAAAAGATGCGTTAATGTCGATGGGTGAGCGCATGTCATCTTTGCTATGTGCAGCGATATTGAGAGAGCGTGGAGCTAAAGCGCTTAATTTTGATGTTAGAAAAGTCTTACGTACCGATAGCCGTTTTACTGAGGCAACGCCTGATTTACATCATATAAAGCAGCTAAGCGAGCGTTTGTTAAAACCGGAGCTTGACGAGCATATTGTTGTTACCCAAGGTTTTGTTGGTGCAGATGAGCAAGGTAAAACGACCACTTTAGGTAGAGGCGGCTCTGATTTTACAGCAGCCTTACTTGCCGAAGCGCTTGAAGCAAAAAGCTGTGAAATCTGGACGGATGTTAATGGTGTTTATACAACTGATCCGCGCATTACCAGTGCGGCACGACCGCTGCCAGAGCTTAGCTTTGAAGAAGCGGCTGAAATGGCGACCTTTGGCGCTAAAGTACTACACCCCGCCACAATGGAGCCCGCGCTTCGCCAAAACATTCAAGTGTTTGTTGGCTCAAGCAAAGCGCCAGAGCAGGGCGGCACATGGATTAAACGAGATTGTGAAACTGAACCTGCTTTTAGGGCCATTACACGTCGCCGGAACCAGGTCATCGTAACGGTTAAAACGCCTAAAATGATGTACGCACAAGGTTTTCTAGAGCGTGTATTTCATATTATTGCTAAGCACGACCTTAGTGTCGATTTAGTGACGACCTCTGAAATAGCGGTGTCGTTTACCCTTGATAACCCACCAAATTCAATGTCAGAAAAAATGAATCGAGAGACTCTAGTTGAGCTGAGTAATATTTGTGAAGTGAGCGTTGAGCGAGATTTAGATGTGGTGACTGTTGTAGGTAATAACATGCACAGTGCAGCAGGGGTTTCATCAAAACTCTTTTCTACTATTGGTGAGTTTAATTTACGCATGATTTGTTTTGGGGCAAATGTTCATAACTTGTCGTTTGTTGTGGCCCAAGATGATAGTGAAGCCATTGTCACGACGTTACATTCAGCTTTGTTTGAATAGTTGATGTAAATAACGAAAAAACCGTCTTAGCTCATCAAGAGTTAAGACGGTTTTTTTGTGTGTTTCTAGACGTTTAATCGCTTCTTAAAGCGATTAGACTTTGAACATACCAATAGATTCTTGCAGTTCTTCGGCTAACTTGGCGACCTCAGCACTAGAATCAGACGTTTGTTTAGCACCTGCAGTTGTTTGTTCTGCAATGCCAACGATGTTTTCAAGGCGTTCACTAATTTCAGATGACACAGTATGCTGTTCTCGCGCTGCTTGTTCTATGCGCGTGCTAACTTCGTAGGCCTTGTGCACAGCATCAGTGATGAGGTTAAGTGCTTCACCTGCTTTTTCAGTTTGCTCTACACATACGACGGTCTGCTCTTTTCCTTGATTCATCACCGCAACTGCTTTTTCGGCGCCTGCTTGCAGGACTTCAATCATCGAGTTAATTTCTTGGGTAGACTGCTGAGTTCTGCTTGCTAGTGTTCTAACTTCGTCTGCAACAACTGCAAACCCTCGCCCTTGTTCTCCGGCTCTGGCTGCTTCTATTGCTGCATTTAACGCAAGTAGATTGGTTTGGTCAGCAACGCCTCTAATGACATCTAGAATGCCGCCAATGCTTGCGCTATCTTGATGTAATTTATTAATGACCTCTGCCGCTTGCTCAACGTCATTGGCAAGTACCTGTATCGTTGATTTATTCTTGCTCGATATTTCTTTCACTTTTTCAGCTTCAACATCGGCATGTTTGATTTCTTTTAAGGTGTCGTCAGCATTTGCTGACACCAGCTCAGATGTGGTGTGCATTTCGGTGGTTGCGGCGGCGATTTGTGATATTTGCTGCTTTTGATCTTCAATCGACATGGTGGTTTGCTGCGTGATTGTTGACGTCTCGCCACTTGCGGCTGCCAACTGGTCTGCGCGTTGATTAATGGTGTTGATAAGTTGTTTTAAATTGTCGATTAACTGATTGCAATTCGTAGCCAACACACCAAACTCGTCTTTAGATGAGTCGTCGAGCTTTTGCGTTAAATCGCCAGAAGACGCGACTTTTAATAAATTATTGACTCTTCCAAGCGGAATGATAATCGCTCGTACTGTCACAAAGCCAATACCTGCCGCGACTAATAACGAGCCAATAATCATGACTACGACCAGTAAGGTGCTGCTCGATATTTGCTTATTTACGCTTTGCTTGATCATGCTGGCTTTGTTGTCGGCTTGATTATTAAGTTCTGTTAATGCGCCTACAGATTCAGCGAGCAACTTATCAGATTCATCAAGCAAGGATTGCGCTTGTTCAATGGCTTTGAGTTGTTCTACTTTGGACGCTAACAGACCGTTACTACCCGTTAAAAGTCCTTCAATTTCTGATACTAAGCTTGCTACTTCGTCTATTGAACCTGACGTGTCTTCACCACTTGCAGTGACAACTATGTCGTTTAATCGAGACTGGTTTTGTGCGAGGATAACATCGACTTCTTTTTGACGCAGATCTGCTCTTGATAAGGTTTGCGTTTTTGTATATTCGGTTGACACAGATAACAGACTCAATAAGCCCGTTTCCATTGTGCCGGTGAGTTCTGACGTTGCTTGCAATGCTGGAGAATCTTCAATTTCGTCTAGGTCTGCAAAATCGAGTAAATATGACGAGGCATCATCTGTTTTTTCTTCTAAACTTTCAACTATCGAACTTATCCCAGTCCCAGTATTGATTGACTTTAAGTGGGAATCAAACATAGCTGTGGTCGTACTATCAAAGTTACCAAACATGCTTTCGATTTGGCCGACCTTATTGACTAAATCATTATCGTTTGCCACAACGGTTTTAAGCTTCGCTAGCGTAGCGTCAAACTCGCCTTTAGCAGATTGATAACCGCTAAGTTTTTGTTGAACTTCGGCCTCTTCTTGGCTAACGAATCCTTCAAATGCCAACCTTCCCATGTTTAGAAAAGATGCTTTTAGGTCGCTTGCGCCAGCAACGGTTGGCAATGCTAAGGTACTAAGCTCGTCTGAAGCATCACCGATATTACTTACGTTTCGAATTGACGAAATGCCCAGCACTACCAGCAAAAGACTAATAAGTACAAATCCACCTATCACTCTCATGGCTACCGTTATTTTCATAATACTTCCTACAAGAATTGTTTTAATTGCTCAAACCTATAACGGGTTATCGTCAAAAAAATACAAAACTTTACCTATGAATAACGATAAGTCTTCTTATTTTCGATGCAATACATACTCAAATCATTTCCCCAAACATATCCGGTATCTAGCGCAATAATATTGGCACTTTGTAAAGAAGCCTTTGGGGTATCGCCAAGCAACGATGCCCAATGTCCAAAAAGTAGGGTTTGTTCAGTTTTGAGCTTTTCATTCTTTACCGCAAACCACGGGATGACATTATCGGGTGCGTTATCAGGATGACACTTACTATTGAAATTCAGACTACCGTCTTGATGTAAATAACGCATGCGTGTGAAAGCATTAACGATAAATCGAGCGCGAGGATATTTTTCTAGGTCGTTGTCCCACTTATCAGGGTAGTTTCCGTACATATTTTTTAAAAACTCGGTACTTTTTTTACCTTGTAAATGCGCCTGTACTTCGCCTGACAATTTAAGGGCTTTTTTAATTGACCACTTTGGATATAAACCCGCATGGGTGATTAGTACATTGTCGCTTGCTTGGATAGCAAGGGCTTTGGTCTGTAAAAAATCAATATAACGATTGAAGTGCTTGTTGTTTACCAAGTCATTGAGCTTGTCTTGAGATTTAATTTTACTAACACCATGCGCTGCGGCAATAAGGTGTAGGTCATGATTACCTAATACTGTCTCAAAATGCGGGCCTAAATCATATAGGTATTCTAAGGTGGATAAGCTATCGGGACCGCGAGCGACTAAATCGCCTACTGCCCAAAGTTTGTCTTTTGATGGCCTAAAATCAGCTTTTTTTAGAAGTTTCCTTAAGCCCTTATAACAGCCTTGAATGTCGCCAACGACATAGTTTTTCATACACTAATGAACACTATTAGGCACGTTGAGACTAAACACTGGAATGGGCGCTTTAAAATGGGACTGTTGATGATCTTCAAAGTAATAAAAACCTTCCATTGTCCCCACTTGGGTCTTTAACATGGACGCGCTGGTGTATGAATATGTTTCAGATGGTGCAATGGTCGGTGTTTCGCCTACAACGCCATCGCCTTTCACTTCGACCTTTTCGCCATTACCATTAGTAATTAACCAATAGCGACTCAATAGCTTTATTGCGTGTTCGCCATTATTAGTAATATTGACCGTGTAACTAAATACACAAACGTCACCGTGTTGGCCTTTTTGCTGCTTGCCCAAATACTTAGTGCTAACGTCGATGTTAACTGCTTGGTGCCTGTTTTGATTCATGTAAAGACTTCTCATGCACTGCATTTGAAAGCCGAGCAAACTCTTGAAGACTGAGTTGTTCGGCTCTTATGTCGGGGTTTATATCCAATGTAGTAATAAGTGACTCATCTAACAAGTTTTTTAAGCTATTTCTGATGGTTTTTCTGCGCTGATTAAACGCCGCAGTAACCACTTGTTGTAATGCATCAACCGATGTTACATCAACAATAGGCGTTTGATGTGGAATAAGTCGCACCACTGACGAGTCGACCTTGGGCGCGGGTTTAAACGCACTTGGTGGCACCATTACAACGGGTTGGGCGCTGCAGTAATATTGCGCCATCACCGACAAACGACCGTAAAGTTTGTCACCATGACTTGCACACAATCGTTTAACCACTTCTAGTTGCAACATAAAGTGCATGTCTTGTATTACATCGCTATACTTGAATAGATGAAACATCAGCGGCGTCGAAATATTATAAGGCAGGTTGCCAAACACTCGCAATTTATTATCGTTTTGCGCTAATTCAGAAAAATCATACTTTAAAGCGTCTTGCTCAACAACATTCAGCTTATCTCTAATAAAAGGATGCGAGCGAAGTCGTGCGGCTAGGTCTCGGTCTAATTCAACAACCGTTAGTTTGTCGACTATTTCAGCAACAGGCTCGGTTAATGCGCCTAAGCCAGGCCCTATTTCGAGCAGGTTTTGTCCTTCCTTGGGGTTAATTGCACTGACAATTTTATCGATGACATAATCGTCATGCAGAAAGTTTTGACCAAAACGTTTTCGGGCAACGTGGCCTAAATGTTTATTGCTCATTTACACATTCGCTTATGTTTTGCGCTTGGCAAGATTAATGGCTTCAGTCATGGCTCTGTGCATACTGCCCGTGTCTGCTAAGCCCGTTCCTGCTAGGTCTGTTGCCGTTCCGTGATCGACTGATGTTCTGATAAACGGTAAGCCTAAGGTGATATTAACCGAGTTACCAAAGCCTTTAAATTTTAGCACAGGTAAACCTTGGTCATGATACATGGCCAAAACAGCGTCGGCTTTGTCTAAATACTTTGGTTGAAATATAGTATCAGCAGGTAAGGGGCCTTCTAGATTAATACCTCGTGCTCTCAGTGCATTTAATGTGGGTGTAATCACCTGAATTTCTTCTTTACCTAAGTGCCCGTCTTCACCGGCATGTGGATTAAGGCCACAAACGTAAATAGCAGGATCGTCAATGCCAAATTTTTGTTGTAAATCGGTATGCATAATCCCAATCACTTTTTCAATGCGTTCGGGGGTTATTGCTTTACTGACATAAGCGAGGGGAATGTGAGTTGTCGCTAAACATACTCTGAGGCCATCTGTTGCTAACATCATTACTACGTCAGCCGTATTGGACTGTTGTGCAAAGTATTCGGTGTGACCACTAAACGATATACCGGCTTTGTTAATGATGCCTTTGTGCACAGGGCCTGTTACCACTGCATCAAAATCGCCTCGCATGTTTGCTTCGGCCGCCAGTCTTAAGGTGTCAACGACGTAGTGGCCGTTCTCACTGTCTAGCGTCCCTGCCACTGTCTCGCTTGTACAAGGAATATGTTCAACAATTATTTGACCGGGCTTTTGCATATACTGCATACCACTGGCGTATGGAATGATTTCTATGTCTTTTTTCAGAAGCTCTGCACGCTTTTTTAGCATGTGGGCATCAGCAAAAACCACAACCTGTGCATCCCAAGTATGTTGGGCCAACAAAATAATTAAATCGGGACCGATACCTGCGGGTTCACCTGGTGTGACCGCGAGTCTAATCAGTTTATTAGAGTGGGTGGCGTGAGACGTTTCAGTATTCATCAATTACGCATTTTCATCATCTAAAACTTCGATATATGCTTGGTCGCGCATTTCACGCAACCATGCATCGGTTTCTTCCTGAAATTTTCGATTAAAGATTAGCTGATATGCACGGTCTTCTTTGCGCTTTTCGGTCGCATCATCTACTCGGCGGTCTATGAGTTGAATAAGGTGCCAGCCATGTACCGTTCTTACCGGCATACTATATTGGTCTTGCTCAAGCTTCGCTAGACTCTCTTTAAACTCTGGCACGTAAATATTGGGATCGTTCCAGCCTAATTCGCCGCCTCTAAGGGCTGAACCTGGGTCTTCTGAATGCTCTTTTGCCAAATCAGCAAATTCAGCCTCGCCTTCTATTAATTGTTTTCTGAATTCAAGCAGCATCTGTTCGGCTTTTGTATCACTTAAAATAATGGAAGGCGATATTAGGATGTGACGTGCGTTAACTTCTTCAACTTCAACAATCTCAACACCGCGAGTATCGGCAATTTTCAATATGTGGAAACCCGCGCCGCTTCTTATAGGACCAATCACTTCTTCTTTCTTTTTACCACTGACTGCTTCTGCAAACAATGTGGGCATAGAGTTTATATTCATCCACCCCATGTCACCGCCTTCAAGTGCTTTTGAACCTGAAGACGCAGCAATAGCTAAGCGCGCAAAATCTGAACCTGTGCCAAGTAAGTTGAGCACGCGTTCTGCTCTTGTTCTTGCTTCGCTGACTTCTTCTTCGGTGGCTTCGCTAGGGATATCGACGAGTATATGTGATAAGCGATACTCCGCTTGCTGGTCACCTTGTTGGTTAATCATCGATAAAAGCGTATCTATTTCTTGCTCGGTGATATAAACGCGGCGTCTAACATTGGCGCGGCGAACTTCACCAGTTATGAGTTCTTTGCGCACTTGTTCACGATACGTTTCGTAAGGCAGGCCTTCTTGCGCTATTTGAGCGCGAAAATCAGGCATGGTCATGCCCTGTTGTTGTGCGATGTTTTGAATGGTTTGGTCTAGCTGTGGGTCACTTATTTGGATACCCATTCGGTCAGCCATTTGAGTTTGTAAGTTTTCAAGTATCAATCTTTCAATTGCTTGGCGACGTAGAGCAAGATCTGAAGGAAGGGTTTGATTGTTTACTGCCGCCTGCGATTTAACGCCCTCGACTAATTCGCCAATCTCACTTTCTAAAATAACGCCTTGATCGACAATCACGGCGACTTTATCCAAAAGTTCTCTTGCATTCACGATGCTACTGGTAAAAGCCAAGCTAACGCTGACTATTAATACTGCAAATATCTTTTTCATAACCACTCTATGTTTTACTCTTATCTTTCTTAGTTCAGAACAAATGGCTGACGATAACCAAATAAACCTTGGCTTAACATGTCAGCCTTTCTGCGACTATTTCCCATGCCTTTAAAGACAAATTGTACGGCAATTCCTGAGTCGTACTCATTTAAGTCGCGAATACCATTGTTGTTAAAACGTGTTGCTAAATTTCGACGCGCAGTAACGCGAAGGGCCCAGCAACAACTCTCATATTCAATACCGAAAAAAGACTCAATACTTCTTGATTCTTTAATATCCCGATAATGTCTACCAACCCAATGCCAGTCTTTATTTATTGGCCAGCTAGCGGTCACACCTACTTGATCGATACGCTCGTTTGATAATTCACGTATAAAGCGGTGGTTGACTTGGATATGCTTGTTTTGGTCTAGTCTGTATTCTGTTGATAGACTGCTTCGCTCAACTTTATTCGACTGATTTCCAATTTGTATGTCAGAGTGTAAAAACCAGTTTTGGTTCACTTGCCAATCAAATTCAGCTGCAATCGCAGAACGATTTCCTTCTTGCTGGCTATCAATTAAGCGAGCATTCTCAATATACAGAATTTGCGCCACGCTCGCGACTAATACTTCGTTATTATTTTGGTCAATAAAGCGAGAGGTTGCACCCACTGTGACCTGATTATTGTCATTTATTCTATCTAGCCCTGTAAACTCCTGTCCACGAAAGAGATTATTAAAGTTAGTTAGTAGTGGCGTTGAGTCATACAAGCCAATATTGCTCTGCTCTTCAAAGCTTGTATAGAGGTATTGTGCTTTAGGCTCCACCGTTAAATTGTAGGTGTCGCCGAAGAGTTTTTGTTGTTTCTCAAAAATCAATGAGCCATATAACCTAACTTGCCCTAATGTGCGATTTACTTCTTCGTCTAAGAGCGGTTGCTCTCTACCTTTAAAGTCTTGCTCATAATAGGTATGAAGCACACTAGCTTGGGCAAGTAATTCACCCCATGCTCGTTGATACGGAATACTGATTGATGGCTCGATATGAAATCTTAATGCATCGGGCGCAAGTGATGAGTTGTTTTCAAAATAGGCGAGTTCAGAGCTGATGCCAAAATTAACTAACTCGCTTAGTGTTGTGTTGTAGTTGAGTTTAGCTTCGGGTAGGGCTCGGTAATTATTATCTACTGAGCCAATGGTCGTAAAGTCACGCACAAACATCGAAAAATCAAGTTCGTCGGAAAAGTAGTTAAGTCCGAGTTGACGGTATAGATGCGTGTCGGCCTGATTGTAATAATCAGAGCCTAAATCAATGATGTAGTTATTGTCGCTAACATCGTTAATATCGGCCGCTATAGACCAATTTTCATTTAGCTTGCCGCGGTGAGTATACCGATAAAAATAGCGTTCTTTGTCGGTGGCTCTGTCATTATCACTTGGCAAATACTCTAATTGAAGTTCGCCAGCATGGTTTTGAAATAGATATCGAAATTCAGTTTTTAGCTGAAGGCCCCGCTGCGTCATTAGACGAGTCGAAAAGGTCGCGTCCATATTTGGCGCAATATTCCAATAGAATGGTTGTTCCCATTCCAATCCTGTTGTTGATGAACCACCAAATTTAGGAAAAAGTAGGCCAGTTTGTCTTTCGGTAGTAATCGGAAATGCAAAATATGGCAAATAAAACACGGGCACACCACCAACATAAAAGCGCGTGTTGTATGCTTCGCCAAACGGCTTGTCTTTTTTGATGCTAATTTCAGACGCTTCAATCTTCCAGTCTTCACCACCTTTTGGGCAGGTAGTAAAAGAGACGTCTTCAAGCGTCACGCCGCGCTCTTGCGAAATCGATAAAATATCAGCGCCACCTCGACCGTTAACGCCAGCAATTTTATAGTCTGTTTCTTGCATTTGCAGGAGTTTTAAGTTGCTGTTAATTTCAACCGCTTCGCTATTAACCTGCAATAACGGGTCGGTGTATTGTACATCACCGCTAGCTTTAATTTCACGACCGCTATCGAGTACGTTTGCACTATCGGCAGTGATAATTGATGAGGCACTTATGATAGATACATCACCTTCAAATACCGCGAGCGTGTCTTTTACGACGAGCGCACTGGTAGATTTCACTTCGATATTATCGGGGGCTATTGTTGGTTGAACAAAGGTAAAACTATCGGTTTGACACAATTGGTCTATCGGCGTTTGCGCAGTGTCTTGTGTATTAGTGGCGCTTTCTATTTCCGCTGCGCTCTCTATTGCCGCTGCGCTCTCTATTGCCGCTGCGCTCTCTATTGCCGCTGCGCTTAGCAGTAAACTCCTGCTAATGTAAGGTGTCGAGCTAGGTGTTAGTGGGTCTGCGTTTGGCGTTGATTTGATGGGTTTGGCATTAGTTACACTCGCATTGACTAGGCATGCTAAGCTGATTGCTGAAATTGTGGTGCGAATATAGTTTACATTAGTGCGTCTACAACTCACTTTAGTGTGCCGCAAAGTCGAAATACAGTGACTTGATTGATAACCTTTTTGTGGCATTTACTAATATGAACCATTTTTGTTTGTAAAATTGGGCGTTTGTCTATTCTAGAGTTGATACCAATATTGGATATAATCACAAGAACGACTGTGCATTCTGAGGAAGACAAACTTAATACTTGATTTTAATGCCTAAACAACTAATTACCAACTAAAAACATATAAATACTACAAAAATTTACATAAAAATGGCTAAAAGTGTATTAATTTCGTCTAAGTGCCTTTAAATTCACAAATATGAGCTTTACACTCTTTGCATAAATTTCTCATTCAAGGTAAGCATGAATTTTTACGGAAAAATCGTTGGCGCAATAATTGGACTGGCTATATTCCGTTGGCCGGGCATGTTGTTAGGTTTGATTGTTGGCCACTTGTTTGACGTCTATTATGCTAAAGATTTTGCTAAACAAGGTGGCTTTGCTAAGTTTTTTACCAATACGGTGAGTATACAACGTCAAGCAATTTTCTTTCATGCCTTGTTTTCGGCATTAGGACACATTTGCAAAGCCGACGGTAAGGTGACCGAAGATGAAATTGCTGTTGCCTCAAAGTTAATGGATAACATGCGTCTAAGTGGTGATACCCGTAGCGAAGCTCAACAGGCTTTCAGAGACGGAAAAGCCAAAAACTTCCCTTTGGAACAAATGCTCAATGACTTCAAGCGTCACAGTCACGGACGGCGTGACATTTTGCAAGTGTTCTTGGAGATATTAATAAGCGCTGCGTGTGCAGATAGTCGCATTACCCCGCCTGAACTTGGCGTACTAGAAAAAGTAGCGTTAACCCTTGGTTTTAGTACAAAAGACTTACATTTTCTTATTTCTACCTACGAGGCAGAGCAACGATTTAGAAGTCATTCTGCGCACTCAAAAAATGCACAAGGTGAAAATGGACGCAGTGAGCATAAACGTGGAGAACAGCGACAACAAGCTTACCAGCAGTACTCGAGTAGTCACTCGCTGCAAGACGCCTATCACATATTAGGGATTAACGCCCAAGACGATAATAAAACGATAAAACGAGCCTATAAAAAGCAAATGTCTTTGCATCATCCAGACAAACTAAGCGCAAAAGGCTTGCCCGAACAAGCCTTAGAAATGGCAAAAGTAAAAGCGCAAGATATTCAAGCTGCTTATGAACTTATAAAGCAAAAACGCGGGTTGTAAGCGCGATGAATATGCATAAACTGGTGAGAACGTGCCTGCAAAGCCCTTAGATAAAACGCTCAAAAAAACGAAGCTATCTGCACAAAATAGTCAGCTTATAGACGATTTTATTAATATGCTATGGCTTGAAAAAAATTTAAGTGCAAATACCACAAGTGCTTATAAAACAGACCTCGTTAAACTCGCGTTATTTTTACAGCGCTACTTTGGCGATATATCTTTGTTAGCGGCTACCGAATCGCATATTCAAGCCTATTTAGCCGTGCGTGTAGAACAAAGTTATAGTCAGCGTTCAACCGCTCGAATGTTGAGTTCAACGCGTGCGTTTTTTGTTTACCTTGTGGCCATGAAAATGCGCGAAACGAATCCTATTACGCATATAAATAATCCAAAGCTTCCACAATATTTACCTAACACGCTATCAGAAAAACATGTTGAAGCTTTACTCAACGCGCCAAATGAACGTGATCCGATACAAATGCGCGACAAAGCAATGCTTGAGGTGCTTTATGCCACCGGCATTCGGGTAAGTGAGTTGGTAAATTTACAAATGCATGAAATTAGCATGTTGCAAGGTGTCATAAGGGTCACGGGTAAGGGCGGAAAAGAACGTTTGGTACCCTTAGGGGAAGAAGCCTTAGATTATTTGTCTAGTTATTTAAAAACTGCCAGAAATGACTTATTAAAAAGCCCATCTAATACCGTGTTCCCAAGTAATCGCAGTCAAACAATGACACGACAAACCTTTTGGCATCGAATCAAACATTACGCAAAAGTATCAGGCATCAATATTCCGCTTTCTCCTCATACTTTACGTCATGCTTTTGCGACTCACTTGCTTAATCATGGGGCCGATCTTAGGGTTGTGCAGATGTTGCTAGGACATTCAGATCTGTCAACAACACAAATTTATACGCACGTCGCAACACAACGCCTGCAAACACTAGTACAGCAACATCATCCAAGAGGCTAGCAACAAAATTTAAGAGTTTTGCTCCTTTATGCCGATACAAGCGTAAAGAAAAGTATAATTTTGTGACAAAATTGAAGTAAAATCTTGATAACTACGGTCTACTTCTTTATCAGTTTTAATTTAGGTAATTTATAAATGAATATTACACGCGGTTTTACTCGCTTAAGCACCTTGTTAGTATTATCTGCAATGACTCTTTTGAGCGTGAGCAATGTAGCGAATTCACAGCAGTCAGACGACGCACTTATTAGTTCTCTTTCAGCCAAACTTAATCTAAAAATTAATGCTATTGGCGATTCTCCGGTGCCTGGTTTAAAGCAAATTTACACCGATCGTGGCTTATTTTACGTGAGTGATAACGGTGAATATTTTTTGCAAGCACGCGTGTACAATGTAACAGAAGGCGTGGTTGACGAAACTGAAAACGCGCTCAAAGACATGCGTATGGATGGTGTTAAGCGTTTTAAAGACTCGGTGATTGAATTTCCGGCTAAAAACGAACAATACGTAATAAACGTATTCACCGACACCACGTGTGGTTATTGCCGTAAGCTACACAATGAGATTGACCAATATAACGACTTGGGCATTACAGTGCGTTACTTAGCATGGCCTCGCGCTGGTATTAATAGCACCGTTTATCACGATACTGTGTCTATTTGGTGTTCTGAAAATCCGCAAAAGGCGATTACAGACGCAAAAGCGGGTAAATCAGTCAATGATGCCAAATGTGCAAATAATGTGGCAGAGCAATTTAAGTTTGGACAACAAATTGGTGTTAGCGGTACCCCAAATATCATAATGCCTGATGGTACTGTTGTGCCAGGATATCAGCCTGCTGCGCAGCTTGCTCAAGCACTTAAAGCCGCAAGCTAGATTACATATTCGATTGCCCTGACCACATATCGTAGGTCGGGGTTTTTTGTTAAATCGTTGAATGGATAACATGTGATAAGCGTAAGGACACTCTCGTTAATGTTATTCATCACCGCTACCTCATTTTTATCGATAACCGCCAACTCGCTCACTTTGTATCTGATGATACGCTTACCGTCATCAATCTGAATAATCTCTCCTTTTTTTACGTGCTGTAAATGCGCAAAATGTGTATCTCTGTGGCCGACAATCACGCTGTTGCCATGCCGTCCTGGAAGCACTGTTTGGCTGACATGCGATGGACCAAAGGCTAGATTGCGCATGCTAGCATGACTTAATACATACTCGGTGTGTTCGCCAATGCTCAATTTTGCCAAAATAGTGGTGTCGGCCCATGGCCAAGGTTGCTGTGGCTCTGCAGTTAGTTTTTGTTTATTAAAGGCGTTCGCAATCAAGACTTGTGCGACGTGCGCCTTTATTTGAATATAACTGGCGTTAGCGATAAACGCGATACCTATGCATAAGCCAACGATAGCGGTGATATTTTTAACTTTCATAAGTGGTTTTTACACCTTTGATGTAGCTTAGTAGCAGTAGGCTTAGACTTAGTAATATGAGGATTACACCAATAAAAGCATGTAACACACTCGCTGTAGATGTAGAAGGTAAGCTAGCGTTAGCGTATTGATTAAACGAATTTGCTCGTGCGCGAGTGTTGGCATCGGCGCTATTTTTAGTGTTATCTGCGAATTGCTGATGTTCGTGGTCGATGGCAATTAAGCTGGTGTATTTGCTCACAAGGTGATGCTCTAGGGCAACGTTTACTATTGCTTCTTTTATCTTGTCTTTAATCTTATCTGTCGTCGGATGGGCATCAAGCTGAGGCGGTTTTTGCATGTTCATTTGTTTGTTCAGGCTATTGATTTTCTGGCGAGCCCAATATTTATGAATGCCACGCTCGCGAGTCGTATTTACACCCGGCAATTGACTTGACCATGTTCTTTGCGCGTAATCTCCGTTTGCTGTTTTGGCTAAATATTTACCGTTAATACTAAAGGGAAAGGTTTTATCTGTTGGCTCATCTTTTATTTCTCTTCGATAGGTCAACACCAAGGGCTCACCGGCGTATAAATCGGGTAAAATACTCGGATATACTTCAAATCCAAAGGCATGTTGAGCGTCTTTTATATTTAATTGAATATCGCTCAGCGCAGGTTTTTTAAGTTTTTCAGTTAAGCGTTTCATTTTGTTATTAACCAACGCAATATCACCAATAAAGGTAAAGGTGCCTCTGCCTGCTGCGGCGGCCTCACTCATAAAAAAGGCGTTTGGCGCATTGCCAATGCCCACTGTAAATAAACGATATTCACCAAGATTTTGATAAATGTCTTGCATGATTTCATTTTCGTTGCTGACACTGCCATCGGTAATAAATAGAATTTGGTTTAAGTATGAAGACTGTTCATCTTGAATGCTAGGAATATCAAAAGCGAGGTCAAGTGCTGGTCTAATTTCAGTGCCACCATTGGCCTCTAGATTATATATGTAGGTAAGGGCATCTTCTACAGCGTCTTGACTCGCTTGTTGACTGTGTGCCCATAATTTTGAAGCGTCGTGGCTAAAGGTCACTAAATTAAAGTAGTCATTTTCGTTAAGATCTTCAATTGCATATGCCAAACTTTGTTTTGCTTGGCTTAGCGCATCTCCTACCATTGACCCCGATACATCCAATACAAAAACCAAGTTACGCTTGGCGTCGAGAGCGTCTTGCTCGGGCGGCACTAAACTAATTAAGCCATATTCATATTGATTAGATTGATATCGAAAATGTGATGCTTGCATCGAATAGCTGGGTTTGATTTGCCACTGTAATACAAAGTCTTTATTGACTAGCTGCTTGCTGTCGAGGCTAATGCGATACTCAGTACTATGCGGGTTAGTTGTTTGAATTGGATGGTGTTCGCTTTTTATTTGTCGCAGCGGTAGCCCTGTGTTTAGACTAATGTTTATCTCGGTGGGGGCCGTAATATATTGGATGTCAGCACTAAGTTCATTGATAGGGGAAGCAATGCTTTGGGTGCCAGGTAACGCGAGTAAGGCGTCTACTTGAGCATCTCGTACGTCAACATCTTTTGCCGCAGTCCTGTGAGCTACCCCGGCATAGCGCGGAGTAATACTTAAAGGCAGTCTAAGCGCAAAATTATAATTGTCTTGTGTGATAAATTGTTGATATTCAATGGTCACCGTTATTTCAGTTTGTGGCGGTATGTTTGCAATTTGATTGGTGAACATATTTGGCCTTAACTGTTCTACTAGTGAGGCTTTTTTGCCATTTAGCTTAGCTTTTTGAAAGAGTTTTTGAGCCGTAGCTTTAGGTTCTATTCTTCCCTCAATTTTACGCTCTCCAACCTGCATTAATAAATGATCAACCGCTGCATCAGTTGGCAAAGGAAACACATAAATGCCCGATTTGGGTGTGTCGCTACTATTGCTAAACACTTGTGTTAAACGAGTACGTGCAATTGAGCCTGTGACAGTAATATCCGCTTTTGTGCTGGCCAACTGGGCGGGATTATAGGTTTTGCTTGCATGCACATTGTCTGGGCTTGTATTTTCAAAATAAAAGCTGCCGCTGCCTGACTGATAAATATTGGTCACGAATGTGGCTTGAGAGCCGCTGTCTGCATGGCCGTTATCTACATGACTAGCAGAAGAATTGGGGTGATGAATATGCACCGTTTGTTGGTTGGTAGGCGTCATTGTATTGCTTTGTGCAGCGTCTTGGCGTGTTTCGTTGACAGCAAGCTCGCCTGTCAATGAAAATGACTGAGCTTGGGTCAATATAATACTCACCACCCCAAAGGCGGCAATAATAATGACAATGCGTTGTAATTTGGACATAGTGGGCAGCCTTATTTTGGTCAGTCTCATTTGAGTCAAGAAAAAAGAAAACAAAGCAGCCATTAATTGGCTGCGGTAAGTTGCTCGTTAGGTTTTAGCAAGCTAACGTTTACTTTTCTGGCAAAGAATAAGTCTTCTCTGTTTAGCTGGGTGTTCGCATTCTCTGAGGTGCCCTCTAGGGTGCCGTGTGAAATATTGCCTGGAACGTTTGCAAGGCTCGTCGCGACAGATGTTTTGCCAAGGTCGGTCTCACCTTCACCACTAACGATGATTTGCTTAGCATCGACATTATTGGCAACGAGCAAAGATTTAACGGCAAGGGCGCGTTGCTCAGAGAGTGCTTTGTTATACTCAGAGTCACCGCGCTTGTCGGCAAAGCCAGTTACCTTAACGCGAAGCTGTGGATAGCTAACCAAAATAGACGCTAGATGTTTGATTTGGTCTTTGTAGATATCTTCGACTAAAAATGAAGCGGTCTTAAACTGCAGATTTGTTTCAAAATTTGCTAAGTCATTTAACCAGTTGACGTTGTTTTGATCATCAAATGACGCTAGTTGTATCATTTGTTCTTGCTGCATTTTATTAATACTGGCTTGTAGTGCTAATAAGTCGCGTTGCTGTATTGATATGTTTTTATTTGCTAAGGCAAGTTCATCATTTTTGTTGTCGAGCTGATTGTCACCATTTACATCATCAGCAATCAGTAAGCCAAAAACGCCGCCAACGAGTGCGCCAACTGGGCCACCAATGGCTGCGCCGGCCAATGCGCCACCTCCAAAACCGATGGCTTCGTTCGTTTTTTCAGATTTTTTGACCTCAGGATCGGCGCTGTAACTAGATGCCTGTGCAGTTTGTGTTAAAGAAGCGCTTAAACATAGTGCAATAGTTGAGGCAATAATAAGTTTTTTCATGGGTATCTCCAATAGATAGTAAATAATTTGTGTTTGTTGTTGGTTCGAGATGTATTACACACCTGCAAAAGGGCGATTTAGAGGAGCAAATGTGGCAATGTGGCGATCAATTGTGGCGAAAAAATGGAAATTGGGGCTTAGGGCTTTTTCTTACGATAAAATTAGTCGATACTGCATGGGCTTTATAAAAGAGAACAAAGATGTTAAAAAATATTGCCCTTATTGAAGATGAAGAAGCCTTGCGAGAGAATTACGTGGCGGCATTAAGCCGACAAGGCTACAAAGTGCAATCTTATGGCGACAGAAAATCGGCGCAAGATGCATTTAAACTGTCTTTACCAGATCTCGCGATAATAGATATTGGCTTAGGCGAAGATATTGATGGCGGGTTTACTCTTTGCCAGCAGCTACGAGCGCAATCGAGCACCTTGCCCATTATCTTTTTTACAGCGCGAGATAACGACTTTGATACTATATGCGGCCTGCGAATGGGCGCCGATGATTATTTAACCAAAGACATTAGCTTGCCACATTTATTGGCTCGCATATCAGCGCTTTTTAGGCGTACCGAACTTTTACAAGAACCGCAACAAGCAAGTGATTTAGTCAGCGCTGGCGATTTAGTGATGGATACCAAGCGAATGCGCATTACGTGGAAAGACCAAGCGCTTGATTTAACCGTGACTGAATTTTGGATGTTACATGCCATCGCAAAATACGCAGGTCATGTAAAGAGTCGCCAGCAACTCATGGATGAGTCAAAAATGGTGGTTGATGATACGACCATCACTTCGCATATAAAGCGTATTCGCAAAAAATTTGTCCAGCTTGATGCTCAGTTTGACTGTATAGAAACGGTTTACGGCATGGGTTACCGATGGAATCAGGGCGCATAATGATGAGTGAGCGCTAATGAAAGGATTTAGACTAGGGATCCGCGCAAAACTATTATTTTTTGCCTCATTTTTGTTTGCCATCCCTTATTTGAGCTACCAATATGTGTGGCAATTGGAAACTTATTTGCGCATTGGTCAAGAGCAAACGCTTGTTGGCACTGCCAGAGCTGTCGCTACGGCTCTGCACGAACGCCCCGTGTTGTTTGACAATCAATCGGCTTTTACCACTGATATCACACCTGGTACCGATTTATACGCTCATCGCATTGCCTACCCTATAAAACTCGACGGCCAGTTAAGTGATTGGCAAGACTACCAAGATAAAATGATTGATTATGGCGCCGCTAATTTAGTGGAACAAAGTGAGGTATATAATCCACAAAGTTTGCAGTTTAGGCACATGGTTGGACAGTTTGACCGTTTCTTATACGCCATGTTTGAAGTAAAAGACGACGCAGTATTAATGCGACCACGCAACTCCCTTAGGGTTGATAGAAACGATTTTGTACAAATTGCGCTGATTAATGCTGCTGGAGATTTTGAACGTTATATTATTGCTCCGTACGAAGCTGGATGGGTGAATGCATATCGATTAGATGTTAGTAGCCAAGCAATTACCCCTGTTGAATTAGAAACGCGCATTCAAGGACAGTGGGAATCTACGCCGAGCGGTTTTAATCTAGAACTGCGTTTTCCTTTGTCGATGTTATCAAGCAAAATTGCCTTTGCCGTGGGTGATGTTGATGATAAGCAGTCACGGCGCGTGCAGTATGTGATGGGCACGGCTAATCCAAGTCAGTCTGACTCTTTAGGAACCGTTTTAGTGCCGTCTCCAGAAATAGAGCGCATTATTAAAGGTTTAAAATACTCAAGTGCACGAGTATGGGTGGTCGACAAGCATATGCGGGTATTGGCACGTTCGGGAAATATTCAGCAAGCGCAAGGTGTAGGCAGCGTGTCATCATCTTATGATCCTGACAGAACGCAAAATGTAGAAAATACAGGCAGTGCTAGCACCTTGGGCAACCGTACGAGCAATACAATTGCTAATTCGCAGTCGTCGAATGAAAGCGATGACTCAACCATGTGGCATTACCTAGAAAATCAAGTATTGCTGCCCCTATACTACAAAATACTGACAAAGCCGCCTGAAGCGTTTATTGATGATCTTGCTGATGCTTTTGCGCTTGAAGGGCGCGATATTAAAGATGCGCTAAGTGGCTCACCTTCCACACTTTGGCGATTAAGTTCAGATAATAAAGCGGTTATTTTGTCGGCAGCCCATCCTATTTATATTGACGGACAAGTGATGGGAGCAGTAGTCGTCGAACAAACCACTAATGGTATTAGAAGCCTGCGAAATCAAGCACTTGAAAAGCAATTTCATTTTATTTTGGCGATTATTTTATTGGCGACGTTTTCGCTATTCATATTTGCCACTCGCATATCTAATCGTATTCGTAAATTGCGCGATGATACCGAAAACGCGATTGACGCCAACGGTAAAATTGTTGGCAGTCTGCAGCCTAGCAATGCCTCTGATGAAATTGGTGACTTATCTCGTTCATTTACACAGGTGCTTACAAAACTATCTCAATATAATCAATATCTTGAAAATATGGCTTCCCGTTTGTCTCATGAATTACGCACACCGGTAGCGGTAGTAAATTCGTCTTTGGATAACTTAGAAATGAGTACTGAACAAGGCGACCGTCAGGCATATATAGACCGAGCGAAAGACGGCATTAAGCGTCTGAGTAAAATCTTAAATAGCATGAGCGAAGCAACGCGTTTAGAACATGCCATTAATCGCTCAGAGCCAGAAGATTTTGATATGGTAGGCGTGCTTAAAGGATGTATTCAGGCTTATGAGATGACCTACAAAGAGGCAAATTTACAATTGGACATTCAGGTTGAAAAAGCCCCTTTGTCAGGCTCTCCCGAGATGTTTGCACAAATGCTCGACAAGGTCATTACCAATGCTTTGGAATTTAAAACTGAAAAAAGTAGCGTAAACGTGCGTTTGTTTTCAAAAGATGGTGCGCTGACCTTGAGTGTCACCAATAACGGCCCAACACTCCCAGAGAATATGCATAATCAGCTCTTAAGTTCGATGATTTCAGTGCGAAAATCAACGACTGCAGAGCAATCTCACTTAGGGCTTGGCTTATATGTTGCTAATATCATTGCACAATACCACGGAGCGACCTTAAGTATCGATAATTTGCCAGATTATAGTGGTGTAATTGTGATGTTTAGATTCAAATAAACCTAGGGATTTGTTGTATACTATTGTTCATAAATATAATAAGAATAAGTGAAGCAATAGTTTATGAATTATAAGACCTGCCTAATTTTATTAGCCTTAACGCTAGCGTTCACCGCCTTAAGTGTTGCTGTTTCTTCTCTCGTTTTTTTGCCTATTCTTTTCGCTACCTTATTGCTATTAGCGACCTATGATAGTTTTCAGCAAAAACATGCGATCATGCGTAATTTCCCAATTATTGGGCGTTTTAGGTGGGTGATGGAATTTATTAGGCCCTTTATTCAGCAGTACTTAATTGAATCTGATACTGGCGGCGCGCCGATCTCGCGGATGTTCAGGAATATCGTGTATCAGCGTGCTAAAAATAGTCGAGATACGATACCTTTTGGTACTCAAGTAGACACATATCAGACAGGATATGAATGGATTGGGCATAGTATTGGGGCGCTAAATGTTGATGATGTTGAGTGTAATCCTCGTGTTAAAATTGGCTCTAAGGCATGCACTCAGCCCTATGAAGCGAGTATTTTGAATATTTCAGCTATGAGCTTTGGTTCATTAAGTAAGCCGGCGCTACAAGCCTTAAACAAAGGCGCGTCGATGGGGAATTTTTATCACAACACAGGCGAGGGTGGGATCAGTCCTTATCATCTAGAGCATGGTGGTGACCTGGTATGGCAAATTGGTACAGGATATTTTGGCTGCAGAGCAGATGACGGAAGCTTTGATCCTGCACAATTTACTGAACGCGTGGCACATAAAAATATCAAGATGATTGAAATAAAGCTGTCGCAAGGCGCAAAGCCTGGGCACGGTGGAATACTTCCTGCGTCAAAAAATACGCCTGAAATAGCGAAAATACGGGGTGTTGAGCCCCATACGCAGGTAGACTCACCGCCATATCATCGTGCTTTTGATACCCCTAAAAAGCTGATTGAGTTTGTGCAACAGCTACGAGAATTAAGTGACGGAAAACCCATTGGTATTAAGTTAGCAATTGGCCGAAAAAGTGAATTTATGGGAATATGCAAAGCGATGGTTGCGCTTGATATTACCCCTGATTTTGTCACGGTAGATGGTGGGGAAGGCGGCACAGGTGCTGCTCCGCTTGAGTATTCTAACTCTATAGGGTCACCACTTAGAGAAGGTTTAGCCTTTGTTGATGATTGTTTAGTTGGCTTTGGTCTGCGTGAGCAAGTCAAAATAATTGCCAGTGGTAAGATTATTTCGGGCTTTCACGTGGTTAAGAATTTAGCTTTGGGTGCAGATGTGTGTAATAGCGCTCGGGGGATGATGATGGCGCTAGGTTGCGTTCAGTCCTTAACTTGCAACAGTAATCATTGTCCAACGGGTGTGGCGACGCAAAATCCTAGTCTTTATAAAGGTTTAGTCGTGAGCGATAAATCACAGCGCGTGTATAGTTTTCATAAAAAAACCGTGCACGCGGCGGTGGATATACTGTCGTCGTCGGGTATGTCTACGCCGGATGAAGTTAACCGTACACATATATTCAGACGAGTAAGTCAGCAAGAAATAAAACGTTATGACCAGGTGTTTCCGTTAGTACAGCCAAGCTGTTTTGTATCAACTGAGCTTGAAAATTGTATTCCCAAACGATATGAAGTTGATTTTGCAGAAGCCTCAGCGGATAGCTTTAAACCTGTTTCTGAATTTACTAAAATTGATAAAACGCTCACCTGTTTAAGCGCGGTTTCGTAGGCCGGTTATGTTGGATATGCATATGTTAAATTGCGACACGCTAAATAACGATATATTTAAGGGAATGATTTGCAAGTAATTAGACGCACACCTATTGCCCAACAAGCCTTAAGTCACGATTTACACCCCGTGCTAGATAGAGTCATTAGAAATCGTGGTATTAGTAAACTGGATGAATTAAGCACGCAAGGTAAGCATTTACAGCATTATCAAAGTCTTTGGGATATTGCTAGCGCAGCTAGTTTACTAGCGGATGCAATACAACAAGAACAGTCGATCATTATTGTTGGTGATTTCGATGCGGATGGCGCAACTAGTTCAGCCTTATGTATACTCGCCTTGCGAGAAATGGGGCATAAAAGAGCAGACTATATTGTGCCCAACCGGTTTGATTTTGGCTATGGCTTAACGTCGCCAGTGGTTGATATTGCGCACGAAAAGGGCGCGAAAGTGCTCGTGACTGTCGATAATGGCATTTCTAGTATCGATGGTGTTGCTCATGCAAAAGCAAAAGGCATGACGGTGATTGTGACTGATCATCATTTACCTGGCGAAACCTTACCAATCGCAGATGCTATTGTTAACCCCAATCAGCTTAGTTGTGATTTTTCTTCAAAAAACCTTGCCGGTGTTGGTGTTGCATTTTATGTCATGTCGGCCACTAAAAACGAGCTTGAAAAGCGGGGGTATTTTACCCAAAAACAAATAACCCCGCCTAACATGGCTAATTTTTTAGACATTGTGGCGGTTGGAACCGTGGCAGATGTTGTGCCGCTTGATAAAAACAATCGCATTCTAGTACATCAAGGCATACAGCGTATTCGAAGCGGTAAAACGCGGCCTGGCATATTGGCTCTATTAAACGTCAGTAATCGCCAGCATAGTCGATGTTGTACAAGCGATATTGGCTTTGCGATTGGTCCTCGGTTAAATGCGGCGGGTCGATTAGAAGACATGTCGGTGGGCATTGAGTGTTTATTGAGTGATGACCACCACAAGGCCGCCATGTTTGCCGCTCAGCTAGATGGTTTAAACCAATCTCGTCGAGAAATAGAACAATCGATGCGAGACGATGCGCTACGTTTACTTGATGAGCTGGCTTTAGACACAGACGATCTACCAAGTGCATTATCACTGTATAAATCGGACTTTCATCAGGGCGTGGTTGGAATACTAGCAGGTCGTTTAAAAGAAAAATATTATAGACCTACGGTTGTTTTTGCCGATGAGGACGAGCACACCATTAAAGGCTCTGCGCGTTCGGTAGAAGGGATCCATATACGAGATGTACTCGTGCGCATAGACAGTTTATCACCTAATTTGATGAATAAGTTTGGTGGGCATGCGATGGCGGCGGGTTTGTCTTTAGCCAAGGCAAATTTAGATGAATTTAGTGACTTATGGGTAAAGGTTGTTGACGAATTTAGTCAGTCATTGTCAAAAGAAGCGCGAGTGTTGTCGGACGGCGAGTTACAAAGTAGCGAAATATCTATCGAGACCGCATCGGCGCTAAAATTTGCTTATCCTTGGGGGCAAGGCTTTGAGGCTCCGGTATTTGACGGCGAGTTTGAGCTCGTTAACCAAAAAATTGTGGGTCAGAACCATTTAAAGATGACGCTAAAAGTTGATGGTCTGTATGTTGATGCTATCGCGTTTTCAGTTGACACAGAGCAATGGCCTAACCATGCGGCTAAACACATAAGCGCGGTGTATAAGTTAGATATAAACGAATTTAGAGGACAAAGTTCAGTACAGTTCATTGTCGATGCGATCAAGGTCGTTGACCCAGTCGATTCACTAGAATAGATATGTTAATGCAAAATAGACTGCAGCTAACAGGCTACGTATTACACAAACGCCCTTACCGAGAAACCAGCTTGTTGGTAGACTTTTTTACGCTTGAACTAGGCAGGCTTAGTGCCGTTGCCAAGGGTGCGCGCGGCAGTGGCAAATCGGATAGAAAAAGTTTATTACAAGGTTTTCAAAAGCTGGAATTTATTTTGAGCGGACGATCTAATTTGAAGAATTTAGGTGCTCTAGAGGCAAAAGAAAATGCAATTACCCTTGAGAAGACAGCCTTATATTGTGCTTTTTATATCAACGAGGTACTTAGTCGCGCTTTACCTGAAGCTGAAGCTAATCCTGTGCTATTTAGTATTTATGAACGCAGTCTACACGCTTTAAAAGCAGTGCCAATTGACGATAAAAACCCAAACTTATCGCTGTTTGAGCCTATTTTACGAGACTTTGAATTTAATTTATTACAAGCTTTGGGCTATTTGCCTGATTTTGAATTTGATGCCCTAAGTGGTGAAGCAATCAGTCTTGATAAGTACTACAAATATGACCCTCAAAGTGGCTTTGAGCCTTGTTTTGCAGATTATAAATACGCGTTATCAGGGGCGCACTTGGCGGCGATAGCAGATCAAGATTATCAAAACGAACACAAACGTGATGTGCTAAAAGCAGCCAAATATATTAGTCGGCTTGCTTTAATCGAGCTTATTGGCGTTAAACCGATAAAAAGTCGTGAATTGTTTAGATAGTTTACAGTTGCTATGACTGACATTTGTTTTGCAGTGAGCTTTATTTGACAAGGTTTGTACATATAGCGTTAGCAAGCTGATATTATACAAAGGCGCGGCTGATGGTTTGCTTGTGAGTGAACATTAGCCAGATCCCCGCCTGCGCGGGAATGACGAGGACGCTTATGCCTGCGCGGGAT
>CAYURD010000004.1:26747-29868 GCA_964446865.1 uncultured Glaciecola sp.
GACGAGGACGCTGATGCCTGCGCGGGATGACGAGGACGCTGATGCCTGCGCGGGATGACGAGGACGCTGATGCCTGCGCGGGAATGACGAAGACGCTGATGCCTGCGCGGGGATAATGAAAACGGTTTGAACAAACAGCGTGTCGCGCTGGTATCCATTTAACAGAAAAAGTGCTATTTGAAAGTCTAGGAAAAAATCACATGCAACCCATTTTATTAGGCGTCAACATTGACCACATTGCTACCATCCGAAACGCGAGAGGGACAGATTATCCTAATCCAGTGCATGCGGCTGATATTGCTGAGCGTGCTGGCGCCGATGGCATTACCATTCATTTACGAGAAGACCGCAGACACATCAAAGATGAAGATGTGTATACCTTGCAACATAGTTTAAACAGCAGAATGAACTTAGAAATGGCGGTTACAGACGAAATGTTAAGTATTGCTGCTAAGGTCAAGCCAGAATTTTGTTGTTTAGTGCCGGAAAAGCGCGAAGAACTCACCACAGAAGGCGGCTTGGACGTACAAGGCAATCTAAGCAAAATAAGCGACGCGTGTGCGCAGTTAAAAGAGCAAGGCACGCTGGCATCTTTGTTTATTGATGCAGATCAGGCACAAATAGAAGCGGCACTTGAAGCCGGCGCGCCTTATATTGAAATTCATACTGGGCAGTATGCCGATGCCAAAAGTGAACAAGAGGCTGATATTGAACGTCACAAGCTTATTGAAGGCATTGAGTATGCCGACCGCTTGGGACTTAAGGTTAATGCTGGGCATGGTTTGCATTATCATAACGTGCAGGCGATTGCGGCTATACCGCAAATTATAGAGCTCAATATTGGCCATGCTATTATTGCGCGCGCCGCTTTTGACGGCTTGGCTAAAGCCGTGAGTGATATGAAAGACATTATGCAAAAAGCACGCAGTCATAGCTTACAGTCATTGCTGTTAAGTACACAATCCAAATAGGGTAGCTAAGCAATATGATATTTGGTATTGGCACTGATATTGTTGAAATTTCGCGGATAAGCAAAGCAATCGAAAGTAGTGAACGCTTTGCATCGCGCATTTTAACGAGCTTTGAAATGGCTGAATATTCGCAAAGCAAAGACAAAGCCCGATACGTAGCAAAAAAGTTTGCCGCCAAAGAAGCGCTTGTCAAGGCGATGGGAACCGGCATTGGTAATGGAATAAGCTGGCAAATGGCACAAATTGTCCATGATGCTAATGGTCGCCCGCTTATTGTTGTTTTTGATGCTATAGAGGCGTTTTTTAAACAGCACAAAGTTAACGCTTGGCACATTAGCATTTCGGATGAAGTGGCTTACGCTGCAGCAACCGTTATATTGGAAAAGCGATAAAGCACGTATGGCTGATTTATTTAAAGCAGCAAGCGCTAAAATGCGGGCTAATAAAAAGCTCAAAAAGAGGTCAAATGCAGACAAAGTCGAGTCGACTAAGGTAGCAGGCAAAGTAACAAATAGTGCGACAAATAGTGCGACAAAAAATGCACCCAAAAATGATGAAAACACTAACAATACGGATACTAATGCTTCAAAACTAAGTGCATTGGCACTTGGGCAGATTGCTACAGTTGATATTGACGCGCATGACCACAGTGGCAACGCGCTTTGTTTATCAACGTCACCTATTACCCTTGTCGAGAACGCATTAGCCGGCGAAACGTGCACGGTCAAAATAAAAACACGAAGTAAGCGTATTAATGTTGCCAGCCTTGTAAAAATAATTAAACCAAGCCCAAAGCGAACAAAGCCTTTTTGTGATCTGATTGAACTGTGCGGCGGTTGCAGTATGCAGCATGTAAGCGCGCAAGATGGCTTAGAAACAAAATCTGCTGCCTTGAAAAGTTACCTTGAAAAGCATACGGACATTATCTTTGAATCTAATCAAACGAATAAAGAGCAATCTCTAGCGCACAACGCGCATTTAACGACATGGTATTCACCTGTAAAGTCATTAATAGTTTATGATGAGCAAGTCTTAAGAGACGAAAACACCCGCGAGACGCTCAACAAACCTCAAAAACGTCTTACACACAATAGCGCTGACAAAGCGCCCAATTATGCTTATCGCAGACGCATAAAATTAGCGATAGATGCGAGAAACAAGGATAATATAAAAATTGGTTTTAGGCAGGCGAACTCAAATAAGATTGTTAATGTACGTGAATGTCCCATTAGTGTAGCGGGCATTAATCATATTTTGCCCAACTTAACCAAGGTATTAAGATCGCTTCCTTCGGTATCAAACCTTGGTCATGTTGTGATCACTCAAGGAAAAGAGACGCTTTTAATTGCCTTGTATACGGTTAAACCACTTTGTAAAAAGAGTTTGCACATCCTCGATGCATTTAAGCAAGACGATGCATTTGTGCTTAGCATTATTCAAAAACAGAGTCACCAAAGCGCCTCTAGCCATCAAAAAGCAAACAACCAGCCAATAGAATGCTTAGCGCAAAGTGATGAACAAATTATCGAAGACCTTGACGGGATAAGACTTAGCGTTGGCAGCCGTGACTTTTTGCAAGTCAACGCAGACGTAAATCGTCAAATGTTAAGTATGGCCATACAATGGTTGACGCCTACAAAACAAGACACTTTGTACGACTTTTTTTGTGGTGCAGGCAATTTTGCGCTGGCTTTTTCGTCATCCGTTAAGAAAGTAATGGGGTATGAAGGTTTGCAATCCATGGTCGACAAAGCGGCCAAAAATGCGCAAGACATGGGTGTGAATAATTGTGACTTTAGCCGAGCTGACTTATCAAATGATACGACTATTCAAGCACTTGGCATAAACAGTGATGCCATAGTGTTGCTAGACCCTTCTAGAGAAGGTGCGTTGGCTCTTTGCGGTGCGCTTTGTGATTCGAAGGTCAAAAAAATACTGTATGTGTCATGCAATGCAAATAGCTTTGCTCGAGACTGTAAAGTATTGCAAGCGTCTTATCATCTTCAAAAAGTATGTGCTTTGGATATGTTTCCTTTTACCAAGCATCTTGAGTTGATGGCGCTTTTTACCTTGAAGAGCTAAGCCAGTAAATATCTATAAATAGAATATTGCTGGGTTTCCGCGATTCTGCATTTAGGCATTTCTGCATT
>CAYURD010000004.1:29968-59547 GCA_964446865.1 uncultured Glaciecola sp.
TATAAATAGAATATTGCTGGGTTTCCGCGATTCTGCATTTAGGCATTTCTGCATTGGGCATGTCATATATCAATATGAACCAACTTAGTAAACTTAAGTCTTATTTACGGTTTGAATTTAGTGTTAAAAAGATATAATAGGCTTCTACGTGTTATGTAGCACGGCGCGTCAACATATTTTTAGTGCACTCATCCTTACAAGGGAAATCGATGGTTTCAATCAGAAGTGTTCATCAGCCTCAGCGCCCTGAATTTAATCAGTGGCTGCAAGACCTTGAGCTATCGAGCAAAACAAAAGAAAAGCTAAGGACCATATCAGACACGCCCGAAATCTTGCTGATGGGTCAAGAGATGGTCGAGATTCTGCAGCAGTTAAATATGGATGACGAGACTTTGCAGACTGCACTTGTATATCCTTATTGTGAAATTCATCAACTTAAACACGACGAATTGCTTGAATACTTTGGTCTAAATATTACAAACTTGATTGAAAGTGTGAGAAAAATGCAGGCAATTAATAGTCTGCAATCAAAGCGTGTTGGCACTGACTCTGCACAGATTGATAAGTTAAGAAACATGATGTTAACGATGGTTGAAGACGTGAGAGCCATTGTGATCAAAATGGCTGAGCGAATAATTACCTTGCACAAAGTCAAAGTTGAAGACGAAGAAACGCGCGTGTTGGTGGCAAAAGAGTGTGCGACTATATATGCGCCATTGGCAAATAGATTAGGTATTGGACAGCTAAAGTGGGAACTTGAAGATCTATCGTTTCGTTATTTGCATCCAACAACCTATAAACGAATTGCTAGTATGCTCAAAGAGAAGCGCAGCGACCGTGAGCAATATATCCAAACTTTTGTTGCCGATTTGCAAAGTTTGCTCGATAAAGAAAGTATAAAAGCGCAGGTGATAGGCAGGCCAAAGCATATTTATAGCATTTACAAAAAAATGCACAAAAAAAGCCTAGGGTTTGAACAACTATTTGATATCAGAGCACTGAGAATTATTGCCGATCGTTTGCAAGATTGTTACGCAGCATTGGGCACTGTGCATGCCCACTTTAAACACATCCCAAGCGAATTTGATGATTATATTGCCACGCCAAAACCAAATGGATACCAAAGTATCCATACCGTTGTGCTAGGCCCTTCGGGCAAATCAATCGAGATCCAAATTAGAACTGAACAAATGCATCAAGATGCAGAGTTAGGCGTGGCGGCGCATTGGAAATATAAAGAAGGAAGCTCAGGTAAAAATGCCAGTGCCGATGAGCGCGTGAGTTGGCTGCGTAAAATATTACAATGGCAAGAAGAACTGGCTGAATCGGGTGATTTAGTTGAAGAGTTTAGAAGCCAAGTTTTTGATGATAGAGTGTATGTCCTGACGCCCAAAGGCGATGTGATTGATTTACCGCTTGGTTCTACGCCGCTTGATTTTGCCTATTATATTCATAGCAATGTTGGCCATAGATGTACTGGCGCAAAGGTGAGTGGTCGAATTGTGCCATTTACTTACAAGCTTCAAAATGGCGATCAAATTGAAATTCTCACGACTAAAAATCCCTCACCAAGTCGTGATTGGATGCATCCTGGTTTGGGCTACGTGCATTCTGCAAGAGCACGCGCGACGATTCAAAGTTACTTTAAAAAGCAAGACAAAGCGAAAAACATAGAGGCAGGCCGCGAAATACTAGAACGTGAACTCACGAAAGTCAGCGTACAACTGAAACATGCGGCTGAGCTTTGCGAAAAATATAATGTCAAAACGGTTGATGATTTGTATTCAGCGATTGGGTCAGGTGATGTAAGGGTGATGTCGGTAGTGCATGCTTTAGTGCAAAAGTATGCACCTGCTGAACCCGAAACAGATGAAACCATACCGATTAAACCAATTAAATCTCGCAGGGCAAAAGCGAGAGTTGGAAATGAACCGATTATCGCCGAAGGTGTCGGAAACTTGCTGAGTCAGATAGCAAGATGTTGTCAACCTGTTGCCGGTGAAGCCATTGTTGGCTACATTACCCAAGGCAAAGGCGTTAGTGTGCACAAAGAAGGCTGTAATCAGTTACAACACTTATTGTCACAGCATCCTGAACGTGAAATTGAAGTGTCATGGTCTATTGAGCACCAAACAAGTTTTCAAACTGAGCTAGATATTTATTGTCATGACAGAACAGGTATTTTAAAAGACATCACCACAATTTTGTCGAATGAAAAGGTCGGCTTACTTGGGGTAAATAGCTTATCAAACAAGTCCCAAGGAACCGCTCATATAAAGATAACAATTGAAGTAAAAGATGCCGAGAACTTAAGCCGTACTGCAGATAAACTCAAACAAATTCCGGACGTAAGCGATATCGTGAGGATATGAGGAGGCCAATATTGCCAATTCAAAAGATGCATTAATTGACGCAATTGACATGCAAAAAGCATGCGCCGAGCTCGGTTTTGATTGGAAGAGCGTCGATCCAGTTTTTGACAAAATTCGTGAAGAGCTAGACGAAATAATTGAGGCAATGCATAACACAGAAAAATCTTTCAGTGATGTCGAGGACGAAGTCGGCGATTTGTTTTTTGCTTGTGTTAATTTGGCTCGGCATTTATCGGTTGACCCAGTGTTAAGTTTGCATCGAGCTAATCAAAAGTTTGCAAGGCGTTTCGACCTCGTCAAAAAACTGCATGCAACATCGTTAGCGAAAGGGGAAACAAGTAAAACACTTGAACAAATGACACCAATAGAATTGGATCAATTTTGGGAGCTTGCCAAGAAAACGCTCAAAACTCGCTAAGTCGCTTCCATTTCTAAAAAAAATAATAAGAAATCCTTCGCTTTTGCCAACAAATCTGTATAATTCGCGACCTGCCCAGTTACGCCCACCTTTGGGAAGGTGGAAGATCAACAAGTTCGAAGGGACTAATAGGTTGATATAGTTAACTTTTTTAATATATATTCGGGTGAATTTAAATGAAGACTTTTGTTGCAAAGCCAGAAAGCGTAGAACGCGACTGGTATGTGGTAGACGCCGCAGACAAAACCTTAGGTCGCTTAGCGGCTGAAATCGCACTTAGATTGCGTGGTAAACATAAACCAGAATATACGCCTCACGTAGACACTGGCGATTATATTGTTGTTGTTAATGCTGATAAAATTACCGTTACTGGTAACAAAGCTAAAGGCAAAATCTATTATGACCACACAGGTTATGTAGGCAGCCTTAAAGAAACAACATTTGAACAGCTTCTAGCTAAAAGACCAGAAGCCGTTTTAGAACGTGCAGTTAAAGGCATGTTGCCAAAAGGTCCTTTGGGCCGTGCAATGTTCCGCAAAATGAAAGTTTTTGCAGGACCAGAGCATACGCATCAAGCACAACAGCCACAAGTTTTGGATATATAGGGAGAATAATACAATGGCAGATACTCAATATTATGGTACAGGTCGTCGTAAGAGCTCAACAGCTCGCGTATTTCTTCGTCCAGGTAGTGGTAACATCACAGTTAACAAACGTCCATTAGACGTTTTCTTTGGTCGCGAAACAGCACGTATGATTGTTAAGCAGCCACTAGAATTAGTAGAAATGTTAGAAAAGTTTGACCTTTACGTCACTGTTTCAGGTGGTGGTATTTCAGGTCAAGCTGGCGCAATCCGCCACGGCATCACTCGCGCTTTAATGGAATACGACGAAACTTTACGTCCAGCATTACGTAAAGCCGGCTTCGTTACACGTGACGCTCGTCAGGTTGAACGTAAGAAAGTTGGTCTACATAAAGCACGTAAGCGTCCACAGTTCTCAAAACGTTAATCGTTTTTTGTACGTTTATAAAAACCAGCCTTTTAGGCTGGTTTTTTTTGCTGCTCGTTAATTTGAGCAAAACGACTATGGTCGAATAGGATTATTTTGACCGAGTGTGCAAAATACTTGACTCAAAACTAAGATAACACTGTATTTTTCGAAGTAAAACCTTGTGTTTACTAAGTGTTTTCTTTTACCATACGCGGTAAATTTTTTATCTGACGTTTACACTCTTAGTTTTTCATTATTTATGATTTGCAGAAAAGAGGCGATAACGTTGATAAGCAATACTATTTTTAAAGATATAGTAAAAGATTACACACGAAATCTAGTAGGTTGAAAAACCTGTTTAAACCCTCGGAGAATAGTTGATGAGCGATGTATCAATTGATACCAATAAATCAACACCAGAAGCAGAGTCTAATAACGATAGACGCAAGTTTCTTACTGTGGCGACCTCGGTAATAGGCGCTGTAGGTGTTGTTGGTGCGGCAGTTCCTTTTGTAGCTTCATGGAACCCCAGTGCTAAAGCGAAAGCGGCTGGTGCTGATGTTGAAGTTGACATAAGTGGAATACAGATGGGCCAACTTATCCGCGTAATGTGGCGTAGTAAACCCGTATGGATTGTCAGAAGAACCCCTGAAGTTCTTGCAGGTTTGGCGGCGGTTGAAGATCAGCTTAAAGATGCCAACTCTGAAGCCGAGCAACAACCTCCTTACGCACAAAATCAGTATCGCTCTATAAAAGAAGAGTATTTGGTACTTGTGGGCATATGTACACACCTTGGCTGCTCTCCACAGCACCTAATTGACGGTGCTTTTGCGGAATATGCTGAAGGCATTCCTGAAGGCTTTTTCTGCCCTTGTCATGGTTCCAAGTTCGATATGGCTGGCCGCGTTTTTGCCGGTGTGCCTGCTCCATCAAACTTAGTCGTACCACCTTATATGTTCTTAGACGATAACACCCTTTTAATTGGTTCAGATGAGGAGACTGCATAATGTCGGGTTTCTTAGGTTGGATTGAACAGCGGATCCCAATGATGCGCGTGGCAAATATGCACGCTATTCAATATCCCGCGCCACGTAATATGAACTTTTGGTACGTTTTTGGTTTTTTAGCCACTATTGTACTGGTTAACCAAATCGTTACAGGTATTTGGTTAACAATGAACTTTGAACCTTCTGCAGAGCGTGCGTTCGCATCTGTCGAATACATTATGCGCGAAGTCGACTACGGATGGCTTATTCGTTATATGCACAGTACAGGCGCTTCAGCGTTCTTTATTGTGGTGTATATGCACATGTTTAGAGGCATGATATACGGTTCTTATCAAAAACCACGGGAGTTGCTGTGGATTTTCGGTATGTTAATTTATTTAGCCCTAATGGCTGAAGCTTTTATGGGCTATGTATTGCCTTGGGGCCAAATGTCATACTGGGGAGCCCAAGTAATCGTATCTTTATTTAGTGCAATACCCGTGATTGGTCCAGACTTAGTGGTATGGATCCAAGGTGATTACGTTATCTCTGGTGCTACCTTAAACCGTTTCTTTGCACTACACGTTATTGCATTACCTTTAGTGATTGTCATTTTAGTGTTTTTACACATTATTGCGCTTCACGAAGTAGGTTCAAACAACCCTGACGGTGTGAATATTAAACACCCGAAAGGCAGCTTGCCTGAAGAAGACAAAACGAAGTATGAAATCCACGAGTATTATACGAATAAGTATGACATTGCAGATGATGTGGTACCTTTCTTCCCGCATATTGTGCTGAAAGACCTAGTTGCGTTTAGTATTTTCTTATTTGGTTTCTGTTACATCATGTTCTTCGCCCCTGAAATGGGTGGTAAGTTCTTGGAGCATCCAAACTTTGAAATTGCTAACCCACTTAAAACGCCTGAACATATCTTCCCTGTTTGGTATTTCACGCCTTTCTACGCTATTTTGAAAGCGGTACCTGACAAGCTAGCAGGTGTTTTATGTATGTTTGGCGCCATTGGGTTCCTATTCGCATTGCCATGGTTTGACCGCAGTAACGTACGTTCGTGGCGTTACAGAAGTGGTTTACACAAAGCAAATCTAATTGTATTCGCTATCGTGTTTGTATTCTTAGGCTATCTTGGCGGTACGCCGCAAGAAGCGTGGAAAATTACCGCTTCGCAAATTGCGACAGTGATGTATTTTGGTTTCTTTATATTACTGTTTATTTATTCTAAGAATGAACGAACCTTGCCAGTACCTTCGAGGATCCCACGATGAGAAAATGGATATTAGCCATATTATTTATGCCGACATTGGCATTAGCAGCGGGATCGACGGTACCACTAGATGATCCTGAGATAGATTTAACAGATAAAGCATCATTGCAAAATGGCGCAAAGATATTTATGAATTACTGCTTAGGTTGTCACCAAATGCAGTATCAACGTTATCAGCGCACCTTTAATGATTTAGACATCCCTGAAGAGTTGGGGCAGAAATACCTACAATTCACAGGTGAGAAAATATCTGACTACATCACCACGCCAATGCCACAAGAAGACGCGGCAACGTGGTTTGGTGCACCGCCGCCTGATTTAACGCTTGTTGCTAGAGTACGTGGGCCAGAGTGGATATATACCTACATGCGTACTTTTTATGCTGAAGAAGGGAAAACCTTCGGTGTAAACAACCTTGTTTTTCCAAACGTGGGTATGCCTCATGTGTTGGAGCCATTGCAAGGTACTCCTCGTCGCGCTTATGAAGAGCGAATGATTGATGGCGAAATGCAAGAAATTTATGTGGGTCTTAAAAGTGACGGCAATGGTCGTTTGTCTGCAGATGAATATGACTTGGCGATACGCGACTTGGTTAACTTTTTAGAATACACCGGTGAGCCTACACGCTTGAAGTCAGAAGCAATCGGTAAAGGCGTACTTATTTTCATCGTTATATTCTTTGTTTTCGCGTTATTGTTGAAGAAAGAATACTGGCGAGATGTTAAGTAATAGTATATAATTTCGCGTCATTTTTGATAGGGGCACTATTAGTTGATAGTGCCCCTTTTTTTAGATTAAAAACAGCTGATTAGGTCTGATTCTAGATCACTAATACAGCGCGGAGGTTTTAATGGCAGTTGCCACCAACAAACGTTCTATCATGACCATGTTTTCTGACAACATCGATATCTATTCGCATCAGGTACGAATTGTCTTAGCAGAAAAAGGCGTTGGGGTAGAAATAATTTTTACAGACCCGAGCCAAATCAACGAAGAGCTTTTAGAGCTTAATCCATATGGTACTGTGCCAACTTTAGTTGATCGCGAGTTAGTGTTATATAAATCTCACATTATTATGGAATACCTCGATGAGCGTTTTCCTCATCCGCCTTTGATGCCTGTTTACCCTGTGTCACGCGGTCAAAGCCGTTTGATGATGCATCGCATTGAGCAAGATTGGTATTCTTTAGCATCTCGCGTTTTCAAAAACGAATCTGGTGCTGCTGAAGCTCGTAAAGAACTAAAAGAAGCGATTCTTAGCCTTGCGCCTATTTTTGCTGAAACTGATTATTTCATGAGTGAAGAGTTTAGTCTTGTTGATTGCTATTTAGCACCGTTATTATGGCGTTTACCTGCTTTGGATATCCAGTTAGATGGTCAGGGCAGTCGCGAAATTGTTGCTTACATGAAGCGTATTTTTGAGCGCGGTTCGTTTAAGGCATCGTTGACTGATCAGGAACGTGAAATCCATAACCCACTATAGGGTTTCATTGAGCCATGCGCGACGATAGCAATTAATATAATTGGCTATTAGCGCATTGGTTTTAAAGGCGCTGGCCCAGCGAACGCTACGATAATACAACTTTATTAAATATAGATACATATAGACATGCAAGACAACGTTGACAATCCAATGACAAGTAATCAGCCGTACCTATTACGCGCTTTTTTTGATTGGATACTCGATAACGAATTGACACCTTATATGGTGATTCAAGCAGACTATCCTAATGTGGTTGTGCCTACTCAGTTTGTCAACAATGGACAAATTGTGTTGAATGTTTCACCTAGTGCTTGCGTGAGTTTTAATATGGATTTGGAATGGGTTGAGTTTCAAGCTCGGTTTTCTGGTCAGGCAATGAAAGTGTCTTTTCCATGTGCGGCCGTTGCTGCTATTTATGCCAAAGAAAATGGCGCAGGGACCGCATTTCAAGTTCAAGAACCTCAACAAAGTGATGAGCCATCTCCTGATGCCAACACTTCAGATAAATCCAGCGCTGAGCCGACCTTAAGTAGTGTTGACGGCACTGTTGATAATAAAAGTGGCAGTGAATTGGATGAAGCAAGCAAGAAAGACAAGAGTAAGGTCAAGAATAAACCAGGCCTCCGTGTTGTAAAATAAAGCGGATTAACAAGCGCTAGTTCACAAACGCTAGTTTAGAAGGCCCCAGTTCACAAGCGCTAATTCACAAGCTCCATAACCCTAATCACTTTAGTCACGCCAGTGACGTTTCTGACCAATTCAACGGCTGCACTTGCCTCTGTTTTTGTTAAACGACCCATGATAAATACTTCACTATCTTCCACAATCAAATCAAGTCTTAACATGGGGACCGATTCGTTTGTTGCCATCAGTGTTCTGATTTTTGTGCCTAGCCAGATATCGTTAATGGTAGATGTGGTGGCAATAGGCTGACCCAAACGAATTTGATTATGTACTTTACTGACTTGTTCAACAGATTTTGCGGCTAGTTCTGCTTGCGTAATTAAGTCTTGCGTAAGTGCCTGCCCTGTTAGTAATACTTGGCTATTGTATATATTGACACTAATGTCAGCTTGCTCTTCTACATTAGGTATTTTATTGATGGCAGTGCTTACTCTGGCCGTCATCGTTTTATCATCTATTTGTGTGCCGATGGTTCGTCTGTCACTTGTAGTGACTGCTGCGGTCCCTGCTGCGCCAACAGCCACTAAAGAAGTGCACGCACTCATTTGAGACAGTACGACAAATATCAATGAGATCTTTATAAATGACTGAAAAACCTTCATTTTATTCCCCGTTTGCAATAGGGAAAAGTGCATTATCGATGCACTCACATAGATTATGTATCACTAATAAATGGACCTCTTGAATTCTAGCAGTTCTTGAAGATGGAACGCGCACTTCTACGTCATTTTCTCCGATAAAGTTAGCCATTTCACCACCGTCTTTGCCCGTTAATGCAACAATGGTCATGTCTCTTGATAGTGCAGCTTGCATCGCATTAATCACGTTTGCAGAATTGCCGCTTGTTGATATTGCTAATAAGATATCGCCAGCTTGACCAAGTGCTTTGACTTGCTTTGAAAACACTTCGTTGTATGAAAAGTCGTTTGCAATAGACGTAATGGTAGAGCTGTCGGTGGTTAAGGCAACAGCCGGCAGCGACGGGCGGTTTCTTTCATATCGATTTAATAATTCTGAAGAGAAGTGCTGAGCGTCTCCTGCTGAGCCACCGTTACCGCATGATAAAATTTTATTGCCGCGTATTAAGGCCTCAATCATCATTTTAGATGCTTTTTCTATCGGTTCTGGTAATGCTTCGGCGGCAGCTATTTTTGTTTGAATGCTTTCTGTGAAGCTCTTTTTAATATTGTCCAACATCTTGTTGTTCGCTCCTGGTGAAATATTTTTGTTATTTTTCTAGTCTTACTGACATCATACCTGTCTTCTCATACATTTTTAAGCCAGTTTAGCGTTTCTCCGTCAATGGCAATCACGTCTATACGTAAACTTGTATGGTGTACATTTAAATTCTGTTCTTTTAAGTAACATAAAATTGCTCGCGTCATTTTACTTCTTTTTGCAGGCGTAAAATATTGCGCCGCGCAGCCATGTTCTTTACTACTTCGATATTTGACCTCAACAAAAACCCATTGTTTCCCATCTTTAAAAATTAAATCGATTTCGCCTAAAGGTACTCTGTAGTTTTGTACCACATAGTTAAGACCTTGTTTCCTTAGGAAGTCTTTTGCATCTGTTTCGGCTTGCTCTCCGCTATGTTTTGCACGACCTTGTTTCGTGTCGTTTATCTGTTGCTTTTTTATCATGGTGAACATCCGTTTTCACTTGATTACACTTAATGTTTTTGCAGTATGGTTGCATAGCGTTTAAATAGTGCTCGCATAGATTTTTGTAAAGCATCAGCGTTACTATTATTGCGCGTTTATATCACTTTCTGTTATCGCTATTGACCTTAGTTCGCGCTCAACTTGTTTATCATTAATTGAAAGAACACCACTTTTCCCAACTATTTTCAGCTGCCCAAATGTGTGCAATTGCGCAAGATTGTCTACAATTTCTAAGGCGTCATAACCAAAAGCGAATAGTCGTAAATAGGCACTTGGTGGCTGATTAAACAAATCGTCGATCTTATTCGCAAACGACGATCTGCGCTGCTCGGGTAAAAGCCAAGGCATATCAGTAAATACAACGTTTTTTAGGTCTCTCAAGCTATTTTTACTGCGTTTATGGTTATAACTATAAGAAGTGGCAAAAACAGGTACTTGTTCATCACTAAACAAGCTAATACTTGATTCGATGATTGGGTTAATCAGTTCCAAATCATCGGGTCTTGAGAACACAACAAAAGCGTCTACGTCACGTCTGTTTCTGGTGACGCTAAATACTCGCGCTTCGGATAAATTTGAAAGCTGTGAAATACGACGTTGGCTTTGCAAAACATCTAGTGCAGAAGTAATACCGATACGCATGCTTTGATTGTCGGTGTACTTGATGCGCTGTAATGTGTTTGTGGTATTTGCAGCGGATTGATTTTGCGTTTGGCTGCTCAATATCTTATTTGCACTTTGCCAAGCATCAACAAAAGCGTTGGCCATTCGTTCGGTGATATTCGCACCATCGCTAACCACAATTGGGTTTTGTATATTTTGCTGCTTCATTAATGCGACAAGTTGGCGAGCCTCATGCTCAGGTGCTAGCGCAAAACTTGCATATATTTTTGCTTGATTGTTAGCGCTTTGACTAAGTTGATTGAGCAACAAGTGCTTTTTATCGCGTAAATCTAAGGTATTAATTTGCTCAATATGACTACGCAGCAAAGGTCCTACGATAACAGAGTAATCTTTTAGTGTTTCGTCATTTATACTCTTGTTCAAGCTTGGTAAAGAACCCGTGTCAATAAACTCGATGCTACTCGTTTGTGCAGCAAGTAAGTTATTATAATAAGAAGCTAATACGCCTTGTTTTATTGCCTGCCCTTGGCCTGATAAACGACCTGATAAAGGCAATAGAACCGCAATTTTTTGTGAAGCCAAATCTGCTTCAGACACATTTAATTCCAAATAACTCTTTACCTGGCTTGGCAAATTTTGAGCAATAGGGTTGCTTGGATTATTGTTAATCCATTGCACTATAGAGCTTTGACGAGCTAGGTCATTCAAAGAGCTATCTTCTATCGTGTCAAGCATGATTTTATACGCATTCAATGCAGGAAACTGTTGCAACAGGCGCCTTTTATAAGCGTTTTCGAGCAAAGAAAACCATGCCCAAATTTGGTCTCTATATTGCTGCGAGATAAATGCTGAACTTAGGTTTGGTTGCTCTCGTTTTATTAGGCTTAACATGGTTTCTAGCGCGGCATTATAGTTTGCTTGTTTGGCAAATAAATTCGCCTGTGCTTTATTTTTTCGCCAATACAAAGATGATTGATTACTTGATGACAGGGTGTTTTGAGCTGGAGGTTCAACTGGCGCTTGTGATAACCACGTTTGTGTTAGCGATAAAAGAGGTTCTTTTTTCACTAGGTTGCCGAGTTTTTCAATCATAATTAATTGACATTCCGCCTTGATAATATTCGCGTGACTAATATGCGTTTGAGTTTGTAGGCTTGATTGAATATGCTTTACGATTTGATTGGCAGCATTGCAGTTGCTTGTTGCTAAGGCCGATGTGTTATCGATGGCGTCGTCAGTATTTTGTGATCGGTCCAAAGCTGATTCATTAAGGCTTTCTGGCTTGGTTTGGCTGATAGGGTAAAGATACTGATCGGCTAATTGAAGCAAACTATCATTGCGTTGCTGTAAATCTCGGCTTTGGATAAAGGCGTGTTCTATTGAGGCTAATTGGTCGCTTGGCAAGGTTTGTTGAAGGCCTGACGTTTGATCAGCTTGTACGCTTGTCGTCTTAGCTTTTTCATTTTGTGGCTGCGTACTGGCGCATGCTACTAAAAAATAGCAAAAGCAGGCTATGATTGTCGTTCGATAAAATTTGTTAAGGTTTACTTTCACATCGTATCCATGGACTGCTAGTTTTTCGTGCGTTCGTTGGATTGAGTTGGCGTGCGTTTTATTCCGACCCATAATCAACACCAGACGCTTAATAAGGTCATAGTCTACTTGGATACGCAAAAATATCTAGTTCATTTCATGCAAACTGGTCTTAAGTTTGTGTACACTAGCGACATTTAGAAATCAGCAAGAGTAAAATCTATGTCAGCCAGTCTTTATATCGTTCCGACACCTATTGGTAATCTTGCTGATATTAGTGAAAGAGCGCTAAAAGTGCTTGAAGAAGTTGATTTAATAGCGGCCGAAGACACTCGTCATTCGGGCAGGCTTTTACAGCATTATGCTATTAGCACTCGTACAATAAGCGTACACGACCATAATGAACGACAACGCAGTGATTTAATTATTCAGAAGCTAAAAAACGGTGAGTCAATTGCACTAATTTCCGACGCTGGTACGCCTCTTATCAGCGATCCTGGATATACGCTCGTAAGTCGTTGCCGAGAAGCGGGTTTGTCGGTGATTGCGATTCCTGGCCCATGTGCATTAACCACAGCCTTGAGCGCGTCAGGCCTACCTACCGATCGATTTAGTTTTATGGGTTTTTTGCCCGTAAAACAAAAAGCGAAAGAAGAGGCGTTAATTGAGGCTGCTAACACGCATCATACTGTAATATTTTATGAGGCACCTCGACGAGTAATCAGCACTATCGAAACCTGTGCTTTAGTATTACCTGAAACGCATCACATTGTGCTTGCAAAAGAACTGACTAAACATTTTGAGCGCTATGTTAGTGGCGATGCACAAGCTGTACTGACTTGGTTAAACGAAGATGCTGCCCATCAAAAAGGTGAGTTTGTATTAATGATTTATTGCAAGGCGCCGCAAAATGATTCATTACCATTAGATGCGACAAGCTTACTTAATAGACTGTTACCCTTAATGCCACCTAAAGCGGCAGCAGCGGTGGTAAGCGATCATTATTCAGTAAACAAAAAAGCGCTTTACCAGTTTGCCTTAGCACAAAAAGACGGCTAACAAACTACACGTTATCGAACAAGTCTTGGACTCGCTGCCTTAAATCATCGATTTGGGTAATATCAGCAGGGGCAATAAATATCGTGTCGTCACCTGCTATAGTGCCTAATACGCCATCGGTATGACTTAATGAATCAAGCAATCGAGCGATTAGCTGCGCGGCACCGGGGCTCGTTCTGATAATGACCATCACGTTGTTGTGAACAATGTCTAATACAAGTTGTTTAAGCGGACTTTTGGCGGTAGGCATGCCAAGTTCAGGTGGTAAACAGTAAACCATGTCTCCCCGAGCATCTCGCGTGCGCACCGCGCCAAATTTACTGAGCATTCTAGAGACTTTAGACTGACTAATATTATCAAAGCCAAGCGCCTTAAGTGCACTGACTATCTCGCCTTGCGAGCCATAACTTTCTGTTTTTAAAATTTCTCGGAATGCTTTAACGAGTACATCTTGTTTTTGAGTGGTCATCGAGCCTACAACATTGATAGAGGTTGAAATAGTATATGCGATTAAGGATAGCGCATATGCCGATAAATTAACAAAATTTTGACAAAAACGGGCTGTTTTTTGCGATCGACTATAGTTTCATTGAGATTTAGGTGTAGATCGGCTAACCTTCGCGCTCAATTTATTAATCTTGTCACTGGAGATAACTCTATGAAAGTAGCAGTATTAGGCGCCGCAGGCGGTATTGGTCAAGCATTGTCATTGTTGTTGAAAACGCAATTGCCGGCAGGATCAGAATTATCATTGTACGACGTAGCGCCGGTTGTACCTGGCGTGGCAGTTGATTTAAGCCACATACCTACTGATGTAAAAGTGGCTGGATATGGTGCTGACGATTTAAGTGCGGCATTAACGGGTTGCGATATCGTGCTTATTCCAGCGGGTGTGCCAAGAAAACCTGGGATGGACCGTTCAGACTTGTTTAACATCAACGCAGGTATCGTGAAAAACTTGATCGAAGCGTGCGCTGATAACTGTCCAAAAGCATGCATTGGCGTTATCACTAACCCGGTAAATACAACGGTTGCTATCGCTGCTGAAACCCTAAAAGCAAAAGGCGTGTATGATAAGAACAAGTTGTTTGGCGTCACAACCCTTGATGTCATTCGTTCTGAAACCTTTATTGCTGAGCTTAAAGGCTTGAGCACGTCAGATGTACACGTACCGGTTATTGGCGGTCACTCTGGCACGACTATTTTGCCATTGTTGTCACAGGTTAAAGGCGTAAGTTTCTCTGATGACGAAATTGCTAGCTTAACCCCACGTATCCAAAATGCAGGTACAGAAGTGGTTGAAGCTAAAGCTGGCGGCGGATCAGCAACATTGTCGATGGGTCAAGCAGCTGCTCGTTTTTGTTTGTCACTCGTTAAGGCGATGCAAGGTGAAGACGTTACTGAGTACACTTACGTGCAAGTCGACGGTTCTGATGATGCAGCATTTTTTGCCCATCCGGTTCGCTTGGGTAAAAATGGTGTAGAAGAAATTTTGCCTTACGGCGAGCTAAGTGCCTTTGAGCAAAAAGCGAAAGAAGACATGTTAGGTGGTTTACGTAATGACATCCAAATGGGTGTAGATTTTGTAAACGGTTAATTGTTTAAGCTCAATAAAAAACCAGCGCTAGTCGCTGGTTTTTTTGTCTTACGCTTCTTCAGCAAACACCAATACTGTAGTCTATACTCTTGACGAATGTCTACAGTATCTAAGGGAAATATAGATGGCAAACCAAACGCGTTTAAAAGTGTCTATACGATTAACATTATTGTGTGCAATGTTGACTACGTGTTTTGTTTTAAGTTCGTGTACGACTAAAAACAAAGACATCGTCAAGGAAGGCGCCTCTCTTACCTTGGTGTCTGACGCTTATGAATTTACTGAAGGTCCAGCGATGGACGCAAACGGTGATGTCTACTTTACTGACCAACCTAATAATCGGATTGTAAAGTGGACTGCTGCTAGCGGTGAGCTGATCGATTGGCTTATGCCTTCTGGACGTGCCAATGGACTTTACGTAGATCACGATGGCAATTTACTTGCTTGCGCAGATGAAAAAAACGAACTTTGGCGAATTGATAAAGACAAAAACGTCACCGTTGTGGTCTCTGATTATCAAGGAAAGTTGTTAGGCGGGCCAAATGATTTATGGCTTGCTCAAGACGGTGGAATTTACTTTACCGATCCACTTTATGAAAGACCATGGTGGTCACCCACCAATAACAGAATTGAAGAACGTCGCGTTTATTATATTGCACCAAACTCATCAGAGCCTGTGATTGTTGCACACGGTGATTATCAGCAACCAAATGGCATTATTGGTACGCCAGACGGCAAAACGCTTTATGTGGCTGACAACGGTGCTAAGCGAACCTATTCGTTTAGCATCAATCAAGATGGCAGTCTGTCTAATCCCGCTTTATTTGCGGATATGGGATCTGACGGTATGACAATAGACAACCAAGGTAACGTCTACCTAACAGGTGACGGGGTAACGGTCTTTAATGCTAATGGTAAAAAAATAAAACACATTCCGGTACCAGAAAATTGGACGGCAAACGTGACATTTGCGGGTAAAAACCAAGATGTTTTGTTTATTACTGCGATGGATTCAGTTTATACGCTCAATATGAACGTTAATGGCGTTAGGTAAAAAACGCCAATGCCAAACAATCAGCTAATTTTCGCTTGATTGTTTGTGTCCCGACTTTTCCTAATTAGCTCATCGCCCCTAGCATAATCAGATTTCGCCATTCTGTCATACAGCACTACATTCGCCGTCGCTGCTAAGTTCATGCTGTTATTTGTGGGGACGTATACCACGTGGTCTGCAGCATCGATAATGCTTTGGGAAACGGTGCCGTCTTCAGGTCCAAAAATATAGAAAGCCTGGTTGGGGTGTGAGAATTCAGGTAAAGGGACAGCGCCTTCTACCAATTCAATCACCACCGATTTTGCATCAGCGGGTATAGCATTAAGCAAATCATCTACCGCGATAGTAGGCACACTTTGATGGACGTTTTTTGTGTCTTCATTAAATGCGCGCGCATATTCGTAGCGTTTACCGGTGTAATATATTGCTTTCGCGCCATAACAGCCAGCTGCGCGCAATATGACGGCAACGTTGCTGGCTGATTTAGGGTTAATTAAACCAATATTAACCATAGACATAATACCTTATTAAAGAGATGTAATGATTGCTTAACCAGTATTTCGCATGCCTACGGCAATACCAGTGATAGCTACCATCATAGCGCGCTCTAGCACGGCTTTCTCTTCTTCATTTTGCTCAAGGGTCTCAGATTTACGAATACGATCGAGCAACTCTATTTGCAAAAAGTGTAAAGGCTGTAAATACCCAGCACGAATTTGCATCGAATTTCGGCCATTAGGGTCGTCTTCCATCATGTGTTCATGGCCCGTAATGTTAAGCAGGCTTTGCATCGAATTTCGTAGCTCTTGACGCAATGATTCACCAAAATGGGTAAGGTTATCGGGTACAAGGCGTTTGTCATACGCCGCGCTGACTTCTGGGTCGGCTTTTTGAAATACCATGTCAAGCATAGACAAGCGAGACGCAAAAAACGGCCATTGTTCTATCATCGCTTGCACAACTGCCTGATTGTCGCCTTGGTTAACTTCATCGATAGCTTTCATGACACCTAACCAAGAAGGTAATACTAAGCGAGTCTGTGCCCAAGCAAATATCCATGGTATCGCACGAAGACTTTCGATACCGCCATGCGGGTTTCGTTTAGCTGGTCGGCTACCAAGCGGCAGTTTTCCGAGTTCTTGTTCAGGCGTGGCAACTCTGAAGTAAGGCACAAATTCTTCGTCACTTCGAACTGTTTTACGATAGTTATCGCGGCCTTTATTAGCCATTTCAGTGATGAGTTCTCGCCACTCTTGCTTTGGCGCGGGTGGTGGCAATAACACGGCTTCTAATACGGCAGATGCGTATAAAGATAAACTACGTTTTGCCAACTGTGGCATCCCGTATTTATAGCGAATTGTCTCGCCTTGTTCTGTTACTCGAAAACCGCCGTCTAATGAACCTGGTGGTTGCGAATGTATTGCCGCTTTTGCAGGTAAGCCACCGCGACCAATAGTACCGCCTCGGCCGTGAAATAAGGTCAGTTTGAGTTTATGTTCTTCAGCGATTTGAACCAGCGATTCTTGTGCACTATATTGCGCCCATCCTGCGGCTATCGAGCCAGCATCTTTTGCTGAGTCCGAATAGCCAATCATGACATACTGCTGACCGTCGATATACCCCTTATACCAATCAATCCCCATCAGTTTTTGCATCACAGCAGGTGAATTATTCAAATCATCAAGTGTTTCAAACAATGGTGCCACAGGCATCGGCCAATCTACACCACTTTCTTGTAAAAGCAACTGCACTGCAAGTACATCAGATGGTTCGCTAGCCATCGAAATAATATAAATGCCAAAGCCTTCTTTACCATTGTTAGCAATAACCTTGCAGGTATCTAATACTTCTTGTACGTCATCGCTTGGCTGCCACTTAGTGGGGATTAAAGGGCGTCTTGAAGCGAGTTCGCGAAGTAAAAAGGCTTGCTTGTCGGCTTCTTCCCATTGGTTGTAGTCGCCCATGCCTAAATAGCGAGTCAGTTCGCTAAATACGTCGGCATGTCGGCCAGAGTCTTGGCGAATATCGAGTTTTAATAGATGCACGCCAAAACAATGTGAGCGTCTTATGGTGTCAAGTAATGCCCCATTGGCAATGACGGACATACCACATTCAATCAATGAATCGTAAACATCTAAAAGCGGTTGGCGTAATTCATGATTATTTTGGACCCACTGATCTGAATCTATTTTTCCATCGCGAGTTGCCTGAAACTTTTGTATCAAAGGTTTTAACAAGGCTCTATATGGTTCTTTCACGTCGCCTACGTGCTGGCGTATCGTGTCATTACACTTATTCATTGAAAGCTCAGAATATAACTGGTCTAAATCATTGATAAATAATTTTGCGGCGCGCCGGCGGGCTCTAAGCAATACTTCTTGCGTTAAACTTGAAGTGACAAAAGGGTTACCGTCACGGTCTCCACCCATCCAAGAGCCAAACTGAACCGGTTTTGCATCTAAGGGTAAGGACGTATCGTAATTTTGTTGTAAGTAGTCGTCTAAGTCTCGTAAAAAATCTGGTACGGCTTCCCAAAGTGAGTTTTCGATGACTGAAAAGCCCCAACGTGCTTCATCAACGGGGGTGGGTCTAACTGAACGTATTTCTTCGGTGTGCCATGCCTGACTGATTAAATCTGCGATGCGTTGCTTCACGCGTCGAACTTCGGTATCGCTAATGCCGCTGCTATGCAGTTTTTGTAGCTGTGTCGCGAGTTGGCGCTGTTTATAAATATTGGTGCGGCGATTCACTTCTGTTGGATGAGCCGTCAACACCATGTCAATGTTCAAGTTTTGAATAGCACTTAGTACTTGCTCTTTGTTGGCATTGGTATCGAGGTGCTGATGCAAGCTATTAAGCTGAGTGGCCAGTGAGGTGTCTTGATTGGCTGCGACTGTGAATTCTTGTTCGGCAATGTTTGCTAGGGTTAAAAACTGAGCAAATGCTCGCGCGATAGTCAATAAAGACTGATTATCTAATTCGGCTAAGGTGCTTGCTAATTTTTCAGTGCTTTGTGCTTCACCCTTTGATGAATGACGACCGTCATGTCTAATTTGCTCAATTTGTTCAAGCCATTTTTCTCCCAACTCAGCTTGTATGGTATCACCAAGCGTTGCCCCTAAATATTTAACGCTTTCTTTGAGTTGCTCTATTAATGCTTGGTTCATGATGAGAAAAGACCCTTATAAAGTAATTTCACATGTAAATGTGAGCGCTTTTATGACTCACAAGTCATGTTTGTATGAGACGAAAGTAGTATAAAATAATGCGCTTCGTTCAATATGTCCATCATTAAGGGTTTATAACTTATGCTTTATGGCTTATTTGTTTTTGTTTTGTATCATAAAGCCATGTCCCCACTCTGCAAATAACCTGCAAAGAATTTACCCGCTTAGCAACATGGAGCACTAAACAGATTAGGCTTACATGTGATACACTCACGGTTTTACATTATCAAGATTATTTTTGGAGAACACGTGTCAGAAAAGTACACCAGTATTGAACAACAAGCGAGCTATGGAATTGGTTATCAAATGGGCGAACAACTCGCTTCTAATCCGTTTGATGGAATGGCATTAGATGTCGTTATAGCGGGCCTAAACGATGGTTTCACTAAAGCAGCGCCAAGCGTAGGTAATGACGAACTACGCGTCGCGTTTAACGAAATTCATCAACGTATGCAAGCTGCTAAGCAAGAACAGTTTGCTGGCCAAGTAGAAGAAGGTGAAACGTTTTTAGCTAAAAATGCTGAGCGTGATGAAATTACGGTAACCGATTCTGGTCTTCAGTATGAAGTCGTCAATACTGGTGAAGGCGATACGCCAAATGCTAGCTCTACCGTTCGCGTTCATTACCACGGAACCTTAATTGATGGCACCGTGTTTGACAGTAGTTACGACCGTGGTCAACCAGCAGAATTCCCAGTGGGTGGCGTTATTAAAGGATGGACTGAGTGTCTGCAACTGATGAAAGTTGGCGATAAGTATCGTATTTATGTACCGCATGATTTGGCATATGGCGAACAAGGCGCAGGCGCAGCAATTGGCCCATATAGCACATTAATATTTGACGTTGAGTTACTTGATATTATTGCCTAAGTACTAGTCAATATTTCAGCGTAATATTTTAAATAAGCCGGGCAGGCGAGAGCAATATGCCCGGCTTTTTAATACACAACTTTAGTTGCAAGGCTATTCGCAACCCAATACAATTAAATTAAGAATAAAAATAAAACACTCAGGTAAGCTACATGCTTGAAAAGCTTTGCCATTTTATAGATCAATCCAATGCAAATTTGGGCAAATTAGTTGCCTACGGAACATTGCTGATGGCGGTGTTGATGTTTGCTGTTGTTGTACTTCGTTATGGCTTTAACGTTGGATGGATTGCGATGCAAGAATCGATTACCTATTTTCACGCTGCTGTTTTTCTTTTGGGCAGTGCTTATACCTTTCAACAAAATGCGCATGTGCGTGTAGATGTGTTTTACCGACGCTTTTCAGAAAAAAGAAAAATGCAGGTTGATTTACTCGGTGGGGTATTGTTTATGTTGCCCATCTCAATTTTCCTTACTTATCATCTTTGGTCGTTTGTTGCTGATTCTTGGAAAGTGTTTGAAACTTCACCAGAGCCCGGTGGCTTGCCTTTTGTGTATATTCTCAAATCTCTCTTATTGTTATTTTCTTTTACCCTATGCCTACAAGCCATTTCTGAAATATTGAAAAAATCTCTTGGTCTGATGACCTATAAAGAGGCTCAGTAAATGGAGTTTTTATCATTAGTACTATTCGCAGCCGTTTGTTTGACCTTGCTATTAGGCTATCCGGTTGCTTTAACACTTGCGGGAGTTTCGTTATTATTTGCCTTTGGCGGTATTGCTTTTGGTGTATTTGATGCGAGTTACCTAACATTTACCCCAAGCAGGCTTTATGGGATTGTTAATAACACCACCCTAATTGCTGTCCCGCTTTTTGTATTTATGGGGGTTGTGCTCGAAAAATCGAAAATCGCTGAAGATTTGTTAGTGACCATGTCATCATTATTAGGCCGTTTTAAAACAGGTTTGGGCGTTTCGGTGGTCTTGGTCGGTATGTTGCTGGCGGCAAGTACTGGTATAGTTGGCGCAACAGTCGTTACCATGGGTTTGTTATCGTTACCCACAATGCTAAACAGAGGTTACTCTCCTCAATTAGCCACCGGTGCAATTTGTGCAACCGGCACGCTTGGACAAATAATCCCCCCATCAATTGCCTTAGTCTTATTGGGTGATGTGTTGTCTAGTGCTTATCAAAAAGCACAGCTAGACATGGGTATTTTTACGCCAGATAGTGTGTCGGTAGGTGACTTGTTTGTAGGCGCTTTGGTGCCTGGTCTTATATTAGTGTGTTTTTACCTGCTGTATTTATGGGGCATAAGTCGCTTTTCGCCTTCACAAGTACCCGCGCAAGGTCAGCAAAGTGAGCACGCTAATGTTGGCAGCTTATTGATTGCTTTGTTACCGCCGTTATTGCTCATTATATGTGTACTAGGGTCTATTTTGTGGGGTTTTGCTACGCCTACCGAAGCGGCTGGTGTTGGTGCAGTCGGTGCGCTTATTCTTGCCGCATTAAAGCGTCAACTGTCAAAAGAAAATATCACTTATATTGTGCGAGAAACGACCAAGGTCAGTTCGATGGTATTTTTGATACTTATCGGAGCATCTATATTTTCACTGGTGTTTAGAGGCTTTGGCGGTGAAATTTTACTAAAAGAAATTTTTACAAGCTTACCGGGCGGTGTTTTTACCGCCATGCTTCTGGTAATGCTACTCATATTTTTACTGGGTTTTATACTAGATTTTATCGAAATTACCTTTGTTGTGGTGCCAATCATTGCACCGATTTTAATTATTATGGGTGTTGACCCAGTTTGGTTGGGGATAATGATTGCAGTTAATTTGCAAACATCCTTTTTAACTCCGCCTTTTGGGTTTGCATTGTTTTACCTGCGCGGCGTTGCCCCTGCGAGTGTAAAAACCGAACAGATATACAAAGGTGTAATACCATTTATTGCTATTCAAGTGTTATTGTTGGTCATAATGTCAATATGGCCAGAAACGGTCACTTGGTTAGTTGATATTGTGTATCCGTAGCATCATTATAAAACTGAGTAATCGATAATAAACACGCTGGTGCGCCAAACGCAAAAATGCAGAAACGAATGAACGCACAAGCACAAAAACGCAAAAGGAAATAAGATGACATCGTTATTAAAAGTCGTAAAACTCACGCTGATAGGGATTTGTGCTGCCGCATTATTTTCGTGTGGCTCAAATGATGAAGCTCAAGAAAATAGCACAGCCGCTCCGGCTCAAACATACAAATGGAAATTAGTGACCTCTTGGCCTAAGAACTTTCCCGGTTTAGGTAAAGGCCCTGAAACCTTCGCGACATATGTTAACGCAATGTCTGGTGGGCGCTTAGAAGTCACCGTATACGGAGCGGGCGAACTCGTTCCCGCATTTGAAGTATTTAACTCTGTCTCATCGGGTAGCGCGCAAATGGGACATGCAGGTGCGTATTATTGGAAAGGTAAAATACCCGCCGCCCCTATATTCTCTGCCATTCCTTTTGGCATGAATTCAACTGAAATGAGCGCATGGCTGCATTATGGTGGTGGTCTAGAGTTATGGCGTGAGCTATATGAACCATTTGGCGTGATCCCGTTTGCTGGCGGTAATTCAGGCGTTCAAATGGCGGGATGGTTTAAAAAAGAAATTAATTCTATGGATGACATTCAAGGCTTAAAGATGCGAATTCCTGGCTTAGGTGGTGAAGTCCTAAAAGAAGTGGGTGGTTTGCCAGTAACCTTGTCTGGTGGTGAGATTTTCACGTCTCTGCAAAGCGGGGCGATTGATGCTACTGAATGGGTTGGCCCATACAATGACTTAACTTTTGGCCTACATAATGCCGCCAAATATTATTATCATAGCGGTTGGCACGAACCTGGCACGCAGCTGGAGTTTATTGTTAATAAAGAAGCATATGAAGCCTTGCCCGAAGACTTGCAGAAAATCGTAGCGGTGGCCACAAGAGCGGTTAATCAAGATATGTTAGATGAGTACACTTCTCGTAATCATAACGCGATGACACAACTGATTGAAGAGCATGGCGTGACGGTCTTGCCATTGCCTGACGACGTGATTGCTGCGCTGAAGTTAGCCACCGATAAAGTGCTTAAACAAAAATCTGAAGACAATGCCGAGTTTGCAAGAATTTACGAGCAATATTCGATATTTTTTGAAAACGTTAAAAAGTATCATGATTTGTCAGAACGAGAATATTACGAAAATCGTTAGCAGCTGGACAGACTTGTTTTGTGTGTGCGCTTCGTTAAAATGCGCCCCGAGTAGAATTAAAATAATAAAGTGAAGGAGTTTTTACATGGTTATTAAGCCAAAAGTACGTGGATTCATTTGTACCAATGCCCATCCTGACGGGTGCGCCAAAAGTGTTGAAAACCAAATTAATTATGTAAAATCTCAAGACTTGGAGGCGCTTGAACAAAAGCCAAAGAAAGTGCTAATCATCGGTTGTTCAACGGGCTACGGTTTGGCTTCCAGAATTGTATCTGCATTTGGCTATGGCGCAGACACGTTGGGTGTGTGTTTTGAAAAGACACCAAGTGAGCGAAAGACAGGCACTGCAGGCTGGTACAACACCGCAGCTTTTCATGAGCAAGCGCAGGGAGCTGAACTGTATGCCGCGACCATTAACGGCGACGCTTTTTCTGACGAAATAAAAACACAAGTGATTGACCAAATCAAAGCGGATTTAGGGCAAGTAGACTTAGTGATATACAGCCTTGCGTCACCTCGCAGAACTGACCCCGATACAGGTGAAGTATTTAAGTCCACCTTAAAACCAGTAGGACAAAGTTATACAACAAAGACCTACGATACCGATAAAGACCTTGTTCATTCTGTATCACTTGAGCCTGCAAATGAAGATGAAATTGCGCAAACAGTAAAAGTAATGGGTGGTGAAGACTGGGAACGTTGGTTACTTCAGTTAGGTGATGCTGGTGTGTTAAGTGAGAATTGCAAAACCACGGCTTATACTTACATTGGTAAAGAATTAACTTGGCCAATATATGGCCAAGCAACTATTGGCTTGGCTAAAGAAGACCTTGACCGAGCGGCCGATGCCATAATATCAAAGCTCAGTCATTTAAAAGTAAGTGCTAACGTTTCATCACTAAAAGCTCTAGTGACTCAAGCAAGTAGTGCCATTCCTGTTATGCCTTTATACATTTCATTAATCTATAAAGTGATGAAAGAAGAGGGCACGCACGAAGGCTGTATCGAACAAATTACGGGCTTGTTTAATCAGTGTTTGTATGGCAACTCGCCCATTCAAGATGATAAGAATCGTTACAGAATGGATGGTAAAGAAACAAACGAAGCAACACAGGCGAAAATTAAAGCTTTGTGGGATCAGGTTACTCAAGATAACTTCCATCAACTCAGTGACTACGCAGGCTACCATCAAGAATTTTTAAATCTATTTGGTTTTGCTTTTGACGGTGTAGATTACGAAGCAGACATTAATCCGCAAGTAGAATGGAAGTAAATAAGGTAAAGCGCGAAAGCGCTTTACGATAATTTTCGTTAGCCTATATGTATTGTTAGCGATGATGTTGACTTAGGTCTATTGTCGATTGTATTACTTTTGGTACTTTTAAATAGATACCCGAATACATCTAACGCTCAGAAATTACTAAAAAATCGATAATAATACAATTAGGCGTTGTTTTTTGTATACATTTGCCGATATCGAATTACGCTTTTAGTATATTATTCATAGCAATTTAGGGGTAGTTAATGCTAAAATCGCGCCGTTAAATGGTGAGGTGTCCGATTATGTCGCCTTTTTCACTGTTTTTGAAACGAATACATCACCTAGAAAATAATAGAAAAACAATAAAAACCAATAAATATTAAGTGTTTGCGCCTTATTTTCAATAAATCAGGCGGGAATGTGAGAGATACCTGTGTATCGGTATTAATACCTATTGTGGTAGGCACTAATTTAAAATGGCTTGATTGAGGCCAGTTTCAATTGGTAACTATTTGAGAGTAGCAATTTGCATATGATTAAAATCAAGAAGGGCTTAGATCTTCCCATAACGGGAGCACCAGAACAGGCAATTGGCGACGCCATTACTGCCTCTAAGGTTGCTGTTTTGGGTGAAGAGTATGTTGGTATGCGACCGACTATGCACGTCCAAGTTGGCGATGTGGTAGCAAAGGGTCAATTACTATTTGAAGACAAAAAAAATCCAGGTGTTAAGTTTGTTGCTCCTGCTGCAGGCGAAGTGATTGAAGTTAATCGCGGTGCTAAGCGAGTGCTGCAATCAGTCGTGATTGGTATAAAAGGCGAAGAGTCGGTTGACTTTACAAAAGTTGACGCAGACAAGATTGCCTCGACTGACCGACAACAGCTTGTTGATACCCTAATTGATTCTGGTTTGTGGACGAGTATACGCACGCGGCCTTATAGCAAGGCACCTGCTGTTGACAGCACGCCACACTCTATTTTTGTGACCGCCACTGATACAAACCCACTAGCGGTTGACCCTCAATTAGTGCTAAGCGAGCGAGTAGAAGACTTCAACAATGGTATAAAAGTGTTGAGTCAATTAGCCGCAGGTCAAAAGGTCTATGTTTGTAAAACGACTGGTGCGGATATAAACGCGTCAGGAGATAATGTTGAAGTACATGAATTTGCGGGGCCTCATCCGGCTGGTTTAGTTGGCACTCACATACATCATTTAGATGCGGTTGGCCAAAAGAAGACAGTATGGCATGTGAACTACCAAGACGTAATTGCGATTGGCGCCACCATCACTAGCGGAGAGTTAGACGTTTCGCGCGTGATATCAATTGCCGGACCGATGGCGAAAAGCCCTAAAATTGTTAGAACTCAGGTTGGTGCTAGTACCAATGAGCTCGTAAATGGTCAATTTGATGATGCGCCGGTCCGTATCATTTCAGGATCAGTGCTAAACGGCACGAAAGCAGCGGGCCCACATTCTTATTTAGGGCGCTTTCATCTGCAAGTGTCGTTGATTGAAGAAGATAAAGAGAAGAAATTTTTAGGGTGGATAACACCGGGAAGCGATAAGCATTCTGTTACACGTGCCTATTTAGGGCACTTGAGTCCTAAAAAATTATTTAACATGACATCTACAACAAATGGCTCAGACCGTTCGATGGTTCCAATTGGTAACTATGAACGAATAATGCCGCTAGATGTTATTCCTACCTTATTACTACGTGACTTGTTATCGGGCGATACCGATGGCGCACAAACACTTGGTGCTTTGGAGCTAGACGAAGAAGATTTAGCATTGTGCACCTATGTGTGCCCAGGAAAGTATGACTACGGCCCAGTGTTACGTGACATGTTAACTAAAATTGAAGCTGAGGGGTAAGTCATGGGTTTAAAAGCATTTATAGAAAAAGTAGAACCAGACTTTGAAGCTGGTGGAAAATATGAAAAGTTTTATGCCTTATACGAAGCTGCGGCGACTATCTTTTATACGCCTGGTAAAGTAAATAAAGCATCTACGCATGTGAAAGACAGTATTGACCTTAAACGCATCATGATAATGGTGTGGATGGCAACATTCCCTGCAATGTTTTATGGCATGTATAACATTGGTGCACAAGCGCACGACGCAATCATGATTGGCGCAGGCACTTTGCCTGATATCTGGCAAGCAGGATTATTCACAATGCTTGGCGGAACGCTTGATGCGAGCACTGGTTGGTTTGGCATGATGCTATACGGCGCATGTTTCTTTGTTCCAATTTATGCAACCACGTTTATTGTTGGTGGATTCTGGGAAGTGTTATTCGCGTCGGTGCGTAAGCATGAAATAAACGAAGGTTTCTTTGTTACTTCAGTGTTATTCGCCCTTACATTGCCTGCTACGATCCCGTTATGGCAAGTCGCGCTTGGTATCACCTTTGGTATCGTTATCGCTAAGGAAATATTTGGCGGAACAGGTCGAAACTTCCTAAATCCAGCGCTTTCAGGACGCGCGTTCTTGTATTTTGCTTATCCAGCACAAATTTCAGGTGACCAAGTTTGGGTGGCCGCAGATGGTTATTCTGGCGCTACATGGCTAACTCAAGCAGCAAACGGCACACTTGAATATACAAACGAGAATTTTATACAAGCATTTCTTGGTAACATTCCAGGTTCAGCAGGCGAAGTATCTACTTTGATGATAATGCTTGGTGGCTTGTTCATTATGTACCTAGGGATTGCGAGCTGGCGAATTGTTGCGGGTGTCGCACTCGGTGCAGCAGCCTTTGGCTTGCTATTGAATATTATCGGCGGGGGTGAATCTGCAAACCAGATGATGAATATGCCTTGGTATTTCCATTTTGTAATAGGTGGAATGGCATTTGGTATGTTCTTTATGGCAACCGACCCGGTGTCGGCATCATTTACCAATCAAGGTAAGTGGTTCTACGGTATTTTTATCGGGTTTATGACGGTATTTATACGCGCATTAAACCCTGCATTTCCAGAAGGTATAATGCTAGCGATACTATTTGCTAATTTATGGGCTCCGCTGTTTGATTACTTTGTGGCGCAGAAAAATATAAAACGGAGGCTTGCACGTGTCGGCTAAAAAAGAAACATTAGGAAAAACGATTGGTGTAGTAGTTGCCGTATGTTTAGCATGCTCAATTGTCGTATCGGGCGCTGCCGTTGGTTTGCGTTCTTTACAAACGACAAATGCGGCGCTAGATAAAAAGACAAACATTTTAAGTGCGGCTGGCTTGTTAAGTGAAGCAAGCAACAAAGCTGAAATTGCTGCATTGTACGACGCAAGAGTACAAGAAAAATTCATCGATTTATCAACTGGCGAATACGTTGATAAACCTTCTGAAGATTTTGATATGTACAAAGCAGCTAAAACTCAAGAGTTTGGCGTATCTGTTGATGATAAGAAAGTTGGTTTTAAACAGCGTTCTAAAATTGCAAATGTGTACCATATTACCAACGAGCAGGGCGATGTGAGTCGTTTGATATTGCCAGTGCATGGTAGCGGTTTGTGGGATTTAATGTATGGCTTTTTGGCATTAGATAATGACGGCCAAACCATTAGAGAACTTATTTACTATCAACACAAAGAAACGCCTGGACTAGGCGCCGAGATACTTAACCCAGCTTGGCAAGACAAGTGGGATGGTAAGCAGTTGTTTAAAAACGGTGAAGTTGCTATCTCTGTTGCTAAAAATGTTGGTAACGATAACGAGTATGCGGTAGACGCATTGTCAGGGGCAACATTAACCAGTAATGGTGTAGAAAATACACTAGTTTATTGGGCCGGCGAAAACGGTTTTGGCACTTACCTCAAAAATCAATCTTGGAAATCTTAAGGAACAGATATGGCTGACGTAAAAGAAATGAAAAAAGCCCTATTTGGGCCAATAGTCGACAGTAACCCAATTGCACTACATGTTTTGGGTATCTGTTCAGCACTTGCTATTACAACTAAGTTAGAAACGGCACTAGTCATGTCGGTTGCCTTAACCGCGGTAGCTGCTTTCTCTAATTTGTTTATCTCGATGATTCGTAACCACATACCATCAAGTGTTCGCATCATTATTCAAATGACCATCATTGCTTCTTTGGTAATTGTGGTAGACCAAATTTTGAAAGCATATTCTTATGAGGTCTCTAAAGAGCTATCAGTATTTGTAGGCTTAATCATTACGAACTGTATCGTAATGGGACGAGCTGAAGCATACGCGATGAAGTCGCCACCTGGCATGAGCTTTTTAGACGGCATAGGTAATGGATTAGGTTATAGCTTTATTCTAATTGTAATAGGCACAATCAAAGAGTTGTTTGGCTTTGGTACGCTATTAGGATTTGAAATACTGCCACTTGTACAAAACGGCGGTTGGTATACAGGTAACGGCCTGTTAATACTACCGTTTAGTTCGTTTATATTAATCGGCTTAATGATTTGGGCGATACGAGTATATCGTCCTGAACAAGTCGAACCTAAGGAATAAGGCATCATGGAACAATACGTATCATTATTAATTAGAGCTGTATTTGTTGAAAACATGGCGCTTACCCTTTTCTTAGGGATGTGTACTTTTTTAGCGGTATCGAAAAAAGTAAAAACATCGATGGGCTTAGGTGTTGCTGTTATCGTAGTGCTTGGTATTTCGGTACCGGTAAACCAAGTCATCTTTAATACTATCCTTGCACCTGGCGCACTTGACTGGGCAGGCTTTCCAGAAGCTGACTTAAGCTTTTTGAGCTTTTTGACCTTTATCGGCGTAATTGCTGCACTGGTTCAGATTTTAGAAATGACCCTAGATAAGTTTTTCCCTGCGCTTTACAACGCACTTGGAATATTCTTACCGCTTATCACGGTAAACTGCGCCATATTTGGTGGTGTAGCATTTGCCGTACAACGTGAATACAACTTTACAGAAAGTATCGTGTATGGCATTGGCAGCGGTATGGGCTGGGCAATCGCTATAGTATTATTAGCGGCAGTAAGAGAAAAGCTGAAGTATGCAGATATGCCTGACGGTATTCGTGGTTTAGGTTCTGTATTTATGATTGCCGGTTTGATGGCACTTGGTTTCCAATCCTTTACTGGGGTTGCTCTTTAGAGCAATTAAGGAGTTTTTGAAGTGGAAAATTTAGATATTTATTTAGGCGTTGGCATGTTTATAGCCATCGTATTGATGCTTGTATTTATCATCATGTTTGCAAAGTCAAAGCTTGTCCCAAGCGGTGACGT
>CAYURD010000004.1:59647-75218 GCA_964446865.1 uncultured Glaciecola sp.
TTTGGTATTAAAAAGTGGGATTGTGAAGTTGTATCAAATAACAACGAAGCAACGTTTATCAAGGAGCTCAAGTTAGCAATCCCTGATGGTGAAAGCGTGCCATTTAGAGCCGGTGGTTACATACAAATTGAAGCCCCAGCTCACCATGTGAAATATAGCGACTTTGATATTCCAGATGAGTACAGGAAAGACTGGGAGCATTTTGGCTTCTTTGATGTTGAATCAAAAGTAGATGAAGAAACTATTCGCGCTTACTCTATGGCTAACTATCCTGAAGAAGAAGGGATTATTTTGTTGAACGTGCGTATTGCTACGCCGCCACCAAATAACCTTAGTTTACCAGCGGGTAAAATGTCATCGTTTATTTGGTCTTTGAAAGAAGGCGACAAAGTGACGATTTCTGGACCATTTGGTGAGTTCTTTGCAAAAGACACTGATGCAGAAATGGTATTTGTTGGCGGTGGTGCTGGTATGGCACCCATGCGTTCACACATTTTTGACCAATTACGTCGCATAAAAACCGATAGAAAAATTACCTTTTGGTACGGCGCTCGTTCGCTACGTGAAATGTTTTACGTAGAGGACTTTGACATGCTTCAAGATGAAAATGAAAACTTCAAATGGCATGTTGCTTTGTCAGACCCGCAACCAGAAGATAATTGGGAAGGCGATACAGGATTTATCCACAACGTATTGTTAGAGAACTATCTGAAGGATCATCCCGCACCAGAAGACTGTGAGTTTTATATGTGTGGGCCACCAATGATGAATGCGGCTGTCATCAACATGCTTAAAGACTTGGGCGTTGAAGACGAAAACATTATGCTAGATGACTTTGGCGGCTAGCCTTAATCGTCTGTCGAAAAAAGGGGCTCTTAAGCCCCTTTTTTAATAACTTTATAGATCACGTGCGTTTTATTATAAATATGGGTCACAAAATGAAGCTTCTTGTTTTACTTTCTATCCTTAGCCTGTTTTTATTTTCGTGTAGCCCTGCACCATCGCCTATGGTCGCGTTTAGCGGAAACACAATGGGCACTGTTTATAATGTGAAATACGTGAATATTGAAGATGCTAATTCACAGCTTGACCCTATCAAAATGCAAAAGGATATTGATACTCTGCTGATAGAAATTAATCAATTAATGTCTACTTACATAACTGATTCCGAACTATCACTACTAAATAAAACACAAGCGGGCGTCGCGTTTTCGATATCTCCTCAAACGCAGTATGTGTTGGAGGAAGCAATCAGATTACAACAGTTAAGCAAAGGTATGCTAGACATTACTATTGGGCCAATTGTGAATCTGTGGGGCTTTGGTCCAAATGCCCGACCCGACATCGTGCCATCGCCAGAGCGGCTAAGAGATACGATGGCTTACGTTGGTATAGATAAGTTTACTCTATCTAATCAGCAAGTAACTAAAGCCCATAAAGATGTGTATATTGATTTATCGACGATTGCTAAAGGATATGGTGTAGATGCAATTGCTGAGCTATTGCAATCAAACGGGATTACAAATTACCTTGTTGATATTGGCGGTGAAATGCGAGTTGCTGGCAAAAAGCAAAATGGCGTTGACTGGATGATAGCTATCGAAAAACCGGTCACAAACGAGCGAAGTGCGCAAAAGATATTAGTGATAGGCGACAACGCAATTGCGACATCGGGTGATTATCGGAACTATTTTGAAGAAAACGGTGTCAGATATTCGCACCTTATTGATCCCAAGACGGGTTTTCCTATTCATCATAACCTAGTGTCGGTAAGTGTTGTTTCAGCAAAATCGATTGAGGCCGATGGATTAGCGACTGCCTTAATTGTGATGGGGCCGGAAGATGGCATCAAATTGGCCGAAGAAAACAACATAGCCGCTTTTTTTATAATAAAAGAAGGTGATGAGTTTGTTGAGTATCAGACACAAGCATTTACTAACACGGTTGAAGTTAAACAGTTTAACTAGCCAAATAACAGCACTCTTTACAAGAGTACAAAGAGAGAAAACGTGAGTGAATTTATATTAGCATTTGGTTTTTTTATGGTCGTAGTGCTTATTATGGCCGTCGGTTATATATTCCAGAAAAAAACGATTGCAGGTTCGTGTGGCGGGCTTGGCGCATTGGGTGTCGAAAAGGCCTGCGACTGCCCAGAACCCTGCGACCGAAAAAAAGCGAGATTAGAAAAAGAAGCAGCGCGGCAAGCCAAACTAGACGAATGGAAAAATAACAAGATTATCTAAACGCTTGATTGTTTATTTTATCAAGTAACTTTTTGGCATGTTTGTGCTTTCCATTCACGACAAAATATGTTTTTACCTTAGAAATTGATAGTTCAGTAAACGCGACAGACAAATCTCGAAAGCTACGCCTTTTCTTTAGTTTGTTTACATAGTATTCGAAAGGTTCTTTGTAGCTAATTAGTGACGTACTGGCACCTCGCAAAAAGAATGTTGTTGCGGCTCTTGTATTTGAGTGGTCGTAAAAGACATAACCCTCAAGTTCCAATTGATTTCTAGTCCCGTTATATCCATATCCTCTGATTGCAGAAATCGTCTTTTTGTCTCCTTGGTGATAATTTGTACTGCTTCTTGAATACAAAATGAGTTCAACTTCGCTGTAAGGTATTGTCGAGTAATAAATGTTATTACCTAAGCTTGTACTGCTTTTTATATTGAAGGTTATATCTATTTTATTTTGTGAGAAGTCCCTATATATCCTTGAAGGCGTTGAGCAATAGATGTTTAGTGCATATTCAGGATATGGAAAGATGTCTGCTATGGTGTCTATCGCCTCACCAAAACATTTGTCGTTTGCGGCTTGTTGGATCAAGGGAGGAAAGACTATTAAACCTACGTTAAGTTTAATAGGCGTGCTTAACAACTCTGTGTTTGATGACTCTGATCTAATATTTGAATGTGCATAAGCACATACAAGACTCGTAAGGGCCAAGCTAAGCAACATGATTTGCTTTTTCACTTATTTTCCCCTAGTCATCATTTAATATTGATTATAAATTATACGAAAACGGTGGTGTTAAACAGAACTTGCTACCAAAAACTTGATTGTGACTGTCAAGTTTGCATTTCATACTGAATTTATATACAGTGCTTTTTGTTTGTTGTGAAGCTTAATTTTTCACCCACAATTAATCACGCTAAGGTATTGATCTGAGTATGCGCAAATTTATACATGTTGATATGGATGCGTTTTATGTGTCTGTTGAGACAAGAGATAACCCGAGCCTTCGCAATAAACCGGTCGCGGTAGGCGGTAAGTCTACACAACGGGGAGTGTTGTCTACTTGTAATTATATGGCTCGAGAATATGGCGTGCGCAGCGCTATGCCAAGCTCTATGGCAAAGAGACTATGTCCAGAGCTGATTATCGTGCCTGGTCGGATGCAAGTTTATCAGGATGTGAGTACCCATATTCGCGAAATCTTTACCCGATACACCCGCTTAATCGAACCGCTATCTCTTGATGAGGCATACTTAGATGTAAGCGATTGCCGTCAGTTTGCTGGTTCGGCAACCTTAATTGCTCAAGATATTCGTAAACAGATTTACAATGAGCTAGGTCTCACTGCATCTGCCGGCATAGCACCGCTTAAGTTCTTAGCAAAAATCGCGTCAGATATGAATAAGCCAAATGGTCAATACCTGATAAAGCCTGATCAAGTGATATCGTTTATTGAGCAATTGCCACTCAATAAAATCCCTGGCGTAGGAAAAGTCACCTTTGCAAAACTCCAAGATAATGGCTATCACACAGGTGCTGATGTTCGTAATAGCACCCAAGCAGACTTAGTGAGTTTGTTCGGAAAGTTTGGATTGAGCTTATGGAGCAAGTGCCAAGGAAAAGACAATCGAGGCGTTGAAACCGAACGTATACGCAAATCAATCGCTGTTGAACGCACCTTTTCAGAAAATATGACCAGTTTAGACGACTTGAACACGTATCTAATTGAACATCTTCTGCCAACGCTTGAAAAACGCAGTTGTAAGCACGTGAATGAACGTAAAATAGACAAATTAGGTGTTAAGATAAAGTTCGCTGATTTTAGGCAAACAACAAAAGAGCATAAGTCTAGTGAGATTTCATTAGATGTTTTTTTGAGCCTATTGAAAGAAGCGTGGGAAAGGCGAGATGGAAAATCAGCTCGGCTACTAGGGCTCTACATTGGCTTTGCTGATGATACACACGATGAAGCTGAGCAATTAAGTCTTTGTTTCGAGCAGGCTAGTAATAGTAGTATTAATACTCACCCCTAGTTATGTAAAGTATTTATCTCCAAAACAGTAAGGACTACTTATTAATAATTTACCGCAAATAAGAAAAGGCAAGTACCGCCACTACAAAGGCAATGACTATGAAGTGCTTGATATCGCCATTCATTCAGAGGATGAGAGCGTTTTAGTGCTCTACAGGCCACTTTATGGAGAAGGATTGCTGTGGGTGAGGCCTTACGATATGTTTTTCGAAAAAGTGATCGTTAACGGTGCTGAAAAAAACCGGTTTAGCTTTATTTCAGAGTGCGAGTAAAAGAAGCTTTTCATAAAAGTATATTAAAATAACGACGGTGGGTTATCGAGATGGTCTATTCGCCACACATCTTGCATATTTTTCGCACTAATATTACCGCCCGATATGAGGACTAATATATGTTGCGGTTCAAGCCGTTCGTTTGAAGAAGAATTCAATTTTATTAACCAGTTGATGACGCCTTGCATTGTCATTGCGCAAGTCGGCTCTACATGCAGTTTTAGCAAATGTTGAAGCCATTGTGTCCAATAAGCAATGTCATTTTCGTTAATTTCAAAAAAGTCATCTAACAACTTTATTGTGGGAAATGTATGCTCACCGACGCTTGGGGTAGCAGCGCCATCAGCCATTGTTTTTGGCGGGCCGTCAAGCGTGACTATTTCACCTTTTCGGATCGACTCAGCCGCATCATTGGCAGCTAAAGGCTCAACGCCCACTACCTGTATATTGCTGTCAATTGCTTTAGCACAAATATGACTGGAGCTAACTAAACCGCCACCGCCACATGGCGCAAAAACGGCATTCACATGTGTTACTTGATTAAGCGCCTCAAGGGCGACGGTTCCTTGGCCAGCAATAATGTCGGGATGATTAAATGGCGGGATCCAAACGGTACCTATGTCTTGGCTTGCTTCAAGCACGGCCTGGTCAGCCTCTGTGCGAGTATCAAATAAGCGTAAACTTGCGCCATAGTATTCGCTTGCTGCAGCCTTTACGTTTGATATGTTTTTTGTACTGTAAATCGTGACGGGTATATTAAAATGATTAGCGGCATAAGCGACTGCTTGCGCATGATTACCCGACGAATTCGCTACGATCCTTTTTGGGAGGGTGCCAGCCTCTGCCAATTTAGAGATAAAGTTACTCGCCCCTCTTAGCTTAAATGCGCCAGTCGTTTGCAAGCATTCGGCTTTAAAATAAATGTTGTGTCCTAACCATGTATTTAATAATGCAGATTGAACGATAGGGGTTTTTTGAACTATTGGTGAAATTCTCTTGTATGCATCTTCTATATCGTTAAATTGGATACTTTGCATTGGCATTTACTCTCGCATTGAACAACAAATGGTAGCTACAAGGACTAGGGTCTGTTGATCTTTGCTGCAAAATCATACAGCAAAGATCAACAGACCCTAGGCTATCATAAAATTTAATTGTAATGCGAGTTAACATGCACTAGCTTAAAGACAAAACAAATAGAAAGTACATAATATTAAAAGTTAAGGGGAATTAGCATGGGTTTGTTTGATAAATTAATGGGTAACGCCAGCGAAGCTGACGCGTCTGAAGTCAATGAAGAACTAAGTCCTGTATTGGCGAGTAATGAACAAGTAATGCACGCTTATAAAATGGTAAGAGACTTATACGTATTTACCAACAAGCGTATGATAATGATTGATAAACAAGGAATGACTGGCAAAAAGGTAGACTATTTGAGCGTGCCATATAAGTCAATTACTCAGTTTAATGTACAAACTGCTGGCAATTTTGACTTAGATTGTGAGCTAAAAGTATGGGTCTCGGGTGGCGGTGCGCCGCTTGAAATTGAGCTTAACAGTAAGCTTGCGACAGCCGTTCAAAAAACGCTAGCAGATATGATGTTCCAATAGATAGAGTAGGGCATTACTATTAGTACACAAACGCAATTAAGCACTAAAACGGCTACTGTATTAGGTGCAACAGGCTTGGTAGGTAAAGCTTTAGTGAATCAATTATGTCAAGACTCGCGTTATTCGCAGGTGACGTGTTTGGTACGCGCACCTTTAAGTGATAAAGATTTTCACGATCCGTTACAAAAAATACAACCTTTAGTGATAGATTTTGATTATCTTCAAGACTATCAAGGGTATTTTACCGTTGACCATGTATATTTTTGTTTAGGGACAACGCTTAAAAAAGCAGGCAGTAAAAAGGCTTTTAGACGAGTAGACTTTGAATTTGTGCATGTAGCTGCGCAACTTGCTCGCGCCCAGCGTGCTAAAAGCTTTGTTTGGATTTCGTCGTTAGGCGCAAACCCAAAGAGTAAGAACTTTTATTTACGCGTTAAAGGGGAAGTAGAACAAGCTATCTTGACCATGCCCCAGCTGGCTGAGGCTGCAGCGGTTAGACCTCCATTATTGATGGGTGAGCGCGAAGAAACACGCCGCGGTGAAGTATTTGGGATCAAGGTTTTACAAGCAATTTCGCCAATAATGCGCGGGCCATTGGCCAAATACAAACCGGTGAGTGCGCATCAAGTAGCGTCTGAAATGATAAAATTACAAGTATTTTAAACGCTTAGCTAACAATGAACTTTATTCGTTTTAAAAGAGACTAAAGAAAAGTGTGCAACAAAGGATACATAGATATAGAGAAATTTTCGAATCACTGACTATAAACGTTCACAGCCTAAATTTTGAGTTCTCCATCCCTTAAGTTTTACTACTTAACTCTCAAAAAAACAGGACCTGTGATTGAACTAGGAATTTTCACATGAATACAGTACTTCCGACAGCAGTTTCAAACTTGTTTGATAAAGTAAAAGTAGAACGTTTCTGGTGGGATGGCGTACAAGTCAACATCCCATTTCACTGCATATATGCGACTATTCCAAACCCTGTTCCCAATCATTACACTGAAATAAATGGTATCAAAGTGCCTATTTTGAAATTGGGTGATTACCATGTCCCTATTTGGGATCCTATGCACAACGAGTTAAAGCAACTACCTAAAATCGCGATCGTGCTCACTCACCAAGAGGGTGAAAAGTTTGGGTTGTATGCCTATCCGGCCGATTGTCAAGACGAAAGCTTTATGCTGACCTACGACGATTGGTTTGTTCGTCAAAAAATGGATGAATAAAATACTGGTATATTATCGATAAATCCGCATAATACCGCTCCCCATATAAAGAGCGGTATTTTTTTATGCTTTTTATGTGTTTTATTTAACTGCTACATCCGATAGGAGATCATCTTGTTCGAAAATGCTAGCTTTTTAGCTGAAGCCTTTGGTGCAATTGCCGTTGTGCTTAATTTTATTGGCTATAAACAACAAGATATCAATCGTTATCGGCTTATATCAGCGATGGCACTTGCCGCAGTCAGTACGCATTTTTTTTTACTAGGCAATGCAGAAGCCGCCGGTATTGGTTGTGCACTAGCTTGTGTGCGTAACCTGATAGCGATTAAATACCGAGGCCACTTTGTGCTCGGCTTTTTTATACTCGCAAATGTCCTCTTTTTTCTTTATGAGTGGTTCTATTTGGATAGTGCTTGGATCATTCTATTTGCCTATACGTCTTCAATGATATTTACGGTGGGTTCAATTACATTAAAGAGTGCCCTGAAAATAAGGCAATGGTTTGTATTAGCAGAGGCTCTCGGTTTAGTATTTGCCATATTAGTGGGCAGTATATTTGGCACAATTTTTAATGTAAGTAATTTGGCGAGTATATTGTATACGCTATATAAAGAACGGGATAAAGTGTCGACAGAAAGTGTGTGATAAACGAAACAAGGCTGCGCCTCCACTTTTTGCCGACACACGTAAATTTTGAACTAAAAAAAACCAGCCTATAGCTGGTTTTTTAGTATTTATCTTATGTCATCCCTTTCGGACAAGAATCGATACGCTTTCTATTCCGGCTTGTTTTACTTGGTCCATGACTTCCACTACTACACCGTGCTCTGTGTCTTCATGCGCTTGAATGGCTGCACTAGTAGTTGCATTCTCAGCTAGAAACGTTTGCGTGTTTGCCACAACGCGACGGATATCTACAATTCGCCCTGCCATTTGAATCGTGCCATCAGCATCGATACGAATTGAAAGTGCTTTACTTGGCTGATCAGTTGGTGGTGTATCTGGTGGACGGTTCGCAGATAAGCCTTTCTCGTTAGAGAAGGTCGTTGTTACAATAAAAAATATTAACATGATAAAAACAATGTCTAGCATTGGCGTCATATCAATCTGCGCGTCATCATCCGCGGCTGTGTGCTTTTTTCTCTTCATTTTTACAGCTCTTTATCAAATTTCATTAACTATAGTATATCTATTCAGACAAAAATAAACAGGGGGTAAATGTAAAATTACTTAACAATTTTGACAAAAAATATGAAATTGATGATGTAAATTTACCTTATTCGCCTAATTTAGCTTTTTAGAGATAAAAATTGCGGTGCTAGTTGTTGGCACCATTGTGTAATGCGTTCATCACTTAAGTCATATTGGTTTTCGTCGTCTAGGGATAAACCCACAAAAAATTCTTTGTCTTCAGTTAGGCCTTTTGATGCCGTAAATTCGTAGCCTTCGTTTGGCCAATATCCAACAATATCGCAGCCAAGTACAATGACTTCGTCATGCAGCATGCCCAATGCATCTTGAAACCAATCGGCGTAGCCGAGTTGATCGCCAAGCCCGAAAAGAGCAAGGGTTTTTCCGCGTAAGTTTAATGAAGAAATATCATCCCACGTCGACTCCCAGTCTTCTTGTAATTCACCAAAATCCCACGTTGAGATCCCCAATAACACAATGTCATAGTGCTCGGTTTTTTGTAAATTTACATTTTTGATATCAAATAAATCTATTTTTGTATCGAGAAGAGCAGCTAACTGTTCTTGTATTTTTTCGGCGGCCATTTCAGTGTAGCAGGTCGTTGAACCATAAAAGATGCCAATATTAAATGTTGTACTCATGCGTTCTCTGAAGCGTTGTTTAACTGCTTTGATTAAATGTTACCAGACTACCGTCGGCTAAGATCAGTTTACAGGCTAGTTCATTTCCATTTTCGTCTAATTCTAACAGACCAATACTGCTTGCATTAACGATGTCTTTACCTTCTCCAATCGCCGATGTAGGCGGTTTTTCGTAATGAGCATTGCGTTCTTTAATCGACATGTTTCGACGTTTAGTTAGCCAATTAAGAGGCGAACGATGACCGTATAACCAACGATTAAAACGTTCGAACCATGTAATTAACTTATCGGGGAATTGATTATGTATTCCAGAACATGTGAACTGAATAATTTGAGGACTATTGCGTCTAAACCTTAATGAAACATCATATACAAATGAATAATGCACATCACCTGACAAAATAATGAAATTAGGCGGCGTTTTAATGTGCCTAAAGATATTTAGCATGACGCTTGCAGTGCCTCTATGTGCCATCCAGTTTTCTGCATCTACCACTAAGGCCCCACCAAAGGTAATGAACACACGCTGTATCGCTTCAATAAACTTTACACCATAAACAGGGGCCGCCGACACCATGATGACAGACTCTTTGCCGATGATATCTTGTTGCAAATCACACAGGCCTTCCCAATCCATTAAGCCAGAAGGTTTATTTCTATTAGATTCGCTTCGCCACCTTTGTGTTCTGGTATCGAGCACTTGAACGGGAGGTAAGGTATCTAAGTTATAATTCCATTGATTATGTTCAAATAAACGGTCTATAAATTCACTATGCTCAAGCTGCTGTTGTGCATTAAGTTGTTCTACGCTTGAGAAGTGCTTTAAGGCCTCGGGCACGAGTGCTTGCCAAGTTGATTTGGGGTTTCCCATACCTTGGCAGACAAAATAGCCAGCAATCGCATTTCCGATGATCCGTTTAGAAAAGGGATTGGCATAGGCTTGTTCTTCCCAGCCTCTTGTTAAATTCCAATCATCAGTGACATCATGATCGTCAAATATCATGTAAATGGGCACATGCGCCATCGCACGCTCAACCTCTGGCAGCCCGTTTGCGAAATCTCTAAGCCTTTGGGCTTCGTTAGCATATTGCTGACGATACTCTTCGGCTAAGTCAGCTTTATCAAAACTCACTAAGGGCCATAAGCGACTTGACCAAGACAATAAGTAAAGAGCAATAATTTCATTAAAAGCGATAAGATGATTACGCGCATTGACCGAGGTAAATACTGGTTTTTCTTTCCCTTTAAAAAAACTTTCAAATAGGTCTTTATTGGCTTTGGTTTTTGGCAGTAAATGTTCTCGACGGTAAAAGCCATCGGGGTGAGTAAATAGTTCTGATGAGCAACTTATTGTGCTGCCATCAAAACACTCGTGAAAGAGCTTTAATCGGTCAATCACATTTTGTATCGCGCTAAGCATAGGGCCAGCCACGTCATCAACATATACTTGATCGCCCGTAAACAGCATTAAATCGGGTCGCGTACTACTGTCTTTGTTTTCGATACTTTGTTTAATCAAGCCATCAAGCTGCGGTAGCGCATCTTTACCGGCATAATGCGCTTTTCGACACGAACCATGCAGCACACGCTTCAGCTTTTGGCTAAATTTAAAACTAAAATACTCTTGATCTGCATAGCGCATATCTTCGCACGCTTGGCTTAGAATAATGAGTGAATCGTTATGTGTGTTTAAGTGCACGTCGTAATAGTAAACACGATCACTTTCAAGCAAGGCACTTTGCTCGACAACAACAGTTGATATAAAACAATGCTCGCAAACTTGATATTGAATGAGTTCAACCGAGCCCTTTTTTATGCTTATTTGTTTAGAGGTATCGTCAAACACATTGACAATGACGGAGTCTGTGCCATTTTCGTGCGTTATTTGATTTTGTGAGCTATCGGTAATTGGTGAGCTTGTCACTATCCAAAGCGTGAGTGAATCTTGAGATACATGACGCAAAATAGGGCCGGCAATGATTGTCGGTAGTGCATTTACAGCTTTAGTCATAAACAACTCATGTATTCGCGTTCATCTTCTTTTTATTTTTGGTTATAATACAAATGCTTTTACGATGTTAATTTAAACATTTTTTAAGACTATTTGCATCGTTTTGGTATATTTACTTAAGTTGTGAGTGATACAAAAACAATTACCATTTTATATTTAGGAACAATAAATATTTATGCTTAACTTCAAATTTGATCTACGTAAATTAGCGATTGCTAGTATGGCGTCTTTGACGCTATGTATAAATGCATTTGCAACACAAAGAAATTTTGAAGTGACGACAATGGGCACGTGGATAATTGAAAAAGACGGTTCTACCATGCTCGACCCACAAACATCAGGCTTGAGTTTTGTGAATGGCGATTTGTATTCAATATCAGACGCTAGTGCCCATGACTCTCAAATTCAACGATTGCATAAATTGAGTCACAAAGATGGACGAATATTGGAAAAGTTAGGTCCAATTAGGCTCGCAGAAAACATGAAAGAGAGCTGCTTTGCTGCTTATCTGAGTGAGCGACCCGACTTTGAGGCACTAGTAAATATTCCAAATACTGATAACGCATGGATGCTTGTCACCGAGGACGCAAGACGTGGCCCGCAGTTATCAGCGCAATGCCAACAACGGTTTAAGGATACGGGCTCAACCGACCATCCAACGCTAATCGTTAGGCTTGAGTTAACAGGCGGCGAGCTTGTTCTGACAGGGGTGCGAGCGATACAGTTTGATCCGAATGATGAAGTGGGTAAGTTTGATAATGACGGTATTGAAGGGCTCACTATTACAAAAGACAAACGTGTACTGCTGGGATTAGAGAAGGACGCAAAGTCTCATCCACGAGTATTTGAGTTTATCTTTTCTGACGAGACCTTCGCGGTAATGGACGCGTTTTTACCTGTGACTGACAGTGAGCTATTATTTCCACCTATTGTTGAAGGGATGCACCCTATCAATGGCATGGATGTTTACTACCCTAATGACCAAAGTTCCGGTTACTTGATAGCTGCAGCAAGAAATGCAGATCAACTGTGGATTTTAGATTTAGCCAAAAAGAAGGCCGCCACCGTCGTTGATGTTAACTTTTTTGCCCCCTCTGTTATGACTGATACTAGCGTCGATGAGAATAATGAACGATGCGCACCTGTGCATCAAATGACACAAACAGCCTTAGAAGGACTCGCTGTGCATAATGACCTAATTTATCTTGTCAACGACCCGTGGAAGCAGCGCTACGAAGAAAATGTTAAATGCCCAAGCGATGCAAAGCGATATCAAGATATGTCACCCCTATTTTTCACCTTATCTATTAACCCTAGGTGGTTTAAATAACGCATCATTGATGCATAAAAGGTCAACGAGATCTAATACTGTTCATATCCTTTTACAAAGCTATCGCGCATATAGTGCTCTAAGGTAGGGGCATAGTCATCTATTTAGAGGCCGACCCGTATAAATAAACATTGAAAGAAAGAGGTTGTCTATTATGGCATTTACGATTTTTTACGATGGCACATGTCCTTTGTGTGAAAAGGAAATGCACCATTTACAAAAATACGATAAAGATGGCAATTTGTCGTTTATAGATATTATGGAAGATAGTTTTGCCCAGCAGTATCCTGACTTGGACTGGCAGGCCTTAAATGACCGCATTCATGGTATGACTGAAGATGGCACTATGCTAATTGGCTTGGATGCGACCCACCGAGCGTGGAGCGAAGTAGGGAAAGGGTGGCTATATGCGCCTTTAAGATGGCCGGTGATACGTTTCTTTGCGGATAAAGCTTATTTAGTATTTGCTAAAAATAGATATAAGATTTCGTATTGGTTAACAGGCAAAAAACGTTGTGAAACTAACTGTAAGGTAAAATATTAATGATTGAGCGTGCTCTAGTGATTGGTGCGGGTGGTGGCATTGGCCAAGAGCTTGTTAAACAGCTAGCTGAAAGGCATCCCAATGCAATCATCCATTCGGTGTCTCGCACCGATAACGCAAATTTATTGAGCAATCAGCATCACCATTGCCTTGATTCGACCAACGAGAATGAAGTAGATGCATTGGCGAAAACATTTGCCACACAGAATGTTAAGTTTGATACCGTTATATGCACCACAGGTGTGCTACACACATCTGGTCATAAAACCTTAAAGCCCGAAAAGCGCTTGGAAGACATTTCAACTGACCAATTGGCTGAGTACTTTAGGGTTAACACTGCTGTACCGGCAATTTGGCTAAAATTCCTGGTTAAGTTGCTCAATAAAGATGGCGCAAATGTAGTATTTTTCAGCGCAAGAGTTGGCAGCATTAGTGAAAACGGATTGGGCGGTTGGTATGGATACAGAGCCTCTAAAGCGGCGTTAAATATGATTGTGAAAACAGCCAGCGTAGAATACGCCCGTCGTTCGCCAAAGACTATTCTTGCTTGCTATCACCCGGGCACGGTCGATACTGAGCTTTCAAAGCCATTTCAGGCGAACGTTAAGCCTGGTAAATTGTTTACAACTGAATTCACTGTCAGTCAGCTCTTAAGTCATATGCAGAAATTTGATATAGAACAATCGCCATATTACATCGACTGGGATGGCCAAAACATTGCTTATTGAGACGATTGTGACCCTTTAACGTCCAAAAAATCCCTTAGCATCCAGCCTTAACTTTCATATACGCTGACTAAAAGAATCCTACGAATTTTTATTGTTTCAATAGCAGACTTTTATGTTAACAACTGTTAACATTTGCCCATAAGTAATGGGCGATGTCATTCTTAATACGTCCATGCCACGCTATAACAACAATAAGAAAAAAAGGAATTCTCATGGCAGGTTCTCGTGAACAGTTTGGTTCTAAACTCGGGTTTATTTTAGCGGCGGCGGGTTCGGCCGTTGGTATTGGTAATTTAGTTGCTTTCCCTGTAAGTGCAGCAAAAAACGGCGGCGGTGCTTTTCTGTTAATGTACGCAATTTTTGTTATCGCTATTTGTTTACCTGTGATGATTGCAGAGATGACAGTTGGCCGCGCTAGTCAAAAAGATCCTCTAGGCGCGTATACTTCACTTTCTAACAACAACAAAGCTTGGCGCATAGGCGGATGGCTATCGATCATCACGCCTTTTATGATTGCTGTTTTTTACCTCGTTATCACCGTTTGGATATTTGGCTATTTGGTCGAATCTGCAATGGGCAATTTAGATGAACTCGCAAAAGCGGATACCTTTGGCTCGTTTATCACCAGCAACCGTTTATTTATGTATATGGTTTTAGTCCTCGCTATTATCTATTTAATTTTACAAGGCGGTGTAAAGCAAGGGATTGAAAAGGCAGCAAAATTTTTAATGCCAGCACTATTTGTCATGTTAGTTTGTTTGGTTATTTTTGTGCTAATGCAAGATAACGCAATGGCTGGGCTTAAATTTTATTTATTGCCTGATGTTACGAAGATCGATACTGGCGTTGTTAACAGCGCGTTATCTCAAGCCTTTTTCTCTTTGTCATTAGGCATGGGGATTATGATCACCTACGGCAGTTATATCGACAAACGCGCAGATTTACCTGGGTCGGCTAAACTCGTCGCGCTTACGGATACTGCGGTCGCTTTTACTGCCGGTTTAATGATATTGCCAGCTATATTCTCGTTTAACCCTAACGTTAATCCTGAGCAATTAAGTGAATCGTCGGTCACAATGATATTTAACTTTTTACCGCAAATATTCTTAGCTCTCGAGGCATCTACTGGTTACTTTATTGCTAGTTTGATTGCGTGTATCTTCTTTTTACTGGTCTTTTTTGCCGCAATTACATCGCTTGTGTCTATTTTTGAAGTGCCCGTTGCGTCTCTAATGAGTGAGAAAGGTAAGTCTCGCCGCACTTCTTTGATTATTTGTGGCGTTCTACTTATTGTTTTGTCGCTTATGTGTGTGCTTTCATTTGGTTTTGATGGCTTTGCATGGTTAAGCCACTTCATGACATATGGTGATGCACAAAAATCATTCTTTGATGTGGTGATAGATGTGTTTTATGAAACGATATTGCCATTAAACGGCTTACTCATCTGTTTGTTTGTTAGCTACGTGTGGAAAAAGAACAACTTTAATCAGGAGCTTGATGAAGGTGCGCCTAATTTTAAAAATAGTTTCTTAGAACGTTATGTGAATATTTCGCTGGGCACTTTTATTCCTGCGATATTAGCCCTGATTTTCATCAACACCGTTGCGCTGAAGTATTTTTCTATTGATATAATGGCTTTATTAACTACATAGGGAAGAGCGTTAAGCATAGGCAATGCCTTATTTCTTTGTGCAATACGCTTTGTGACTATGCGCTTTTGACTATGTGCTTTTGACTATG
>CAYURD010000004.1:75318-91589 GCA_964446865.1 uncultured Glaciecola sp.
ACCCACGTCATTCCCGCGAAAACCCACGTCATTCCCGCGAAGGCGGGAACCTCATTGGAACCAATCGATATCCGTTAGGCGGTTGTTATATCATGCTCTTCATGATTATCAACCAGATCCCCGCCTTCGCGAGGATGACGAGGAAGTCTTAAACGAACACCATTACACAAAGGCATGTATCTGCGTAAATTACGCTCTACCTGATGTTGTGTCAATCATATTAAGATGACGCAATTCGTGAACACTTTGTAGTTGGTTCTCAGTCTCGTCTAGGCTATGAATTTTGTCACATAACTTTTCAGCAGCTTCTTCAATTTGAACGGATGCAGACTCAACTCGCTGTTCAATTTCTTCGCCCATTTTATTCATTCGCTGTTCAAAATTACTAAAATCTGAATCACCCGTTAACATTGCTTTTCCTAGCAAGATGAACATTTCGCCCATGGCTTCCGCAACAAGCTCGTTTTGAATACTTTCAATCTCAGCATCTAGATTGTCGTCAAAACCTAAATCTTCTTCCAAATAAGCTGTATTAAAGGTCAAAGAATCAGGATCTTGATAGACATGATCTTCAATTGCATCGGCTAAATCGTCTAATCGACTTTTTATTTTTCCTGGTAGTGCACTGTCTTCGCCCAGCAATCCGGTAAATACTTCATTTAAGGCTATGTTAGTTATTTTAAGCGCCTCTACAGTCACATCAACCACCATGGGGATAGATGCTTCAACATCCTCAAAATAGCGCTTTGCAAGCCCTGTTTGTTGGCGATTTAAGCTAATTGGTTTGCCATCAACTAACACTAATCCATCAGGCATAATAACAATGTCTTCTTTGCTTGTTGATTTGACAAGTAATTGATTGTTAGCAAAGCTCAAGTCGCCATTTATATTAGCTTTGCAGCTAGTATCTATTGTGTTGTGTGCATAAACATTGGTGCTAACTAGTCCAACACAAGCGATAGATAGGGCGGTTTTTTTAATCAAAGACATAAGATTTCCTCTTTATTATATTTTGCTGATGTAATCATCTACGACATTGGTGGTGCTTTTACGTGAGTAAAGTGCTCAGCTTATTCAGTAGTTATCAGAAATCGCCTAATTAGTCACAATGTCATCTCCACTTTAATTACCTTTGCAAAGCGAATGCCAATTATAAAAAGCCATTAAATACAATAATTTAAGTATTCTTTTAGAATGCCGATATACCGATTAGGCCTTTTTATTACTATTTTTTACGATAAAGTAGTGAAATTGACTAAGATCATGTTTTGCGTAAATTACTTTATTTACGCCTTTGTTTAAAAACATGTTTATTGCATAATACGCGCACTTTCTACAGAGGAGTTGTTCATGTTAAATTCAGTGCTTGGCTTTTTATTGGCATTTGGTAATACACTTTTATTTGGCTTAATGATGCTTGCCCTTGTCTTAGGTGTAAGTTGCGTTGTTATGGCCATTATCACTGGCAAAAAAGGTGCTGAGGGAATGAAAGAGCGCATAGAATATGGGTTTTTTGGGGTATCTGGATTGGGTGTCATGGGTCTTTTAGCTTACGCTATTGCATAAGCAACCACCCTTCAAAATCATACAGCTAAGGTCAACAGGCCCTAGTCATCGTTAAGTCTTTTCGGTGAATTGGTGACGCGTTGATAGGCACTCAGGCCAAACGTTGGCATAATCGCAATTAAGTGATCAAACATTTCTGACTGAATATGCTCATATTCAACCCAATCTTGTTTTTTACTAAAACAATACACTTCTATTGGTAAGCCGAGTTCGCTTGGCGCCAGTTGTCTTACCATGCGCGTTAATGAATCACTTAAATCGGGGTGTTTAGCGATATAAGCACTTACGTAAGCTCTAAATGTCCCTATGTTAGTTAAGCGTCTGCTGTTAATTTTATCGAGCGCAGATGCTTCGCAACGTTTACTATCCTCAATTAGTTCACCTTCTTTACCATTTAAGTATGATGAAATTAAGTCTAGTTTACGCCACTTTTCAATTTGTTCTTGCGTGGCAAAACTGATGGTACGCATATCGATATATATCGACCGTTTTATACGCCGGCCACCCGAGTCTTTCATGCCGCGCCAGTTTTTTACTGCGTCGCTGGTTAGGGCGTAGGTGGGTATGGTTGAAATAGTCTTATCCCAATTTTGCACTTTTACCACGGTTAATCCAATTTCAGTAATATCACCGTCTACACCGTATTTTGGGATCTCAATCCAGTCTCCAGTATTAAACATGCGGTTAGCCGCTATTTGAATACCTGACACAAAACCCAATATGGTGTCGCGGAAAATGAGTAAGAGGACGGCGGCGATGGCGGTTAAACCCGACAATAAATAGATTGGACTCTTGCCTAATAACAAAGAAATAACCAAAAACACCATGGCTAGAGTGATAATCAACTTAGCAACTTGCACAAAGCCGGTGATAGGGGCTTTTTTTGCTAAGCGAGATTTCGAATAAATAGCTTCAGAGGCAGTTAAGCTTGCCAAAAGCGCTAAGTAAATACTAAATATAAGGTATAGGCCAACTAAGAGTGCCAGTGCAGCAAAGGCTGGTGAACTTGTTGGTAAAACAACAAATTTTCCTGCATACAGCACAAGACCTGGTACTAAGTGGGCTAAACGTCTAAATACACCATACTCGAGTAGCTCGTTATCCCAAGTGTTTTTAGTAAAACCGACTAGCCTCACGACTTTAAACGTTAAGATTAAACGCGTCACGATATGCACTGCAATGGCTGTTGTAAACAAAGCCAATATTGCGGCGACTGTATACTGCCAACTACTAGTGTCGGCGTTTATGCCGATTTTAGAAAGTAGGGCAATGATTTGTATTTGTATGTCAGTATTCTCAGTCAGCATGCGTGTTGGTCATCCATTTTCGCATTCTTTCGTTTTTCGCTTCCCACAAATCGTTAATCCATTGTTGAAAGCGTTGTTGAAAGGTCACTTCATTAAAATAATCACCAATGATATCTGAAGATACTGGTAGTGTATTAACATCAATCACGATTTTTGTCATTCGACCGCTTAACATGTCCATCATAGGGTGCCTTGAATTAGGGTAGGCAAGTGTGATGTCGAGTATATTACTAAACAGCTCACCCATTGCGGTTAAGGTAAAGGCAATGCCGCCGGCTTTGGGCCTTAATAGATGAGAAAAAGGGCTGCTTCTTTGCTTGTGCTTTTCTAAGGTAAATCTTGTGCCTTCAACAAAGTTGATAACGGTAGTGGGTCTATCAATAAATTTTTCACAAGATTTACGCGTTGTTTCTATATCTTTGCCTTTAAGGTGTGGATTTTTATTGATGAAAGCTTGCGAATATCGTCGCATAAAAGGCATGTCCATGGCCCATGCTGCTAAGCCAACAAATGGCAACCAAATAAGCTCTTTTTTCAAAAAGAATTTAGGAGGCGGAATGCGCGGCGCACAAAAATCAATCAGCAAAATAATATCTAAATAACTAATATGATTCGCGGTGATCAAATACCATTTTTGCTTTGAAAGCGGTTCATCAATCTCAATTCTAATTTCGATACGATTAAACATTTTAATCATTGCGACACTTAAAATAGCGAACGAAAAATATAGCCTGTGCATCACATCAAGCAGAGTATTTCGTATAGCGTTGATGGGTAACAAAAACCGCAGTAATCCGAAAATAATAATCATCCCTCCCCAAAATCCTAAATTTGTCAGTTGCAATATAAGATGGATAGGAAAGATGATGATTGAGCGTATTGCTTTCAAGATTCGGCATACTCCTGCTCTAGTTGTTTTAGTTTTTGTTCTTTTTGCTGCCAAAGCTGGTTTAAGTATTGTTGAAATTTCTCTTTTTCGCTAGCGGTATTAAAATATTCGTCACTGTAAATACCCTTATCAAATAAATTCTTTATGCTGATAACGTCAATATCAACGATAATATCTTGTACTCTTCCGCATATAAAATCCCAATAAGAAGGGATCCCTTTGGGGTAAAAAATAGTGACATCAACCAGATCGGTTAATCGTTCGCCCATTGCATGCAAAACAAAGGCAATACCACCAGATTTTGGCGCAAGGGTATGCGTAAGCCCTAATTGCTGATTAAACTTGTTATTAGTTTTCTTTTCAGAGAAGCGTGTGCCTTCTACAAAGTTCATGATGCTAACAGGTTTGTTTTCAAACTTCTGACAAGCTATTTTAGTCGTTTCGAGATCTTTGCCTTTTAAATGAGGGTGCTTTTCAATATATGCTTTGCTGTAGCGTTTCATGAATGGAAAGTCTAAGCCCCACCATGCAAGTCCTAAAAAAGGAACATAAATTAAATTCTGCTTCAAAAAGAATTTTAAAAAAGGAATTTTCCGATTGAAGACTCGCTGTAGTACTAATATGTCGACCCATGATTGGTGGTTAGCAATCACTAAATACCACTGCTTTGTTGATAAATACGATGGTAGGCTTACATGAATATTTGTACGAGAAAATACTGTTTGATTAACTCGGTTTACGCTGATCCAAACAGACGCGCAATTATCAACAAATATCGACATCAGTGTTTGTAATGCTCGTATCGGCAATAACTTTATAAGCGAAAAAACCATGATGGGTATAAACCAAAATACCGTGTTTACAAAGTAAATCACGACAGAAAATAGACCATTTAAGGTGTGCAAAATAGCGCTCATTGTTAACTCTTTGCTCAGCATAAAAACCGCGCAAGTATACCGTACGAAGTGTTATTAGCAAAGGTTAGTAACGCCAGTAGGTGGTATAACATTGTATCTATCGGTAGGCTCAATCAATCGTGATAAATGAAACTTGATTTCGGCCATTTCGCTTACACTTATATAGTGCTTCATCTGCACGTAATACTAATTCGTCTAGCGAATATGGCTTATTAGCCTTTACGCTACATACGCCAGCACTAACGGTAAATGATATTTTTTCGCCTGATTTAGGCTCTTCAATTTTGATTAATTGAGTTTCTTGATGAATTCTGTTGATTAATTCATGCTGAGATTCAACGTTTGTGCCCGACAAGTAAATGATAAACTCTTCACCCCCGTAGCGACCAATCATATCGGTGTCTCTTTTGCAAAAATGTTGCATATGTTTAGCAAAGGCCATTAGACACTTGTCACCAAACGGATGCCCATAGGTATCATTAATGAACTTAAAGTTATCTAAATCGAGCAGGGCTATTGAAAATGGCTGGTGGTGACGGAAACTATTTTTGATGGCGGTAACGGTAAGCTCGTTAAAACCACTCCTGTTTAATAACTTGGTTAGGCCATCTTGCCTTGCTTTAAGTGCGAGTGCTTGATTTCGTTGTTCAAGTCTTTCTGTTTTTTCTTCGACCTGTTGTTTTAGGCGGCTTTCATAATTTTTGACTAAGTAAGACGACCGTTTCAGTTTTTTGGCCATAACGCTGAACTCTTTGCTTGTGTCGCTAGAATTTAACCAATCACTCGACACCGCTTCTTCATTATCAAGTAGCGTTTTAAGTGGAGCGGTGATCCGATTTGTTAGTTTGTATGCGATATACAGAAACGCACTTAAGACCAACAGTAGACCAAACCCGACTAAAATAAACTGCTCTCTTACAAGTGTTGTAAAGCTCTGAGAGTTCTGAATGACATAAACTTTCCAACCAAATTCTGTTGTTTTTGATTTGTATAAATAAGATTGGTGCGTCGCCACCATTAACGGTATTGATTCAAAAAGTTGGCTTTTACTTGGCAAGTAAGAAAACTTGCTTAAGGCTTTGTAAGCCGACGCTTTATTGGAATAAACGATGCGATTTTTTTGGTCAGTTACGATGACGGTATTGTAAGGAGAAATCGCTTTGATATCATCTTCGTAGCTGTTAAGTGTCGTTAAATCTATTGCGCCAAACATCACACCATCAAAAAGTTGCTCATTTTCTAATTGCTTAAATATAGGCGCCGCAAGTGAAATCATTGGTTGCTCTACAACGCCTTTACTTAATATCACTTCTGAGGTGACTGTTTTTAATTCACGCCTTGCGTCAATAAAGTACGACCTATCTTTGACGGTTCTTTCATTTTTGGGTAATTTTGCTATTTGTTCATTATAAAAACGAGGTGCAAAAAAACCTAAACTCCCGTTTTTATCGGTTCTGGTGATATTAAAAAACGATGGGTGGTTCGCTTGTGCTTGTAACATTAGCTCTTCAATCATTTTAGCATTGCTTGGTGAATAAGCGTTTGTGACATTCAATGCCATCGCTAATTGTTCGATAACCAATTGATGTTGCCTCAAAAAGGTCGTTGTGACCTCTTCAATAAATAGCGCTTTAGTTTCAAGTTCGCTAAGCAAAGACTTTTCTTTGTGGTGAATTTGTTGTGCAATAAATGCAAATGAAGTCACCAAAACCGGCACTACCATAGTAGAAGAGCAAAGCACAAAAATATTCGAAGAGAGGGTATGCTGCTTTATTCTGCGTTGATGCAGCCATTCGTCTGGAATAAAAATATAGATACAAGCGGCAACGGCAGCATTTAGTAAGCCATTAAACGCTATTTGAAGGGTGATGATAAGGTTTTCATCGGTCAGCTCACTTGAATTGAGATGATTGAGTAGCCATAAAATAGGCACACCTAATAAGGTCCAATACAGCAACGATGCGATAATTAAATATATTCGACGATTAATTAGCACCAGTATTATAATAAGTTCTAGTACAAATAATAATGACACCGTCCACAGCTGTGAGACCACAACTTGAGAAAAGAGTGCACAAATAGCGACAAAAAGACTTAGCGAACGAGGTAGTAGCATTATGGCCAAAAAGACGAAGCTACTGCCAAGCATCAATTTTGTGTCACCAATAATACTTACCGAGCCAAAAAGGTTAGCGCTCAGTGTTAAAAGGCTTAAGAGTAGACAAACTTGAATGTTTTCTAGTGAATTATTATTTTTGTTCATTTAATGTGTGTAAAAAGCGCGAAGAGTCCATCCTTAGTAGACTGTTTTATGTACAGTTATTGTGTAAGGCTACACTAGATCAGCGAATAACAGTACTAATTTTATTGCGCCCTTCTCGTTTACTGAGATATAGCTGATTGTCAGACAACTGTAACAAGTCTTCAAAGTCTAGTGAAAAGTCAGTTTCGATGCTGCATATTCCCGCGCTTACTGTCATATTCACAATGTCTTTGTCTCGTTTGAAGCTCATATCTTGGAGCTCATCTTTCACCATTTTTATGCGTTCGTGGTGTACGTTTAAATCACCGCCGACTATCATGACAATAAATTCTTCACCGCCATAGCGGCCTATAATATCGGTGTCACGTTTACAGTGTTTTTGAATTGCTTTGGCAACCGCAACAATACATTTGTCGCCAAACGGATGGCCATATGTATCGTTTATCTTTTTAAAATGGTCTATATCAAGCAATACAAGCGACATATTAATATGATTTCTAACGCAGTTTCGATAAGAAGTAATCGCTAGGCGATTAAAGCCGGCTCTATTTAGCAATTGCGTCAGTGAGTCTTTTTGAGCGATAGAATAGAGTTCTCTATTCAGTTGCTTAAGTTGTTTTGTTTTGTTGTGAACTTGCTCTGAAAGTTGTTGCTGAAAATTAGCCATGACGTCATGAGAATCAATGAGCCGCTGTGTTAACTTGACCATTTCAGTGCTGACTTGCGAGTCTTGGAGGATTTGAGGATGTTTTTCGGTGTTCGGAAAGCTCTCTGCAATATCAACCAAGGGTTTAGTAATGCGTTTTGAAAGTGATTTAGCGACCAGTGCGAAAGTCGCCAATACAAATATTGTCGACAGTATAAGAATAAAGAAATATTCAACCAGTATGGATGTTATTTCTTTGGGAGACATTAGCACGGTTACCGTCCAATCATTTTGTGTCTTGCTTTGTGCGAACATATACGGTGTTTGATTAAAAAGTAAAAGTGGTACCCTTTTAATTAGCGGATCGGTGTGTTGTTGATAATCAAAATTTGACAACAAAGGCAATCCCAATCGCTCTGTGGCAGCAATAATTCTGCCCTTGTTGTCGGTGATCACGTAGTCGAGTTCACTAATCAAATGTTCGCGTGAGAACTCCGTAAAAGTAGGCAGTGTCATCGCGCCTTGGATTATCCCACCAAATTGACTACCATTGTAAATTGGGGCAACAAAGCAGATTATTAATGAGTCACCAAAGCCCTTTCCAACAATAGCGTCACTAATGAAAGGTTCGCCGACTTCTTTAGCCGCTTTAAAATAACTTCTATCGCGCACAGACGGATAGTCTAGCTCTAAGAGTTTTAGCATTTTTTCTCTTGGTGCGGCGTTCATGACTCTTCCGTATCGGTCTGCGTATAACATTGACTTGTACAATTCATAATTATTAACTGTTGCATCTAACATCGGTTGAATTCGATGATTTGGCTGATTGCTCACAATGCTCGACACAGTAGAAATACTATCTAGATGCCTTTTTAACTCTATATCGGTCACTTTAACAAGCTGTGCTGAAGCATTGTTTAAGTTCTGTGTCACGTTTGTTTCGTTGTGAATGGTTGATTGCCAAATGACAAAAATAGCAATAAGCATCGCCGGTAGGGTGACCGTTAACATACAAAGCGAAAAGATTAGCGAAGCGAGTTGCGGCGGATTGGAGTAGTATTTTTTGTATATATAATGTGAAGGTAAAAACCAACAAAGGATAGCGACAACTGAGATACAAAGTAGACCGTTTAGCGCGCGAGTAACGCCATTAATAAATAATAACTCTGCTGAACTAAAACTGGTAAGTGCGTGCAGTAAAAGCAGTAGAGGTACGCCAATCGTTAGCCAATAAATAATTGAAGAGTAAAAAAGAAAATAGCCTTTACGCATCGCCACGTGAACAAACAGCATTTCGAGCATAAATATACAAATTAGGTAGGCATCATTGGCGTGCCAGGCTGCTGTAATTGAACTAAGCAATGCAGCAATAAGAGCAGCATTGAGACCTCTAGTAACCAGGCACAATAAAACAAATATTTGACCAAAATATAAGCCAAAGTCACCAAAGAAATTAACGTGCAGATATGCATTAGCCATTGCACCAAGCACGCCAAAGTTCAGTCCATACAAAACTGTCGGCAGTGCGAAAAATGACGGCACATCATTTTCGTTTTTATGTCCTTGGCTAAAATCCGTCTTTATCATTATTATTATTTAGAGTCTTAATACGCTCGTTGTCCTAAAGTACTACTTTGTCACTAATTTTATTTGTTTTTTCTATCACCAAGGTGTTAGTAACATTCATCTTGCATGAGTATAACAAAAACCCAGTATTTCGATAGTCGATTAAGGTCTATTGTTTATTTTGTTTGTATGCAATAGCACTTTAGGGATGAATCGTTCGACATATAAAGGCTTGGGTATAAAAGACTGGGTATAAATGATGGGGTATATGTGGCCTATACAAAAAAACCTCCGAAAGGAGGTTTTTGGTAAAGTCGTCGTATATTCTACTTACGCTTTATGCTTGTATCTGCTTTCGCTATTGATGCGTCTTTGTGTGCTACCACATGAATAGTCATTGTGCGGCTATCGAATGACATTGTTGCCATCGCTCTGTCGCCTACGGCATTTGCACTTTCTATCACTGCTTTTTCAGCTTTTTGAAAAACTAAGTTACTTTCTATGTTCTTGCTCATACATTCGCTTTTTATCTCGAATGTTTTCTTGTCGATACAATCGAACGCCTTAGTCTCACCATTATTGCTAGGAGCAGCGAAAGAAAATGATGAAGCGGCTACCAATGTTAAGGCAAGTGCTAATTTTTTCATAATCTTTTGATCCTTGGTGAAATAATGGAAAAAGTATAAGTTAAAATAACTTAAATTTCAAGGTGGATCATAGAAATATTACAGTTATATGACAGTAATTTTACGTTATTGTGTCATAAAACACCTTAAATGCCGTCGCCGTCGCCAAACTCATGCAAACCACATTCTCTTTTCAAACCAAAAAAGCGGGTGTCTTGTTCGCTCATGTTCTCTTCAAGCTTAGCGGTAGTATGCCAGTCGCCAATTGATACATAGCCTTGTTCCCACAATGGATGGTAAGGAAGATTATGCTTTTTCAAATATAAAAATAAGTCGCGATTGCTCTGATCAATGATTGGATGAACCTTAAACTGAGAGCCTTGCTTTTGCAGTACATTTAAATGTTGTCGACTATCGGATTGAGTGCGTCTTAGGCCAGCAAACCATGTAGATGCCTCTAAATCATGCAGTGCCTGCTTCATCGGCTCTACTTTATTTAGTTTGTTGTATTGGCTAATACCGTCAATACCTTGCTCCCACAATTTGCCAAACCTTGCTTCTTGCCACGCCGGGCTTAATTTTGCGCTATAAACATGCAAATTCAAATCTAGCTTTTCGCGCAGGGTGTCAATAAACTGGTAGGTTTCTCGAAACAAGTATCCCGTATCGGTCAGCACGACTGGAATACCTGGCATTACTTGATTTAACAAATGCAGCATGACTGCAGATTGCGCGCCAAAGCTCGAACTCACGATATGTTGGCCCGGCAGATTGGCAAGCGCCCATTCAACACGTTCGATAGGTGTCATTTTCTCTAATAAAGGGTTTTGCTGCGACAGCTCTTCTGCAGAGTAAGCAGCATTATCCTGGCTAATCGTTTTATCGGGTAATGTAGTGGCTAGATTACTCATATTTATACAACCTCATAAAAATCAATAGCCGAATTGACCACTGGCTTTATGATATCTGCGCGTATTACAAAATCACCAAAACTCTCGCCTTGTAAACGGTCTTTTGCCCATCTAGCAATTAAATCGTCTAAAATAGACATTATTTCAGTATCTAAAATGTTCTCTTTGTACATTCTTGGAATGCGTGTACCCTCGCGGTTGCCACCTAAATGCAAGTTGTATTTATTAGGCCCCTTACCAACAAGCCCAATCTCGGCTAGCATCGCGCGACCGCAGCCATTTGGGCAACCAGTGATACGATAAATAATGCTTTCATTATCAAGACCGTGTTTTGTTAATAAGTTTTCTATTTCGTCGACTGCTTCTGGTAAATAACGCTCTGCCTCTGCCATGGCAAGCGGGCAGGTCGGCAATGATACGCAAGCCATTGAGTCTTTGCGTTGCTTGCTAGTGTTTTGGGCTAACAAACCATGTTTGATGGCAATATCTTCAATGATTGACTTTTGATCGCTTGGCACGCCAGCAACAATTAGGTTCTGATTAGCGGTTAACCTAAAGTCACCCGTATGGATTTTGGCAATCTCAGCGCAACCCGTTTTCAGCGGTTTATCGGGAAAGTCTAAGATACGACCATTTTCAATAAACAGCGTCAAATGATGTTTACCATCAATACCTTCAATCCAACCAAATTTGTCACCGCGTGTCGTAAATTCATAGGGTTTGCTCGGTGCAAATGTAACCTTGGCGCGCTTTTCGACTTCTGCTTTAAATGTTTCAACACCAACGCGTTCAAGCGTATATTTGGTTTTAGCATTTTTACGATTTACTCGGTTGCCCCAATCACGCTGAGTCGAGACAACAGCTGCCGCAACATTTAAAGTGTCTTCAAGCGCAATAAAACCAAAATCATCAGCTTTACGAGGGAAGGTAGCATGGTCACCATGAGTCATTGCAAGGCCGCCGCCTACTAGCACGTTAAAGCCGACTAATTTTCCATTTTCGGCAATCGCAACAAAATTTAGGTCGTTGGCATGCAGGTCCACATCATTGTCTGGCGGAATAACGACCGTCGTTTTAAATTTTCGAGGTAAGTAATTGTCGCCTAATATAGGCTCATCTTCTTGGGTTGATTCAACCTTTTCGCCATCTAACCAAATTTCAGCATAGGCGTTAGTTTTAGGAAGAAGATGTTCACTAATTTTTGTTGCCCAATCCCAAGCTTCTTTGTGTAGTTGTGATTCAACAGGGTTTGAAGTACACAATACATTTCGATTAACATCTCCCGCAGTTGCAATCGAATCAATACCTGTAGAATTAAGCATTTGATGCATCGGTTTAACGTTAGGTTTAAGTACACCGTGAAACTGAAATGTTTGGCGCGTGGTTAAGCGAATACTGCCATACATGGTTTTATCACTAGCAAACTTGTCAATAACAAGCCACTGTTTCGGTGTGATAACGCCTCCAGGTAAACGCGCTCTTAACATTACATTATGCAAAGGCTCTAGCTTTTGTTTGCTGCGCTCGCCTCTAATATCTCGGTCATCTTGCTGATACATACCATGAAAGCGAATCAGCTGGAAGTTATCGGCGGTAAAACCACCTGTAACATCATCACTTAAGTCTTCGGTAATGGTGCCACGTAAGTGTTGACTTGCTGCTTTAAGGCGTTCGTTATCAGACAACTTCCCTTGTACAACAAGAGGCCCTTGTGTGGTCTTTGTTGCCGCATCATTTTTTGATAAGTCGCTCATTAGTAAACATCCTTCTGGTAACGCTTGGCTTTTCTCATATCGACAAGATATTGTTTAGCTTGTGTTTCATCTTTTTTACCGTGCGTTTGTATCACGTTTAAAAGGGCTTTTTCGACGTCTTTGGCCATGTGCATAGCATCACCACATACATAAAAATGAGCGCCTTGTTCTAACCATTCAAATACGTCTTTACCATGCTCTAGTATGCGGTCTTGCACATATATTTTGTGAGCTTGATCGCGAGAAAACGCCAAACTGATTTTACTCAATAGACCAGATTTTAAATAAGCCTGCCATTCAACTTGGTATAAAAAGTCTTGCGTAAAGCTCGGATTGCCAAAAAATAGCCAATTTTTACCTTCAGCTTCGGTTGCATCTCGTTCTTGCATAAAAGCTCTAAAAGGCGCTATGCCAGTGCCGGGACCAACCATAATTACTGGGGTATCAGGATTGCTTGGCAGTCTAAAGTTGTCGTTGTTTTCGACAAATACGTTGATGTTATCGCCTTCTTCTAAACGAGTAGATAAAAAGCCCGATGCCCCGCCTTGATGACGAGAACCAAAAGCTTCATAGTCTACATGAGCAACCGTAAGATGAACTTCGTCTTCAACCTCTGTTTGACTTGATGCGATAGAATAAAGTCTTGGATTTAAAGGACGCAGTGCATCAACAAGCTGTTGTGAACTGATTGAATTTGGAAATTGTTCGACTATATCAATGATCTGACGTTCTTCTAAAAAGCCACGAAGCGCTGCTTTATCATCTAATAATGCGGCTAATTCTTTACTGTTGCTCACGCCTTGATATGCTTTCACAAAACCGGGGTAACTTAGCGTTAACTCAAGCTTTTCGGTCAGTGCTTTTTCTAAACTCATAGACTCGTCTTTTACTTGCACCGTGGCACTCGCGTCGGTACCAGTGGCTTTAATCATTCTTTTGACTATTTGAGGATCATTTAAGAAATATACCCCTAATGAGTCGCCGACTTTGTATTGTAAGTCAGAGTCTTCGAGTGAAATTTCGATATGACGAATGTCTTTTACTGAATCTCGTCCCGTTATTTTAAGACTGGTTAATAAATTAGCCGCAAAAGGGTTTTGTTTATCGTATTGACTAGCTTGGACTGTATTGATAGGCACAGAAGCTATCGTTTGCACCGCATCAACAGGCTTCAGTGACTCGACCAATTTTTCAGTCATTTTTTGCGACCAAGCAGCAATTTCATCTGCATAGTCCACGTCACAGTCTAACCTAGGGGCTAGTTCTGTGGCACCTAAGGCGCTAAACCTTGCTTCAAAATCTTTTCCGGTTTGACAGAAAAATTCATAGCTTGTGTCACCTAAACCAACGACTGCAAATTGCATCTTGTCTAATTTAGGCGCTTTTTTACTATGTAAAAACTCATGCAACTCAACAGCGTCGTCTGGCGCATCACCTTCGCCATGGGTGCTGACAAAAACGACAAGGTGAGTTTCATCTTTAATTTTGCGAGGTTTATAGTCGGCCATACTGACTAACTTCGTATTGAGGCCTTTGTCGCTTAATTGTTGGTTAAATGCACTGGCTTCGTGTTTCGCGTTGCCTGTCTGAGAGCCATATAATATGGTGAGAGTTGCCTGTTTACCTTGTGCGTCGCTTATAGGTGTAACCGTTGCGCTGGTACTCGCGCCTGTGGCATTCACTGACAATCCAGCCAGATATCCACTCGCCCACACTAATTGCTCTTTGCTAAAACCACTAACGGCTTGGCTCAACTGAGAAAGTTGGGCGCTGTCTATGCCAAGAGGGCCTGAATTATTTGTATTTTGAGTCATAAAAAATCACTATGCTTGTCGATTTTGTAAGCATAGCGATTTTTATTGATAACGTGAAAGAATTAAAACTAATTTTTTATGCACTTTTGTGCTGAAACAATTTAGAAGTCGAATTCAAGCCCAACAAACGCACCATCAAAAGTGATATCTGCATAAATATCGTCAACGTCATTGATATCAAGCTCGGTTGCTCGGTAACCTGCCAATAAGTGCAAGTCAATCGCAAATGATTCGTAAAAATCATAAGCAATACCCACTTGGTAATCGCTAAACGAATCATCGCCAATTGCGAGAAGCGTGCCCTCGGCAAAAACAGTTAAACCTGTAAGTGGTAAGCCAACATGTGCTTTGGCATAACCCATAGGAATGACAACACTTAGGTCTTCTGCGCTTGCTCTTCCATCTTGGTCCATAACGCTAATCATGCCATCAAGATGTTTGCCTGCCACCCCAATATCAAAGGTAATTAAATCGTTATCCAAGATCTCATAATACAAAATGTAATCTGTGGTCGTTAAATCTATCGTTGTTTCAAGGTTCGCATTTACCAAATATACTTCACCGCCAAAGGTGAAGGTACTGTCGATAACAGTGTTACCTGTCGTCTCCAAATTAGTTCTTGATAATTTAATATTGGGTACGAATGGGATAGGGTGTTCCAGCGCAGCGTAAAAACTGGCGATTGTTTCGTCATCAAACATAAATTCGGCGTTTGAATCGTTTTGTGAAAAGCCACCTTCGGTACTCATATTCCATGCTTGAGCTCCAACGTAACCGCCTAAAACGGTATCTGCATTTGCCATCGAACTTATACTCACGCCTGTAATCAACGCAACGGCCGTACTTATTTGTTTAATGTGTTTCATAATTAACCTTGGTTTAATAACTCTGATAATTCGATTAAGGCGGCGTTGGCGCGAGAAATATAATTTGCCATCACTAAAGAGTGATTGGCTAGCAAACCAAAGCCGTCTCCATTAAGTATAACGGGACTAAACACGCTTTCTTGAGTTGATTCTAGCTCACGAATGATTTGTTGCAGGCTGACAGTGGCATTTTTTTTACGTAAAACATCAGCAAAATCTGTTTCGATCGCTTTTAAAAAGTGAAGCAAAGCCCAGCTGGCGCCTCTTGCTTCATAAAAATTGTCGTCTAATTCAAACCAGCTTGTACGATTTTCCATCATTGATGCTTCTGGCGAAGAGCTTGTTGCCGAGTTATCGCCAGCTAAATTGGTATTAATGACTTCGGTGCCAACACTAGCGCTAAGTTTCTGTGATAAATCGCCTAAGCGCTTTTCTACTTGCTTTAAATAATCTCGCAGATTGTCGGCGCGCGCATAAAACTGATTATTACCTGCGTTGGGGTCGCCAAGTTGGTCTCTATAAATATATAACTGCGCCAAGGCGTCTTCATACTCACCTTCACTTGACGGTAGTATCCAATTATTGTTTGAAAAGTTCAGGCTTGGCTGGGCTTTGCTCAGTGCTGGGTTTTCAACCGATTGTGATTGAGAGCGACTAAAATCTTTGCGCATTGCCAGTGCTAGGTCTCGGCTCATCTCTAACACGCCAAATTCCCAATTTGGAATATTGTCCATTACCAAACCTGGAGGCATGACATCATTTGTTAAATACCCGCCTGGTTTATGCAACATGGCGTCTAATACTTTGATGAGCGTATTAGTTGTTGTATACCCAGTGACAACACGCTGCTGATTTTCTACAGCGGCTTGCTCGGCTTGAGCATTTACATCAAAAGCGCTAGGCGCAAAACTCCACCAAAAACCAATAATACAAAAGATTAGAATAATGGCGGCAATAACAGAGCTGATACCTTTTGTCGTAAACATAACGTTCAAAGTTTCCTTGCTGGACACAAATTGAGATGATAAATCGTGAGAATGTTGATAGTTTACCTGTGTTCAATGGCCTTGAGCAAACTATAAACAAGTAATTTGTATATTTTTATATACTTTTTAAGCAAAAACGCGAAGCGATGTCGCGCTAATT
>CAYURD010000004.1:91689-101250 GCA_964446865.1 uncultured Glaciecola sp.
AGCAAATAATCCGACGCAACATAACAACGTTTAATGATAGAAAAGTCAAATCGCTAGTTACTTAATATCTATTTACCGTTCGCTCAACAATAAAATCGCAAGCACGTAAGCAAGAGCTACCGCGACAGGAAATATAAGAAGTGAAATCACAGACGCGCCTCTTACAATCCAAGGGTTGATGTCAAAATACTTAGCAAGGCCAGCGCACACGCCTGATACCTTTGCATTTTGTTTGTCTCTGTAAAATCGTTGGCTGTTTATGGCTTCTTTCATTTTACTTTCTCCTGATAATTATGGGTTTTGTTGCTCAAGTTAGTCTGTATGTGAAAGCGTTACATTCTCAGGTGCGTGGCTTCGTTGTTAGGTTTGCAAGTATTACACAGCTGTGCGGCTTGCTTAAGGTGCACTTGCCTAACCTGCTAGTCAGTTTTTAGAATATTCAAATAATGCAGAAGCATGATCAATAGTGTTCCGCCTACATAAACGAGTACAGGTGATAAGACTAAACTTAATAAATCAACTTGCGCTAACATGATCATATCCTTAATGAAATTTGTTTGGTCAATAGCTTGGCATTCTATATCGCACTGCGAACGAGACCTGATTAGTCAGTCTTGCTATCACTTTTTACACATATATTGGAGTGTTAGCGATTCTCATGCCAAAAATGCTCGATTAAGAATATTTCCATTTAAATCAAAGAGGTGGGTGTTTTTGAGAGTGGGTTTTTAGCATTGTAGACATGCTTGTTAGATTTTTTGTGGTGAGTATTACTAACGAAATTAGCGATTTTGACCAAATGTTAGTGCATCATTTCTTACTTTTTCTTGTGCGATTAACACTGCCTCATATGCTCGGTCGAGTAGAGCAGGGTCATTGTGTTTCCCCGTCCCGTTTTGGCTTAGATATCGCCGCCATATTTTGCCACCAGCTTGACCTTGAAATAGGCCGAGTGTGTGTCTTGCAATGTGCCATACTCGATGACCTTCAGAGGCCTGTTGTTGAATATATTGGCTCATTTTTATAACGATATCTTCTCTCGAAACCCCCAGTGGCTCTGATGTATTAAAGATTGCTTCGTCAATTTCATGCAAAATCCAAGGATTTGAATAAACTTCTCGTCCCATCATCACACCGTCAACGTGCCCTAAGTGCTCAAGGGCTTGCGGTATACTAGTAATACCGCCGTTGATACTAATATGAATGGTGGGGTTGTCTTGTTTCAGACGATAAACCCTTTCATAGTTTAGCGGCGGAATATCCCTGTTTTGTTTTGGACTCAAACCTTGCAACCATGCCTTTCGTGCGTGCACAATAAAGTGTTCACAACCGGCTTCATATATCGGAAGTACAAAGTCAGTTAGGCCTTGATCATCATCCATGTCGTCTATACCAATGCGACATTTAACGGTCACCGGGATGTCAACGACCTTGCGCATAGCTTCTACACACGCAGCCACAATTTCTGGTGACGACATTAAACAGGCGCCAAAACTACCATTTTTCACGCGATCGGAAGGACAGCCAACATTAATGTTTATTTCATCATAGCCTTTGGCTTGGGCTATTTCGGCACATTTAGCCATGTCAGAGGCGTTTGAACCTCCTAGTTGCAAAACGACAGGATGTTCTTGCTCATTAAATCCTAAATAATCACCTTTGCCATAAATGATTGCGCCTGTCGTCACCATTTCTGTGTACAACACTGAATGCTTAGATAGTAGTCGCAAAAAATAACGACAATGTCGGTCTGTCCAATCAAGCATTGGGGCAACAGAAAACTTGTGATTAATGGGCGTTGTTTGCAAAACTTTTAATGCCTTAATATGGTGATGAATTACGTCAACTTCTGAGTGTGTAAAATAATCTGCGAAGTGTAGTGCATTCACGAATGCAAAACAAATCAGAGTTGAGACTTACAAGGCTAAAATCAGTTGTGGTTTCGATGTATTTTAAGTAGCAACAAAGACAAAATCAGAGCTTACTTTTTTCATTCTACTGCCGTTAAACTACACATGAATTCAGAATCAATATCAAGCTTGCTTTCTCCGCGCCTATTCGCGTGCGGGATATTGTGTTTTCTATCTTTTATTACTTACCAGTTTTTAGATATCTCGATTTACGGCACTATTAGTATATATCTTGGGTCAATTTGGTCACTCTTTGCCCTGTTAATTTTACCATTACGATTTAGTGTTATTGTGCTTTTTGCAAGCCTTGGTTCATTTTATATAGTGAATCTGAATTCGCTTTTTTTACTGGTCTTGATTGCTGAGTTTTTGACCGTGCTTTATGCAATGAGAAAAGCAAATAGCTTTTTGGTTGGCATTTCTGCATATTGGTTTATGATTGGCTTTCCCATGTCAGCGTATTTGCTATACGGCGCATTTTCAGAAAATATTCCTACTGCTATTTTTACCGCAGTCACTATATCGTTAAACGGTTTTATTTGTGGTGTGTTTGCGATGATTGCATATTGGTTTGTCCCTAGCGAAAGTCAATTTAAACACTTTGTGCCACCACCACCAAAATTTGCCAATGTGGTATTTGAGCTTTGTATTGTGAGTGTCATATTGCCAATAATTTTGGCTACGCTCGTGTTCACATGGCGATCTACGCATGAAACTGAGCTCATTATTTCTAAAGAATTACAAGCATCAGCCTTACAGATAAAAAACAGCACAAACAGCTTACTTTCAAAAAACATTGATATGATCAATTCAGCGACCAAGATGGCCGTAGAATGGCGGCCAAATGACGAAAACCAAAAAACGCTTAATACAATCGCAGGCACCAGTCGGCAAATTGAAAGTATGTTTGTTTCTAATCAAAACGGCGACTTGCAAGTAGTCGCGCCACAAAAATACGCTAAGATATTTAAAGAAATGGGCAATGTAAATATCTCTGAAAGACAATATTTTCAGGATACAAAAGCACAAGTAAGACCTGTTGTGTCTGCAATCCTTGAAGGGCGAGGAATAGGAAACTCAGATTTGATCGCCGTAACAAGCCCAATAATGCGCAATGGTGAGTTTAATGGCATTGGGCAGGTGGCTATCCCTCTTTATAATTTGGTTGACGTAAACGTTATTAACACGGTTGAACAAAAAGAGGTACCAGTAATCGTGACTGACGCGACAGGCAAAATAATATACAGCAGCGACGTGCTTCGTCTAACACCAAAATCAACCTTTGAGGTGCAAAATACCTTTCATCCCTTTTTACGATTTACGCCAGTTATGCAGATATTTGAAACTGCATATATCTATATAAACGAAGAAAATGAACATGGGTGGCAAATATATACCTTAGCACCGCCCAATAAGGTGTTTGAGAGCATTATCGCCTATTTTATTTATATTGCATTTACGCTTTTTGTTAGTGCGGTCATCATTGGTTTAATGGCCAACAAGTTATCGACTAAAATTACGCGACCAATCGTAAACTTAGAAGACTTTATTAAAAATCGAGTTAGCATAGAACAACTTGAGCAAGAGTCAAAAATCAGCAAAGAAATCGCCAACGTGACCCACAATTTTGTGAAGGCGCAAAAGCTAAGTATCGATTTTCAGCGCAAGCTTGAAAGCCAAGTGGAAGAAAAAACGAAAGAGCTTAATCAGGTGAATGAACGCCTAATTCAATTTTCGCGCACCGATGCGCTTACTGGTATCTATAATCGTGGTGCCTTTGACGAATTAGCTGAAACTGCTTATTACCAAAGCGTTCGTAGCAAGTCTCCAATATCTATGGTGCTATTTGATATAGATTTTTTCAAAAAGGTGAATGATACTCATGGGCATCAGGCAGGTGATACCGTGATTAAAGAAATAGCCAAAACAATGGCGTTTTTCTGTGGCCGTAACAGTGACATAGTGGCGAGGTATGGTGGTGAAGAGTTTGCTATTTTGATGCATAGCAGCGAGTCTGACAAACATCTAACTTATCTGCGTGAAATCATCGATACAATTGAAAAGAAAGCGATCATCCACGAAGATATAAGTCTTAATGTGACTATTAGCGGCGGCGTGGTGTGCATCAAACACATGTTTAATGAGTCTTTTGAAAAAGTCATTGCTCTGGCAGATGAACAACTATATTTGAGTAAGAAGACGGGACGAAATAAATTGAGCGCAATAGAAATATAAGCTTCTCTGATTACGCCCTTTTGAGCTTGACTAATCTAAGCAACGATTGGCGCAGTGTAATAGTCATAAAGCGAATGCCATTTCTCTCTCTGTAATACAAATGACTGTTTAAGTTCTTTATATTTAAAGTCTAGTTCCAGTTTCTCGTAAGATGCTTGCAAGCTTTCTTTCTTTAATGCCACTACTGCTTTTTTGGTTTTATAGTAGTCGCTCATTTTCTGCAGTAAAATATCGTATTCAGCTTGTACTTTCTGCATAACTTCGTCGGCGTTTGGTAAATGAATCAAGGTGCTTTTTGCTCTTTTCAGTTGCATTTCAAGCTTGGCTTTTTCTATTCGCTCTTCTGGAGTGGTGCGTAAATTTTTAGTTAGTTTACACCAAGATAGACTCTTGATGAGCCATTTTGTCGGATCATACTGCCACCACCGAATACCGTTGCGATAATCGTATTCAAAAATGTGATGGTAGTTATGGTAGCCCTCGCCAAAGGTAAAGAATGCGAGAATGCCATTATCTCTGGCGGTGTTTTTATCGGTATAAGGCCTTGAACCCCATATATGTGCCAATGAGTTTATAAAGAAAGTAACATGATGCACTGCAACAAGTCTGGCAACGCCGGCTACCAGAATCATGCCGATAATATCGCCGTTTAAAAATCCTAAAAATCCAGTAATACCAAAATTAGCGAGTAAGACAATAGGGATGTAATAGTTGTGTTGCCACATTACGACTTTGTCTTTTTGTAAGTCTTTACAGTTTGAATAATCGCTGTATCGCTGCGCCTGATACTCTCTGAGCATCCATCCAATATGTGAAAACCAAAAACCACGTTTTGCCGAGTAAGGGTCTTTGCCGTTTTCATCAACAAAGCGATGATGCACTCGATGGTCGCTTGACCAATGTAAAATACTATTTTGAACAGCCATCGCACCACCAATAGCAAGCGCAACTTTCACGATTGGGTGAGCCTGATATGTTTTATGTGACCATAAACGATGATAGCCAGCCGTGATGGACATACCAGTATAAAAGAACAGTGATATGGCAACCGCAATTTCGACCCACGTAATCCCAGTTTGTATTATCCATAATGGCAGTGCAATAAAGGTGATGGCGGTGGTAATCGAAAATATGGCGATATTCAAGGGGATTAACGGTGGCTTTTTCAAATTTTAATACTCAACTAATTTTCAGCGTACAACTGTGCGCTAATTTAACTTTTCAAGTAAGCTAGCGCAACAATTTTATTGAAGTATTCAACACAAAAGTGTAAATATTGATGTATGAAACGACAACAACAAAAACAACAAACGCGCCAACGCATTATAGATGCGGCTTTTACTTTGCTTGATGATAACAAAAGCTTCACCAGCATTAGCTTAAGAGAAGTCGCTAGAATCGCAAATATTGCACCTACTTCATTCTATCGGCATTTTGCAGACATCAATGAGCTTGGTTTAACCTTGGTCGACGAATCAGGGCTGGCGCTTAGGCAACTTATGCGTCAGGCCCGACAACGCATCGCTTCTGGTGGCAGTATCATCAACATTTCGGTAGACACGTTTATTGAATTTGTGCTGGGCAATCGAAATCAATTTAGACTTTTGCTGCGAGAGCATACTGGTACTTCTGCCGCTTTTAGGGCTGCAGTCATGAGAGAAATACAGCATTTTACTAAAGAGCTAGCTGATTACATCGAAATAAGACTAGAGATACCTGCCCCTATTGCTTATTTGCAATCAGAAGCAATGGTGAAGCTCGTGTTTAGTGCAGGCGCAGATGCCATTGATGCTGACAGTAGTGAAAAAGAGCAGATTGCTCAGCGGGTTAAAACCCAGCTAAGATTTATTCAACTAGGTGCTGTTAGCTATGCTGGTGCTAGTAAAAGTTAATTTGTTCTACATAAAGTGCTGAGGATGGATACATCTCGGATAATACATTGCTATTTTTTTACCAACACCACACCACTTTCCATATGGGGGGTAAAAGGAAATTGATCAAAAAATGCGAAATCGTTTATTCTGTGTGTTGAAGATAACTCCCTAATATTATCAATTAAGGTTGCAGGATTGCATGAAATATAAACTATTGTGTCGAAAGCTGACATTAGCTTTAGCGTTGTCGGATCGCAACCTGCGCGAGGAGGGTCAACTAAGACCGTTGAAAAGTCATAATCGTCTAAAATAATGCCGGCTAATCTGTTAAATGCTCTTTCTCTATTAAATGCTTGCACAAACTCTTCGCTCGACAGCCGCGCAATCTTAAGGTTTTTTACACTATTATCGCTAATATTATCTTGTGCAGCATTGACTGATGTTTTTGATATTTCGGTAGCCAGGACAGATCTAAAATAATGGCTTAAAGGAATCGAGAAATTACCGGCTCCGCAATATAGTTCGAGTAAATCTCTGTCTTCATTGGCGGCTTTTTCTATTACCCATTCGATCATTTTTTCATTAATTTGTGCATTTGGTTGGGTAAAGCTATTTTCAATCTGCTTAAAAGAGTATTTTTTATTTTTTATCTTGACACTTTCGATAACAAAATCGACGCCTACCACCCTTTTTTGCTTCTTTGCCCTTCCAATAATATTGATACGCCCTAAATGTTTTAGCGAAGTAGCCAAAGCCTGAGCTTCTATTTCCCAGCTATCTTCTAATTGTTTGTGATACAGCAAACTTATTACTAACTCGTTAGTGGATGAGGCTAAATAATCAATTTGAAACAGTTTTTGGCGTAACAATGGTGAGTTTTTAATAAATTGTATCGTTGATTGCATCGCGTTATTTATGAGTAAACATGCACTGTTGAGTGAGTCTACGCGGTATTTTTGTTTTGTTTTTTGATCAAACATTATATGAAAACTGTCAGTACCCTCATGCCAAATTCTAAATTCGGCGCGCATTCTATAGTTTTTCTCTGCACTCTTATAAGTACTAAAAGACGCATGTTCATGGTCTGGAAAGGTAGACATCATGTCCCGCAAAAGCTCTTTTTTATGCGTAAACTGCTCGTCGTAAGACATTTTCTTTATTTGCTCTGCTGTAAATTCCATGATTACTTGGGTTGCCCTTTTTTAGTATTAGCTTCGACTGCGTTGTTGTTTGTAATTGTTGAGGTTTTGTTTGTGGCTTCATTAATAATATTTTGGATTTTAACGATTTTAAAATATTTACCAACTCTTTATTAAAGAATACGCCTACTCATGCCGATATAACTTGTGAGGATAGTGAGGTATCTTTTTATGAATACAATTCAAACACAAGTGATGTCGCCTGCAAAAAGTGCGAACAATGCTGCCGATGCACCTGTTAAAAAAGCAGATCAACTTGCATCAAGTCAAGCAATATCTGGCAACACCGCAGATTACTATAGCGCAAGTGCTGCTAATGACAGCGTTGTTGCAAAGGTGCTAACGCAGTCGTTAACTCGGTCAATCGACGGTTTCGCGGCTAGTCGTATGCCTACTAATACCAGTGAAATCGCAAACCGTTCACCACTTAAAGAAAAATTTAATATTGAACAAATGACAGCCAGACCGACATTTGATGTTCAACAGGTGAGCAACAACGTCATTGGCTTTGTGCAAGGTGCGTTGTCAAATTTAGCGAACTCAGGTCGAGATGCCCAAGAACTTGCGTTTTACCGTGATGAAGCGGTTAAGGGCGTAAGTGTTGGTATCGACCAAGCCAAACTAGAATTAGTTGGCTTGGCAAGCGACGATGTTTTTAAAACTATTGACGCAACCAAAGGCGCAATTATTGGCGGCATAAATAATTTACCAACAACACCAGATGTGTACATAAAGCCAATTGATACAGAAAGTGAGAAAAATGTTGGCACAGAACCTAGCTTTAATACCGTTGAACTATTAACCAACGATAGTATTACGACAAAAGTTGACTTCGAAAACAGAGCGTTTGACGCACGTGCTAGTGTGAGCGAAGTATTTACAAGCAGCTCTTCAAATATTTCATTTTCAATAACGGGCGATCTTAATAATCAAAATGTGTCTGATATTGCTGATTTAGTGAACAAAACTGATGGCCTGCTTAATGGGTTTTATCGCTCGGGTGTTGAGTCGGCTTATGAAAAGTCGCTTAGTTTAGGATATTCGAACACCGAATTAGTTAATTTAGCGAATCAGATCAAGCAGGGCGAGAATTTAGATAAGATGCAAACATATGACACAATACAGCAGTTGTCATTTGCCGAGAACATCGACGCCACAGCACCAAAAGCAGTCGCCGATTACATTAATAAGTATTTGGACGTGATAGATTCGAGTAAAAAGACACTTGAGTCGGACGAGGATTTTAATCAAATAATTAATGGCATTGTTAATCAAATGAAAGATGTGCAAGTGCCTGATTTGCTGAAAGCTATTAATAGATTCCACGCGTTCAATAAGAACTTCAGCTAATTGAAAATGATAAAAAAGCGTTCTTTATATACATAAAGAACGCTTAAGAAAGCTGGGAATGAGATAGGCTATCTGGCTGGCTCTACACTAATGCTGTTTATCGTTTGCTGGCCTGACTATAATATTACGCTCCATAAACTCTGATTCATTGAGCTGTTTAATAAACATTTTTTCGTCACCGGGATTTATCTCAATAAATCCGAAGCCTTTTCGACGACCTGTACGTTTATCCTTAACTAACCTAACCGACAATACGGTACCAGCTTTTTCAAAATAGTCTTTAACGGCTTGCTCATCAGCTTTATATGCCAAATTACCAATGTACAAAGTTGCAATTTCTGAGCTTGGTGCTGAATCGTTTGTGGATTGACTTGTTGATTTTGCCGCTTGTTTACGGGGAGGACTTTGTTTCGCACCATGTTGAGTTGACTGAAGTTGAGTAACCACAAAAAATGCGACTGTTGTTAAAACGACAAATATGCTTGGCAATAGGCTGTTTACTTCAGTTCCGAGATTTGCAGTCGCAATAAAGTAAGCTCCAATTGCCAAAAATATTGATATGAATGATGCAAGTGATGTTTTGATCGAGATCATGATAATACCACCGAGTATGTATTTTTATAGTAGTTTTAGGTTTCGATATACTAAACCGTTATAGAAATATAGCTACTACAAATAAAAAAATCATGCTTATTTAACAAAAAATCTAAAAAAATAACAATTGTGCGTGAAAAGTAAGCAGTTAAAAATTTTATGATAAAAACATCTTGCACGGTAATAGCATGTGTGTAAAATGCGCGCCTCGATTGATGAGCGACTAATATTAACATTATTAGAGACTCAGATAATCGAATCGGTTATGAAATTTTTTAAAGCGACTTTTGTTGTGTCGTGATTGGAAACATATGGAAGACATTTTTCCAAATTAAATTAGAAAATTCCTTGACAAAATTTGCGATTACTTTAGTATTCGCATCCCGCTTGAGCAGAGGC
>CAYURD010000005.1:0-60170 GCA_964446865.1 uncultured Glaciecola sp.
GGATGAGCACTTTAGCAGTTTAAGCGAGACAACAGCGATGGCAGCCGTTTATGCGCGTTCGACCTTGGCACATATTTTTGCGTAGCAGCCGGCCTCTTCAGCCAAACTACGTGCATAATCTAAATCTGCGCCTGAACGCGGAAATGAAACAGCCAAATAATCAACGTTCATTTTTGCGGCAGTCTTTATATCTTCTTTGTCTTTTTCAGTAAGCGCTTCGGCCGATAAGCCTCCGCCTAGGCGATTAATGCCTTTGTTATTTGATAATTTACCGGCGACAGTCACTTCGGTAAATACTTTGCGTCCCTTGACTGTTTTTACTTTTAATTGAATTCTGCCGTCGTCAAGTAACAAAATGTCACCATCTCTTACATCGTCAGGAAGTGCCTTATAGTCGATGCCAACTGATTGGTCGGTACCGTCAAATTTGCCTAATTCAGCATCAAGCACAAATTCTTGACCCATTTCTAAGATAACTGAATCATTTACAAATCGAGAAACCCGTATTTTAGGCCCTTGCAAATCACCTAAGATACCCACATAAGTTCCTAGCTTTTTAGCGACGTCGCGCACGCGTTGTGCACGCTCAATGTGATCATCGGCGCTACCGTGCGAAAAGTTCATGCGAACAACGTTCGCACCTGCTTTTACGATGGCTTCAATCATTTCAACGCTATCAGTAGCTGGGCCAAGAGTGGCTAGGATTTTAGTTCTACGAGACATGTAGTTTTCTCTCTTTGTTATCTGTCAGTTAATAATATTGGTTTTATCTTGTAATTGTAAATGCTTATAAGTTTGCGTCTTTAACATAGCGAGAACTTTTAAGTGTATCCTTTACTCGCTTGAGATTTTCTCTAAATTTGTTGCCTCTGCGCAAAGTAAACCCTGTTGCAAGCACATCTATCAAAGTAAGTTGCGCAATGCGAGATGCCATTGGCATATATAAATCAGTGTCTTCTGGTACAGCCAATGAAATCACATAATTACATTCTTTTGCCAGTGGGGTATCAGCGCTAGTAATACCAATCACAGTCGCATCATTCATACGCGCAATATGGGCAACATCTACCAAGCTTTTAGTGCGTCCGGTATGCGATATAAAAATGACCACATCACCTTCTTTACTGTTCATACAGCTCATGCGTTGCATAACAATGTCGTCAAAGTTGACGACCGGCACGTTGAATCTAAAAAATTTATTTACCGCATCATGAGCAACTGATGCTGAGGCACCCAAGCCAAAAAACGATATTTTATTGGCCTGAGTCAACAAATCGACAACGCGATTGACCATGGCAATGTCAATAGATTGCCTCGCCACCTCTAATGAAGCCATAGTGGACTCAAATATCTTGTTTGTGTATTCGTCTGGGCTATCAAACTCGTCAACATGACGATTAACGTAAGGAGTGCCATTCGCTAAACTCTGGGCTAAATGTAATTTAAAGTCAGGGTAGCCTTTAGTGTCAAGGCGACGACAAAAACGATTGACGGTTGGTTCACTGACGTTTGCGAGTTTTGCGAGAGTCGCTATGCTTGAATGAATAGCAGACTGAGGGTTTGCTAAAATAACTTCTGCTACTTTTTTCTCTGACTTACTAAACTCAGTCATATCTCGAGATATTTGTTCAATAATATTCATTCTTTGGCATTATCAATAAGTAATTATTCGCCCTATAGTAAAACGAAATGATTGATTTGTCATATTTCTTGTAACTTTTTGACAAAAAAACTGAAAGTTTAACAACAAAATTCGTGACTAAAGTTTAGTGTTTTGTAGTTATTGTGAAAGTATTAAAGATTGCTGTGTTATTTTAAGTTTATGATAATTAGAGATTTAAATTGATTTTTAGGAGTGTGTTTTACAATAGTAAAAGACATTTCTGCGCCATAAATAGATTGTTCTGAGCATCCAAAATAATTTGTAATTTTACTACATTTGTAGTTAACTACGCTCATTACTCGAATCCATTATCGGCGAGCAAACTTTTTTGCTTGCATCACATTAGAATAGGCCACAATTATGAGTTCAGACACTAAAAATGAACCAATCGATTTTGTCTTGTTTGGCACAATGGGCGATCTTGCCCGTCGTAAACTTTTGCCTTCTTTATATCAGCTTGAAAAAGCAAATCTTATGCATGAAGAGACAAAAATCATCGGTGTCGCCAGACAAGACCTAGACAAGAAAAAATATATCGAGCTTATTCGTGAAAATTTTGAAAAATTTATGCACGAAGAGATATGCGAAGAGACATGGAAAAAGCTCATCGCTCGAATCAACTACGTTAAAATAAACATGACTGACGCCAAAGACTATAAAAAGCTTTGCAAAAGCGTTGATCCGACTCGCGTCATGGTATGTTATTTTGCTACACCGCCTTCAATCTTTGGGCATATATGTAAAGGGATGGATGCTGCAGGTGTTATTGATGAAAGCGTCAGAGTTGTTTTAGAAAAGCCAATTGGCCACGACCTGGCGTCATCAAAGGTGATAAATGACCAAGTAGCGGAGTTTTTTACCGAAAAACAAATTTACCGCATTGACCATTATCTAGGCAAAGAAACCGTCTTAAATTTGATTGCCTTACGGTTTGCCAATTCTATATTTGCGACTAATTGGGACCATAACTGTATCGATCATGTGCAAATTAGTGTGGCCGAGTCTGTTGGGATTGAAGGTCGTTGGGGTTACTTTGATGATGCGGGGCAAATGCGTGACATGGTGCAAAATCACTTGTTGCAAATATTGTCTTTGATAGCCATGGAGCCGCCTACCACCTTAGATGCTGATAGCATTCGTGACGAAAAACTAAAAGTGCTAAAAGCCCTACGTACTATCGACGCTTCAAATGTCGCGCAAAACACAGTGAGAGGTCAATACGGCGCCGGTTTTGTTGCCGGTAAAGAAGTACCTGGTTATCTAGAAGAGCCTGATGCTAATAAGCAAAGTAGAACCGAAACATTCGTTTCAATCAAAGCTGAAATTGACAACTGGCGTTGGTCAGGTGTGCCTTTTTATCTGCGAACCGGTAAACGTTTGCCAACTAAAGCCAGTGAAGTGGTGATTTATTTTAAACGCCAGCCGCATAATTTATTTGGTGATAGTTTTGCTAGGTTACCCCCTAACAAATTGGTGATCCGCTTACAGCCAGAAGAGGGTGTAGAGGTCACGGTGATGAATAAAGTCCCAGGTTTGACTAACACGGGCTCTATGGACTTACATAAAAGCAAACTCGATTTGAGCTTTTCTGAAGAATTTGGTGATCGTCGTATCGCAGATGCATACGAAAAATTGATATTAGAAGTCATGATTGGTAATCAAGCTTTATTTGTAAGACGAGACGAAGTCGAGCAGGCATGGAGCTGGGTCGATTCAATCATGGCTGCATGGGCTGCAAACAATGAGCAACCAGAGCCTTATCAAGCGGGCACTTGGGGACCAGTATCATCGATTGGTCTTTTAGCAAGGGAAGACCGTCATTGGTACGAAACAAAATTAAAAAGAAAAGGGTAGCTTAAGCAATGACAATAGTGACTAATGAATATGCGACAGCAAGCCTGTTAACTGAAGCGTTTGCGACAGAGATTTTAACTTTATTGAAAAGCGCAATCGCGGTCAAAGGTCAAGCTAGCCTAGCGCTTAGCGGTGGTTCAACCCCAAAGCCTTTATTTAATATGCTTGCTAAGCATGAATTTGACTGGGAAAACGTAAGTATCACGCTCGTTGACGACCGCTGGGTCGATGCTAATCACGAGGCGAGTAACGAAAAATTAGTGTCAGAAAATCTGTTGGTAGGGCATGCTGCGAAAGCAAAGTTTGTGAGTCTTAAAAGTCATCACGAGAGCCCATTTGACGCGCAGCAAGAAATCAGCGCCAGATTGGATGAAATTGGTGATATTGACGTGTTAATACTGGGCATGGGTGAAGATGGTCATACAGCTTCATTATTCCCTTGCAGCGCACAATTAAAAGAAGGCCTAGATTTAAATCGCTCATTAAGTGCAATTGCTACAGAGCCGACCACCGCTCCTTTTCAAAGGATCTCAATGTCTTTAGCCACGATATTGCGAGCTAAAAATATATTCTTGCATCTTACCGGCGATAAAAAACGTGCTGTGCTTGAAGATGCTATTAACAACTTTACTGAACTAGAGAAACCCATCAAAGCGGTATCTGATCGCGCGAACCTTAATTTGATGTGGGCGCCCTGAGGACTAAATAAATGAATAAGCTTATTCAAGACGTTACCGACAGAATTATTGAACGCAGCAAAGTATCACGCGCTGCGTATTTAGCAAAAATTGACAAGGCAAGAGGTGAAGGTCCGCTTCGTGGCGCTTTATCTTGCGGTAACCTAGCGCATGGATTTGCAGCGTGTAATCAGCAAGACAAATCTGACTTGCGCAGTATGACAAAAGCTAACGTAGCGATTGTTTCATCATATAACGACATGCTCAGCGCGCATCAACCATATGAAACTTATCCTCAAATTCTGAAACAAGCCTTAAGTGATGTGGGCAGTGTTGGGCAGTTTGCAGGCGGCGTGCCAGCCATGTGTGATGGTGTCACGCAAGGTAATGCTGGTATGGAATTGAGTCTAATGAGCCGTGACAATATTGCCATGGGCGCTGCCATAGGACTTTCACATAACATGTTTGATGGCGCCTTAATGCTAGGCATCTGCGACAAAATAGTGCCTGGATTATTACTGGGTGGCTTAAGTTTTGGGCATTTACCGACAGTATTTGTGCCAGCAGGCCCTATGCCTTCTGGTTTGCCAAATAAAGAAAAAGCACGAGTAAGGCAAGATTTTGCGCAAGGAAAAGTCGGCAGAGAAGCATTGCTTGACGCTGAATCTCAATCCTATCATTCGGCGGGAACTTGCACGTTTTACGGCACAGCAAATAGTAATCAATTAGTGGTCGAGGTAATGGGATTACATTTACCTGGTTCATCTTTTGTTAATCCAGGCACTGAATTGCGCGATGAATTGACAAAAGCTGCCGCCCGTCAAGTGGCACGACTCACCGATTTAGGCGATAATTACATGCCTATTGGCCACATAGTAGATGCAAAATCGATGGTAAATGGCATTGTTGCGCTACTGGCAACAGGTGGTTCTACAAACCACACCATGCATTTGGTGGCGGTTGCCCGTGCAGCGGGTCTCATAGTGACTTGGGACGACTTCGCTGACCTATCAAGTGCTACACCACTAATCACGCGTATTTATCCAAATGGTTCTGCTGATATTAACCATTTCACGGCAGCAGGTGGCATGTCTTTATTATTTAGACAATTACTCGACAAAGGCTTAATTCATAACGACGTTAATACGATATGTGGACGAGGGCTTGAACGATATATACAAGAGCCCCGCTTACTAGATGGCGAGCTAGAGTGGGTTGATGGCGCGCCAGAATCTCTCGATAAACAAGTATTAGCAGATATTAATGAGCCCTTTAAGCCTGATGGCGGCTTATCTGTGCTGTGCGGTAATTTGGGTAGAGCCGTCATGAAAACATCAGCGTTGCGTCAACCACATTGTCAATTAAAAGCGCCTGCTGTGGTTTTTGAGGACCAGTATGCCTTAGACGCCGCTTTTAAAGCTGGTGATCTAGACAAAGATTGTATTGTAGTGGTGCGTTTTCAAGGCCCTGCGGCAATCGGTATGCCAGAATTACACCGATTGACACCACCTCTTGGCGTGTTACAAGACAAGGGATACAAAGTGGCATTAGTGACCGACGGTCGCATGTCTGGCGCTTCAGGCAAAGTCCCTGCAGCCATCCACTTAACGCCAGAGGCATTTAAAGGCGGATTAATTGGTAAAGTACGCTCGGGCGACATTATTGAGGTGGATACATCGACAGGTGTGATTACTTTGCATGTAAGCGAACAAGAACTGGCTCAACGTGAGCAAGCAACTTTTGATTTAACTGACAGCCATCAAGGGATGGGCAGAGAATTGTTTGCAGCAATGCGCTTATCCTTAACGGGAGCAGAGCAGGGAGCGTGTTCATTGTTTGTTGAGCAAGACCGCTTAGATCGAGGAGCATTGTAAAATGTCTATGAGTTTTGTTGCTGATGTTGGCGGAACCAATATTCGATTAGCATTAGTAGAGAATGCAAAAATCGTAAAAATTGAGAAATTTTTGTGTGCAGACTTTGACACGATCAAAGATGCGGTTATGCATTTTCAGAATCGAAACAATGTTGAAAGCTTTGAAGCGGGCAGTATTGGAATTGCTTGTCCTATCAACGGTGATTTAGTGACAATGACGAATCATAGCTGGGCATTTTCACAAAAAGAGCTCAAAGAGGCATTGGCACTTACATCACTATTTGTCATTAACGACTTTACTGCGGTTGCTCATTCTTTGCCGAGCTTGCATCAAGACCAAGTTATTCAAATGGGTACAGGCAAGGCTAAAGAACACGCAAATATAGCGGTATTTGGACCTGGAACAGGCTTAGGTGTTGAGCATTTAACTTGGACTCAGCAAGGTTGGCAAACGCTTGATGGTGAAGGCGGCCATGTTGATTTTGCACCCGTTGATGATATAGACATTATTATTTGGCAGTATTTGCAAAACAAACATGGGCGCGCGTCAGCTGAAGAAGTGTTGTCTGGTCGCGGCATTGTAAATATTTACACAGCACTTTGTTTGCATCACAAGCGCGAAGTGACACTCAATACGCCTGCTCAAATTACGCAAGCCGGACTCGATAAATCTGACGATTTGGCTGAGCTTACCATACAGCAGTTTTGTCGCGTAATGGGAAGCTTTGCGGGTAATTTAGCATTGAATTTATGTGCCCGTGGTGGCGTATTTATTGGTGGGGGAATTATTAGCCACCTAGGTGATTACTTATTACAAAGTGATTTTAGAGCACGTTTTGAAGCTAAAGGCGATTTCGAAAATTACGTAAAAGACATACCTACCTATTTAATTAACGAGCCAGATCATGGCTTACTTGGCGCCTTAGCGTATTTAACACAACATACTCAGAGAAAAAATGATGAATAATTGGAAAATCACATCCGCAGACGTTTTTAGCCAAGGGCCAGTAGTCCCGGTACTCGTAATAGAGAAAGTTGAAGATGCTTTGCCGATCGCTAAGGCGCTTATTGCCGGCGGTATTAACGTACTTGAAGTCACTTTGCGTACAAGCGCTGCCTTAGAAGTCATTGAAACCATAGCAAGAGAATTGCCTGAAGCTTATATCGGTGCTGGCACCGTGACAAATCGCGAACAATTACAAGCCGTCACCGATGCCGGTGCTAAATTCGCGATAAGTCCAGGGCTAACTGCTGACCTATTAAAAGCTGGCCAAGAAGGTTCGATAGCGCTAATTCCTGGTATATCTAATATATCTGATTTGATGAAAGCAAAAGATGCTGGCTATGACCATTTGAAGTTTTTCCCCGCTGAAGCTGCCGGTGGTGTAAAAGCCTTGAAATCGATAGGCGGTCCATTCCCCGATATTGTATTTTGTCCAACCGGTGGTATTAGTCCTGGGAATTATCAAGAATATTTGTCATTACCTAACGTTAAATGTGTTGGCGGGTCTTGGGTTGCGCCAGGTGACGCAATTGAAAATAAAGAATGGCAAGTATTGACGGATTTAGCCAAAAAGGCGATTGATATTTAAACTCCAATAGGCCTTTCTCAAAATACTAAAGCCCCGATGTTGATTTCAATGTTGGGGTTTTTTATTCAGAAAAACAAGCCCTAGAACTAGTATATGACTTGGGTGAGTTTGTGGATTTGATTTGGCTCAAGCTGCAAAGGCTTGATTTTTTCGATATTAGCCGCTTCGATACAGAGCATATTGCGGTAATCTTCGGTGTGCATATCTTTCATCGTACTGGCTTTTTCATGCCATGGATTCCAGACCACTAAAGCGTTGTGACCTTGTTGTGAAATGACTTGATGTGGTATTGCATCACGCATGATATAGACGCGTTGAGGAGTGTCATAAGCCTGCGAATCACTTATATTTTGTGTACAGTCATGTACACGGTCGACTTCACTTGAAATAGAATAGGGATGCGGCGTATCTTCGATTTTATCCTTGTTCAATTTGTCTATATATTTACCATCAATACCTTCGATCGTTGTTCCTTCAATATCATCAATCAAAAAGTAAGTATGCAGCGCCTGACTAATGGCTTGGACATGAGGTCCGCTGTTATAGGTTATTAGACTAACGGTAAGCGATTCACTGCAATCGATTACGAGTTTTAGTGTTAGTCCTTTTACGTCGAAATCGTCTAGCTTATTGGGGCTAAGTACAATGTTTGTATTGGTAATGATGTCTGAATCAGTGACGTTATTATCATCGCTAATTTCTCTGGTTTCATCAACGCTGACAAGATGCCAAAGTTGCGTCCGAGCATAACCATGATTGGGAAAAGCAGAGTTTGAGAGATGTGGACCAAACCACGGCCAACAAATGGGGATGCCGCCTCTTATGGCTGTGCCGCCATCAAAAATAGCCTGCTTACTTAGCCACAAACGTTCGCGTTTGTCTTGCTTGTTAATAAAGGAGAGGACATGACCGCCAAAAAGGCTTATAAGGCATTGTGCTTTTTGATTATTAATCGCCAAGCACATGCCATTTTTGTCATTCACAAGATTGACAGAGTTGGTTTGAGCAATTATTTGTTGCAAATATTGCTCGTTTGACCTGTCGCTTGCTGTCATTACTTAGAGATGTGTGCGACTAAGTCTAGTACTCTATGTGAATAACCCATTTCGTTATCATACCAAGAGACAACTTTGACGAAGGTGTCGGTTAGGGCGATACCTGCATCGGCATCAAATATCGATGATTGTGTATCACCTAAAAAGTCGTTTGACACTACAGCGTCTTCTGTGTAGCCAAGCACGCCTTTTAACTCACCTTCAGCAGCTGCTTTCATCGTTTCACAAATTTGCTCATAACTAGCAGGCTTTGCAAGGTTAACAGTCAAATCAACAACCGATACAGTTGGTGTTGGTACTCTAAATGCCATACCTGTTAGTTTTCCATTAAGAGATGGAATGACTTTGCCCACAGCTTTTGCTGCACCTGTAGAAGATGGAATGATATTTTGCAATGCACCACGACCACCACGCCAGTCTTTGTGAGACGGACCATCTACGGTTTTTTGCGTTGCCGTTGTCGCATGTACTGTCGTCATAAGACCATCTACAATGCCAAAGTTGTCATGAAGAACCTTAGCGATGGGCGCTAAACAGTTAGTTGTGCAAGATGCATTTGACACTATTGCTTGACCAGCGTATTCGCTATGATTTACGCCCATAACAAACATTGGTGTGTGATCTTTGCTCGGCGCTGACATGACTACTTTTTTAGCACCCGCATCTATGTGTTTTTGTCCGGTTTCTTCGGTTAAGAATAAACCTGTTGACTCAACAACAACGTCAACATTGACGTCGCCCCAAGCAAGGTTTGCCGGGTCACGTTCGCTTGTTACTCTAACCGTTTTGCCGTTTACGACCAAGTTACCGTCTTTGGTGTCTACGCTGCCGTCAAATCGACCATGCGTAGAATCGTACTTAAGCATGTAAGCGATGTAATCTAAATCTAATAAGTCGTTTACCGCGACGACTTCAATATCATTACGAGCAGCAGCTGCACGCATCACCAAACGGCCTATACGGCCAAAACCATTAATGCCTATTTTTATTGTCATAAGTGCCTCAAATTTGTTTTGTAATTAAATTACGAAAATTATGCACAATAATTTGCTATAAAGCAAAAAAATATTATCATGTGTTGTTTTATTACAAATTTTAATTTTTTGTTTATTTTTTCTGAGTAATATTTCTGTATTTTGCTTTATGCAAACGTATTCAATTTTGTATTCGCTAAAGTTGATGAATAATGTCACTCTCAGCAAAGTGTAAGCGCTTTGTTCTAATTATAAATTTGTGTTGTGTGACACACACATCAAGCTTAGGATTTTAAAATACCATGACTCAACTGACAGACTATTTAATTGAGCAACGCGGAATAGGCACTCAATTTATAGATGCATGGGGTAAACCTGCTAACATCGACCCTAAAAATCAACAGCTTATTTTGCAATCAATGGGTTATGATTTAAGTGATGATGCAGTGTTGCAAGCACAACTAGAATCTGAAGTTGTCGATTATTGGTGCAAACCCTTAAACCCAGTGAGTGTTTTTCGCATTGAGCAGTCAATCGTTATTCCTGTGCGTGTAAGTATCGATAATGCGGCAAAGTCACATACGCTAAAGCTGACATTTGAAAACACCAAAATCACACCCTTCAAATTTATCCCCGTAGACCATATGTTGGCTGCAAGCCAAGAGATTGATGGCGTAGAGTGGCACGAATATCATGTTACGCTTTCAAAGGAAGCGCTGCAGCTAAAAAAGATGGGGAAAAATAAAGCGCTAGGTTACCATCAAATTACCCTGTTGCAAGGACGTAAAATACTCGATAAGTCCCGCTTAATTATCGCACCGCAAGCGTGTTATATCCCTAAACCCATTGCAGATGGTAAAAAGATATGGGGCTTGAGTGTGCAACTGTATTGCATAAAAAGCCGACGAAATTGGGGGATAGGAGACTTTACAGATTTAAGCGAGTTGGTTAAGCAATCATCAGGTTTAGGTGTCGATTTTATTGGTTTAAATCCTATTCATTCTCTTTATCCAGCTAACCCTGAGGTATGTAGTCCTTACGGACCAAGTTCTCGCCGCTGGCTAAACTACTTATACATTGATGTAACAGCAATTGATGCTTATTCTTCTGCATCGGTACAAGCGTGGTTAGTCGACAATAGTGTAGAGGCTAAGCTTCAAACACTTAGAGAAAAAGAGTTTGTTGATTATGAAGGCGTAGCAGAATTAAAGCACAAAGCGCTTGAATTGGTCTTTGATGAATACAAATTGCGTCACTTGACTAAACAGAACACAAAAGAAAACAAAGCATTTACTGCCTTTAAAGAGGAGGGCGGTGATAGTTTATCTACGCTTGCTATTTTTGAAGCCTTGCAAACAACGCTAAAAAGACAGGGCAAAGAACACTGGGGATGGCCAGCTTTCCCCGCAAAATACCAAGACGCTGATATGCCTGCAGTCATTGACTTTGCTAAAAAAGAAGCTCACTTAGTCGATTTTTATAAGTTTCTACAATGGCAAGCCGCGTTGCAGTTTGAACAAGCAAGCCAATCTGCGACCAAAGCGGGAATGGAAATAGGCTTATATCGAGACTTAGCAGTAGGCGTAAGCGAAGGTAGTGCAGAGATTTGGGGAAACAAAGATTTATACTGCACGGATATCAGCGTGGGCGCTCCACCCGATGTCCTTGGGCCATTGGGTCAAAAATGGGGATTGCCGCCTATGGATCCTGCCCAGTTGTTTAAACAGCAATATCAACCTATCGTAGATTTATTTTCATCCAATATGAAAGGCACCGGTGCCTTACGAATAGATCATGTGATGGCATTGTTGCGCTTGTGGTGGGTGCATAAAGACGTAGATGCAAGTGAAGGCGCCTATGTGAATTATCCGGTGGATGACTTGCTTGCTATTTTGGCACTCGAAAGTGTGCGTAACAAAAGCTTGGTCATTGGAGAAGATTTAGGAACAGTACCCGATACTATTCGCGATAAACTGCAAGCCAACGGAATGTATTCATATAGACTGTTCTTTTTTGAACAAGCTGAAGACGGTGGCTTTTATTCACCTTCACACTATCCCGAGCAGTCAATGGCAACCTTAACAACACACGATATGCCAACATTAAGCGGTTTTTGGCATTGCGATGACCTTGCGCTTGGGCAAGAAGTTGGTATTTATCCTGATGCGCAAGTTTTGTCTGGCCTTTATGATATTAGGCATGAGAACAAACAACAAATTTTAAATACCTTGCATGGTCATGGCTCAATTGGTGATAACATAAGCCGCGATGTTAACTATGTTGGCATGAGCAAAGAGCTTAATTTTAGTATGCAAACGCACATGGCAACAGGTTCAAGTGCGCTTTTAAGCTTACAGTTAGAGGATTGGCTCGAAATGGAAAAACCCGTCAATATTCCAGGCACATTTGACGAGTATCCTAATTGGCGACGTAAATTAAGCCATGACATAGAAGATATATTTTCAAGAGATGACGTTAAAGAATTAGCCCTTGAGCTAAGTAGGCGCAGAGAACAAGCTAGCAAATAGATTTTATAGAGGTCATAAATGCAGATAGAACAGCAACTACTTTCGGGCCGCTGTGCAGAACCTTTTTCCCATCTTGGATGGTTTGAAAATGGAAAGCAAACTACCGTCAATGTGTGGTTTCCGCATGCTTTGAGTGTAAAAATAAGAAAAACATCCACGCGTAGAGTGATTGCTGAATTAAGTAAATTGTCTGGCGGCATGTTTTCTGTCGACTTGTCTGGAAAAAAAGCAGAATATGCTGAATACGAGGTGGTAGCGACAACTACACAGGGGGAGCATATTTACACTGACCCTTATCAGTTCAAAGACTTTGCATATCATGCCGTGCATTTTATTGACCACGCGCCAGAGAATTTATATAAACAAGCGGGTGCTCAAATCATAAGCACCGAGTCTGGTGTGCAAGGTGTTCGTTTTGCTGTATTTGCGCCAAATGCTAGTGCTGTTTCCTTAATCGGGGATTTTAACTTTTGGGATAAAGCCTGTCATCCAATGCAACGCACCGACTTGGGCTATTGGGTGTTGTTTTTACCTGGCGCGAAAGCGGGTGATTTGTATAAGTACGCAATCGCCGATGCACATGGCAATCAATTACCTGATAAATCGGACCCACTTGGTTTCAGCCAACATCAATATCCTTCGCATGCCTCTGTTGTTTACGATCATGATGCCTATAAATGGCAAGACGATAAGTGGCAAAAACGAGCTAAAAAACACAATCCCTATGAATCTGCGATGAGTATTTATGAAGTCCACTTAGGCTCATGGAAACGTCCATTTCCTGCTCAAGACAATAAACAGTATCTAAGCTACAAAGATTTAGCCAAAGACCTCGTCGATTATGTATCTGACATGGGGTATACCCATATAGAAGTGATGCCTGTTTCAGAGTATCCATTTGATGGTTCTTGGGGATATCAACCGGTTGGTTTGTTTGCACCCACGAGTCGCTTTGGCTCACCAGACGAGTTTAAGTACTTTGTAGATTGCTGTCATCAACAAAATATTGGCGTTATTATCGATTGGGTACCTGCGCATTTCCCGGAAGACGGTCATGGATTAGCGCGATTTGATGGCACACATGTATATGAATATGAAGATCCTCGTAAAGGTTGGCATCCAGATTGGAACTCATGTATTTATGACTTTGGTAAAGACACGGTTCGTCAATTTTTAGTCGCTAATGCACTGTTTTGGTTTGATAAATTTAAAGTTGACGGTATTCGGGTAGATGCGGTTGCGTCAATGCTTTACCTAGATTACTCCAGAAACGACGGAGAGTGGATACCGAATGTCGATGGTGGCAATCATAACTATGAGGCCATTAGCCTCTTGCAATGGATGAACAGCGAAGTCTACGCTAAGTTTCCTAATGCTATTACCATTGCTGAAGAGTCAACATCATTTGCTGGTGTATCTAAACCGGTTTCAAGTGGCGGCTTAGGGTTTGGTTTTAAATGGAATATGGGCTGGATGCATGATTCTTTGCATTACATTGCGAAAGATCCTGCCTATCGCCGTTATCATCATGGCGAGCTAACATTCTCAATGGTGTATGCCTATGATGAAAATTTTGTGCTGCCCATTTCCCATGATGAAGTTGTGCATGGCAAAGGTTCAATGATCCAAAAAATGCCAGGAGATGATTGGCAGAAGTTTGCAAACCTTCGTACTTATTATGGTTTTATGTTTGGTCATCCGGGTAAAAAACTGCAGTTTATGGGCAATGAAATAGCCCAATTTGCTGAGTGGAATCATGATCAATCACTCGATTGGCACAGTCTAGATGCTGAGATAGTAGGCAGTAAAAAGCATCAGCAATTGCAGACACTTTATAAAGCACTAAATCACACATATAAAAACCATCCGGCCTTGTATGAGCTTGACCATGAGCAGAGCGGATTTAGGTGGTTAGATTTGCATAATAACGAGCAATCTATATTGTCGTTCGCTCGATTCGCAAAAATTAGCACAAATAATACAAAAGCGAGTAGCGATGTAATTGTTTGTGTTGCGAATTTTACGCCGTCGGTTCACGAAACTTTTAGGTTAGGCGTCCCTCATAAAGGGGAATATGAATTATTACTTAATACTGATGATTCTGAATTTGGCGGTAGTGGCTTTGAAACAATTGCATCTGTCAAATCCGAAAAGCTGGCATGGAATGACATGGACAATAGTATTGAAATTAGCATTCCGCCTTTGGCAACATTATTTTATAAGTGCAAATAATGTGCGCATTGAAGTAAATTAGTAACGGCAACATCCACACTATTCAAACACGGTCTAGAATAAGGGATAAAATAATTACCATGAGTCAGCAGTCTCTTATCGCAAATTTGGGTGAGTTCGAGTTAATCAGAGGAAATTTTGAGCAACATGGCGCAAGCATGGGGAATGGCGGCTGTAATTTTGTCATTTATGCGCCTGATGCAGAGGAAGTGTTTTTGTGTCTATTTGATAAAGACGAAAACCCCTTAGCTCAAATTGCTTTGCTGCAGCGTTTACAGTCTAAATGGTGTGGATTTATAAAAGGCGTTAATCAAAATCATCTTTACGCTTACCGTTTGCGCCCTAAAAAAGGCCGCAGAGTGCACCCCGAATCGAGTGTTCAGAAATTACTCATTGACCCCTATGCAAAAGCGTTAAATAGACCACTATCGTTTGACAGTAAAGAATATCGTGGTGACTCACATCACATGATCCCCAAGGCTCTGATTTTATCCAGTGCTGCGAGCAATAATAAAGAGCGCAACAAAAGCGAATCGCTTCGTCCCATGAGTATCCCTCCTGAAACAAGGGTTATTTATGAAGCGCACGTAAAGGGAATGACGGCCTTGCATCCAGATGTTCCCGAAGAGCATCGAGGCAAGTATTTAGGCGCAAGCCATCCTTCTGTGATAAAACATTTACTATCACTGGGCATTACCAGCGTTCAGTTTTTGCCTTTAATGTCATTTATGCCCGAACCGTTTATCACTCAAAAAGGTTTAACCAATTATTGGGGTTACAACCCCATTAACTTCTTTGCCCCCGAACCTCGATATGCGAATAAAGATGCGGTAAGTGAATGTAAAGCGATGATACAAGCTTATCGAGATGCCAATATTGAAGTTATTCTTGATGTCGTATTTAACCATACATGTGAAGCTGGTGACGATGGCCCTGTTATCAGTTTTAGAGGGTTTTGCGAATCTCACGCTTATTTGATGGATTACAATGACGAATCGGATACCTTCCAATACGTGAATTATTCTGGCTGTGGTAATACCGTTAAAGTATCTGATCACTACATTATGAATCTACTCTTAGATGCGCTTAGGTATTGGGTTACCGAAATGGGGGTGAGTGGCTTTAGATTTGATTTAGCAAGTGTGGTAGGGCGGGAGGTTTTTGAATTTAAAAATACCGCGACCTTTTTTAAAGTCCTTAAACAAGACCCCGTCCTTAAAAATGCGTTAATGCTAGCCGAACCTTGGGATATTGGTCCGGGAGGTTATCAACTCGGGCATTACCCTGATTATTGGTTGGAAGTAAATGATAAATTCAGAGATGTTGTACGAGGTTTTTGGCGTGGTGACAAGGGGCTTAAAGGTGAATTCGCAACCCGTTTAATGGGATCACGAGACATTTTTCGAAAAACCTTAAGACCAATGCATGCAAGTGTTAATAATGTCAGCTATCACGACGGGTTTACTTTGCACGATATCGTGAGTTATGAGCAAAAACATAACGATGCCAACTTAGAAGATAATCGAGACGGTCACAATCATAATTTAAGTGCCAACTATGGTGAAGAAGGCGTCACCACTAAGCCTGAGATTTTAGCGATAAGAGAGCAACAAAAACGGAATCTGTTTGCCACTTTACTGTTAAGTCAGGGCACTCCTCATATTTTAGGCGGGGACGAGCTCAGTAAAACTCAACACGGCAACAATAACGCATATTGCCAAGACAATGGCATTAACTACTATCATTGGGACCTTAGTGCTGACCAGGAAAAGTTTCTAAATTACTGCCGATACGTTGTTAAACTGCGGGCCAACAATCCTGTATTGCAACAAATGAACTTTGCTGATGATTTATTTGATAACAAGCAAAATATTTTGTCAGCGGTTTGGTATCGACGAGATGGTAGCCACAAGTCGGATATTGATTGGGTTAATCATGAGCATCACTGTTTTGCACTTCATATTTTCGCCGAGGTCGAATTGGACGATGAGTTAGTTAAACAAGATTGGTTATTTTGTATTAATAGTCTTGATAAAGAACGAGAATTTACAGTGTCAATTCTGCAAAGCGATACCCAACAATGGAAACTTATGTTAGATACCGCCCTAACGACATCGAAAAATTATCACGAACAAGTGATTCAAGCTGTCTTCAACATGCCTGCACGATCAATTAGGGTATATAAAAAACAATAAAACCTAAAATAATAAATGTAATTTTATTTCAAAAATAAAGGCTGTTCTCTTCTTTATGAGTCTGTGGAGGCAAAAAATCACTTGGTTTTTTGCCTTCATTCTTGTCAATGTCAGATTATTACTATCAAAACTTAATAAATCCCTGCTTTGAAAGTCAAAGTGAAAGTTTTCACCAATTTGGCATTTTCTGAAGCTTTGCTAGAATGCGCGCAAATTCAATTTATTTTAATATTTGTGCAAAGGGAAGACCTCAATGAATCAGCAGTTTGAGCAAGAATTACAATCAAGTTGGCAAGAAAGACAAGAATTTGCTGAGCGAATGTTACCTATCGTTGGTGGTTTATATCGCAATCATGCTGTTGAAATTTTGGTTTATGGGCGAACACTATTAAATGCCAGTGTAATTGATCTAATAAAAGCACACCGTAGCGTCAGATTGTACGAAGGCGTTAAGTTACGTTTGCGTGAAAGCTGGCCCATTCTTGAGCTAATTAATCAAATGAAGCTTGCGCCGTGCGAAATTGATATCGGTAAACTAGCGTATGACTTTCATTATGGGAAAAACAAATCGCAGACTGATTTAGCCGCGTTTTTGCGCCATGAATTAGAAACAGTCGCAGATAAAGACGATACTCATAAGCCAAGAGACGTCGTCTTGTATGGATTTGGTCGAATAGGGCGATTGCTTGCTCGTTTAATGATAGAGCGTCAAGGAAAAGCAAATAAATTGCGCTTAAAAGCAATTGTTGTGCGCGGCGGCAAGGAAGGCGATTTAGAAAAGCGCGCGAGTCTGCTTCGCAGAGACTCAGTTCATGGTCCATTTAATGGCAGTATTACGGTTGATACTCAGCGTAAAGCGATTAAAGCGAACGGTTCGTTTATTCAAGTGATTTATGCCAATCATCCCAGTGAGGTTGATTATACGCAATACGGTATACAAGACGCGTTAGTGATTGATAATACCGGTATGTGGCGAGATGAAGAGGGTTTGTCACAACATTTGCGTGCCAAAGGTGCGGCTAAAGTACTATTAACTGCGCCAGGCAAAGGCCACATAAAAAATGTTGTATACGGTGTAAATCAACATGACATTACAAGTAACGATACTGTTTTGTCGGCTGCAAGTTGCACTACTAACGCGATTACGCCCGTGCTTAAAGCGCTTGACGAAGAGTATGGTATTGACAGTGGTCACGTAGAAACGGTGCATTCGTTTACTAACGATCAGAATTTGATAGACAACTATCACAAAGCAGAGCGCAGAGGCAGAGCGGCTTCTTTAAACATGGTAATTACCGAAACTGGCGCAGCAAAGGCTGTCTCAAAGGCTTATCCTAAATTAGAGGGTAAGCTGACGGGTAACGCAATCAGAGTGCCTACACCCAATGTATCCATGGCGATACTAAATTTGACGCTTAATAGCGATGCAGACAAAGAAAGTATAAATACTTACTTACGAAATATGTCCTTATTTAGTGAACTACAGCATCAAATAGACTATACCGCGTCGACTGAAATTGTTTCTACCGACTTGGTGGGCACGCGAGCCCCTGCTATTGTTGATTCGCAAGCGACAATTGTATCGGGTAATAAAGCAACGCTATATGTGTGGTATGACAACGAGTTTGGCTATTCTTGTCAGGTCATGAAGGTGGTGACTGATATGGCGGGATTGTTGGTACCTTCGTTACCTGAGCTATCGTAACATCACTGATTGATAGAAAAGCTCGTTGCATTTGTTGCCTTGTAGGCGCGGATGCGCGAGCTTTTTTCATTTTTCATGTTTTGCAATGCACTAAGTTTTGCTACCATGAGGCATAACAATAAAAAAACTGGTTTCTACCATGCATATCAATAGCCAATTCGACAGTGGCAACATTAATGTCATCTCAATCGATGATCCAAGCAATATTCAATTAAGCATTAACAAAGATCATCAGTCTGACTTTCACCAATGGTTTCATTTCAAGCTGCATACTACGCCTTTTATAAATCATAAAATGACCATAGTTGATGCTGATAAAACCGCATATCCTGAAGGCTGGCAAGATTATAAAGCCTTAGCATCATACGACAGAGAAACGTGGTTTAGAGTGGATACTGAATATACGGGTAAATCACTTGTTATCGATTTTACGCCAGAGTATGAAAGTGTGTATTTTGCCTATTTTATCCCGTACAGCTATGAACGCCATCAAGATTTAATCGGGTCAGCACAAATGAGTTTTGATTGTCGCCATGAGCTCTTGGGCTTGACAATAGACGGTCGAGAAGTCAACTTGCTTATTATTGGTGATGAGCCGCAAGAAGGTGATGATCCTAAAAACATTATATGGGTGACTGCGCGTCAACATCCCGGTGAAACAATGGCAGAATGGCTCGTAGAAGGTATGTTAGACCGCTTATTAGACGAAGATGACGGCTTGGCCAAAGAGTTGCTGTCAAATAACGTGTTTTATGTTGTCCCAAATATGAACCCTGATGGCAGTGTAAGAGGGCATTTGCGAACGAATGCCGTCGGTGTCAATCTTAACAGAGAGTGGGAAAGCCCCAGTCTAGATCAAAGCCCAGAAGTTTATTATGTGCTCAAAAAAATGCAGGAAACCGGCGTCGATATTTATTTAGACGTACACGGCGACGAAGCCTTGCCTTATAATTTTGTTGCTGGCAGTGAAGGGATACCTAATTACACTGATAAAATCAAAACGATGGAAGATACCTTTAAAAAGGCACTGTTAGATGTAACGCCAGAGTTTCAAGATAAGTATGGCTATGACAAAGATGAGCCCGGAAAAGCAAATCTAACGGTGGCAAGCAATGCGGTCAGTCATAAGTTTGATTGTTTAGGCTATACTCTAGAGATGCCTTTTAAAGATAATGCTAATTTACCTGATGCTGCGTTTGGATGGTCAACACCAAGATGCAAGCAGCTGGGTCAGGATGTGTTGGTTGCTTTTAGGGCGGTTAGCCAGTATTTGCTTAGCCGTAAATAGCGTTTACTGACGCTATTTTAAGCCTGAAACTATTCTAAGCGTAGATATATTTACAATAACAATAATAATGATTAATAACACTCATAAAAAGGAATGCCACATTGGATGCTATACAAGATTTTTTTGAATTAATAGATGGCTTTTTAGGCTCAGCTGATTGGTTCCCTTACGCACTGTTAGGCACCGGTGCGTTTTTTACAATATATTTAAAATTCCCACAAGTTCGCTACTTTAAGCATGCAATCAAAGTCGTCACTGGTAAATTTGACAAAGATAACGCTCCAGGCGATACAACGCATTTTCAGTCTTTAACAACAGCTTTGTCGGGCACCGTTGGCACGGGTAATATTGCGGGCGTTGCTTTAGCTATCTATTTAGGTGGACCAGCTGCTCTTTTTTGGATGTGGGCAACCGCATTTTTTGGGATGACAACTAAATTTGTCGAAGTAACCTTGTCACATAAATATCGTGAAAAAACACCTGATGGCACCATGGCAGGTGGCCCAATGTACTACATGGACAAACGTCTAAACATGAAATGGTTGGCAGTAGCGTTTGCTGTTGCAACGGTTATTAGTTCGTTCGGCACCGGTAATTTACCGCAGAGCAACAGCATCGCGGTAACTATGGAAGCGACATTTGGCATTGACCCTTGGGTCATCGGTTCAGTATTGGCTATATTGCTTGGGATGGTGATTTTAGGCGGTATAACGCGTATTGCAGCGGTTACCTCTAAAGTTGTACCGTTTATGGCACTTATTTATATTATTGGCGCTTTTGCGGTGATATTTGCCAATATTGAAAATGTAGGCCCTGCTTTTGCCTCTATATTTATGGATGCGTTTACTGGGTCAGCGGCTGCCGGTGGATTTTTAGGTGCAACGCTAGCCTATGCCTTTAACCGTGGGGTAAACCGAGGTTTGTTTTCTAACGAAGCTGGACAAGGTTCTGCTCCAATTGCCCACGCCGCGGCAAAAACTGACGAGCCTGTATCAGAAGGGATGGTGTCTATTTTAGAACCGTTTATTGATACGATTATTATTTGTACACTGACAGGCCTTGTTATTTTGTCGTCTGGTGTGTGGAGCGAAAAGCACGAAAATGTGTTTGACCGTTCAGACATGAAGTTTGTTGCGGGTGAACTTAGTCAAGACAACAACATCGATACTAATAATCTTTTTATGTATTTAAATGAAGTGGATGGCACTACAGTAGAGAGCTTTAATGGTGAAATTACCGTTGTTAATGGTGTTGCCGTAACCGGTGGTTATACACTCGTAAATGCGCGATCATTTGCTGAAGATGTGACGTATCACGTAGGGTCTTTAGAAGATTTATTTACAGGTACCTTAGTCATCGAAGATGGCAGTATCAAGCGCGACAATATTATTGTTAATGGTAAGTCACTTATTCATTCAGCGGCACTGACTACATTGGCATTCACCAAAGGCTTTTTTGGTAATTATGGCCAGTACATTGTGTCAATAGGCCTTCTACTGTTTGCCTTTTCAACTGCGATTGCGTGGTCATATTATGGCGACCGAGCAATGACGTATTTGCTTGGGCCAGCATCGGTTATGCCATACAGAGTCATATATGTATTTGGTTTTCTATGGGCGGCAGTATCTGATACGACTTTGGTTTGGGCAATCTCGGCTGTGGCAATTGTTGTGATGACCTTGCCTAACTTGTTTGGCATTCTATTGTTGCGTAAAGAAATGAAAGAGTCGGTTGCTGAGTATTGGCAGAAAACCAACAAGTAAGCCAAAGTTGGATGCGCTTAATATTTGCTAGGTTCGCCTAGCTATAGTTTGCTATACACTTTGGCGCTCCACCACGCGTTTTTGCAGTAAAAAGATTTGAGGAATTTATGGCGATAACCAATTGTCCATCATGTAGTAAGCCTATATCAGATAAAGCAAAGTCCTGCCCACATTGCAGTTTTGATTTTGGCGATGCGACGGCAGACGATATTAGACGAAAACTCTCTTTACAACGTTTTCAGAAAGTCCAAAAAATCCAAAATCAATCTATGCTAGCAATTATTCTATTTGTGGTAGGTTGTTTCTTAATATTTCAAGGAAATTTTCCTGCCGGTGAGACAGGCGTCCTAATGTGGAACGGCTCAATTGCCCTAGCAACTCTGGGTTTTATTTGGTATGCGGTAAATCGCGTGCGTATCACGTTAGCAAAACGTGGCTAATTGTGATTGATATCAATCACAGCTTATTAAGGTGGATTAATGCAAGCAGAACAACTTTTAGCGGCCATGACCGACGACATATATGAAAAGTTCAAACAGGCCATTGAAACCGGTAAGTGGCTTGATGGTAATCCATTGAGTGAAGACCAACGAGAAACCGTGTTGCAAGCGGTTTTGCTTTATCAAGCTAAAGTTGAGCAATCGCAAGAACATATGACCGTGGGTAAAGACGGTGAAATAGTGCAAAAGACTCGACAAGAATTGCAACAAGAACTCAAGCAAGCTCAGACTAAACAAGAAAACATAGCGCGGTTTAAACAGGATGATTTTTAAGAATATCTTTACCCCAGCTTACAAAAGCAGTGAAGCTAATAAGCGCCAGCAGAGCATCGCCGCTCTCGATAAAAACAAAGAAAAAGATAAAGCGATTTTGCACGAACTTGCCTTTAATGATGATAATGATAAGGTCGTCATGACGGCGCTTGATGCCTTGGATTCTTTTGTTTTGTGGGTCAAAGCGCTTGAGACATCACATTCTGCCTCGGTAAAGAAGCGTGCCCAACAAAAGTGTATTGAGTATTTAGAAAAACCTGAATATGTTAACGACAGCTTATTTTCATCGTTTATCAAAGAAAGTAAAAACAAAGGCGTATTAGAGGCGCTTTTGTTTAATAGCCCTCGTTTACAAGCAGACAACGAATTGGCCTTACAGTTGTTGTTTAGTTTTGATAATGAAGTGTTTACTAAGCGCTTTTTTCAAGAAAAAGCGAACGAGCAACAGCAGTCACTGATTCTGGATAAAACCAGTGATGTTAAAACGCTAAATCGCTTTGCTAAACATACTCAATTTACGCTAATCCAGTCAAAAATAGACGAAAAACTAGCTCATATTCAATACTTAGCTCAAGCGCCGAAAAAAATAGAGCAACAAGTGACCTTAATTAATTCAAGGTTACTTGCCCTAAAAGACGCGCAAGATTATGAGTATTTACGTGATAATTTTTCGGCCTTGTGTACTGAATTTGAGGTATTAAAACCACAGTTTAATTTATTAGACGAAGAATCTGCCGCAAAACATAGTGAGAAGTACTTAGGACTTAAGGCAAATTTGCAGCAAAAACTTGACGAGAGAGAACAGCAGTATCAAGCTGAACTTAAGTTAAAACAAACAACTGATGAATTAAGTGAGATAGCCAATAAGGCGAAGCTAATTGAACAGCAAATTGAATTGCTGTTTAAGCAAGTTGAGCATGAAGACACTAGCGTTGATGCCGAGCTGAAAATACTGGCAACATCGGTTGATGACGCGCAAGTTGAGTTAAGGGCGATAGAGCCTAAAGCACAAACAGCCGCTCATAAACAAAGTATCAAGCAATTAGCGACACAGCTTTTAAGTATGCGCGATATGCTTAATAATTTACCCGCGCTAATGCAAGATCTTGACAGCATAAATGGCATTATTGAGCAGGCACAAACGATGCTAGATAAAACAACCGTTGATACAACTGATGCAAATAAAACTGAAGATGAAGATAGCGCTGATAAAGAAACGCAGCTTGATCCGATACGTTTTTTGGAGCAAACAGCAAAACAAGCGCGGCAACAGTTCGAGTCTCTCAATACAATAAAAAATGATATGCTACCCAAGCCTATCATCAAGCGTTTTAACAGCGTGTTATCAACAATCAACAAACAAAAACAAACATTAATAGACAGCAAAAAAAAGCAAGAATACAAAGTTGAGGCTAAATTAAAAGTCATCAATCGTCTAATTAATGAAGGTAAATTTACACCCGCTATAGGGTCTTTTTTTCACCTTAAAAATAACTTCGCAAGTGTTGCTGAAACTGCGTCTTTGAGGCTGCAAAAGTCCTACGAACAAACCTTAAAAGAAGTTGAGAAGCTGCAAGATTGGCAGGCTTATATTGCGCAGCCTCGTAAACCAGCACTAATTAAAAAAGTTGAGGAAATATTATCTGCAGGATTTAGCGACCCGTATGAGCGCGCTGAGCAGGTAAAACAGTTAAGAAAAGAGTGGACGAGCTTTGGTAATTTACACACTCCCGAAGACGAGCAACACAATCAGACCTTTGATGCACTTATTGAAAAAGCCTTTGCGCCAGTGCGCGCATTTTTTGCTGAGCTTGAGCGTCAACGTGAAGTCAATCTATCAACAGCTAAGAGTATTATCAATGATGCCAAACAGATTGATATTGAGCAAAGCGCCAAAGACTTAGCAAAAGAAGTCGGCGCCTTAAAAACAAAGTTTAGTCGACTAGGCGAGCTCGATAAAAGTAAGATAAATTCAGTTAAGCGAGAATTTAGCAAAGCTTTACGACCCTTGAATGAACGTATCAATCAAGCACAAAAAGCCAATGCCGACCTAAAGCAAAGTTTGATTGTTAAAGCGCAAAAACTGGTCGATAGCTTAGAAGATGAAAACGGCTTGAAAGAAGCGGCAAATCAGGCAAAAGTGTTACAACAAAAATGGAAGGATATAGGATTTGCAGGGAAGTCTATAGATAATCGCCTATGGCAAACTTTCAGAGAGCTCAACGATTCGTTGTTTAGTCGATATCATGAAGATCTTACCCAGCAAAAATCAGCCCAACAGCAACAGTTGCAAGAAATTGATGCTAAAGTGGCTGACGTACTTGCAAAAATTAACGCTGCTGGGCATATGAGTGACCTTCAGTTTTATGAGCAAACTCACTCTGATCTTGCCAAAGGATTAATTGATGTAGACGAACAAACGCGTAAAAAGGTCATGCCCAAACTGGCTAAAATGGAAGATACTTTTGCGCGTTGCATCAAACAAATGCAAAAAGACAAAGAGCAAGAAACAGTTAAATCACTTTTTACATTTTTACAAGGGTTTAAGTCAACCGAAGCGATTGAGTCGATGCCTGATTTGCCCAGTCGTTACCAAGCATGGATAAAAGGAGAGGTAGAACCTTTGGCCATTCTAAAAGGCTTAAATAGAAGTGATGTCGCGATGATAGCGGCTATTTTACATAATGTGCCTTTTGCTGAGCTAAATATTGGGACCCAAGCACGATTTAAAGAGCTACAGCTACAGCTCATGGCTGCTAAACTGCAGTCAGGTCAAACAATATTGCCCGAGGCTGTATTAGCCGCATATGTTTATCAAGGGCCTTTTGACGATGAGCAACAAGCTAGCTTAGAAGCGATGCAAAACATGTACATAAAAGCGGCCTAAAGACTGATATGATAAAGAAACACATTTACGTGGCGTATACCGGCGGCACCATTGGCATGAAACCTTCGGCAAATGGCTACGTACCTGCAAAAGGCTATTTGACTGAAACAGTTAAAAAGATGCCCGAGTTTAGGCGTGATGAAATGCCGCACTTTACCATTCATGAATATCCCAGTTTGCTAGATTCTAGTGACATGAAACCTGATGATTGGCAAATGATAGCGCAAGATATAGCCGATAATTATCAACAGTTTGACGGTTTTATTATTCTCCATGGTACCGATACCATGGCGTACACAAGCTCAGCATTGTCGTTTATGCTTGAAGGCCTGCAAAAGCCGGTGATTGTGACTGGGTCGCAAATACCCTTGGCGCAATTGCGTTCAGATGGCCAAGCAAACTTACTAAATGCATTGTATATTGCGGCTAATTATCCAATAGATGAAGTAACGCTCTTTTTCAATAACAAGTTAATGAGAGGCAATAGGGCACGCAAAACTGACGCTGATGGGTTTGATGCTTTTGACAGCCCAAACTTTCCCATACTGTTGCAAGCTGGTATCCAAATCGAGCTTAATAAACGCGTCTCCAGATTGCCAATATCAAAAAATCGACTACAAGTATCGAATGTACAAAGTCAACCAGTTGGTATGTTGAGTTTGTATCCAGGTATAAGCGCAAGCGTTTTTACCAATATTATTCAACAGCCTGTTAATGCACTGATATTAATGAGCTATGGGGTAGGTAATGCACCACAAAGCCCTGATCTGCTCAAAGAAATAAAACGCGCCACCGAGCAAGGCGTCTTAATAGTTAACTGCACTCAATGCGTAAGAGGTACCGTTAATATGACAGGCTATGCTAACGGTCGTATGTTACAAAGCACAGGGGTGATATCAGGAAAAGACATCACACCCGAGGCCGCGCTAGCTAAACTGCATTATTTACTCAGTAAAGATGACTTGTCGTTTGCGCAAAAGGGATATCAAATGTCTGTCGATTTGCGTGGCGAAATGACTGACTAGGAGAATGTAAGTTGCTCACCATTTCAAATATAAATAAAACATACAGCAATGGCGTGACTGCGCTTGATAATGTTAGCTTACATATTCCAAAAGGACTGTTTGGTTTATTAGGTCCAAATGGTGCAGGTAAGTCTTCATTGATGCGCACAATTGCGACATTGCAATTACCCGATCAGGGCAGTATTACTTTTGATAATATTGACGTGATTAATCAGGCGGACGAATTGCGAAAACGCCTTGGTTATTTGCCTCAAGAATTTGGTGTTTACCCTCGTATTAGCGCTTATGACTTGCTAAACCATATTGCGATTTTAAAAGGGCTAAATCATACGGGCGAACGCCGAGAAGCGGTTGAAGGCCTGCTTGCACAGACTAACTTGTACTCCCATCGTAAAATATCTGTCAGTTCTTTCTCGGGCGGGATGCGTCAGCGTTTTGGCATTGCGCAGGCTTTATTAGGTAATCCTGATTTATTGATTGTGGACGAACCCACTGCGGGGCTTGATCCAGAAGAACGAAATCGTTTTCACAATTTGTTGGTCAGCCTAGGGAAAGACAAAGTGATTATTTTATCAACGCATATTGTTGATGATGTATCTGAGCTATGTGCTGATATGGCCGTGTTAGGCAACGGCAAAATTCTATTGCAAGGTAACCCCATAGAAGTCACCAATCGCTTGGATGGCCGTATATGGCGTAAAACGGTCCTACCAGAAGAACTCGAGTCTTTTGAGCAAAGTCATAATATCATCTCTAAACGTCTGTTTGCTGGTAGAACTGTTTTACATGTGTTAGCTGATGATCCGCCTGTAGGATTTGAATCGGCGCCTGCAAGCCTAGAGGACGCCTACTTTAACATCTTAAAAGAGCAGCGCGCCACCCAGCAGACCTCTGCTGATCCGATGACGGTGTAGGGTAAATAATGATGTTCACTCAAATGCTTAAGTTCGAATGGCAGTATTGTGTGCGCCAACCCTCTTTTATTGTGACCATGCTATTATTTTTTACTTTCCCTTTTTTGTCTGTCGCCATCGAGAACGTGCAAATTGGCTTGAGCGGCAACATAAATGTTAATAGTCCATATTCAATAGCTCAGACAATAGTAATAATGGGTGTGTTTGGTATGTTTTTGGTGGTGAATTTTGTTGCTAAGACAGCTATTCGCAATGATGTCACCAACATGAGTGAAATTCTCTATACTAAACCAATCCATCCTTTCACTTATCAATTAGGACGATTTTTAGGCGCTTATTTGATTGTTGTATTCGTCGCTTTTATGGTGCCTTTAGGCCTGTTTATTGGCAGCCTAATGCCTTGGCTTGATCCGCAAAAAGTCGGTCCAATTAATGTGTTAGGGTATTTGCAACCCTACGTGGTGTTTACTTTACCGACCTATTTTGTAGTAGCGACAATGTTCTTTGCGGTTGCACTTCGCTTCAGAAGCATGATGGCAGTGTATCTTTTTGCGCTTGCACTATTCGTTCTATTTAGTATTTCTACGTCCATTTTTAGCGACCCTGACGAAAAGGCAATAGTGGCCTTGAGCGATCCCTTTGCCGTAAGCACATTTTTTGATGTGACAAGTTATTGGACGCCCAGTGAAAAAAATACTGAGCTCGTTGGCTTAACTGGCGCGGTTCTTTACAACCGCATCATATGGCTGAGTGTTGGTTTAATCCTTCTATTTTCCTTAGGTCGCCTATTTTCTCCGCTAAAAGTTGCCACAGCAAAAGACAAAAAACGTAAAGTGGATTTATATCACCAAGCGCCCATCGACAATGATATTCATTTTAAATATAGCGCGACATCTGATTTGATGCAGTTTTGGACTCGGGTCATATTTGAAGTCAAGCAGGTTATTTTAAGCCCTGCGTTTATTGTGCTGTTGCTTATCGCGGGTGTGTTGATTGTTAGCTCGTTTATTGACCCTCCCGGTTTATATGATGCACCCGATTGGCCATTAACACAGACCATGGTCACGCTTATTAATAACGCTTTTTCACTCTCGCTAGTGATTGTGGTGACTTACTATACCGCCGAAGTTGTTTGGCGAGAGCGTAGCGCACTAATTGGCGACATAATAGATAGCATGCCAGTGCAAAATTTTACGTTCTGGCTGTCAAAGTTAATTGCCGTTAGCTTAGTGGTTATTCTTGTCTTGCTACTTGGCATGCTATGTACAATTGCCAATCAAATTTTTAGAGGGTATTTAGCGGTTGATATTACGCAATATGCATTAAGTTTGAGTTACTTTGTTGCCCCGCAGTGGCTTTTGTTAACGATCTTATCTTTTTTTATTCAAGCCTTAAGCCCCAATAAATACGTGGGGATGCTAATTTTCGTGTCGTACTTTTTTGTTAATCTCTCGTTTACAGCTTTAGGCATAGAGCACAACATGTTTCGCTACGCGAGAGCACCGCTCATGCAATATTCTGATATGAATGGATATGGATGGGCAATGCAAGCACAGCACATGTATTTGTTGTACTGGGGCTCATTTGCGCTTGTTTTATCGGCTTTTAGTTTTGCGATGTGGCAGCGTGGGCCCGATACCAACATCATTAAAAGAATGAGTTTGTTAGGCTACCGCTTAGGCAAACGCGGGCAAGTATTGGTGGTAATGGGCATTGTTGGCTTTATCAGCTTTGGTACGATTATTCATTATAATACGCGGGTCTTAAATGAATTTAGCAACCAAAACACTCGATTCGAAACTAGTGCCTTATATGAAAAAACCTTTGATAAACTAAAGGATGATCCTGTCCCTACGGTAACCGCAGTTGATATTAATGTGGCTATTTTTCCCAGCCTTCGAAAATTAGAAGCTATCGCTGAGTTACGTCTTGAGAATAAAACGGCACAAGTCATTGACAAGTTTTTAGTTAATTTCCCGATGTACAGCGCAACAGAAATTACCGGTGCAACAATACGTGATTATGATCGACAGTTAAAAACAGCGTGGTTAATTTTTGACGAACCGATGCAAGTAAACGAAACGCGTATGTTAAAAGTGGCAGTGACGCGTCATCATCGGGGTTTTAAGGATGCAAACGAAGACACTAGCTTAGTGAAAAACGGCACATTCATTAATAACGCACAACTTCTGCCTTCTTTTGGTGTGAATACATCGTTTTACCTTACTGACCCATACGAGAGACGAAAAAATGACTTAGGGCCACCTAAGCGGGCTAATCTTCTAGAAGACACCAAGCATCATCAAACAAGTATGTTTGGTAAGAATGTTGGTTTAATCGATTTTACTGCCACACTCTCTACTTCTTCTGAACAAATTGCCATTGCGCCAGGTTATTTGCAAAAATATTGGGTCGACGGTGACAGAAATTACTTTGTGTATGAAATGGATGCACCGATGCTCAATTTCTATAACATCATGTCTGCTGATTTAGAGGTGAAGACGGCATTTCACAACGGGATTGATATCTCAGTATATTATCATCGAGAGCACTATTGGAATGTAGATAGAATGATTGAATCTAGTATTGATTCACTCGATTTTTTTAGTCAGCATTTTGGCCCATATCAACACAAACAGTTCAGGATAATCGAGTTTCCTGGCTATCAACGTTTTGCACAAAGCTTTGCTAATACAGTGCCTTATTCTGAAAGAATCGGATTTATTAGTGATTTGCGCGATACCACTAAAATTGACCCCGTATATTATGTGACGGCGCACGAAGTTGCGCATCAGTGGTTTGGGCATCAATTAGTGCCTGCAAACGTTCAAGGCAGCGCTGTTTTATCTGAGTCCTTAAGTCAATATGCAGCATTGCAGGTGATGTTAGAGCGCTATGGTGAAATCAAAATGCGTAAGTTTTTGACTTACGAATTAGATGCGTATTTACGAGGACGAGGCCAAGAATTTTTGCAAGAAATGCCACTAATGCGAGCAGAAAATCAATCTTATATTCATTATCGAAAGGGATCTATTGTGATGATGGCGATTGCCGATCGAATAGGTTATGACGCGTTTAATCAAGCTTTAAAAGGCATGCTCGAAACCTTCACGCCAAGCTATGAACGCTTTGCCACCACTACTGATTTAGTTAAAGCAATCAAAGCGGTCTCTTCACAAGAGCATTATGACTTTATTGATCAACAATTCTCGCAAATCACCATTTATGATCTTGAGTTGCAAAGTGCAAAGATTACAGATAGTGAAGCAAGCGCAGAAAATTCAATCAATGGTTCAGCGCAGACCATAGCGCTTAAGATACAAACTAAGCAATTTATGGCTGATGGTTCTGGTAATGAAACAAGAGGTGAATTTTCTGACAAGGTTGATATCGTCGTTTTTAGCGACGATCCCAATAGTGCAAAAGAAGATATTCAAATTTTATATCGACAAAAACATATGCTATCTGACGGTGAAAATTTGCTAGAAATTACACTTAGCGATGCTAACGCAACTACACTTGAACATGCCTATGTTGGTGTTGACCCATTTATTCGATATATAGACAGAAATAGCGCTGACAATATCGTAAAGCTCTAATAGATAGTAAAAGTAAAAATTGCACTAATCGTTACATACCCTGTCAGTAAATCAGTCTAGGGTTAAACGAGGGCGAATTCATGCAGTCACTTGATGACATAAATCAGCTTCAAGACACATCCACTCAAGCATTGACAGAAGTCGCTTTGGGCTTGTCTATGGCATTTTTTGCTTTACTTATTATTGCGCTTTTTTCAATGACTTTACCTTCACAAGTTAGTGATGAACGTAAACAAGGGCATGAAAATACGCCTTTATATAAACAAGATTTGAGCGACGAGGTGTTAATTGCCGCCAATGCTAATAAACAAAATACTGACAAACAAGGTGCAGAAAAGCGCAGTGGGAGTACAGGGAATACAGGGAATACACTGAGTACAGAGAGTAAAGCACAAGCGCCATTCATTGTGCTTTATTGGGGCGGCAAGTATTTTGATACTAATAATAGAGTACTCAGCATAATCGATGTTCAATCGCGACAAAATGTCATTGTTGCAGTGGACCCGCAAATACCGTTTGAGCAATTAATTGATATACAAAAGGCCTTTGCAGGAAAAGAAATGCGACTAACACGTTTAAGCCCTGACTGGATAATGAGTCTGGGTGCTAAATGATTAAACGAGACGCTTTTTCAAAAAGCCACCTTTCACAAAGCTATCTTTCGACAGGGCTTATCGCAGCGACGATGGTTTTAGCTTTATGCTTGCTTACAGAATATATTCTGACAGAGCACGTGTACCAAGCTACTGATTTTCCTGATACTTTATCGCAAGATGCTTTTTCACAACATGCATTCTCAAAAAGCCCGGAGCCACAAAACGTCCATTTACGAAATATTCGTTATAACCAAGGTACTCGTGCAGAATTGAACGCTAGTGAAGCGCTTGTTCATAATATTGATAGTGCCAAAGAAACAATGAACTTAGCTGGGCAGGTTAAGACGCTTCAATCTATTAGGATGCACAATGTATTGCGCCACATACAAGCTGCTGAGATAAAAGGGAGCGAAACAGAACACAGTCTTCACACATCAATTCAATCCCCAATCTTATCTGAGCCTAACAAAGAAGCGCTGCTGATCAAGCAATGGGAAGCACAATTTGTGTCGTCTAAGCGCATTCAATAAAAAATTATTGGTTTAATGGGTGCGAATTCTGCACATTTTTTGCATACTATGATGTAAATTCTTAAGCAATATTGATAGTAGAATCAAATGTCTAAAGTGCAAGCCAATGCAGTGGGCACTAAAATTGGTCAATATACGATCATTAAGCACCTGGCAAGTACGCGCAACAGCCATGTATTTTTAGTGAACGATGAACAACTCCAAAAGCCGCTTGTATTAAAGTTGTTTGCGGCTGAGCAAAACGCTCAAAACTTACCTGACCAATCGTCTACACGCCAGTCAAACCAACACTTTACATCTAAAAATACGCAATATCTGCAAGCAGAAAAAGAGCAGTTTTTACTCCAAGCAAAGTTACTTTTTGAGTTTGATAGCCATCAATCAATTGTAAAAGTCATGCATGTTGGCCAATATGCATGCGAGGATGCGCCTGATATTGTTTTGCCCTATATTGTCATGCCTTGTTATACACAAAGCCTTGATCAACTATTAGCCTTGCATCAACAAAAGCTCAGCTTTAGTACAAGTTTTAAGATTATTCAGGGTCTCTTATCTGCTTTAATTGCTTTGCATGCAAAAGATGTTTTACATCTAGATATAAAGCCACAAAATGTTTTTTTGGACGAACAAAATCTGCCCTACCTAGGGGACTTTGGTAATGCGCTAGTAATGACGACAAGCCCGCTAGTGAGTAAACTCAGCAGTCATCTTCCCTCTGTTGATGGCACTTCCACTAATACCAGTATTGGCGTATCTGCATCCTATGCAAGCCCTGAACTTATAGCACATTGGACTGAATCACAGCAATATCAACCAAGCAGCGATGCTAGTGAAAGCAAAGGCATTAATTCAGCCACAAATACGACAGAAAATATAACAAGCCCGTTAAGTCATCAGTCAGATTTATATGCCTTAGGCGCTTTGTGGTTTAGGATGTTAACGGGGCACAGTGCTTATCAGCATATAGAAAACTTAGCCACATTGTCGGCTAGTGACATCAATTTGACTATTACCAATATTCTAAGTGATTTAGCGCCAGAATGGGCAATACTGTTGATTGCACAATTGCTGCAAAACAAAAAAGAGCAAAGACCTACAAGCGCAGAATATTGCCTTGATTATTGTGTGCAACATCATCAACTTGCTGAAGCCGATCACACTATATTGGCCGATAAGGCAGTGTTGTCAACAAAACTGCAGGCCTTAGTCAAGCAAATAGAGACATGCTTACTTACTAAGGGATTTGTTGATAGCGACACCTTTGAACGCTTTTTGCATGGCCTTGATTTATCGGGCGAGCAAGCGCAACAGCCGGCGTCACAAAACAGACTTGCGCTGCAAGATCTCATCAATAGAACCCAAGAAAATCTAGCAAACGCTCAACAATTACACGATTGGTTTGCGTGGATCCAATATTTGCAGGTGATGTTAAATAATAATAAGACATCGCTAAACACTCAGCGGTATCAAGAGCTATTGCAAGTTGGCAGAGCCGCTCGACCAGATGCTGCAGCGCTTTGTGAACAGATACTTAATGAACGGTTTCAAGTGAATAGTAAGGCGAATAGCGTATTTAGAACCTATTTAATACCGAGTCTTATCGTGCTAGTGCTAGTTGTCTACTATGTTTTTGAGCAAACGGGGCGTGATATTGATAGTAGTGCTAACAATCAAGTTATCAACGAAGAAAGCAATGAAGAAAGCAACGAAGCAAGCAACGATGAAAGCGACGAAGAAAACTATAGACATCTTGATACTGATACACAAGCAGAAAAAGTATTAGGGTTGGCTCAACAAAATGTCCCACTTGTTGAACCCGCTGCTGTAAACGCAAAGATAACTAGTCCAGATAAAACTCAAGGTTTTTACACTATTTCTCCTGTACGCAATTCAAATAACAACAGCAAACTTCGTATTCATTGGGTGATTTCTAGTGCTTTACCCGAGGTAAAAATATTTGCATCGGAAGTGAGCAATCAACTATATAGCATGTGTGAAGAAGAGGGCGCTTGCAGACGTGTAAAGCAGTATTCGACGCAGAAAAAAACAGATCCCCTGCATCATCCACTGCATCCTAAGGTCAATGTGTCATGGTACGACATTAATCAGCAGTTTATTCCATGGCTTAACCAACGTGTAAATAAACGATTTAGTCTGCCTTCTTTTGCTCAATGGCAGCTAATTGTCAATAGTCAGCAAGCGGCAAGTTCAGTTAATAATCTACCCAACATACAAACAAGCATGGCATCACAAAAATATACTATTCATTGTCAAGATTGCCGCCATTCTCTTGCGCAACGATTTGCCAATGGTACTATGCCAACAGCACAAGGAATACCTGATATAAATAAGATGTTTCATGTGCTTGGCAATGCTCAAGAATGGTTAGCTGATTGTTGGCGAGAACAGCGCTATATCGGTAATGCTGTAGCCCCTTCTAGCACGGTATCTAATGCGATAAAAAAAGATGATCAAGATCATGCGACAATTGAACGTTGCGACCAAGCGCCAGTGGTTGGTTTGTCATGGCTTGATAAACGAATGGATATTGCTTCATCATTAGTATCACAGCGCGCAAAATCTGCGCAGATGCCAAATACAGGATTTAGGTTAGTAGAATATATAAATGACTAAGACAATAAATAGTGTTGTGTTTGTGTTGATTGCTGCCTTGGGGAGTATGTTTTGCTTTGCGCAAGTCGCTCACGCGCGCGAATGGAAACTTATGCTTGTTCCCGACAATACACAAGCACACGTTGACCAAGCTGTAGAGCAAGGACTTTCGTTGACGCTAGGGAGAAGTCTTGAACAAGTCATTGATAAACAAAAAGCCTTTCAAGACTGCCAACAACAGTGGTGTGGTCAAGCATCAATGCAAGACATGCTGTTAACTGTTCGAGAAAAAGCACCGAATGTTCAACTAGTACTACTTTATTCGTTTAATGAAGGCGCACTCCAAGTGCGACTTATTGATCCATTGTCGTTTGAAGTTCGATTGATTGAACGCTTAAGCGCACTTGGTCAAGACAATACCACCGACATAGTGAGCCTTGGTCAAGATATGGGCTTACTAATTTCAAAACGTTTAGATAATTTAACGCCCGATTTGCAGTATATTATAAGGTTTGAATCTTTTTTATTTGAAGAACTTAACGGTCTGCCCACTTTCATGCTGTCAGACAATGCTAACGATAATTTATCGCTTAGTATGTCTAGTCGTCGATTTATGTTGTTCGACCGTTATTTTGCCGTATATGACAGTGAATATCGACTCACTACCTCGTTAACCGCCAGTCAATTAAACGATAGCCTCGCGCAATTTTTTACACAGCAAAATGTTCAGCCATCTTTTGAATTTTCTCATTCAGGAGAAGCAGGTAAACAGTTAATTGTGAAGAGACTAGGTAACCCATACGCGCCATCTTTAGTGACTAATGTTATCCTATTTAGCTTACTTGTTGTGTTACTCATTATTTTGTTAAGACGGCAATATTTAGACTTTTACTTGCGCGAATATGCAAAAACCAGACAAGGCGATGACTGGCTAGAAACCTATCAAAAAGCTCGTTTCGTACTGTATTTTTTGAAAAAGAAATGGCAAGGTCACGAAATATTGTGGGAGCGTTTATGTCGTGATTCAAACGACCTAGCTAATCAAGCTAAGATGTATTTTGATGCCAGTGATGTGAATACCGCTAAGCTGTTTGTATCCAAGGCCTTACATACAAATGCCAATAATGGCGTGGCCATCGAATTAATGGACGCTATCAAGCGATTAGAATCAAATTCAAAAGTCCTATCTGATAATGAACAATGGATTCGAAACAAAATTGCTAAGGCGATGAATAATTATCGCCAAAATCATCCTTTAAAAGCACTTAAGCAGCTTTATCAAGCGCACGCTATGGCAGCAAAGAGCTTTTCAGAAAAAAGCATAGAAGGTAAAAGCATAGAAGGTAAGAGCGCAGCAGGAAAAGAAAAATCATTAAAAAAACAAAGCAAAGCTATCAAAAAGCTCATTAAACAAATTAATCAAAAATTTAGTACTCAGGTAAGCGCTATCACTATAAATTGTTCAAGCGATCCAACGAGTCTGATTGTTTGTCAAAACCAAGTCGTTCACATAGGTAGAATGCCGAGCAAAGTCGACGATACGTGGATTAGTGGGCAGGATTCAGTGCATTATATTAATCACCGTTGTGTATCAAGAATGGGACAACAGTGCTATGTACAAAATATAGATACGGGCTTTTATATTGTTGACGAAAATAGTAAAAATGGCACCTACTTAAATGAACTTGCATTGCAGCACAATCATGTTACTGCGCTTAAACATAAAGATAAGCTAAGGATCGGTGGCGGTGAGCCGCTTGTGTCAGTCAATTTAAAGGTGTCAATTTCCGATGGTAGACAATTACTCAAGCTGCGGCACAACATGGCTGACTATGCGCTGCTTTCTCGAAACGATTTAAACAAAGTCTGGCCCGATAATGCCTTGTCACTTATGACTGAACTGAACGTGATAAAAAGTACAGTAAAACTATGCTTTGACCCCATTAAACAGCTAATGCTGTTGCAAGACGTAAATGATGTTAAAAAGTCAAAAAAGAAAGCCTACGTCGATTTATGTCTTATTCGTTTGGGTGAAAACGCAATGATAATTCCTTTACAAGATGCCAATGACTTTGAGATTGATACAGTGCCTTTTGCGGGTGAAATGCCCCTAATATTACCTTGTAATATTCGTTATCAAGACAGTCAAATTCAATTATCTGCGTATAATAATACAAGTATGCGTCACTCACCCATTTCATATTTAGAAAATGATTACCCAGCCAAAAGCTTAGCAAGTAGTCAATCTTAGAATGGAAAATGCCCAACAAGTACAAAGTAATCTTATTATGCAGTACGGCGTGAGTGAGCAGCTTAGAGCCGAGTTTGACATGTTACGAGACGTACCAAGTAAACATGGCGCACATAAATTCTCAGAAAGAACCGTAGGTAAAATTGCTCAACATTTAGTATGCCGAAATTACGCTAATTTGTGTTATGAATTCGCACACTTAAACTGGGCAATTGTGAATATAGAAGCGAGTGTTTTAGAGCCGGAACAAGCGTTGATTGAGTTTTATTGGCTGCAAGAAGTCAACACTAAAAATAGCTTTGTTGAGTACTTTGAGCAAGCACTTGCCACTCGCACGACTCAAAATTTGGGTATGGGAGCAGACGATACGCTTGTCATTTTTAATGGTGCTAAAATGAGTTTGTTTGATGCTCAATTAAAGATGTGCATAAACCGCCATGAATTTTTATTAAATGCCAATCGAGCCAATTTGTTTTCTTGTTTTATGGAATGGTTAATTGCTTGTGTTCCTAATTTACTTAGCGATATATCAACATTTTTATTAGATAAAGGCTCTAATTCAATTTCAGATTTTGCGACTCATCTACAAAAAACAATATATCAGTATTTGGGTGAACATCTTCCTGCGCTCAAGTTACAACAGCGCTATCGTTTGTTGGCATCCTGGTATGAACGTAGGCCCACGCAATGTAGTGAAGATAAAAGCTTATTGGAATTTTGGCAATGTCATAACCAACATGAAGGCTTTGGAAAATACAGTAATACACTGAAAGAAACCTTGTCGTATTTTAAAGCGATAGAGATTAGTGAGACATCCACGCAAGTGCAGTTTGCCAAGTCAATTGATCAAAATGCAGACTCGTCAGGCGATTCATTGTCGTGGTCTGAGTCAAACCTGCATTTTGAACGACTTCAAGTGAATGAGGACAATGGCTTGAATGTCTTTTTGTTTACACAAGAGATTAAGGTCCTTAGCAAAATTCAGTATGAGCTAATCGCCCTGTTGTGTGACAATGACAACGAGGCAATAAGACTGCCGTTAAGCTATATTCGAAATACCCTATTTGGGAAGATTCAACACCAAGTTATTCAGGCGAAGCGAAATCAGGCAATTGCACACTCAAGCGAAATAGACGCGTTAATAATTCAAGATTATCAGGCTATTAAAAAAGCGCTAGTGTCGTTACAAGCAAGTAATTTGCAAGCTTTATATGCATTTTGTCATATTCTTATTGATCGCCAAGAAATGAATGAAGCGATGTTTTTACTGCTTAAGCTAACAAAACATATCCCCTCACAGTCAGAATATTATCAATCGTTGGTCAACTTAGTAAAAGACATCGATAACGCAGAGTCATTAGGTGAAAAAGAGCTGGGACTATTGTCGGCATCAAACCCATGGTTTGCCAATATGCTGATGCAAATGAAGAAGGCCTTTCAACAAATAAATCGAAAAGGTTTTACAACTAAAACATTAGTGGATACAGAGCAATATCTTGAATGCGCAAAGGATTTGTTTAGTCTTAACAAGCGTTTAAAAACACTGATTAAACAAGCAGATAAGTCGAATGCCTTTGAGAGTAAAAATTTCGAAGCTGACCGTTTCATATTCTTAGATGAATTTACCAAACTTTATATAAGTGAATAAGATGAACGAAAAGGAACATGGCTTTATTATTCAAGCGCAGTTAGATGGCTTATTGTCAGCGAAAGAGAATATTCTTGTAGAATATAAGCTAGAACCAGAGGCTGAACTACTTAGCATGCAAGCGGTGGTTAATACTGCGCTTTATCCTCACAGTAATCAAAGTCAGCATGACATGCTTATTATCAATCAGCATTTAACTTACCGCCGATGGTACAAAAACGCCTTAAATGCCATTGGTGCCGTGGTTAGCGATAGTCAAGCAGCGGCGAGCTCGGCGCCATCAAATATCGATTCTTTTGTACGCAAAGGTATAGGGTTTAGTATTAAGCTTGTGCATGACCAGCAGCATAGCGATGATGTATATGTGATTGTTACCATGGATCATATGGATGAGCATCAATACGACAGAGGCGTATTTTTACATACCGAATCTAACGAGACTTTTTTGGTACTTCACTTAGATAATCCTGTTGATAATCGATTGCAGACCATCATCAGTGCAAAAAGCGAATACTATGCATCGTTTATTGATGCTGACAGCATAATATATTTGACCTAATATTAGAGCACCTACACAATTGACTGCCACTACGCGATATGAGTAAAAAGCTAGCGCAAGTATACATTGCTACAACAAAAGGCTTGGTTGGCGTCAGTTCAATAAGCGAATTAAGCGATGGTGATCTAAGGTCAGTCGCCACACTTGCAACTAGTTCAAACCTTGCGGGCATTAATAAAGACTACGCGTCGTTTGTGCATGCTCCTCAAGGGATAATATATAAAGCGTTTAAAGACTGTGCTTATCGAATAGACTTGTCTCAAAATATTGAGCAAGGAAGCAGTTGGCAGTTAGGCGCATATATCGCTCACTATCTACATGCTAATCAATTGTTGAGTCAAGCGAATGATATTGCTAAAAATCATGCAAAAGCGCTTGATTATGACCGTGAAAATGACAGTAAACAAAGCAATGATGTGATATTTATTGCCACAGGGTGTATTAATACTTTTAATCATCACGTTGAGATGGTAGATGATTTACACAAAAAATGTGTCCGTTCACAAAATTTAATTTCGCAGTGGCAAGCTCAAGGCAAAACAGTCTGCTTTTTAGTGCCAAAAGATAATTTGCGAAACCCCATATCTGATTCGCCTATTCAGTTATCTCCCATTGGTCATTTGGATGAGCTGCCTAAACTGTTTAGTGTTTTTGATTTAAGGTGTTCACGTAAAAATGACCATCAAAGTGACCATAAAAATGATCATCAAAGTGATAACGTTGATAACGATGTTATTGATAGTGACGAAGAGTTTGAAAAAGCCAACGAAATTTTTGCTGCCAAAGCGGCTGCAAAAAAAGAAAGGGTGATTGGGGCTTCTTATCTAGATACTCATCAGCAGCAGACTTTTCCCTTGGATGCTGATGCTAGTAAACACACGCACAGACAATTTGACTCAGGTCAATTTAACGACATACTTGAAACAAAGCGTAATATAAAACGCTGGTGCGTTATAAGTTTATTGGCTGTCAGCTTGTTTGTTTTAACGCTTTACATCAGTGAATCAGTATTACTAAAACAAGCCGTTGATAGCAAACACGAATCACATTCAAAAAATGATGCGAGCAAAACAGCACAGACTTATATTCATGTTGCACATCGCTCACAAAATAAAGCGACATGCCATATTCCCGAACTAACGCTTCTCAAAGCAGGTAATATTCTAAGTTTAGGCATTAGTAAAACACCTGACACGGCAATAAATAAAGTGTGCGCACTGTTTTTTATCACGCAAAGCAGCGTAGAAAATGTGTGGATGGTGACTGATAGTAAGGCGATTATCGAATTAGATTATATGTTTGGATCGCATCATGATGATGGCATGATAAAAAATAGTGACAAAGACAAGGCACAGATTGCATCTATACAATCGCTATTAAGGTCATCCGAGCAATCTGTGCAGCAAAGTCGTGAGCAAAAACAAATTCTACGCGACTTCCAACAACTCGCTGCATTTAAAATCTGGTCAATTCCATTGCCGCAAAATATAAGTATGTCTCGCCAGTATAATCTTTTAGTTAGTTCGAGGTCTCTGGATACAGCAGATTATCAGTCTTTAGATGCTTATTTGTTTAGCATGCATGAGCAAGGACTATTACATGACGAAATGGCGCTCTCACAATGGATTGAGAAAACACAGAATGAGCCAGATATGTTTATTATCACGCATACGTTAACGCAGTAACTCAATAAGGCACTAACGCAGTGAGGCATTAACTTAGCGCTAAAAAAATAAAATTAAATATTTTTTTCCCATTACTCACAAAAATTTCCCTAAACGTTACATACCTATTAGTAAGACTTAATAGGAGATGATAACAATGTCTATTTTTGTTCAAACCAAAAATGGTAAAACAGATAAAATCGAATCATTAACAAAGCGAATATCTGTCGTATTTCTGAGCGTGTTAATACTAAGTGCTTGTGGCATGACTGAACAGCCTCAGTCACAGCCATATGCGACTATTTACGAGCGTATGGATAATCAATGCATATCGCAAGTACAAAACTTACAAGAAGCCTTAAGCACCGCTAATCCTAGTCAATATTTGACACTGGCACACTCCGCTAGTCACTGTGTTGGCGACATCGCATTTTCACCCCAGCACCCAGATAATCAAATCGCCATGCAGTTTAATGCCTTAGCCGTGTTTAATTTTGTTAAGGCAGGAGATATGCACTCTGCAAAGCAGTCTTTGGTCGAGTTTCGGTCGCGCTTTCCACAACAAGACTTGTTATTTGATGATTACTCGTCGTTTGTAGATACCGCAACGGCGCTTATCAAACAACAAGAGCTGTCAGAGCAGTCAATTGCGATGTTAAACATTAACCCTGTTCTTCGCGCCGAGCTTAAACGCCAGCGCAAGTGGTCACTGAATTAGGAGCTGTGATGAAAAATCTATTCCCCCTTACTTTTATACTCTTTGCTGCGCTTGTTGTTGGACAAAGCAAAATTGCAAGTGCGCAATCTCTAAAAGCGGGCAGCAATCAAGATTGGCAGCCTCTATCAGCAGACACCCTTGTTGATTTACCAGCAAATTTAATTGAAAAAAGAATTCAGCAAGACTTTAAGATGTCGCCCATGGCGAGTGAACTGCTCACTGTTGAACAACAAGTTGCTGAGCAAAGCCAAAAAATTAAAGCCTTGCAGTCGATATTAGCCGCCAGTGCTGATGAGGCTAGTGCTGAAATGATTGACCAGAAAGTTGAATTAATACAATTAAAATCTGGTTTTTTAGATTTATTGCAAATGGGTCAGCAATTAAGACAATCTCAACTTGAAAGCAAAATTGATGTGTATCAAGAGGTGTTATCAAGCTTATATTCGCACGCTAGCGAAGAGCAAAACAGCAAAGCATATCAGTTAAAGCTTAGTCAGCAAGAAGCGCGCAAAAGGATGGAGAAAGTTATTCAACAAGTTGATGACACGCTTTTACAAGATGGTTACAGCGAGCAAAGCCCATATGCGACAGAATTTGCCCTTAACCTTGAAAAAATTGACCAATTAAAACAAGCGATTTCAAAGCATAAAGCGAATTTAGCGGCAACAGTAGATGGCGTAGAAGTGAGCACGCAAGAATACGTTCGTCAGTTGTTAATGCAAGCTTCAAGCGAACAGTCATTACTTGACCAAGAAGCATTAATGCTCAGTTATATGGCAAAAATTGTTGCGCTTGATGCTCAATCATTAGAATTTGCCATTAGTGAAAGTCAAGATGCAGAAGCGCTTAGTGCAGTACCTGCAACGACGCCCGCTAACTCTGTCAGCCTATTTTTGTAAGGACATCACATGAACTTCAATCAACAAAATAAACAAACACAAAGCGCGGTAATGACTCGAGTTAATCGTACTGCTTTGGTATTTCTTTTAGCCTGCGGCATCAGTAGTCAGGGCCTTGCCAATACAAAACCGAATACGCTTAGCCTACAAAATCTAGAGCGCGAACGAGCAGCACTTATCAATGATATGCTCGACATGAATTTAGATATGTCTCAACGGCTCAGTAAAATTACTAAACGCCAACGTCAATTGACCGACATGGAACGCATGGTCATGCGCGACGAACGCTTGCTAAACACTCAATCAACCTTAGTAACTAACGCGTTTGCACAATATGAACAGACTTTTTTAGTCCACGCAGGTGCGGAACAAAACCGTAGTGCCTCTCAGCAGTGGTTAGCAAATGTAAATATCAGCAATGATGCTGTACTTAACTCACGTATGGCTTACCGAAAATAAATCGCAGCGGTATATTTTCGGCGCATACTAAAAGGCTATGTTAGTTGGACGGCTTAGAAGGGTGATTTGCTCAACATTTGCTCAAAAAAAGAGCCAATAATTGAGCTGGTCTTTGTTTAATTAGGAGTGAGTTTTATGTTACCAATCATAAAAAAAAGCATGTTGTTAACAAGAGATGCACAAAAACTAAGTCATATATTTGGCAATGTGATGTATGGCTTAGGTGTTGTCGTGATCGCACTCGCGCTTATTAGTTTTGCGACTAACATGCAGCTTGAAGACATCGTTAACTGGATGCGAGCAAACTTTGGTGCAACGTTTAGCTTAAGCTTTAGTGCTTTGTTATTGTTTGCGAGCTTTTCCATTATAAAAATTTGGAAAAAACACCAGATTGAATTTTGGGCGCAAGTTGGTGCACAAGTAGCCAATGCAATTTCAACGCTAGCCTTAACATTCACATTGTTAGGCATAAGTTTAGGGATTGGTACATTGTCGTCCACGGCCTTAAGCCCAGAGAACGTCAATGAAATAATTTCAAGTTTAACAAGTCAATTTTCAATCGCTTTTATGACCACAGTCGTGGGTCTTCCGGCAGCAACAATTGTTAGAGCTATTGTCGCAATACTTGTTGCCAAGCATGTTAATAGCGCAAGGCAGACTGCCAATGCCAAGCTTATAGAAGAAGCGTAGCAAAACAAAAGGACATCAGAATGAAAGTACTATTTATTATCGTGACATTAATGTCATTGCTTTATCTTGGGGCGCAAACAAAAACATTTACACATTGGTGGACTGATGTATTTGTCCCAACTAGCTTACAAAACACGCAAAATATACAGGAAGCAAGCCTGTCTAATGCTGCAGCTAATGGCCTTGTTCAAAACTTCGAGGCCCTAGAGAAGGCTAATAAAGAACAGATTGATATGTTAACAAAGCAGATAAATAAGCTAAGTATTGAGCTTGCGAATGTGCAAAAAAACCTAGCGACTGCACAAGATGAACTGTTATTGCAAAAAGCGACAAAAAAGCTAAAGGGCGTCGAAGTAAGTTTTGATGATGCGAATGACATCGTTAACAATGAGCCAAGCAATTCCACGCCAAGCAATTCCATGCCAAGCTATGCCTCGCAAAGTCATAACGAGCAATCAACCGTCAATGTCATACAACAGAATGAATCACAGCTTACTAACAATCAAATGCAGACTGAAAATGAGAAAAGGCTTCAGCAACAAGCGATTTTGCGTGAGTTAGCGCAAAAAATGGAACTCGCGTCTTTGTCGAGCTTAACATCAAGATAATGGCGGATTTTGCTTCTCACCTTAAATATGCGATTGCGTCGATTTTAATTGTTATCGTGACAATAATAGTTGATGTGGCGTATTTTCAAGAGCCATCACAAGATGATCATCATAAGAAGGCGATTGAACAAGCGAAAATGCTTGCACAAAAACGTGTAAACGAGAAGAAAGCTGAAAACGAAACACATACGCAAAACAAACTTCCTAAAGCAGCAATATCTAATACTGCAAGGTTAGTGTTTGTAGATATACCACTACCGTCACCTCAAGCTATACCGTTATCACACGAGAATAAGCCCGCTAAGCCTAGCGCTTTGTTAGGAACTTTAGGTAGTCACGGTGATGTTGAACCACCTTATGCCAATAAGGTGCAAAAGACTAATTTGAGGGCTGAAACAAGTAAGCTTGTCGATGTAAAAAATGAATCGCCAAAGGCATCTACAGTGGCTCAAAAAGTCAGTGAATTATCTGATCTAAAAGGCTCACAGCGTGTGCTTTATTTCCCAAACGAAAACGCTGCTTTGCATAATAAAGAAAATGCTGGGGCGAATGAAAAGATTTTGAGATATATGCATAAGTGCTTAGATGTGGGGCTGGCTGCCTTAGATGGCACCAATTTAATCATGTTAAACAAACCCGGGCACGTGAACTCGACCGAGTATATGGCGCAATATAGTCAATTAATTAGAGTGGTTAGTGGTGCTAAGTTGCCACTAGAACAAGATTTACTATCCTTGTACGCGCCTAATAAATCGCTTGTCAGACTTTTTCCATATTGGTTTGATCAAACACTTGGCTATTATTTAGCAAAACAATTGCACAACACAGAATTAACTCAATTTAGTGCGCAATATATGCTACAAAAAGGTAGCCTTTGGTTAACCGATATATCAGTGAATAATGAAAATGTTACGCAAGCTTGGTTAATCAAGCAGGGCTGTTAAGCTCAAGCTTGATAGACTACACTATGAAGCTAAGATAATGTGAGAAGCTATCTATGTATATTTTGCTTGGCCAGTTATTCGTCTATTTCCTAGCGTTTTGTGCTGAGCAAACAGCAAGTGCAATCGCGCCGTTTAGCAACAACAGTATTCACCCTGCGCTGTCAGTCCAAGGCAGTATCTCAAATGAGCAAGAATCTCAATCTGTAGACGAGGGCTCAGTCAATCAGGCTTTTGAAACAATTGAAGTTGTCTATCAAGTACAATTTGACTACTTTTCACCTGAACAAGCTAGTCAGTTTCATCGTTTCTACACTCAATACTCAGGGTATATCAAGCATACATTGCGCTCACAAGGGCTGAGTAAGACCGAAGTCAGTTATACGAGCACGGCTGAGAAAGCGCTTATTCTTAATAATTTGCAAAAAACAGCGGAATTTTTGGGCTTTGAAGTATTAATTCGAACAGATGAACAGCGTATTAGCATACAGTTGCTCTCTACAAATGCGCGACAAATTCCTTACAAACAGTGGTGAAGGTCAAATAAATTGACGCTTTTACCTGCAAGCATCAAAGAGTGAAAAGGTATAAAATCCCCAATAAAATAGGTTGATGAAGTAAATAAATACTCAAACTGTGCTGGCCTGGCCATAACACAATCTTACTTATTAATGCCTTTCTACTGTTTGCTTGGTGAGCTGAGCCGTTTGGGCCGTTTGGGCCGTTTGGGCCGTTTGGGCCGTTTGGGCCATCTGGGCCATCTGGGCCATCTGAGCTAGGCGCCAAGGAGTTTAAAAAGCTAGCAAAATAGCGCTTAATAGGATCTTTTTTAAACCATGATGAATGAGCAAGCGACACACCATAAAAAACCATGCCTAGCCAAGGAAATATACCAACATAATCGTTTGTATATGAAGGTAAGTTATCAAAAAGAATGTTAAAAGGCCATCTTCCCGGTAAAAGCTTAAAACTGCCAACTAGTAAAAATATACTACCTATCAAAAAACAGAAACGCGGATATCGAACAAAGCCAACAACTATTATGCTTGATACTGCTAAAAAGTGAAGTACGCCAAAGAATATCCAATTTTTGGGGACAGTAAAATAAGTTACCACCGAAATCACAAGCGCGCTAATTGCAATTTGTGAGCATCTAAAAATAAACTTTTTGGCAATAAATGTAGCCTGATGAGCCAAGGTTAATGAAGCACCTAAACACAAAAAGAAGAGGGTGATAATGAGCCATCTAAAATGCCGCCAGCCATCTCCATCAGGTGTGTCCCAATCAACAAAGTGATAAAATTTTAAGTCGTAAATAAAATGAAAAATAACCATTAATACTATGGCTAAGGTTCTCACAATATCTAAGGTGTAATTTCGGTGTGCTAGTACATTCATATCGTTTTCTATATTAACCAATGTGAAGAAAAAGGGAAGGCCGATTGGTTAGGAACATCAATTGGTCTCGCTTCTCTTAAATTTCACTTAATATTTGTATCTCATTCTAATTCATCATAAATTAGGGTAGACTCAATTTATCGTATTAAAATATAACAAGAATTAATTAAGTACGAAAAATTCTAAATGGAATTCATATGCCTCAATCAAAAGCATTTGTATTAACTAATCAACAAACGGAAGTTGGTGGCTCAAGACACTCATCATTAACGCATTTTTTGGATCTCGTTGATGCTTGTGGCCTAGATCTCATTGTTCGCACTCATTGTTTAGATGTCGACGCACTCTCGTTTTATAAGCTCATTTTTGTCGATGCACTGCATGCTAATAATCCGACCTTTTTTGAGCAGGCTATATTTAAAACATCTCATAAATCAAAGGCTGTTTTATTTGGTGTGAGTACCGATAATTCACACCTTGAAGAAATCGCTCTACGACATGGTTTAAGAGGTGTTTTTTATGCCAATGACAAGCTTGAGATCACCCTTAAAGGTATTCAGCAAGTGTTGTCGGGTAAAACTTGGTTTAAACGAGATACGATGGAGCAGGTCTTACATCAGTTAATTAGCGAAACAAGCAAACAAAGCGTCATAAACCCTTTGCCTAATGAACAGGCTTCTTCGCTAACGCGTCGAGAAAAAATGATCGTGTCGCTTATTGGGCAGGGCGCACAAAACAAAGAAATTGCACAACAACTTCACATCAGTATTAATACAGTTAAAACCCATGTGTATAGTATTTTTAGAAAGACAGATTGCCGTAATCGAGTGGAATTAATTAAATGGTCGCTTGAAACAAACGCAATTCAGAGGGTACAGAGCTGAAGCCTTAAGCGGCTTGAGCTCTCCATACTCCTAAATTAATGCCTTTTAGCACTAATTCACTCACTGCTTTTTCGATACTTTGTTTTACACACTCAAACATAGGTTCGTTTGTGGTGTAGCCAGCTTCAGCTTCTAATAGTCGCTTGTACGAGATGTATCTAAACAAGCCAGCTCTAATCTCTTGGCTCAATACCTTTTTACTGGTCGATACAGACACTAACACTTGCCCCGTGCGCACGTCTACTGCGCGCATGTAAACGGTTATTTGGTCTTCTCGATAAAGCGTTGAAGAGCTAATGCCAAAATACTCCGCACCAAAACCACCCGTTCGTAAATTAGTATCATAAGAAACGATGCCGCCTTCAATAATAATATTGGCAGTCATCAGAGGCGGTAACTCAGCGCCTGGGTTTTTTTCTTGTGCTGCTGCTCGCACGATTTTACGTTCTGTTAAAATGTTTTGTAAGCCTTCACGCTCCACGGGTAAAAACCAGTCAGTTTCGCCTAAGGTTTGCATTAGTATTGAGGTTGCGCCTTGTGTCACCGCGGTAGAAAAAGAGCTTGCTCCCGTGCTTGTTTTATACTGTCCGGTTTGGTCTCTAAACCCATAAACTGATACAGGGATGCGGCCTACTGCTTTGGGTAAATCTCTTATATCACTTAAGGTGTCGGCGACTTCAATAACTTGAGCTTCTTGCTTTGCAGGTGGTACCCATTTACTCAGTGTAGAACATCCGCTTAGCAAGACTGCGCTTGCGAATACAACTAATACGATTTTCATTTTGTTTAGCCAAACCTCGGTATTTCTACAATGGTGACTTCACCGGTCACTGTGTCAGTAATTTCAACAATTAAACTATCTGGATTACTTGTAATAAGCTCCACTTGAAAATCACCGCTGACAAACAACGAATTATCATCAAAAATACTTGGAATAGGGTCGCCATTCTCGTCAAACTCTTGCTCGTTAAATGCAAGGTTGGTGACTTCTCTCACTATCCTATTGATATATGCTCTCTCAAGTGAATCTTGAAGGCGATCGCCGTAAGTTCGCACATTAGTGGGCGCAGAATGCGTATTTTGTGCATTTGCTTTATTCAATAAAAAGCTGCCATTTAATGGATTCCCACCAAAGCTTGGATTTATGGGGGTGTACACCAATTCTGAGCTTATCGCCGTGTTTGCGCTAAGCAATATGGCCATTGATAAGGCGCTTTTTGTTATTCTTCTTATTCGCATAAATTTACCATTCGTCTTCTGCTAAATCGGGATTGTTTTCTTTTAAATCAGCTTGCGCCACTGCATCTACGAGGAGAACGACAGCTTGATTTACTTTTTGATCTAATGGCTGCAAGCGCCTGCCAAAATAAGTGCGGAATATGATTTTGTTATCAAAAATCACGTCTACCTGCGTACCCGCTTGGGGCACGATAGTTTCTTTAACCACCACATTTTTGCCAAATGTATTGGGGATTTCTTGCCAAAAACGACTGAGTTGATTGGCAAAGTCATGGCCTTGCCGACTAATGGTGCTATCTAGTATTAAACCTGATATTTCAATTTCGCTTGTCTTAGCTTGCGTGTTTGCACATAGACAAAAAAAAATGAAGAGTAAACTACTTAGTCTTTTTATTGAGTTTAGTACGGCCATGAGTTCACAACTTTCCGTGTGTTTTGTATGTAACTGAGTATTTATAGGTCACAAAAGGGCACCACATATAAGTGTAATGTCAATATATGTAAGCGCCCTTTACCTAGATAAAGACTATTACATTTGATTCACAACAGCAACGTTAAAATCACCTGTTTGTGAAACAGTCACTGAACCGCCAGTACCTGTAATTGAGCCAACCACTAAGTTGTCGTTGCCGACCTGTGTCACATTAAATGTGGTATCACTTGCCATCATTTGGAATGTACCGCCATCTTCAGCTGTCAACCAGTTGCCTGTGCCTTCTTGCATAATGCTAACGGTGTTGTCACTTCCATTAATGACTAAGTCAAGAATGTTCAAGTCGCCAGACTGTTCGGCTGTCACAATGTTACCATTTGATTGGCCTACTCTTGCAAGGGTGATTGCGGCATCATTCTGGTTACCCGTTTGTTGCAATAACACACCATTTGCGTCAGCAGCAACACCGTCGTCTAGTACCGCTTCAACTAAGCCTAAGTTTTCATTACCCGTTTGTTCAATTTGAACGGTGTTAACAAAGCCATTGAAGTTAACTGTGCTACCTACGTTATCGTCACCCACTTGCGTCACTGAAAGGTTGTTAAATATACCTGATGACCCTGCATAGCCTTCGTTATTATTACCTTCTTGGATAATAGTGTAAGTATTTGCCGCGCTAGCAAGTGTATCGGTAGTCGCCATGTTGCCTGAACCGGTTTGTTGGACAAGCACTGTTTCATCGTCACCTTCAAATACGCCGATATCAAAAATGTTATCGTCACCTACTTGTTCAACGGTAATATCGTTGCCAGACCCGATTATAGCGAAGGTGTGTCTTGCTCCAGCGCCAATCACGCTTAAATCCACACTGTTGTCATTACCGGTTAGTTCAGTCATGTTAAAAATACTGTAAAAACCATCTTGGTAATAAGATACTGTGTTACCGTCACCAGTAAGTTGTCTTACATAAGCTTCGTTCCACTCATTATACTGTTCAACGGTAATAGTGTTATCAGAACCAACAACCGTGTTGTTTGCCCAATGACCACCAAAATCGCCAGATGTAACAGAAATACTGTTGTTATCACCCTCTACCGCGTTGATCGAACGGTTCGTAATACCAAAAAAAGCTGGTGGGCCAGTTTGCACTGCCGTAAAGGTATTTTCATTACCGGTTACGCTTAATTCGACGGTGGCACCTTCACCATCCTGTTCGATGAGTACTTCGTTACTATCGCCAGTCATGTCGCCAATAACGGTATTGTCGATGCCTATTTGCAAGACTTCAACAAGGTTGCCGTCACCCACAACAGCAAACTGAGTACCATTAGTGTCACCTTCCTGAGTGACTATGCTTTCGTTGCCAAGTTCCGCACCTTCTGGTGCTTCTTGTGATATATCAATCACGTTACCAGCCGCAGCAGCCATAAAGTCACTGCTTGCAACATAGTTGTCTTCTTTGTTCTCAACCGCTTCTTGTGCGATAACACTCGCGTTGGCACCAAACGCTAACATAAGTGCTGCAGCTACATTCGTTTTAGTAAATTTCACAGTATTCTCCACAGATGATTGCTTAATAACCCTATTAGTTTTGGTATTGGGTTATGTTAACAACCATCTCATTCCCTATTTGACGCACAATAAAGTTTTGCCCGCCGAGTTGATTTACATTAGCAGTATTAGCATTGCCATCTTGGATAATCTGAAATAAGTTATTTTCGCCTTGTTGATGCAAAACCACTTTGTTATCAAGACCAAGTTGAGTTATCTCAGCAACGTTGTTGTTACCTTGCTGAGTGACTTCTATCGCATTGCTGTCACTACCTGCCTGAATAATATTTGTTGTGTTGTATAGGCCGTATTGACCAATCGTAATAGTGCCGCCTAAAGCACCAGTAAAATTGACCGTTGTTGAAAGACTTCGTGATAATTCAGAGTCTTCTAAGTCGCTTGTAGTTGATAGGTCTTGAGCATCAGTTGGAAGGGCAAACATACTGCAACCGAGCACTAACATCACAGAACAAAGTACCTTGCCTTTTGGTGTTGCAGCATTATCACTGACAACATTCGTGGCTTGAAATTTATCGAATGATGGTAAATAGAATGGGCATTGCACGTTTGTACGCGTCCTTGTGAGTTTCAATAACTTTATATAACTACATCGACTATATAATATCTTTGTGTCGCAAATTGCTATCACCCTAAAGTATTAATTGAAAACTGTAATAAAAACATATGGATGACGATTATTTGCTTATTGGTTTTGTACATTAAATGTGCCGTTTGGTACTAAGGTACCAAACTGGTTTTGTATTTGTTTACAAAAATTTAACGTTTTTTGCTGTCAACGATGTATTTTTTTGATCCCTTATTTCCACCGCCATTTCAATATGCTAGTACTTAAATATTATAAGCTCCTAAAATTACACGATTTTTGGTGGTACTTAGGTTGTATTTTGAGCAAAGAGGCTGGCACTGGCGGTGAAAATACGATTACCTTTGCGTCGTTGTGTAAATAAAGCCTGTTGTTGTAAGTCTTAGTGGTATTTGTATCTAAGTGAAAATAAACGATATTAATATCAACTAGGATAATATTATGAAAACCAAACTATCAGCACTTTCTTTGGCATTGCTGCCAGTGCTTTCAGTGTCTGCGTTTAGCGCGACTGCGGCAAGTAGTCCCGAATTGTTCGATGACTCAGTCATTGTTGTTTACAAAGAAAATGCAAATAAATTTGACAAGATGCGTGCTCGTTCATCTGTCGGCGCTCGTATATCTGACGCTAACCGAGATGAAATAGACGATCGATTTTCTAACTTATTAAATGGCCGTATTGCCAATTTAAAATTACGCGGAAAATCAGTTAAAGAAGCCATTGAGCTGCTTGAAAAAAATCCCTCTGTTGCTAGCGTTGAACCAAACTACACTTGGCGCAAAGCGTTAACGCCAAATGATCCTCGGTTTGGTGATCTTTGGGGCCTCAATAATACCGGTCAAGATGGTGGTACTGTTGACGCGGACATCGACGCGGTAGAAGCTTGGGACACCACAACTGGATCTCGCGATATCGTTATTGGGGTTATTGATTCGGGGGTTGATTATAACCACGAAGACCTAAATGCCAACATGTGGCGTAATCCTCTCGAAATACCTGACAATGGCGTTGATGATGACGGTAACGGATATATTGATGATATCTACGGCATTGATACCATAAACGGTGACTCAGACCCAATGGATGACGACTCCCACGGTACTCATGTTGCTGGTACTATCGGTGCTGTCGGTGGCAATAATATAGGTGTTGTGGGCGTAAACCACGAAGTTTCTATTGCGGCATGTAAGTTTTTAAGTGCAGCAGGCACGGGCTCTACCGCAGGTGCTATAGAGTGTGTTGACTATTTCACCGCTTTGAAAAATAACGGCGTAAACGTTCGTGCAACCAACAACAGTTGGGGCGGTGGCCCATTTAGTGCGGCATTGCAAGATGCGATTACCGCGTCTGGTGAAGCTAATATTCTATTTTTAGCTGCTGCCGGTAACAGTGGAACAGACAACGATGCCAGCCCTCATTACCCGTCTAGTTATGACAATGAATCATTAATAGCGGTAGCAAGCACAAATCGTAATGATGGCGATGCCACTCATTCGTTTGGTTTGACATCTGTTGATTTAGCCGCTCCAGGTCGCGCAATTTGGTCAACGACGCCAAATAACACATACTCATCTTTTTCTGGAACGTCAATGGCTACGCCACATGTTGCAGGCACGGCTGCATTGGTTTGGTCAATTAATCCTGAAATAAGCGCGGTAGAAATGAAAGCCTTGTTAATGAACACGGGTGACGATAACGCATGGGCTGATGGCAAAACAGTTTCGGGTAAACGTTTAAACGCAGCAAATGCGCTCGAAGATGCTGATCCTACTCCGTCATTTAGGCTGAATATTTCTCCTACTAGTGCGGAAATAGTAGCCGGTGATTCAGTGACATTTACATTTGATGTTGGCTCTGTGGCTGAATTCAGTGACGATATAGCGTTGACGCTTGTTGACGATTCAGGCTTAGGTATGCTGTCTGCCGACACCGTTGCGCCAGGAGATTCGTTTACAGTAGACGTTGCAACAATGGATGACACGCCATGGGGCATGTACTCTATGACTGTCACTGGGGTTAGTGGTGAAATTGAAAAGTCTAAAACCCTTAGCCTATCAATATTGCCACAAGGTCTACAGGTGTTCCCTTATGAAAGTACAGACACACCAACACCAACCTTACCAAATGAGGACGACCCAGATAATGTTGGCTTGAATTCAGTGCTTAACATAGCAGATGACATAACGGCGTTTGGTATGGAAGTCGGTGTTGATATTACTCATACCTTCAGCGGTGACCTGACCGTGTCCTTAACTTCTCCAGCAGGCACTAAAGTTGTGTTGCGAGAGCGCGCAGGTGGAGCTTCTGACGATATTGTAGAAAGCTACACTACGGGTGCATTTAATGGTGAAGTTGCCACGGGTGATTGGACATTAAACGTCTTAGATAGTGCCAACGGTGACGATGGTACACTTAATTCGTGGCGTCTAGATATTACTGGTATCGGTGAAGTATCTCCTACACCGCCAGTTGCAGCCTTTTCATTTGAAGAGGAAGCACTAACCGTAATGTTCACAAATGAAAGTACCGACGTAAATGGCGATATTGTTAGTCATTTCTGGGACTTTGGTGATGGTATGACGTCCGATGAAGCAAGCCCGACACATACTTTCCCTGAAACAGGTGAATACACTGTTACACTCACAACCACTGATGCAGAAGGTATGACAGGCAGTTCAAGTCAGACTATTTCGGTGTCGAGTAATAATATTGAAATGTCTCTTAAGCGTGCCATGTTATCTCGCTTTGGTAGTTTGCGAGTTGACTTCAGCTATACAGGTACAGACGCAGACACCGTGACTATTTACCGAAATGGTGAAGAGATATACTCTGGCGACAACCATGGTTCGCATAGAGATAGAGTCCGTCGTGCAGTGGGTACAGAGTTCACTTACATGGTATGTGACGATACTGACGCATGTTCAGACCCTATGGTAGTGACGTTCTAAAACACCAAAGGTGCAGTGCACCTGTTTTAAACGTAAACTAGTAGTAATTAAAAAACGGCTCAACAAATGTTGAGCCGTTTTATTTTGTAAACTTTATTTTGTAAAGATCATGCCACGTTGTTTGTCATCATTTCTCATACTAATTAAGTGTTTTACCGTATATAGCTTTTCTTACTCTTTATTGTTTTAACAGGGCGCTATCAATTGAAAATTTCACCTTCATCAAACGAGTTATGGTTTTTACCTCTAGGCGGCACCGGCGAAATTGGTATGAATGTAAATCTATATGGTCACAATGACCAATGGCTCATGATTGACTGTGGCGTCACCTTTAATGTGCCTTTAGAACAACAAGACGACGATAAAGTTGGGGTGCTGCGCCATAACATGGTCACCGCAGACGTTTCATTTATCTCAAATCGACGTGATAGTTTATGCGGTATTGTGTTAACTCACGCTCACGAAGATCATCTTGGCGCCGTGGTGGCGCAATGGGAACAATTGCAGTGTCCAATTTACACGACCGCATTTACCGCAGAAGTACTCAGAAGAAAGGCCTATAGAGCCAAACTCAGCATTGATTTACCTATTGTGGAAGTTAGCGCCGGTGACGAACTGGATATTGGTCCATTTACCGTTAAATGGTTACCCACAACGCATTCGATTCCAGAGGCCAACGCACTTTTATTAAGCACACCCGTAGCGCGTGTGTTACATACAGGAGATTGGAAAATAGATCACAAGCCTGTTGTTGGAAAGGGTATACAAAAACACTTGTTCACTGCGCTTCAACATCAAAAAATTGATGCCATGGTGTGTGATTCGACCAACTCGACACGACCCGGTCACTCTTTGTCAGAAAGTGACTGTGAAAAAGGCTTGGGGCATATAATTAGTCAAGCGCAAAATAGGGTGGTTGTAACCTGTTTTGCCAGTAACATTGCCCGTCTCATCACCTTGGCTAAAATCGCGCATGAAACAGGCCGATACATGTGCTTGCTGGGACCTGCACTTGAAAATATGGTTAGCGTTGCAAGGACGACTGGTTTTTGGCCTGACGAATATAAAATTACGCCTCGCAGACACATTGGTTATTTGCCAAAACATGAGGTGCTAATTGTTGCGACCGGTAGTCAAGGAGAGCCAAGAGCTGGTTTATACAAGCTTGCCCAAAATACACACCGGGATTGTGATTTAGAGGAAGGTGACACGATTATTTTTAGTTCTATTGTGATACCAGGTAATGAGAAGTCAGTGAAAAAGCTTACCGATCTATTAGAAGAACGAAAAGTGAAGGTAGTGCAATCGGCAGATTGCGAGCACACCATTCATGCGTCAGGACATCCAAATGAACAAGATTTATTAACATTATTTGATTGGGTACAACCGACTTGCGTTGTTCCAGTGCATGGTGAAGCCGAGCATTTAGCCGCGTGCGCAGATATTGCAAAGCGTTTTGGTATTAAGCATCAATTGGTGGGCTTAAACGGTGATTTGTTTAGCCTTTCTCCACATTTTTCTGTAAAAAGACAACGCGTTAACGCGCCAAGAATCGCAATTTAGTACTTAATTTACATCCTGTTTATTGTGATTTGCCGTTTTATTTGTAGACAATAAATCACGAAACAAAAGTCTATACCCTAGTAATACCTTCGAATAAAACAGGATAACAATAAATGCATCGATTTTTCCTGTTTAGTATCGTCATAAAAAAGGTGTAGCAAATTGAGCGAAATAAATTAAACTTACGTATAATGTAAATGATTTGTAAAAAGCTAAATAGGAAAGCCCATGCCGCTCGACAACACAGTAGGAACGATTGATAAAATAGTCTCACCACTAGAAGTTTTGTATGAAAAAGAAAAAACTCATGCAGATACTGTTTATATGACACAGCCGACACCTAGTGGCACTCGCACGTTTACATGGTCACAAACCATGCAACTTGCCAGAAAAGTCGCGGCGCGGATTGAAACTTACCGTTATCCTAAAGGCACCAAAATTGCTATTTTGGCGAAAAACAGTGCTGAGTGGTTAATAGTAGACATTGCTATTATGATGGCTGGCCATGTTTCTGTCCCTATATTTGCAACCGCTGGTAAAGACACTATCCAATATGTTATCGAGCACGCAGAGTGTCCCATGTTATTTATTGGTAAACTAGACGGCACAGATGCAGTTAAAGAAGCCGTCACCTCTGACCTTGTTACGGTTGGCTTTCCCTATCCTGAAATAGAAGCAAAAGTGTCGTGGGATGAGTTCACAGACATTGAACCACTTGATACTAATCCTATCCCAGACATGAATGATATCATGACGATCATTTACACATCGGGCAGTACCGGGCAGCCAAAAGGTGTTGTTCACACATACAATACAGTGTGTTGGGCCGCTAGAAACTCATTAAGTGCGCTCAATGTCAGCGAAAATGACAGGGTAATGAGTTATTTACCTCTGGCTCATATTACCGAACGTGTTTTGATCGAGCTGGCCAGTTATTACTCTGGTATGACGCTACACTTTGTAGAATCATTAGATACGTTTACACGCGATGTAGGGGATTGCCAGCCAACGTTGTTTATTTCCGTGCCTCGTTTATGGACAAAATTCCAAATGGGCGTACTGGCTAAATTACCTCAGAAAAAACTCAATATGCTACTGAGTATTCCGTTTGTGGGTAAACGCGTTGCTAAAAAGGTTCGCGACGGCTTAGGCTTTGGCAGTACTCGCTTATGGGCGTCTGGCTCGGCGCCACTTGCACCCGCGACTATTGAGTGGTTCAGTAAGCTGGGTATAAATATCTCTGAAGGTTGGGGCATGACCGAAAACTGCGCATACGGCACTAGTAGCGTACCGTTTAGACACGACAAAATAGGCGCAATCGGCAGCGCTTATGGTGGTGTAGACATACGAATCGCAGATGATGGTGAAATCCAAGTGAAGGCCCCTTGTAATATGGTTGGATATTACAAAGAACAAGAAAAGACTGACGAAGTATTTACCTCAGACCATTACTTGCGCACGGGAGATAAAGGAAAAATAGACGATGATGGCTATGTGTTTATTACCGGGCGATTAAAAGACATATTTAAAACAGAAAAAGGTAAGTATGTAACACCAGCGCCTATTGAAGCAAAAATCATGGAAAATCCTGTTGTCGAGCAAGTTTGTGTGACAGGTACTAACTTGCCTCAACCTATTGCCTTATTAGTGCTGTCTGAAGAAGCCCGTAACAGTTCTAAAGATGAAATTGGCGAAATATTAGCTCAAACATTGCAAAGCGTGAATGGCACACTTGAAAGTCATCAGCGTCTTGACCGTGTTGTCGTGTTTAATGAAGAATGGTCGATTGAAAATGAGTTACTTACGCCAACCTTGAAAGTTAAGCGTCATGTGATTGAAGAGCGATTTAAATCGGTGATTTTAGGGTCTTATTCAGACAAAGTTGTATTTATTGACTAACTATTCATTCAACACAAACGGCCAGCGTCTTTAATAAGGGCGCTGTTAACTGTAATCGTGTTGGATTGGTGAGTATTAAAAAGCGAATGGTCACTTGCCATTCGCTTTTTTTATTTAACTCGCTTGGCTGAACGTTAAGATTTCATTACTTTTTTGCATATCTTTGTGGATATCGATGATGGTAATCGGTTTAGATATGACAAGTTGATTTTGATGTGTATGCAGGAAGTTTGATGCTTCTACGTAGTGATTTTGTGAAGTGATACAGGCAAATTTACTTTCGTCCAAATAGTCTACCCAACCAATTACCATGCCCGCGGGTACTGTACATCCAATAAACTGCAAAATAGCTTCGTTAATGGTGACTTGCGCGCCAAAAACAGGTTTATCACCAATTTGCAATGCAGTTGAATCATCAAGTAAAAGACGAAAACTAGATTCAATCTTTTCTGATTTTTCAACAAGGTGAAGTTTTTTAGAGTTCATTATTTATATGCTTATATTGCTGCAAGTTTTTGCGTTAGTACGCACTTGGACTAATCGTACTATTTAGTTTAGTCTACTATATAGATTACGCATGAAATTATAATGATATGGATCAATAGAATTCATAATCGGAGAAGATTGTTGAAATACCAAAAGCAAAACAAAATAATAAGTCCGTTATTAATAGTGATAGCGCTTTTCTTGTCACTACCTTTTGGGACAATGGCAAATAATGTCGAAACACTGTCTGAAGGCTTGATTGGCCTGCAATATGATAATTCAAGCGATTCAATTTTTTTGCGCATAAAGCCAGAGCAATTAAATACACAGTTTATTTTTCAAAGTAGCTTACCTCAGGGCATTGGCTCAAACGATATTGGCTTAGACAGAGGGCAACTCGGTCAAACACGGCTGGTTGCTTTTAAGCGTTTTGGTAATAAATTGTTGCTTAATCAATTAAATACGCATTATAGGGCAAGCAGTCTTAATCAGGCGGAAAAAAAGAGCATTGATGAAGCTTTTGCAGACTCTGTCATTGCAGGGTTTACGTTTACAGAAGAAGCTGATGGCACTCTCGTTGTTAATTACACCGATTTTCTTTTGTCGGATATTCATGGTGTGAGTCAGCGCTTAGACCGCTCTGGTCAAGGTAATTATAAGCTAGATAAGTCTCGTTCTGGAGTATATTTACCGCGAACAAAGGCATTTCCTCTTAACACTGAGTTAGAGGCACTAGTGACCTTTAGTGGAAGCCCAAAAGGTCAATATATTCGAGATGTGACGCCTGATGCTAAGAGTGTAACGGTGCATTTGCATCATTCATTTATAGCCTTACCTGATAATGATTATACGCCTCGTGCTTTTCATCCTTATTCGGGGTTTTGGAAGCATAGCTTCATGGATTACTCCGTCCCTATCGATGAAAATATGGAGCAAAAATTTATTCCTCGTCACCGTTTGCAAAAGAAAAATCCAGAGGCTCAAGTTAGTGAAGCGATTGAGCCTATTGTGTACTATTTAGACCCGGGCATTCCTGAACCCGTGATGGGAGCACTAAAAGAAGGTGCGCTTTGGTGGGATCAAGCTTTTGCAGCAGCCGGATATAAAAATGCCTTTCAAGTGAAAGTGTTGCCGCAAGATGCTGATCCCATGGACGTTCGATATAACGTGATCCAGTGGGTGCACAGAGCTACGCGAGGTTGGTCTTATGGAAGCTCGGTGATTGATCCCCGTACTGGAGAAATCATAAAAGGGCACGTAACACTAGGTAGTTTGCGAGTGCGTCAAGACTATTTAATTGCCACAGGGTTTAGCGCGCCTTTTCCCAATATGCCTGACGAAAATGCAGATACGACTGAAGAACTTGCCCTAGCGCTTGACCGTATCAAGCAACTTTCCGCACATGAAGTCGGTCATACTATCGGTATCGCTCACAATTTTGCGGCTAGTGAGAACAATCGTGCATCTGTGATGGATTATCCGCACCCTTTAATCAAACTAAAAAATAACAAAATTGATTTGTCTGACGCTTATGACAAAGGCATTGGCGTTTGGGATAAATATGTTGTTGCTTATGGCTACCAAGATTTCCCACCTGCAGATGATGAGAAAGTTGAGCTTTTGCGCTTGGTTGCAAAAGCAAAATCTGACGGGCTTTTGTACAAATCAGATCCCGACGCGCGCATTGCTAAACGTGCTTCTGCTGACGGTCATTTATGGGATAATGGCAGCGATCCTATCACAGAATTTGAGCGTGTCACTGAATTACGAGATTTTGCGCTAGCAAAATTTGGCTTGAATAATCTGCCATATGCCCAAGATTTCTCTGATTTAGAAAGAAGACTAGTCCCCATATATTTTTCGCATCGTTATCAACTAGATGCATTGGTTAAACAAATCTCAGGTCTTGAATATGAATATTCAGTGAAACGTGATGGAGAAGTGGCCAATGTTCGCTTTGTAGACGCTAAAGAACAACAAAAAGCGCTAACACTGTTACTTAAGAGTGCTGGGGCTGAGTATTTGCGTTTATCGAATGAAATCCTTGCACTAATTCCGCCTAAAGCATACGGAAGCAGTCGTACGCGTGAAAGCATGCCTAGTAGAATGGGGATAGCGTTTGACCCTATTACTGGTGCAGAGTCTGTATCGGGTTATACTGTAAAAGCGTTATTGTTGAGTGAGCGTTTAAATCGTCTAGCATTCCAACATAGCCAAAATGCCGATATTCCGTCGGTCAAAACGCTGACCATATCCCTTTTTGACGCGCTCATTAAAAACAATAATAACGATGCCTTAAGCCAACGAATAAAACTTGTGGCTTTATCTGCATATTTTGAAAGTTTGCAATCGAGTGAATTAAGTATGGAAGCAAAAGTGGATATGCAGCA